>NZ_JAPDCH010000008.1:0-200784 GCF_027705925.1 Aeromonas sp. Y289-2
CATGTAGAACCTCCTGCGTTCAAGATACGAGAAAATTCTACTTATGAGCACCTCAGTTTTTCGGGGGGATTACCGGGCCAAATCGTATGTAGGGCTTGGATAGGCGTTGGTATAAGCAAAAATTGGGTCATTTAACACAAATCCATAAATTCAGCTTATACAACTTGCCCGGTCTGCTTTGCCGCCATAAGTCACCCGCATTTCCCCTCTGACGGGCCACCGCTGACTTATGGATACAACCGGGACAGCGGCATCTCGATCGTCCGATTACGCTTCGCTAATCGAACCTACATGGGATGGTAATAAACAACAGAGCCGCCCAATGGGCGGCTCTTTGTATCAGCGATGGATGGCTGATTCATCTTGTTACCGAATCGTCTTTGTACTGAATCGTTATTGGGCCTTGGGCGGTTCAACCGCGGCAGCCGCCGGCTGGTCATCTTCCTTGATCCAGGCATCCAGCAGGGTGTAGCCCACCGCCAACACTACCGGGCCGATAAAGAGACCGATGATCCCCATGGTCAGCAAGCCACCGATTACCCCCACCAGAATCAGGATGAGCGGCAAGTCGGCGCCCCGCTTGATCAGGAAGGGGCGCAGGAAGTTGTCCATGGTGCCCGCAATCAGTGACCACACCAGCAGGAAGGTGCCCCAGGTGGTGTCGCCGCTCCAGTAGAGGTAGCCGATACAGGCCAGCAGCACCGGGAAGGGGCCGATCTGGGCGACGATCAGCAGGAACATCACCACCACCAGCACCATGGCGTAGGGGATACCGGCAATCAGCAGGCCGACACCGGCTACCGAGGATTGCACCAGTGCGGTTACCACCACCCCCATGGCCACGGCACGGATCGCCTGTGAAGCCAGCACAGTGGCGTTGTCACCACGCTGGCCCGCCAGCCGGTGGGCGAAGCGGCGAATGCCGGTCGCCACCACTTCACCCGAGTGGTAGAGCACACCGCAGATACCGACCGTCAGCAGGAAGTGAACGAACAGCAGCCCAAGATTACCCGCCTGAGAGGCGAGCCAGCGGGCGGTCTGACCGAAATAGGGGGCCAGCTTGGCAAACAGCACCTGACCACCGCTCGCCAGAATTTGCTGCCAGAAGTCATAGAGCTTGTCGCCTACCAGCGGGATCTGTTGCAACCAGAGCAGCTCCGGCGGCGGTGACTGGCTGATATGGGTACCCAGCTCGATCAGCATGGGCGCCTTCTCCGCCACATTGGCCAGCGTCATAAAGAGCGGGATGACAAACATCAGCAGCAGCACCAGCGTCATAAAGAGGGCCGCCAGGGTGCGCTTGCCCCACAACAGCCGCTGCACCATCAACATCAGCGGCCAGGTGGCGATGGTGATCATGGTGGCCCACACCAGCGCAGGCAGGAAGGGCTGCAACACCAGGAAACAGGAGATAATCAGGATGCTGAGAAACAGCACCCCCAAGGTTATCTTGGCCAAATCCACTTTTTTCACATTCATAGAGTTCCCTTGTCAGAGCCGTTGCCCTTGGGTCGTGTGTCGCATTTCAAGAAAGAGAGTATCCACCAGAGGCCAGCGCTCAACCAGAGCCCCAGCCCGAAAAAGAGCACAAACTGACCAAGCAGTATGGCCAGCGAACTGCTGGTCAGCAGCGGCAGCGCCCAAAGCCCCGCCCCTATCACCGCGCCCCCCGCCAGCGTGACCGCGCCGGTCACAATGGGGGGATATCCGCCGCGGGTCAGGGTAAGCAAACCGCCAACCCAGAGCCCGAGGGCCGCCATGCCTATCCCGGCCAGATGGGCCGACTGGGTCAGCCCCCCGAGCGCCAGCGCAGATGCAATCAACAGCAGCCAAGCTGCCGAATGCCTGTCGGCACGCC
This sequence comes from Aeromonas sp. Y289-2, assembly GCF_027705925.1. NCBI lineage: Bacteria > Pseudomonadati > Pseudomonadota > Gammaproteobacteria > Aeromonadales > Aeromonadaceae > Aeromonas > Aeromonas sp. Y289-2. The sequence goes on from NZ_JAPDCH010000008.1 coordinate 1,859, forward strand.
AGCAGGGGCGAACCGCCAGCAGCAAGGCGCCAATCAGCAGCCCCGCCGCCACGTCGGAGATAAAGTGCACCCCGAGCCAGACCCTCGCCAGACCTGTGGTCAGCGCCAGCAGCAAGGCCAGCGAATAGGCCAGCCCGCGCCGGGCAGGCCAGAACCAGCCAAGCAGCGCCCCCCAGAACAGCAGGGCCGAAGCGGTATGGCCGCTCGGCATGCCAAAGCCTTGCGCGCTCTGGGTTGCCAGCAGCGGTTGCAGATGGAAGGGGCGCGGCCAGCCGATCCCCTCCTTGCTTGCCTGCACCAACAAGCCAAGCCAGAGCATGGCAAACAGCAGCTGGCGCAGCCGCGGCCACCCCAGCAGCGGGAGCAGCAAAGGTATCAGGGCAAGCTGAAAGCCGCCTGAACCAAACAGATTGCTGACCGACAGCCACCAGACATCGGGCCCCAGCCACTGTTGCAGGCGCAGCATCAGCGGGATCTCGGCCTGATGCAGCGCATTGCCCTGCGCCACAAAATCAGCCTGCCAGAGCATCTCGCTCTCGGGCACCTGATCAAGCCGGGATTGCAACCAGTCGAGCTGATCCGGGAAACGACGCTGCTCGCGGGGCAGCTGGTCGATGGCGATCAGCCGAGTGTTAAGGATCTCCCCGCCCAGATTGGGAGCCTTCAGCAGCGAGACAAAATCGGAATCTTGCTGGGCGACGATAGGCTCCAGCGTGCGGCAGGCGAAGATAACCGCTCGCTGCCAGCGGCCCAACTCCTGCACCACCTCCCCCTGCAAGCCGGTCTCTTCATAGAGTTCGCGCAGCGCCGCCTGCTCGGGGCGCTCGCCGCCATCTATATAGCCACCGCTCAGGCTGTAGCGGGAGGAGATGCGATCCTGCACCAGCAGCAGTTGATCCTGATGGCGGATGGCGCAGGCCGCTGCCGTGGGGCCAGCCGGTTCGGCACTCAGGGCTGGCAGAGCGGCAAACAGCGCCAGCAACAGTAAAAAGAGGGTTCTCGACATCAATTTGCTTTCCCTATGCACAATGGCGACAAGCCTCCCAGAAATCAGATAGTTGGGCAACGGTAGCGGCCGGATTGCCGCCGTTCCCGCCGCGCTGGCGGTGCACGGAAGATTGCGATGAAGCAGGGCACTCCCTACTATTGACGGCTATCTTCAATTGCATGCAGCAAATGCTGGAGCCCTCCATGAGACAGTTCGGCTTTTTCCTCGGCATCGCCATCGGTGTCATTTTGATCCTGTTCGGCAGCATCGTCATCTTCCAGGCGCTTCCTGCCGCACTGGATGTACTGGAGATGCCAAGCCGCATCCCGTTCGTGCGCGAGGTCTACACCTGGCTGATGACCAGCGCCAACGGCCTGACCGCCCAGCTGGAGCAGAACTTCCTGGAAGCGTTCCAGACCGTGCTCAAGCTGATCCTGCTCATCACCTTCATGTGGGTCTGCGTCAAGCTGGTCAACATGGGGGTGCTGATTATCCGCGCCGGGGTTGATCTGATCCGCACTGCCATCGCCCACAGCGAAGGCCCACACGACCAGAAGAAGCCGGATCAGCACGATCACTTCTGACTCTGACATGGTCGATGGATGTGAACGCTGCCGCCCCCAACCGGGGCGGCAGCGTTATATGCGCGGTATGGAGGCCCTTCCCAGCCCCCATGGATACCCGATAAAGCAGCGCTTTCCCTTGTGAATCAGCAAACTGCCCATATGTTGCATCACCTTGACATGGTTTGCGCCCCGCGCGGCGGCGGCCCGGTTTCTATCCCGACCCCGTGCTCTGGTATAATCGACCACCTCTTTTCCCCGTTATGGAGCCTGTTCATGCCCAATCATGCAGAAAGTGCCCTCGAGGTTCGTCTCGACAAGTGGTTGTGGGCGGCCCGTTTCTACAAGACCCGCTCCATTGCGCGGGATCAGATAGACGGGGGCAAGGTGCACTACAATGGTCAGCGCAGCAAACCGGGCAAACAGGTGGAAGTGGGTGCACTGATCCGCTTCTGGCAGGGGCAGGACGAACGCGAAGTGCGGGTGCTGGCCTTGAGCGAGCAGCGCAAATCGGCACCGCTGGCCCAGCAACTCTATGAAGAGACCGCCGAGAGCCTGAAAAAACGGGCCGAGAACAGCGAGGCGCGCCGCTTCAACAGCCAGTTTGCCCCCAGCCCCGAGCGCCGCCCCGACAAGCAGGAGCGACGCCAGTTGCTCAAGGTCAAACAGTACTGACCTACCCCGATTTGATACCGGGCTGGCATCAACCCCAGCCCGCCCGATTTACCTCACCGAAAAGCCAGGAATACATGATGAGCAACCAAGATCTGCTGTATCGCTATCTGTTTGAAGAGTACGAAGTGCGTGGCGAGCTGGTCCAGCTGGATCACACCTACCGCCACGTGGTGGAAGCCCAGAACTACCCGGTGCAGGTGCAAAAACTGCTGGGCGAGCTGCTGGTCGCCACCAGCCTGCTGACCGCCACCCTCAAGTTTGAAGGCTCCATCACGGTGCAGCTGCAGGGCGATGGCCCGGTGCGTCTGGCCGTGATCAACGGTGACAACAACCAGCAGCTGCGCGGCGTGGCCCGCTATGAAGGCGAGCTGCCGAGCGATGGCAAGCTGCAGAGCCTGATTGGCAACGGCCAGCTGATCATCACCATCACCCCGGAGCAGGGCGAGCGCTATCAGGGCATCATAGCGCTGGACGCCGACACCCTGGCAGGCTGCCTGGAGCACTACTTCGCCCGCTCCGAACAGCTGGCCACCAAGCTGTGGATCCGCACCGGCTACCACGAAGGTGCGCCGCGTGCTGCCGGCATCATGCTGCAGGAGCTGCCCGCCCAGAGCGAGGATCACAGCAACGATTTCGATCACTTGACCCAGCTCACCAGCACCATCAAGGATGAAGAGCTGTTCGGCCTGCAGGCAGAAGAGATCCTCTACCGTCTCTACCACCAGGACAAGGTGCGGGTGTTCGATCCGCAGGCGGTCGAGTTCCGTTGCACCTGCTCCCGCGAGCGCTGCGAAGGGGCCCTGTTGCAGATAGAAAAGGAAGAGGTCATGGAGATGGTGCAGGAGCTCGGCAAGATCGACATGCACTGTGATTATTGCGGCGCCCAGTACCAATTTAATGGGATCGATGTCGAAACCCTGTTCAGCAGGGCTCCCGGCAATGATGCAAACCAGTTACACTAATTAAAGGCGGGCAAAACCCGCCTTTAACTTTAATAACAAAAAAATACCCTATTTTATAAAGTTTGATGGCGATCGCTAAACTCTACCACCTAAGTGATAGGATGACCGTCAGATAGAACCCTACCAACCTCTGAACCCAGGAGAATACAATGACAATCGTGGCAGAACCCACCCTGGCCCAACAATTAGGACTGGACCAGTACGGCATCAAAAACAGCCAAGAAATCGTTCGCAACCCCTCTTACGAGCAGCTTTTCGCGGAAGAGACACGCCCTGACCTGGAAGGGTTCGAGCGCGGTGTGGTGACCGAGCTGGGCGCCGTCAACGTAAACACCGGTATCTTCACCGGTCGCTCCCCAAAAGATAAATATATCGTCAAAGATGCCACTACCCAGGATACTGTGTGGTGGTCTGACCAGGGTAAAAACGATAACAAAGCCATTACCCCGGAAGTGTGGTCACATCTGAAAGGGCTGGTCACCAAACAGCTCTCCGGCAAGCGCCTGTTTGTAGTCGACGGTTTCTGCGGTGCCAACCCGGATACCCGCCTGGCCGTGCGCATCATCACCGAGGTGGCCTGGCAGGCACACTTCGTGAAAAACATGTTCATCCGTCCGAGCGATGAAGAGCTGAAAACCTTCAAGCCTGACTTCGTGGTGATGAACGGTGCCAAGTGCACCAACCCGAACTGGAAGGAGCAGGGTCTCAACTCCGAGAACTTTGTTGCCTTCAACATGACCGAGAAGATGCAGCTCATCGGTGGCACCTGGTACGGTGGCGAGATGAAGAAGGGCATGTTCTCCATGATGAACTACTTCCTGCCCCTGCGCGGCATTGCCTCCATGCACTGTTCCGCCAACGTGGGTCAGGACGGCGACGTGGCCATCTTCTTCGGCCTCTCCGGCACCGGCAAGACCACCCTCTCCACCGATCCCAAGCGTCAGCTGATCGGCGATGACGAGCACGGCTGGGATGACCACGGCGTGTTCAACTTCGAAGGGGGCTGCTACGCCAAGACCATCAAGCTCTCCGAAGAGGCTGAGCCGGACATCTACCACGCCATCCGTCGCGATGCGCTGCTGGAGAACGTGACCGTTGCTGCCGATGGCACCATCGACTTCGATGATGGCTCCAAGACCGAGAACACCCGCGTCTCCTACCCCATCTATCACATCGACAACATCGTCAAGCCGGTCTCCAAGGCAGGTCACGCCACCAAGGTGATCTTCCTGACTGCCGATGCCTTCGGTGTGCTGCCTCCGGTCTCCAAACTGACCAAGGAGCAGACCAAGTACCACTTCCTGTCTGGCTTCACCGCCAAACTGGCCGGTACCGAGCGCGGCATCACAGAGCCGACTCCGACCTTCTCCTCCTGCTTCGGCGCAGCCTTCCTCTCCCTGCACCCGACCAAGTACGGTCAGGAGCTGGTGAAACGGATGGAAGCGGCAGGTGCAGAAGCCTATCTGGTCAACACAGGCTGGAACGGCACCGGCAAGCGCATCTCCATCAAGGATACCCGCGCCATCATCGATGCCATCCTGGATGGCTCCATCGAGAAGGCCGAGACCAAGGTGCTGCCGATCTTCAATCTGGAGATCCCGACCGCGCTGCACGATGTGAACCCAGCGATCCTCGACCCGCGCGACACTTACGCCGACAAGGCCGAGTGGGATGCCAAGGCCGTCGATCTGGCAGGGCGCTTTATCAAGAACTTCGAGCGCTTCACCGATAACGACGAAGGCAAACGTCTGGTTGCGGCAGGCCCGCAGCTGTAACAGGCTCGCTTCGTATCAGTGACATCATGCCGGTCAGCCACGCTGATCGGCATTTTTGTTTTTGTGGAGCCTCGAACGCCGCCATCGGCCCCATTCAAGGGGCCAAAACCTTGCCTTTGCCCATTGTGACAGGTTAGATTCAGCCAAACTTTATACAATATACAATTCTGTAACGCCCAATCGTGACCCGACCATGACCCCACCCTACAAGACCCGAACCCAGATGGTGATGGAAAACCTCCGTGGCCGGATCCTCCGTGGGGAGTTCCCCGCTGGCGCCCCCTTGCGTCAGGATGCCATCGCCAAAGAGCTGGCCGTGAGCCGCATTCCGGTGCGCGAAGCCCTGATGCAGCTGGAAGCGCAGGGGCTGGTCAAATTCGAGGCCCATCGCGGCGCCGTGGTCACCATGCTGGACGCATCGGCCATTGAAGAGCTCTTTTATTTGCGAGCGCTGCTGGAAGCCGATACCCTGTTTCACGCCGTCGACAAGATGACGGAAGCCACCTTCGCGCAAGCGGAGGCGATCCTCGCCCAGTTTGATCACGCCCTGGAGTCAGGCACCCAGATTGAACATTGGGCCGAGTTGAACCACAGCTTTCACGCCACCCTCTATCAGGCAGCCGGTCGCCCCCAGGCACTTGAACTGATCGCCCAGATCAATCTGAGCTGTGACCGCTATGTCCGCTTCGAGCTGCTGTTTGCCAGTGACGGGGTGGACAAGGCGGAGCGTGAACACGCCCAATTGCTGGAACTGTGCCGCGCCCGGCGCAAGCACGAGGCGGTGGTGCTGCTCAGGCAGCATATCGAAGCAGCGGGTCAGTCGATCAAGCGGATCCTGGCCAGCGGCCATAAAAACTGAACACTCATATAGCAACCATCTGGCACTAACGACATGAATAATTTCGAGATAATTGAAACCCGCGTCGCCCAAGTCAGGGCCGAGCTGGCCATGCAGGAGTTGGACGCCTTTATCGTCCCCCACGATGATGAGCACCTCGGCGAGTACATCCCCGCCTATGCCGAGCGGCTTGACTGGATCACCGGTTTCAACGGCTCTGCCGGCGTTGCCATCATCATGGCCCAGCGGGCAGCCCTCTTTGTCGATGGTCGCTATACGGTGCAGGCGCGGATGCAAACCCCCGCCGAACTGTTCGAATTCCTCCACCTCATTGAAAATCCTCATGTGCAGTGGCTGGCCGAGCAACTGCCGTCAGGCTCCCGGGTTGGCTTCGATGCCCGCCTGCACAGCCTGACCTGGTACAAGAATGCCAAGGCCGTGCTGGCCGACCGAGGTATCGAGCTGATCCGCGTCGAGCAGAACCCTATCGACCTGAACTGGAGCGATCGCCCGGAGCCGACCAAGAGCCCGGTCATCCTCTACAGCGAGGAGTTGGCAGGCCAGTCCAGCCAGTCCAAACGTGAACAGCTGGCGGCCGACCTGCGCAAGCGCGGGCTGGATGCCGTGCTGCTGACCCAGGCCGAGCCCATCAACTGGCTGCTCAACCTGCGTGGCCGCGACATCGACCGGCTGCCGGTGGTGCTGGGCTTTGCGGTGCTCTACGCCAACACCAGCATGGATTTCTTCGTCGATACCGACAAGATTGACTGCTTCGCCTTCACCCAACACGTTGGCCAAGATGTCTCCGTCTACCCCATCGACAAGCTGGGCGACGTGTTGCAGCGCATCGGTGAAGATCAGCAGAAGGTGCTGGCCGATCCGGACAGCGCCAACGCCTGGACCCAGCTCGTCATGGAAGAGGCGGGTGCCATTCTGGTGGCTGGCCAAGACCCCACCATGCTGCCGAAAGCGTGCAAAAACGAGATCGAGCTGACCGGTATGCGTGCCGCTCACCTGCGTGATGGCGTGGCCATGACCCGCTTCCTCGCCTGGCTGGATCGGCTGGTCGCCTCCGGCGAGTTCGAGGGGGTGGATGAAGGCACCCTGGCCGATCAGGTGGAAGCGTTCCGCCGCGAGCAGGAGCACTACGTCGAGCCGAGCTTCGATACCATCTCTGCGCTCGGCCCCAACGCCGCCATGTGCCACTACCACCACACCAATGGCACCCCCCGTGCGTTCGGCCAGGACAGCCTCTATCTGCTGGACTCCGGCGCGCAATACATGGACGGCACCACCGACATCACCCGCACCATCAAGGTGGGTGAGGTGAGCGACGAGCAGAAAGCGATGTTTACCCGGGTACTGCAGGGCCATATCGCGCTGGATCAGGCCCGCTTCCCCCGTGGCACCGCCGGTATCCAGCTCGACGTGCTGGCCCGCATGCCGCTGTGGCAGGCCGGTTACAACTACGACCACGGCACCGGCCACGGCGTCGGCCACTTCCTGAGCGTCCACGAAGGGCCCCAGCGCATCGCGCCGAAAGGGAGCATGGTTGCCCTGCAACCGGGCATGGTGCTCTCCAACGAGCCGGGCTACTACCGTGAAGATGGCTTTGGCATCCGTTGCGAAAACCTGGTGGTGGTGACCGAGCTGGAACAGGTTGGCGAGCTGCCGATGCTGGGCTTCGAGCGCCTGACCTACGTGCCGTTCGATACCCGCCTGATCGACCGCAGCCTGCTGAGCCCGGCCGAATTCCGCTGGATCAACGAATACCATGTCGAGGTGTTCCGCCGCCTGAGCCCGCTGCTCGAGGGCGAGGATCTCGCCTGGCTGGAGCAGGCAACCAGCCTCATCTGATGACACAGGGCCTGCGGGCCCTGTTTTTTATCCCCCCTTTTGACCTGTATCAACACCCAAAGCGAGCAGGTCAGGAGAATGGCGGCCATGAAAAGTCATCATGCCAGCCCAGCCCGGGGCTCACACGCCGCAGCCAGCAAAAAGGCGAGTGACCATCCCAGACTCATGCGCGAGCAGCAGACGGTCAGCGCCATGATCCGCCTCTACTGCCAGCACCATCATCAGGATCCCCATTGCCGCCACTGTCGCCAGTTGCGGGATTTCGCCCATCAGCGCCTGCGCCGCTGCCGTTATGGCCACGGCCACAAACCCACCTGCGCCAACTGCAATATCCACTGCTACGCACCGGCGATGCGCAAACAGATCCAGCAGGTGATGAAGTGGAGCGGCCCGCGCATGTTGCTGCGCCACCCCTGGCTCACCCTTCGCCACCTGCTCGACGGCTTGCGCAAGGCTCCCAAACTGCCCCAGAGCCGCCCCCTGCCGCCATAACCGCCAATCCCTTGCATCCGGCAGGGGATGACCACTACCCTATGACTCCTTTTCTGCCGTTGACCCCAAGGTCAGCGGCGTTGCCGATCCGTTTGCTGCCAATGGAGTCCTGATGCACCACAACCCACCCCTGCTACGCACCGCTACCCACAATGACATGCACGCCATCTGGCAGATCGATGCCAAGGTGTTTGGCGAAGATGTCTATCCCGCCTTCTTCTTCCGTCAGGCGATGGATTTGTGGCCCGAGTTGTTGCTGGTGGCCGAATACGAGGGGCAGCTGGTGGGTTATGTGCTGGGGGGATTCGGTCAGGAGCGGTCGCAAGGCTGGGTGCTCTCGCTGGCGGTGCTGCCCGAGGCGCGCGGTTTCGGCCTCGCGGAGCGAATGATGCGCCAGATGGAGGCCAACCAACAGGCGCTGCAGATCAGCGAACTGCGGCTCACGGTCGATCCGGCCAATCCGGCCCAGCGCCTCTACTACCGGCTCGGTTACACATTGCAGGCGGAAGTAGCCGACTATTTCGGCCCCGGAGAAGACCGTCTGCTGCTGGTTAAAACCCTCTCCGGTACAGCTGCGATTCAAGGACAAAACCGGTTACAGAACGCATAATTGGTTACATTTTGCCGATTTCATGTGTGACGGGGTTGGAGTAAAGTTCACTCATCAACCGAATTGTTCAAATTACGTGCAGCCCAGGAGGCCCACCATGTTGAAGCGTATGACCCTTATTGCCCTGCTGGCAGCAACCACCATCACCGGATGCGCCAACAGTGACGTTTACTCTGGCGATGTTTACACCAAAGACCGCGCCAAACAGGTGCAGACCGTCAGCTACGGCACCATCATCTCCACCCGCCCGGTGAAGATCCAGGCCGATGAGAACTCCCTGATTGGCACCATTGGCGGCGCCGTAGTCGGTGGCCTGCTGGGCAGCACAGTCGGTGGCGGCACCGGACGCGACATCGCAGCCGCAGGCGGCGCCATCGCCGGTGCAGCGGCAGGCAATGCCATCGGCAACAAGATGAATCAGATCGACGGCGTCGAGCTGGAGATCAAGAAAGAGAACGGCGAAGCCATCGTGGTGGTGCAGAAAGCCAGCCCCACCTTCACCCCGGGCGCCCGTGTACGCATGACCCAGGGCAATGGCAGCATCAACGTGGCCGTCGTGAACTAAGCGTGTGAACTCAGGCTTTGCAGCTTTAGAGTCATAAAAAAACCGCCGATCCCGGCGGTTTTTTGTTGTCTGGCATTCGGGATTACATGCTGTAAGCCTTCTCGCCGTGGGAGGTGACATCCAGCCCTTCCCGCTCGGCATCGCCGTTCACCCGCAGACCCACCAGCATGTCGACCGCCTTGAAGGCAATCGCCGCCACGGCACCGGACCAGAGCAGGGTGACACCGACCCCGATAGCCTGGATCTTCACCTGAGTCAGGATGGAGTAGCCCTCGGCAACCTGATTGGTGACATAGTCCCACACCCCGGTGCCGCCCAGATCCGGGCTGGCAAAGACGCCGGTCAGCAGAGCACCGAGAATGCCGCACACCCCGTGTACGCCAAACACGTCCAGACTGTCATCGGCCCCCAGCAGGCGCTTGAGACCGTGGACGCCCCACAGACCCGCCACGCCACTGACAAGGCCCATCACCAGACCACCGCCCACACCGACGAAACCGGCTGCCGGGGTGATCACCACCAGACCGGACACCGCACCGGATGCCGCACCCAGCAGGGAGGGACGTCCCTTCATCACCCACTCGGCCAAGGTCCATGAGAGAGCTGCCGCAGCCGGCGCTACCCAGGTGTTGATAAAGGCGAGAGCAGCGATACCGTTGGCTTCCAGCGCGGAGCCCGCGTTGAAACCGAACCAGCCGAACCAGAGCAGGGAGGCACCGATCATGGTCATGGTCAGGCTGTGGGGGGTCATGGGATCACGACCGTAGCCCAGACGCTTGCCCACCAGATAGGCACCCACCAGACCCGCCACGGCGGCGTTGATGTGCACCACGGTGCCGCCTGCAAAGTCCAGCGCACCATGCTGGAACAGATAACCGGCAGTGGCGGTCGCTGTGGCCGCAGCCTCGGCGCTGGTATAGGCATCCGGACCCGCCCAGTACCATACCATGTGAGCCAGCGGGATATAGGCGAAGGTGAACCAGATCACCGAGAAGAGCAGCACGGCGGCAAACTTGATGCGCTCGGCGAACGCCCCCACGATAAGGCCGCAGGTGATGGCGGCAAAGGCCCCCTGGAACACCACATAGATCAGCTCGCTGATCCCGACCCCCTTGCTGAAGGTGGCGGCGATGGAGTCAGGGGTCACCCCCTTGAGCAGCACCTTGCTGAAGGAGCCGTAGAAATTGCCCCCTTCGGTAAAGGCCAGCGAATAGCCGTAGATCACCCAGAGCACGCAGATAAGGCAGAACAGGGTAAAGACCTGCATCAGCACACTCAGCATGTTTTTGGCCCGCACCAGACCACCGTAGAAGAGGGCGAGACCGGGGATCGACATCAGGATCACCAGCGCCGCCGAGAGCAGCATCCAGGTGTTGTCACCCTTGTTGATTGTCATGGCGGCAACCGGAGCCACCGCCGCCTGTACCTGAGCGACCTCTTCGGCCCAACTTGGGGTAACCAGCAAGGCAGGCAACATCGTCAGACCCGCCATCATCCATTTTTTGACCATAGAGCACTCTCCTTCCCTGTCGTACCGGTACAAGACCGGCTCCGTTTCCCTGATTGAATCTGTGGCGAACCGCAAGGTGTTGCTGCAACCCGCCAGAATCACACCCGTGCCCGGCACGGGGATGTCTCTTGCCACTTCCTCATCACTGCATCTGCCGCCGATGACCGCAAGAGACCGTCTGACATGTAAAAAGCATAAAGCGGGCCACAAATTTAAATCCTTTTAAATCATTGCATTAGTAAGATTACGCATCATCAACGCACCAATTTGGCGCATGAGCTGCGCTAACCTGCCCAGGGGCGCCCTGTCGCAGGGCAGGCGATACGTCACGCACCAGAAGTGCGCAAAGCCTGAGCCAGCCCACAAGCTGACGTCATCGATATCGCGCTCTGCGGGCCCGCTCGTTTACACTGACAGACCAGCCGTTTCCTGTTATCCGACCACGGCATGCCATTACGCAGCCCCTTGTTTGCAACCTGATGGCAGTCCCAATCCGAGGAACACCATGCAGTTCGATCGTCTCGACATCAGCCTCTCCCACTACCGTCATCTCGACCGGGAGCATCGCGCCCACATCGCGCTGCTGGGGATAGTGATGCTGGCCATCATGGCCCTGCATCTGTTGCTGCTGCCCCACTTTCCCTACGAGCGCTTTTACGCCGTCAGCTTTGGCTTCGAGGTGATCAACTGGCTCACCATGCTGTTCCTGTTCTGGGTGGTGCAGTGCGCCCACCTGCCCACCCACACCTACCGCATGCTCTCCTGCGGTCTGATGTTGTGGATCATGGGGGCCACCGCCGACATCATGGATGAACTGGTGGCGCAGCCACTCTGGCTCGCCATCTATGCCGAGGATCTGCTGCGCTCCAGCGGCATCCTGCTCAGCAGTATCGGTATCCTGAGCACCATGCACCACCTCTTCCACATCAATACCCAGCTCAGACAGCAGGCGCTGTTCGACGATCTGACTAGGCTGCCAAACCGGCGCTACTTTCATCAGCAGCTGTTTCTGGAACAGGGGATTTGCCACGCTCTCATCCTGCTGGATCTGGATCACTTCAAGCTGATCAATGACAACTACGGCCACGATATCGGGGATCGGGTGTTGCAACAGTTTGGCGAGCTGTTGCAACAGCACTGCCCGCCCGGTGCGCTGGCGGCCCGTGTCGGGGGTGAAGAGTTTGCCCTGCTGCTGCCCGTCGCCCACGAAGCCGAGCTGCAGCAACTGGCCAACACCCTGCTCACTGCGACCCGCACCATAGCCCCCGACCCGACCCATACCATGACGGTCAGTCTGGGGGTGGGGATCCGCGAGCCCGGGGAGCCGGCCGTCTCGCTGTTCAAACGGGTGGATCAGGCGCTTTATGGCGCCAAGGAGGCGGGCAGAAACTGCGCGGTATGGGCGACGCCGACTAATAAAGAGGCGTGAAGAGCTGCCGGTTGATGGCCGATCACGGCGGAACATTGCTGCTGAAACAGGGGCCCAAGGGCCCCTGTTTCATGGGGGAAATCCCCTCGCCTAAAAGCGGAAGGTAAGACCAATATTGGCCTGCCACTGGGTTACCAGCTCCCCGCGCACCTTGAACACGCACTGCTCCGGGTTGCAGAGAAACTGGTTGTTGTCGTTAACCAGCGAGCCATAGCCGCGCACCTCGGCCCGCAGCGCCAGATGCTCGGCGAGGCGCGGTTGCACCCCGAGCGCCAGCGACATGGAAGGGGTCACCTCGCTGTCGTAGGCGGCAAAGCGGGTCACCCCGATCCCGGCGCCGATGTAGGGCGCCATCAGGTTGTCAGAGAGGGTCAGCGCACCGGCAAAGTGCAAAGTATCCACCGTCAGGCGATCCGGCTGGTCGGGAGAGAGGGGGGTGGACTGATGGCTGTAGAGCAGCTCAATCATGCCGGGATCATCCACCTCCTTGCTGATAAAGAGGCCCCAGCTGCCGGAGCCCTGTCCCTGCAGTGAATCAAACGATGCAGAAAGCGGCACCGGCTGCACCACCTCGTCACTCTTCTCGAAGTCGATGGCTGAGCTGTAGCCAAAAAACGGCGTCACCTGCCAACCGGATGTGGTCGCGGCCTCGCTACTCCAGGCCTGCCCGAGTGGCAGCAACAACCCCATCATCACTATCCCGGCGCTCTTCATCATCCCCTGCTCCCTGTGTGATTGTGCAGAAAGCATACCAGAGGCATCCTGCGCCCATCCTAAACGGCGGCTGTACCGGATCACTTTCATCGCGGGATTTCCCTCTCGCCGGAACCTCCGCCGAGCCGCCCCACTGGCACCGCTATGCGCCCCGCCACCATTCATCGACGGTTAACCTCTGCCACGTATGCTGGCGCCAAATCGGGTCATCGGGGCCCGTTATCACTACTCAAAAGGACATCAGGGAATGGTTGCCGCGCAACTCAACGACCCCAAAACTACCCTCGCGGATACCCTGCGGGCCACCGCGCACGCCATCAACGAGAGCCACATCAGCCTGCGCCAGATGCTCGCGCTGGTGGGCGAGCAGGGGATGCTGCTGTTTTGCGTGCTGCTCACCGTCCCCTTCCTGCTGCCGGTCTCCATTCCCGGGGTCAGCACCCCGTTTGGCCTGTTGATCCTCTTTATCGGGATCGGCATCACCCTCAATCGGGTGCCCTGGCTGCCCGCCATGCTGATGGAGCGCAGCTTCGCCGCCGACCAGCTCAAGCCGACCCTGCACAAGGGGGCGGATCTGCTGGCCCGGGTCGATCGCGTTATCCGCCCGCGCCTGCTGGTGCTGACCGGCAGCAACACGGTCAACCGCTGCAACGGCCTGCTGATCATGCTGGCCGCCCTGCTGCTGATGCTGCCTCTGGGCGCCATCCCGTTCACCAACGCCATGCCTGCCTGGGCCATCCTGCTGCTGGCCACCGGCATGTTGCAGCGGGACGGTCTGTTCGTCGCCAGCGGCTATCTGCTGGTAAGCGCAACCCTGGTCTGGTTCAGCATGCTGGCCATCGGCTTGCTGATGGCGGGCCAGAGCGCCAGCGGCCTGCTCGGCTAACCCCGATGCACAGAGAAAGGGCGACCAGATGGTCGCCCTTTTTGATTTGTGCGGGATACCGCCCGGTCAAAGCAGATCGTAGATAAGGGCCGAGATGGCAAGCAGCCCCATCACCAACACAAAAAGGGTACTCGGCCCGCGATAACGCTTGAGTGCGGGCAAGCGATAGATGGAGCAGGCCGGCAGCAGAAACAGGATCACCGCGATCAGCGGACCACTGACGCGCTCGATGATGTCGAGCACATTGGGGTTCAGATAGGTGATGACAGCGGTCACCATAAACAGGATCACCGATGACACCCGGGCGATGGTCGACTCCTTGAGAGAGAGCCCCAGCCCCTGACAGGCACCGCTCACCATGCTCACCGTCCCCTCGCTCACCCCCATGGAGGTTCCGAGGAAGGATTTGGACATGGCCAGAATGGCGATGAGCGGCCCCACATAGGCGATCAGCGGATTGGAGAACTTGTTCGCAAGCGCCGACAGCACCGAGATATTGTCGGTGCGGGCCAGCGCCATCTCGGCCTGACTCAGACTCATCACGCAGCTCACCACGAAAAAGAGCACGCTGCCGCAAATCAGCATGCTGCTGTACTTGATTATCCGCTTGGCGCGCAGGTCAGCACTCTCCTGACAACGCTTTTTCTGCGCCGCGCTGAAGGAAGAAATAATAGGCGCATGGCTGAAGGAGAAGACCATCACCGGCACGATCAGCCAGAGGGATTTCCAGAACGCCGGATCACGCCACTCCACCGCCTGACTCTCGCTGAAATAGGAGAGGCTCCACTGGGGCAGCAGATAGATGGAGAGGCCAATCAGAAAGGCGACCATCGGTAGCGCCAGCACGCTGATAGCCGACACCACGATCTGTTTGCCAGCCAGCAGCACCAGATGCAGGCCCAGCATTACCCCCAGCACCAGCAAGCCGCGCGGAAGCTCGGCATCCCCCAGCTGGTGAACCACGAAGCTCTGAATCGCGTTGGTGATGGAGATGCTGTAGACCAGAATGATGGGGTAGAAGGCCATCAGATAGACCAGCATCAGCAGTTTGCCCGCCTTGGCACCGAAGTGCTCCTCCACCACATGGGTGATATCCCCTTCCCGATGGGAGCTGGAGAGCACAAAGCGGCTCAATGCACGGTGGGAATAATAAGAAAGCGGAAAAGCCAGCAATAAAATAAATAGCAAAATAACCGGGGAATTACTGCCAACAGTAATAGGGAGAAATAACGTACCGGCACCGACAGCAGTGGCATATAGGCCCATGGTCCATACCGAATCGCTTTTCTCCCATTTCAATTTTGAAACAGGGTTACTCTTTTCAGCAATAGAAACACTCATTGCAATATATACCTTATTAATCTGTCATCATTATTTTTATTGGCCCGAATAACAGGCTGGAGATATGTCGTTGCATATCGCCCTGCACATGAAAAAACAACGCCGCCAGCGGCCAACAGGGCCACCGGAGAGAAACGGAGCTGCCACGCTACCATCGTTGAAATCGCAATCCGGGTCAAGGTTAATAATTCATGACTGTTTGAATCGGAATGTTTCAAAAGACAACAGGATGTATCACATTCGTCACCCAAAACCCGATTCAAACCTGTTTGATAACATACCGATAAAACCTCATGCTGTTGCCCAACAACATAAATAAGACCAGCGATCAGGCCGATAATATTAACACCTTAAGCTGTGGAATATGAGTTAAATAATACGACCAACTTTTCTACTAATTGACAGTGATGTCAGCCAATTTATTCAGGGTAAAAGCGCAGGCTATTTCCAACAGCGACCGGAGCGGCACTTTCAACCTGCCGGGCAGTGCGCCACCCGGTTGCGCCCTGCCCGCTTGGCCCGATAGAGCCACTCGTCGGCCCGGGCCAGCGCCTGATTGATCTCCTCCTCCGGCTGCACCAGGGTTGTGCCCAGACTGACCGTGATGGCGACCGGATCGGCAGGCAGCGTTTCGACGGCGGCGCGGATCTGCTCCGCCATCTGCTGCAAACCGGCTTCATCGATCCGCGGCAGCAGGATCAGAAACTCCTCGCCACCGCTGCGCACAAAGAGGTCATCCGCCCGCAACAGGGCATCGATACAACTACTGAAGCGCTGCAAGGCCCGATCTCCCTGCTGATGGCCGTAACGATCGTTGAGCTGCTTGAAGTGATCGATGTCGAGCATGATAAGACCACAGGGCGCCTCCCCTGCCCGCAACGGCTGGCAGTGCTCGAAGAAGTAGCGGCGGTTGTAGAGGCCGGTCAGCTGGTCGGTTTCACTCTGGCGCAGCAGTCGCTGCTGCAACTCGTACTGGCGGGTGATATTGCGGGTCACCCAGGCCACCGCCCGCTTGCCGTCATAGAGGGAGGGCAGCGGCGCAATCTTGCCCTCAAAACGCTGTATCCCTTGAGGCCCGGCGGCGGCATTGATCCCCCCCACCTCGACGGCGGAGAGCTCATACTCCACCACCCGCACCTGACCGCTCGCCAGAGACTCGGCCACCTGCGCCTTGACCCACATGGCCATCTCGGGTGGCAGCACATCGGCCAGCTGCTTGCCCGCCAGCGGATTGCCATCGTGATAGGATTGCTGCTCCATGCCGCCGATATATTCCACGTAATAGCCATCTTCACTGAGGATAAAGACGGGATCTGGCAGCTGGGCCATCACTTCATAAAGCTGGGTTACCGAAAGCGCCACGGAGACTCCTGTACTTCAGCGTCAAACAGGGGGGAGATATTCTGCCTCAAGAGGACTCACTCGCCCTCATCGGCAGCGCAGAAAAATCTGCGGCCACAGCCAACAATCCTTTACATCTAGCAGCCCGCCAGCCTCTCGGCCACCACAGGTGGCCAGCGCGTTGCTACTCCCGCCACTGCGCTCGCTCACGGCGGCGAAAGCCCCCTCACCCGGTCGCGCATATCCCATTGTTTCAACTCACAAGTTCATTTACGCTGACCGTCCTGAGTCCAGTTTTCACCTCATCAGCCATCAGGGAGCCAGCCACCCGCAACCGCAGGGGCTGTACCACGGAAAAGGAATCGCCAGATGAAAAACGCCATCGTTACCGCCCGCTTCGACGCTATCAGCACCGAAGGGGAACAGCTCACCCTCAAGATCGCCATCAAGGCCCCCGAGCCGGATCCCAAGTCCGCCAGCGGTGACTGGCGCTGCAAGGTGAAGCTGGCGGGGCTGAGCGACAAGACCTTTATCTACGGCATCGACAGCCTGCAGGCCCTGAGCCTCGCCATCAAGTTTGTCGAAACCGAGCTGCGCGCTTTCTCCGATGCGGGCTGGCAATTCTATCTACCCAATTGCCCAGATCACCCCATCGACATGAGCGCCTGCTACTTCCCGGCGCTCTAGCCCGGCCAATCCAAGGAGACCAGATGCACGGACCCGATCCCGCCAATCCCCACCCCATGAACGGCTTTCCCCAGGTGTGCTTTATCAAAAACACCATCAAGGGGCCCAATATCGAGGTGGGTGACTACACCTATTACGACGACCCGGAGGATTCGGCGGGCTTCGAGCGCAACGTCCTCTACCACTTCCCCTTCATCGGCGACAAGCTGATCATCGGCAAGTTCTGCGCCATCGCCCGCGGGGTGAAGTTCATCATGAATGGCGCCAACCACCAGACCTCCGGCTTCTCCACCTACCCCTTCTTTATCTTCGGCAACGGCTGGGAGCATGCCGCCCCCGCCCCGGGCAGCCTCCCCTACAAGGGTGATACCGTCATCGGCAACGATGTCTGGATTGGCTATGACGCCCTGATCATGCCGGGAGTAAAGGTCGGCAACGGTGCCATCATCGCCGCCCGCTCCGTGGTCACCGGAGACGTGCCCGCCTACGCCGTGGTCGGCGGCAACCCCGCCAAGGTGATCCGCTACCGCTTCGACGACGACACCATCGCCCGTCTCAACGCCATCGCCTGGTGGGACTGGCCGGTAGAGCTGATCAGCCGCAACTTGCCGCTTATCAGCGGCGGCGAGATAACCGCGCTGGAAGCGGCAACCCCATAGAGACAACCTGTAAACCAAGCGAGATCGTAGAAACAACAAAGGGCGCCTTGTCGGCGCCCTTTGGCTTGATGGATATTGCTGAAGCCTGCGGACCTGGACTGGTAATCAACCCGTATTACGCATACCTGCGGCAATACCGGCGATGGTGACCATCAGCGCCTTGTCCAGCTCGGGGTGCAGGGTCTCCGGGTGGTTGCGGGAGCGGTTGAGCAGCTCGGCTTGCAGCACGTTGAGCGGGTCTGTGTAGGGGTTGCGCAGCTTGATGGACTCCTTGATCCAGGGCTGATCCTCCAGCAGATCCCCGCGCGGGCTCAGTTTCAGCACCACCTCGATGGATTCGGCGAGCTCCTGACGCAGCTGTTTGCCAAGGCCCCACAGCTCCTGCGGCACCAGACGGGTGTCGTAGTACTCGGCGAGCCAGACGTCCGCCTTGAGGAACACCATCTCCAGCATCTCGAGGCGAGTGCGGAAGAAGGGCCACTGGGCGCTCATCTCTTCCAGCACCGCCAGCTTGCCGCCGTCGATGGCCTGCTGCAGCGCCTTGTGGGCACCGAGCCAGGCCGGCAGCATCAGACGGTTCTGGGTCCAGGCGAAGATCCACGGAATGGCGCGCAGGCTCTCGACGCCGCCGTTGGGCTTGCGCTTGGAGGGACGAGAGCCGAGCGGCAGCTTGCCGAGCTCCATCTCCGGGGTGGCGGCACGGAAGTAAGGGACGAAGTCCGGATGACCACGCACGATACTGCGGTAGTGATCGCAGGAGTCGGCGGCCAGCTGTTCCATCACCTCGCGCCAGCACTCTTTCGGCTTGGGCGGCGGCAGCAGGTTCCCTTCCAGCACGGCGCTGGTGTAGAGCTCCAGACTCTTGATCGCCACTTTCGGCAGACCGAACTTGAAGCGGATCATCTCCCCCTGTTCGGTTGTACGCAGACCGCCGCGCAGGGATCCCGGCGGCTGGGAGAGGATGGCCTGATGGGCAGGGGCACCACCACGACCGACGGTACCGCCACGGCCATGGAACAGGGTGAGGCGAATATTGTTGGCTTCGGCAAGTCCCACCAGGGATTCCATGGCGGCGTACTGGGCCCAGCCGGCAGCCATCATGCCCGCATCCTTGGCAGAGTCGGAGTAACCGATCATCACGTACTGACGGCCCTGAATGTAGCCGCGATACCAGTCCACCGAGAGCAGGCGCTCCATCACGGCGGTGCCTGCCATCAGGTCATCCTGGGTTTCAAACAGCGGGGCGACCGGCATGCGGAACTTGCAACCCGCCTCTTTGAGCAGCAGTTGCACCGACAGCACGTCGGACGGTGCACCGGCCATGGAGATGATGTAGATACCGAACGCATCGGGGTCGTGCTCGGCGATAACCTGACAGGTATCCAGCGTCTCGCGCACCTCGGCGCTCGGCTCCCAGTCGTGAGGAATGAGCGGGCGGCGGGAGTTCAGTTCGTTGAGCAGGAAGGCCTGCTTGTCATCTTCGCTCCACTCGGCGTAGTCACCCAGACCCAGATAGCGGGTCAGCTCGGAGAAGACCAGCCCGTGGCGCTCGCCATCCTGACGGATATCCAGCTTGACCAGATGGATGCCGAAACAGGCGACCTTGCGCAGCACGTCCAGCAACATGCCATCGGCGATATTGCCCATGCCGCAGGCGTGCAATGAGTGGTAGCAGAGCTCCAGCGGCTCGCGCAGCTGGGCGGTGGTCTTGACCAGATCCTGGCTCTCGCTCGCCTGGCCCTGCACCTTGGCGGTGAGATGCTCCTTGGTTTCGCGCAGCGCTTCACGCAGCTCGCGCACCAGCGCACGGTAGGGCTCGGGGTGATCGCCAACGCGAGCGCGCACGGCGTCGGTACAGTCAGACATGGAGAGCTCGGAGGTGAGCTCCTTGATGTCTTTGTAGAACAGGCTCACCGCCATCCAGCGGCCCAGCTCCAGCACTTCGGCAGTCACCTTGGCGGTGACGAAGGGGTTGCCGTCACGGTCACCGCCCATCCAGGAGGTGAACTTGACCGGCGCGGCATCCAGCGGCAGCCGCACACCCAGATGGTGTTGCAGACGCTCGTCCAGATTACGCATGAATTCTGGGATGGCAGGCCACAGGCTGTTCTCCACCACGGCGAAGCCCCACTTGGCCTCGTCGACCGGAGTCGGGCGCTGTTCGCGGATCTCGTTGGTGTGCCACGCCTGATTGATGAGCTGCTCGATGCGATTGAGGATCTTGTCCCGCTCGCGGGGCAGCAGGTCGGAGAGCTCCAGCGCCTCGAGGCAGTCGTTGAGCTGCACGTGCTTGTGGATCAGGGTGCGACGGGTCACCTCGGTGGGGTGAGCGGTCAGCACCAGATCGATATCCAGCTCGCGCACGGCCTGAATGATGGCCTCTTGCGACAGGTTGGAGGCTTTCAGCTTGTCGAACATCTGCTCCAGCGGGTCCGGGGTGCAGACCTGCTCTTCGCAGCGACGGGAGATGGTGTGGAACTGTTCCGCCACGTTGGCCAGATTGAGGAACTGGCTGAAGGCGCGAGCCACCGGCAGCAGCTCGTCGTCGCTCAGGGTGCGCAGGGTATCGAGCAGACGTTCCCGGTCTGATTCATTGCCCTTGCGGGAGGACTTGGCCAATTGGCGAATGGTTTCGATCTTGTCGAGAAAGGCCTGACCCTGATGATCCTTGATGGATTTACCCAGCAGCTGACCCAGCATACCTACGTTGGCGCGTAGTGCGGCGTACTTTTCGTTCATTCCACATCCTTATCTTGTTGGTGCCTGACACCCATCCGGGGTGCTAGACGACCTCACTTATTGTTGTGCGATTACAACATATGCTCCGTCATCTTAGGGTGACAATCTACCCAGATTGTCTGCGCAAGGTCAAATAACAGGCCGATTCAGAACATGTATTTCCATCACCACTCCACAACCGGCTTGTTATGTAACTTACTTACAGTTCTTACGCCCCTTTCACCGCCGCCGCTACAGGCAAAAACGTCTGATCAGGTGCTGCAACACCGAGGTGGTCGGCTTGACGAAGGAGAGGTCGAGATACTCATCCGGCTGGTGCGCCTGGGTGATATGACCGGGGCCCATCACTATGGTCTCGCAGCCAAGCTGCTGGATAAACGGCGCCTCGGTGCAGTAGTTGACCGACTCGGCGGCGCGGCCGCTCGCCTTCTCAGCTTCGCGCACCAGCACAGAGTCGTCGGCGCAGGCATAGGCGGGAATGGGTTCATGCAGATGTTGCAGATGCAGACAGCCCGGCTGGTGAATTTCGATGGGAGAGAGCGCCTCTTTCAGCATCCCCATCAACTCGTCCGGTCCCACCTGCGGGGTGGGTCGCAGGTCGATATGCAGCTCGCAGCAGCCGCAGATGCGGTTCGGGCTGTCGCCCCCCTGAATGTAACCGAGGTTCAGGGTCGGCTGCGGCACGGCAAAGCGGTGGTCGGCGTAGCGATCTTTCAGATCCTGCTGCAAGCGCAGCACCTGCCCCATCGCCTTGTGCATGATCTCCATGGCGTTGACGCCGTTGGCGGGATCCGAGCTGTGGCCACTCTTGCCGGTAATGCGGATCGCCTCCGACATATGCCCCTTGTGGGCCACCACAGGCACCAGTCCGGTCGGCTCGCCAATCACGGCGTAGTCGGGTTTCAATTCGGCCGCCGCGGCGATGGCGCGGGCCCCCGCCATGGTGGTCTCTTCGTCGGCAGTGGCGAGAATGCGCAGCGGCTTGCTGAGCGTCTTGAGGTCAATCTCTTTCAGAGCCTCGACGATAAAGGCGAAGAAGCCCTTCATATCGATGGTGCCGAGGCCATAGAGGCGGTTGCCCTCTTCGGTCACTTTGAAGGGATCCTTGCTCCAGCCCCCTTCATCGAAGGGCACCGTATCGGTGTGGCCTGCCAGCAACAAGCCGCCCTCCCCCTGACCAATCGTCGCCACCAGATTGAACTTGCCCGGCAGATCTGGGAGCGCCGTTACCTCGCACTGAAAACCGAGCTGACCGAACCAGTCTGCCAGCAGCCGGATCACCGCCTCATTGCTCTGATCCCACTTGGGATCCGTGCTGCTGATAGAGGGAATCGCAATAATATTCTTATAAAGTGAAAAAAAATCCAGATTGGCCATCAGCTCCTCCTTGCGTCCCCGGAATGTTTCTGTTAGAAAATACAAATGCAAAGTGAGTGCATGAATATTCTGTAATTTTACCTGAATATCTGGCTCATCAACAAAGGCTTCTAGTTGTAAGGGAAAGTTAATGTTCTGTCACCTGATCTATAACCGACGACACACACCCGCCTGAATTGCCCCTCCGCACTTGTGCAAAGGGGCGGTCTAACACCCTTGTGCACTGCAGCGTCATGCTGTGAATCTCGAACTCTGACTTGGAATATTCAACATGCTTAACACCGTTATCGTCGGTGCCAGTGGCTACGCGGGAGCCGAACTGGCCGCACTGGTACAGAACCACCCACAACTCAAACTGTTCGGCCTCTATGTCTCCGCCGGCAGTCAGGATGCCCACAAGCGCTTCTCTTCCCTGCATCCCCAGTGGGTCGGCGCCCTCGATCAGCCGCTGCTACCGCTGGACGACGACGGCATGACCCGGATCCTGACCCAGGCCGATCTGGTACTGTTGGCCACCGCCCACGAGGTGAGCGCCGAGCTGGCGCCCAAGTTTCTCGCCAAGGGGCTGCCGGTGTTCGATCTCTCCGGCGCGTTCCGGGTCAAGGATCAGGGCTTTTACGACAGCTTCTACGGCTTCACCCACCAGAGCGAACAGTGGCTGGATCAGGCCGTCTATGGCCTGGCTGAGTGGAACGCCGATGCCATCGCTACCGCCCAGCTGATTGCGGTGCCGGGTTGTTACCCAACCGCCTCCCTCTGTGCTCTCAAGCCGCTGCAGCAGGATGGTCTGATTGCCAAGGGGTGGCAGCCCATCATCAACGCCGTCTCCGGGGTTTCCGGCGCCGGGCGCAAGGCCGCCATCAACACCAGCTTCTGCGAAGTGAGCCTCAATCCCTACGGCACCTTCAATCACAGACACCAGCCGGAGATCAGCCACCACCTCGGCAAGGAGGTGCTGTTCCAGCCCCACCTTGGCAATTATGTGCGCGGCATCCTGGCCACCATCTATGTGCAGTTGGCGGACGGCGTCACCCCCACCCAGGTGGATCAGGCCTTCCTCAAGGCTTACGAAGGCAAGCCGCTGGTGCGCCTCACCGGCCAGATGCCCTCCATCCGTGGCGTAGCGGGCACCCCTTACTGTGATATCGCCTGGCAACAGCAGGGCAACATGCTGGTGGTGGTCTCGGCCATCGACAACCTGCTCAAGGGCGCCGCCTCGCAAGCCATGCAGTGCATAAATATCAAATTTGGATTTGAACCGGCCACCGGCCTGATTTAAGGACTTAGGAAGGATCTCGAACATGGACAAACAGACGTTGGTAATCAAGCTGGGCGGCGCCCTTATCGAGAACGACGAGGCGCTGACCGCCCTGTTCGCCACCCTCAAAACCTTTCTCGACGATCAGCACCGTCCGCTGGTGCTGGTGCACGGCGGTGGCTGTCTGGTGGATGACCTGCTCAAGGGGCTGGGGCTCACCTCCACCAAGAAGAATGGCCTGCGGGTAACCCCGTTCGAGCAGATCCCCTTTATTGCCGGGGCTCTGGCAGGGACGGCCAACAAGCAGATGATGGCCAAGGCAATCGCCACCGGCATTCCGGCGGTGGGGCTCTGCCTCGCCGACGGCGGCCTCTGTCAGGTGACCCAGCTCGACCCGGATCTCGGCGCGGTCGGCGAGTGCAAGCCGGGCAACCCGGCGCTGGTGGCGGGCATCCTCGGTCAGGGCTTCCTGCCGGTGGTGAGCTCCATCGGCATCACCGCCGAGGGGCAACTGATGAACGTCAACGCGGATCAGGCGGCCACCGCCATTGCCGAAGCGCTCGGTGCCGATCTGGTGATGCTCTCCGATGTGAGCGGCATCCTCGATGGCAAGGGCAAGCTGGTGCCCCAGCTCGACAAGCTGACCGCGCTGGATTTGATGGAGAAAGGGGTGATCCGCGACGGCATGGCGGTCAAGGTTGAAGCGGCCCTGCACGCCGCCGAGACCCTCGGCAAGCCAGTCTGTGTAGCCAGCTGGCGTTACCCGGATCAGCTGCTCAAGCTGCTGGCTGGCGGCGCGGTCGGCACCCAGGTAGCTATTTGATCTCCACCGGAACAAGGAACATCCGATGCAACATCTTCTGAAAGACAGTGATCTGAACAAAGCCCATATCGAGGCTCTGATTGCACTGGGCAAAGCAGTGAAGGCCGACCCGAAGAAGTACAGCCAGGCGCTGGCCGGCAAGAGTGTGGTCACCCTGTTCGAGAAGCCCTCCCTGCGCACCCGGGTCACTTTCGACATCGGCATCGCCAAACTGGGCGGCCACAGCGTCTATCTGGATCAGCAAAACGGCGAGCTGGGCAAGCGGGAGTCGGTGAAGGATTTCGCCGCCAACCTGTCGCGCTGGTGTGATGCCATCGTCGCTCGGGTGTTCGATCACCAGACCCTGGTCGAGCTGGCAGAGCACGGCACAGTGCCGGTGGTGAACAGCCTGTGCAACCTCTACCACCCCTGTCAGGGGCTGGCCGACTTTATGACCATTGCCGAGCACTACGACGATCTGTCGAAGGTGAAACTCGCCTACCTCGGTGATGGCAACAACGTCAGCCACTCTCTGCTGCTGCTGGGGGCGACCCTCGGCACCGACGTCACCCTGATCTGCCCGAAAGGCCACGGCCCGGATACCCAGATCTTCCTGCAGGCGCAGGCATTGGCGGCCAAGTCGGGGGCGACCATCCACATCAGCGATGACGTGGTGGATATCGAAGGGTTCGACGTGGCCTACACAGATACCTGGGTCTCCATGGGCGACAACACCCCAATGGAGCAGGTCAAAGACCTCTTTATGCCTTACCAGATCAACCAGGCCCTGCTCGACCGCACCGGCATCCAGCACGTGCTGCACTGCCAGCCGGCGCACCGCGAGCTAGAGATCACCTCGCAGGTGATGGATGGCCCCGCCTCCCTCATCATGGACGAGGCAGAAAACCGGATGCATATCCAGAACGCCGTGTTGCTGACCCTTCTCGGCAACAAGTAACGCGGTAATCAACCTGAATCACGACCCTTTATCGAATCATCATGGAGAGAAGTAAAATGAGCGGAATCAACAAGATCGTACTGGCTTACTCGGGTGGACTGGATACCTCGGCCATCATTCCCTGGCTGAAAGAGCACTATGACGCCGAAATCATCGCCTTTGTGGCCGACGTCGGTCAGGAGCGCGACGATCTGGAAGGGATCGAGCAGAAGGCCATCGCCTCCGGCGCCACCAAGTGCATCATCAAGGATCTGCGGGAAGAGTTCGTCAAAGAGTACGTCTACCCGACCCTGAAGACCGGCGCCGTCTATGAGGGCACCTATCTGCTGGGCACCTCCATGGCCCGTCCGGTGATCGCCAAGGCGATGGTCGAAGCGGCACTGGCGGAAGGGGCCGATGCCATCTCCCACGGTTGCACCGGCAAGGGTAACGATCAGGTGCGTTTCGAAGGTGCGGTCGCCGCGCTGGCGCCCCAACTGAAAGTGATCGCCCCGTGGCGGATCTGGGACATGCGCTCCCGGGAAGATCTGCTCTCCTATCTGGAGACCCGCAACATCCCCTGCAAGGCGACCCTGAAGAAAATCTACAGCCGCGACGCTAACGCCTGGCACATCTCCACCGAGGGTGGCGAGCTGGAGAGCACCTGGAACGAGCCCTCCGAAGCGGTCTGGCAGTGGACCGTACCGGCCGAGCAGGCACCGGATCAGCCGGAGTACGTCAAGCTGACCGTGGCGCAGGGTGAAGTGGTGGCCGTTGACGACCAGCCGCTCAGCCCGCACCAGATCCTGATGACCCTGAACGAGCGTGCCGGCAAGCACGGCGTGGGCCGCATCGACATCACCGAAAACCGGATGGTGGGCATGAAGTCCCGCGGCTGCTACGAGACCCCGGGCGGTACCGTGATGGTCGCCGCGCTGCGCGCCGTGGAAGAGCTGGTACTGGATCGCCCGACCCGCGCCTGGCGGGAGAAGCTGGGTGCCGAGTTCTCCCATCTGGTCTATGACGGTCGCTGGTTCACCCCGCTGTGCAAGGCGATCCTCGCCTCTGCCAACGCCATCGCCGAAGATCTCGACGGTGAAGTGGTGCTGAAGATGTACAAGGGTCAGGTCACTGCGGTGCAGAAGAAGTCACCGAACAGCCTCTACTCCGAAGACTTCGCCACCTTCGGTGCCGATGAAGTGTATGACCAGAGCCATGCCGAAGGCTTTATCCGTCTCTACACCCTGGCCAGCCGGATCCGCGCCATGAAGGAACAACATCAGGCTATCGGTGGCGCTCACACCCATGGCTAAGCAAGCGCGATAACCCGTTGATTCCGTTGAGGGGGCATGGCCCCTTCTTCTACAGGCAGAGGGCATAACCCCTGACCCATCAACAGCGGGTGTGACAAGAGCGGCAGCGCCCCGGCCGCTTCTGTGAGATAACAAACTCGCAGAAAAACAGGGCACGATTTCAAGCTCGGTGGCCAGGGCGCCGCCGACAACGCATTCAAGGAGAGCAGTATGGCACTTTGGGGTGGACGCTTCAGTCAGGGAGCCGATAGCCGGTTCAAGCAGTTCAACGATTCGCTGCGGTTCGATTACCGCTTGGCGGAGCAGGATATTCAGGGCTCCATGGCCTGGGCCAAAGCGCTGGTGAAAGTGGGCGTATTGACCGCCGATGAGCAGGGCAAACTGCAACAGGCGATGGAGGTGCTGCTCGCCTCGGTGCAGCAGGATCCTCAGCAGATCCTGAGTTCGGACGCCGAAGACATCCACTCCTGGGTCGAGAGCCAGCTCATCGCCGCCGTCGGCGATCTTGGCAAGAAGCTGCACACCGGCCGCTCGCGCAACGATCAGGTCGCCACCGACCTGAAACTCTGGTGCAAGGCACAGGGCGAGCTGCTGCTCGGCGCCATCACCGCCCTGCAGCAGGGACTGGTCGCCTCCGCCCGTGCCAATCAGGCCGCCGTGCTGCCCGGTTACACCCACCTGCAGCGGGCCCAACCGGTCACCTTCGCTCACTGGGCGCTGGCCTATGTGGAGATGCTGGAGCGGGACTACTCCCGGCTGCAGGATGCCCTCAAACGCCTCGACACCAGCCCGCTCGGCTGCGGTGCGCTGGCGGGTACCGCCTACGCCATCGACCGCGAAGCCTTGGCGCTCGACATGGGCTTTAGCGGCGCCACCCGCAACAGCCTGGATTCGGTCTCCGATCGGGATCACGTGGTGGAACTGATGCATGTGGCATCCCTCTCCATGACCCACCTGTCGCGCTTTGCCGAAGACCTTATCTTCTACAACACCGGCGAGGCGGGCTTTGTCGAGCTCTCCGATGCGGTCACTTCCGGCTCGTCGCTGATGCCGCAGAAGAAGAACCCGGATGCGCTGGAGCTGATCCGCGGCAAGAGCGGCCGGGTGGTCGGCGCCCAGATGGGCATGCTGATGAGCCTCAAGGCGCTGCCGCTGGCCTACAACAAGGACATGCAGGAAGACAAGGAGGGGCTGTTCGATGCCCTCGACACCTGGCACGACTGCCTCGACATGGCGGCGCTGGTGCTGATCGATCTGAAAGTGAACGGCGAGCGCACCATGGCGGCGGCGCAAGGCGGCTACGCCAACGCCACCGAGCTGGCGGACTATCTGGTGGCCAAGGGGATTCCGTTCCGTGAAGCGCACCATATCGTCGGCGAAACCGTGGTCTTCGCCATCAGCGTGGGCCGCCCGCTGGAGGAGCTCTCCATCGGCGAGTTCCAGCGCTTCAGCCCGGTGATCGAGTTCGACGTCTACCCCAACCTGGAGCTGGAAGCGACCCTGGCCAAGCGGGTCGCCAAAGGCGGCGTCGCCCGCGAGCAGGTAGAAGCGGCCCTTACTGCCGCAGAGCAGTGGCTGGCCAAACGGGTGGGTTAATCCACGGTAATAGTCATCCGAAATAGAAAGAAAAACGGCAACCTCGGTTGCCGTTTTTTATTGCTCACCGCGGTTCAGGCGCTGGCATTGAGCAGTTTGCCAACCCCCTCCCCCTTGCCATTGGGCAAGGTCTGTTTAAAGGCGCCGAGCAGCTGGTCGAGGTTGAGATTGCTGGCACCAAGGGTGCCCTTAAGGGTATCGAGCTCACTTTGCAGCGCATCGAGGCGGGTACTCTGGGTGCCGCTCGCCAGCTGGTTGCGGGCGCTGTCGATGGCTGCGGGAAGGGATTGGCCGCCATTCTCCTGCCCCAGAGTCTGCATCAGCTCACCCATAAAGTGGTTGATGGCAGCACGGTTCTGCTCGCTATTGGCATCCTTGACTCCCAGCCGCTGGAACAGGCTCTGGACGGTCGGGGCGAGGCGCTCTTCCTGCACGGTTTGCTGCACAGGCTCAGGTTTGCTACTGCTGCCAAGCAGCTGACTGCCCAGCTTGAGGGCGATCGAGGCAAGGGGAAGCAGGTTGCTGATCATGATATCTCTCCGCGACAACGACCCTTGATGGTGTTGCCAAGAGATGTGCATAAGCGGGGCCAGCACGGCGATAAAACGCACTGCATCGGCTAATCCCTTGAATGGCTGATCTATTTATTCAACCAGCACGCAGGAGATAGCCGAGCGCAAAGGGGAGGCAGGCGGCCAGTAGCTGCCGCCACGGGCGGTAGTGGCAATGTGGTGGCAAAGCGTTTTGCCGCCCCCCCCCCCCCGGGCAGCTATCGCCCTCTTTTCACACCCGGATCGCCAACTCTTTGAGCCACTTGCGCAGCCGCCCGTTGGCGTTGAGATAGGGGGAAGCGCTATTGAACTGGATCATCCGCCCGAGCGTCCACTTCTCATACCAGAGGCAGCCATAGAGCTGCTGGTCGCTGCGCGCCTCCACCAGTTCGATGATGTGCCCTCTGGCGGCAGCCAACCGCTGTAACAACGCCGGATAGCTGAGCCCCTCGTAATCCCGATAGAACTTTTGGGCCAGCCTGCCCAGCTCGTTCCACTTAAAACCGGTTTCGGGAAAATCCACTGGCAGACCTGCCGCATCCCGCTCGATCCACTTGATCAGCAGTTCGTTCCAGCCGATAAGGTAGGCCAGCATATTGGCGACGCTCATGGTGGTTCCCTTGCTGTGCCCTGCCAGGGTCGGCTCCCGCACCCGGCTCTCGGGGACGGCCTGCAACGCCTTGAACAACTTGCTGAAATTGGTATCGATCGCGAGTAGCAGCTCGGCCTTGTTTTGCGGGATCCCCATTGCTCTCCCCTTTTCAGGTTTACTTGCGGAGCAGCCGAGGCGATTGCCGCAACCAAGGCAGCACGTTACGCTAGCCCTCTTCATCCTGTACAGCTCATCCAGTGCAGGCCAACCATCACGGCAAGATCGGCAATGAATCAACTAATCAGCTATATCAGGGCCATTCATCGACAGGCGAGCCCCGTCCCCCTCACCCGCCAAGAGAGTGAACACTATAGCGAGCATGATGAGAGCGGCACTGTGATCCAGCACCAGATAACCACCAGCTGGTTTACCAATGGGGTCGTCATCCGCCAGCAAACCGAACAGGACGAAGCGCCATCTCAGCAGCTTTGTGCCGAGTGCTGGATCAGCTATCGGGTCATCGCCAGTCCCATCCCCATCACTCCAGCCAGCAAGCTGTTTCACAACCACTGTCAGGAGCGATTCTGGTTGAAGGTGCAGGGCATCACGCCACAAGGGTGATTGGTATGCCCGTGAGCAGGGCGCGGCAGGGGGAAACGCAAAGAGGCTCCAAAGAGCCTCTTTTTGTATACGTGTCTGAACCCGACTCAACCCAGCAGCAGATAGAGCTGGTGAGCGGCCACACCGGCGCACAGACCGCCGACCGTGTGGGCAACGATGGCGCGGGAGGTGAGGTGGCGATAACCGAGGGCATCGAGCATGGCTGTATGGGTGCTCAAAAAGCCACTCCAGCACATCCCCATGGCGGTAAACACCGCGACCTCGTTACCGGTGATCCACCCCTTGGCAATAAAGGGCGGCACCAGCGACATGGCGGCACCAACCGCACCGAGCGAGGTAGCCGGGAAGGCGACCAGCTCCGGCTGCTGGAAGCCGAACAGCAGGTCAAACAGCCAGCTCACCTTGGCGGCCAGCACTGGCAGCAGGGCTACCCCCTGAAACGCTTCGCCGGTATAGCCCTTGTCGCCGGGGCCGAAGGTGAGCAGCATCACGAAGGTACTGATGATCAGCACCCCGGGGATCACCGCCATCCCCAGCTCCACGCCAGATTTGCCACCATCGAGCAGAGAGTTGAGGATCCGCAGCCAGCCGGGAGCCGCCTCTTTGGTCACCCCTACCTTTCGGCCGTCCGACGATACAGCGTCATCGTTCAGCACTTCCCCCACCAAGGGGCGGATCATCCGCTGCATCAGTCGGGTAGAGACCACCGAGCCCACCAGAGCACCGAGCAGCCCGATCAGCGCCGCGCTGGCGGTGGATTCACCGCTCGGCAGTTGCAGGGTGGCCATAAAGGTCACCACGATCAGCCCCATGCCGAAGGCGGTGCCGAAGTTGGTGAGCGACACCAGCTGCCAGGGGGTGAAGCCCTTGCGAAAGCGGCTGTCCTTGGCGAGGCTGATCACCGCCGGGTTGTCGGAGAAGAAGGTCATCAGGGCCGCCAGGGCGGTGCGACCGGGCAGACGAAACACCGGCTTCATCAGCGGCGCCAGTAGCACCTCCAGCAGGCGGATCACCCCGAACTCGCTCAAGAGCTGGCTGAGAGCGCCGGAAAGTACGGTGATCCCCATGATAAAGAGCACGGTATTGAGCAGCAGCTGGTGGGCGGTATTGAAGAGGGTGTTGACCATGGCAGAGAGGCCCATCTGGCTGCCGAGGTAACCGAACAGGCTGCCGAGAATAAGCAGTACCAGCACGGGTTCCATCCAGTTCCTAATGGCGGCAAGTCGCCCCTTTGACTCTATAACTACATGATTTTCCATATCTATCCTGCGGTTCATCTGTGCGTGTGTGGTTGTTTTTATGGTTAAAAAATGGCTGCGCCAAATAGAAAAAAGCCCTTGTCTTGCGACAAGGGCTTTTTGAATTGGCTCCTCCTACTGGACTTGAACCAGTGACATACGGATTAACAGTCCGCCGTTCTACCGACTGAACTAAGGAGGAATTGTAATTGGTGCCCAGAGACGGAATCGAACCGCCGACACGGGGATTTTCAATCCCCTGCTCTACCGACTGAGCTATCTGGGCAAATGGTGCCGGCTACCGGAATCGAACTGGTGACCTACTGATTACAAGTCAGTTGCTCTACCTACTGAGCTAAGCCGGCACACTTTAAACCATTGTGCATGAACACATTTTTTATTTCATGGCACCAAAATTGGTGCCCAGAGACGGAATCGAACCGCCGACACGGGGATTTTCAATCCCCTGCTCTACCGACTGAGCTATCTGGGCGTGGGCGCTATTAAACGGATTTTAAGGCGGATGGTCAACGGGAAATTTCACTTTTTGTCTCGTTCGTCTCTTTTTTGCGCAACATCGTCCATTTCTGCCACTTCTTCGGCACAGGCTGCGCCTTTTCGCCCCCAGACTCTGGGTTCCTCTCCTTTGAGCAGGCGGGAGATGTTCTCGTGATGGCGGATCAGGATGAGGCAGGAGAGCAGGGAGACTGGCAGGGTATATTCGGGTTTGAGCAGGTAGGTAAAGAGCGGCGTCAGCAGCACGGTAATGATGGAGGCCAGCGAGGAGTAGCCACTCACCAGCAGCACCAGCAGCCAGGTGCCAATCACGGCGCCCCCCATGGTAAAGCCGATGGGCATCATGGTACCCAGCGCCGTCGCCACCCCCTTGCCACCACGAAAATGAAAGAAGATGGGGTACATATGGCCGAGACAGGCGGCGACCCCGATAAAGCCGAGGTAGACGGGTTTGATCTGCAGATACCAGGCGAGATAGACGGGCACAGTGCCCTTGAGCACATCGAGCAACAGCACCACCAGCGCCGCCATCCGGCCACCGAGGCGCAGCACATTGGTTGCCCCCGGATTGTGGGAGCCATGATCCCGCGGGTCGGGCAGACCGGTGCAGCGGGAGACCAGCACAGCACTGGATAGTGAACCACCCAGGTAGGCCAGAATAATCATCAAAATCGTCAGGGCCGTCATCTTGGTCGTTTTTACCACGATATGAATGGGGTATGATGCGGGCCACATACGCTGGCATGGGCCCATGCCCACCCAGAGCGCCTCGGCAAGCCTGTTGCCCGGCCAGCATCCCTGCGCTGTCATCACAGCCCATCAAGAGTAAAGAAGAAGTACAGTCATGGACAAGGTGTTTATTCGCGGACTCGAAGTTTTGACCACCATCGGTGTATATGAGTGGGAGAAGGGCATTCGCCAAAAGCTCCGTTTTGACCTCGAGATGGGGTTCGACAACCGCCCCGCGGCAGCAACCGACGACATCAATCTGGCACTGGATTATGCCGACCTCTCCAACAAGATTTGCGAGCATGTCAGCGGCAAGGTGGTCGAGCTGGTCGAGACCATGGCCGAGCAGGTTGCCATGCTGGTGCTCGCCGACGAGCGGGTACAGTGGGTCAAGGTGACCCTCACCAAGCCGGGCGCCGTGCCCAATGCCGCCGGAGTCGGCGTCGAGATCCTGCGCCATCGCACCCCGGCCGCGAGCAGCAACTGATGACCACCATCTATATCAGCCTCGGCTCCAACATCGAGCGGGATCGCCATATCCGTGCCGGGCTCGATGCCCTGCACGCCGAATTTGGTGAGCTGCGGGTCTCCCGGGTATTCGAGAGCGAGGCGGTCGGCTTCAACGGCCGCCCCTTCTACAACCTGGTGGCGGCTGCCGAGACCGATCTGCCGCTGACCACCGTCTGCCAGCGACTGCGGGCCATGGAGTTCGCCCACGGCCGTGAGCCGGATGCCAAGAAGTTCGCCCCGCGCACCCTGGATCTCGACCTGCTGCTCTATGGCGATCTGGTCTGCGACACCCCGCTGGTGCTGCCGCGCGGTGAAGTGCTCACCAACGCCTTCGTGCTGTGGCCGCTGGCCGAGCTGGCCCCCAAACTGCGCCACCCCGTCGATGGCCGCACCATGGGCGAGCTGTGGCAAGCCTATGACAAGGCCTCCCAGCAGCTGTGCCCCATTCCCTTTCACTGGGAAGCGTACGAATTGCAGCATCACTGATACGCAAGGGCGCCTCACGGCGCCCTTGTTGTTTTCACGGACAGGGTTGCTTATCACGGATAAGAAAGTGTCATTGGGCCTGACCCTGCGAGGCTGGCAGGATAGCGCCCACTACAGGAGAACCCCATGCCACTCGATACCATTCACCACTTTAACTGCCAGCTGCTGGCCGAACTGCCCCACCAGCGCTATGAGCATGAACCCATCCTCGACTACGCCACCGATGAAAAGGTCAAGGCCCGCCTCGGCTGGCAGGCTGAGTTCAGCAAGACCCTGTTTCTCAAGTTCAAGGATGGCCGCTTCGCTCTGCTGCTGACCCACAGGGACGGGCGGCTCGATAACAAGGCGGTCAAGGCCGCGCTCGGCGCCAAACCCTCCATCTGCACCGCCGAAGAGATGCAGGCGGAGATTGGCTGCCTGCCGGGGGCGGTGTGCCCCTTCCTGCCCCGCGCCGATATTCCGCTACTGGTGGACCCGCAACTGCTCAACCACACCGCCTTCACCTGGACTCCGGGCCACCCGGAGCAGACCTTTCTGCTGGCAACCACCCATCTGGCCGAGGTACTGGCGCAGCTCCCCTGCGAGGTCAGCTATCTGCCCTCGCCGACGGCGTAGCCCCATCGCGCGCCAGCTGGGCGAAGATCAGCGCCGCCAGCATGGAGAGCAACCCGACACAGAGGTAGGTAAGGTGGAACCCGGCCAGCCACTGGCCGTTAGCCGCTGAGGTACCCGCCGAGAAGAGCCCGAGCAGGCTGGCGGCAATCGCCACCCCCAAACTCATGGAGAGCTGCATCACCACCGAGAGCAGACCATTGCCACTGCTGGCCAGGGTCGGGCTGAGATCTTGCAGCGTGAGAGTGTTCATGGCGGAGAACTGCAGCGAGTTGATGGCGCCGAAGATCGCCAGCCAGCCCAGCAAGACCCCGTAGGGGAGCTGGTTATCGATGAAATAGAAGCTGGCGATCATCGCCCCCAGTAGCAGGGTGTTGCCGATCAGGATGCGGCGATAGCCCACCTTCGGAATAAGCTTGTTCACCAGCGTCTTGGTCAGCATGGCGCCAATCACGGTGGGGATCATGGTCATCCCCGCCTTGCTCGGGGAGAAACCGAGCCCCAGCTGCAGAAACAGCGGGGTGAGGAAGGGCATGGCGCCGCTGCCGAGGCGGGCAAACAGGTTGCCCCAGATGCCGATGGCAAAGGTGGTGGTCTTGAACAGGTTCAGGCTAAAGAGCGGCTGCTGTGCATTGGCGGCATAGAGCCAGTAGCTCGCCATCGCCGCCAAGCCGAAGATCAGTGCAAACAGCGCCCAACCGGTGGAGATGCTGTGCTCCCCCAGCCCCTGCAAGCCGACCGACACCAGCACCATGCCGACGCTGAACATCACAAAGCCCTGCCAGTCGAATCGGGCGGTCTGCTGCCGCAGCTCCGGCATAAAGTGCCAGCTGGCGATAAAGCCGAGCAGCCCCACCGGCAGGTTGATGAGAAATACCCAGTGCCAGCTCGCCACTTCCACCAGCCAGCCACCGAGCGCCGGCCCCATCAACGGGCCGAGCAGCCCCGGGATGGTGACAAACGACATCACCCGCAGCAGCTCGTGCTTGTCATAGACCCGCAGCACCGCCAACCGTCCCACCGGCATCAGCAGCGCACCGCCAATCCCCTGAAGCACACGGGCGGCCACCAGCATGGAGAGCGAATTGGAGGCGGCGCAGGCGAGCGAGCCGAGCGTGAAGAGCGAGATGGCGGTCAGATAGATGCGGCGGGTGCCGAATCTGTCTGCCAGCCAGCCGGAGGCCGGGATCAGCAACGCCACCGTCAACATGTAGGCAATGATCACCGACTGCATCTGCAGCGGGCTCTCTCCCAAGGTCTCGGCCATGCTGGGCAGGGCGGTGTTGAGAATGGTGCCATCCAGCGCTTGCATAAAGAAACCGACCGCCGCCAGCAGGGGCAGCCACTTGCGCTGGGCATCTGTCACTGTGTGGCTCATTGCCACCTCCATTATTTTTGCGGGGGAGCGGCGGCGGTCAGGAAGAGATCGACACAACTCAGGGTCCAGGCATCCTGCTCGGCAGCGCTCTGGGTCAACGGCAGACCCAGCTCACGGAGCATGCGCTCCTTGCCCTGCCACATCAGCAACAGCTGCAAGGCGGCCTGTTCGCTGTCTTGATGGCACAGCAGGCCTTGCTGCTTCTGCTGCTCCAGCCAGTTGGACAGCATCTCGGTCACGTAGAGCGGGCCCGCCTCGAAAAAAAGGGTGGCCAGCTGGGCATCGTTGCAGCTGATGCAGGTGCGAAAGATATTGATGGCATCATCGCTCAGGATCAACTTGCGAAAGCTGCGACCAAAGGCAATCAGACTCTCCCGTACATTGTTGCCACGCAGCAACACCTCCGGCATCAGCTCGCTGCTGACGCACTTGCTGCCCACCGCTTCGGCAAACAGCGACTCCTTGTTGGCAAAATGGCTGTAGACCGTCTGCTTGGAGACGCCCGCTTCACTGGCCACCATGTCCATGCTGACCAGATGCAGACCGTGCTGACAGAAGAGCCGCCCGGCAGCATCGAGGATCGCAGCCCGCTTCTGCTGACTACGGGGTGAAATGTTCATTTTTCCTCCACAATCAAACTGGACAGTCTAGTTTCGAAAAACTAGACTCACCGGTGTGATTTGATGTTATGTCAACCAGAGGATGATGTCATGACACTTTGCTTAATCCTGCTGGCGCTGTTACTGAGTGGCTGCAGCCCGGTCACAGAGTCAGAAGAAACACCCGCCCTGACCCGGGTGATCGCCCAGCCGCTGCAAGCCAGCGATCACTACCCGGTGCTACACCGCTTCAATGGCCGGGTGATCGCCCCCGAGCACAGCCAGATAGGCTTCGAGCTGGCAGGGCGGATCGCCACCCTGCACAAGGGACGGGGAGAGCCGGTCGCAGCCGGCGAACTGCTCGCCACACTGGACACCCGGCTGCTGGAAGTGGAAGCCAAAGAACTGGCCGCCCGGGCAGCCCAAAACGAGGCCGAGCTGACTCTTGCCCGGCAGACGCTCGATCGACTCACCGCCCTGCGCCAGCAGCAGTTCAGCTCCCGTCAGGCGCTGGATGAACAGCAAGGCAAAGTCCGCATGCTGGAGGCAAGCGCCAACCAGCTGGCCGCCGCCCTCGAAGCCAACCGGGTCAAACAGGAGAAATCACAGCTGCGCGCCCCCTTCAACGGAATCGTAGTCAGCCGCGAGCAGGCATTGGGGGCCGTGGTGGCCGCAGGCCAGCCTCTCTTCTCCCTGACCCGCAGCGGCCAGTGGGAGGCCGATATCGGCGTACCGGTGAAACAGGCCGAGTCCCTGATCGTCGGCCAACACTACCCCCTGCAAAGCGGGGAGCAATCACTGGAGGGGCGCCTGCTTAATCTGGGGGTTCAAGTGGACGGGCAGACCCACACCCGCACCGCCCGCTTCCAGCTGACCCGGGGTGGCGAACAACTGGCAGAGGGGCAACTGATCACCCTGTTGCATCAGACCCGCGAGCCCACCCGCGCCTACGAGGTGCCGCTCACCGCGCTGACCCAGGGATTGCGCGGCAGCTGGACCCTCTATCTGCTCAACGACGAAACGCCACCCCGAGTGGTCAGTCGGGACGTCACCCTGCTGCAGCAAGATGGCGAGCGGGCCTGGATCAGTGGTGCCCTGAACGGACAAGAACAGCTGGTGAATGATGGCCTGCATAAACTGGTGCCGGGCCAGCAGGTCACCCTGACCACCAGCGTGGATCATCAGGCGGCGCATCCGGAGCCACAGTCATGATCCGCCCGTTTATCGAAAATGGCCGCCTGCTGCTATTGACGGTCGCGCTGCTGCTGACGGCCGCCCTTGCGGCATTGCAGACCCTGCCCAGAACCGAAGATCCCCAGCTCACCAGCCGTTTTGCCAGCGTGGTTACCCACTTCCCCGGGGCCAGTGCCGAGCGGGTGGAGGCGCTGGTGAGCGAGCCCATCGAGAACCGGCTGCGGGCCCAGAGCGAGATCAAGCTGATCGAGTCGAGCTCTCGCCCCGGTCTCTCCATCATCAATCTGGAGCTCAAGGATGAGGTCAGCGATGTCGAGCCCGTCTGGTCCAGAGTCCGTGATCGGCTGGCAGATCTTGCCGCCGGGCTGCCAGCCGGCGCCAGTGCCCCCAAGCTGGATGACGAGAAGGGCTACCCCTTCACCCGGCTGGTCAATGTGGTCTGGCATGGGCCGGGCCAGCCGCAGCTGGATCGCCTCGCCCGCTACAGCGCCGAGCTGGAACGCCGGGCTCGCCAGCTGCCGGGCACCGAATACGTCGAGCGGGTCGGGGCACCGCAGGAGGAGATCGAAGTACGGTTCGATCCCCTCGCCCTCAGTGCCAGCGGCATGAGTGGCGAACAGCTTGCCCAGGCGCTGAGCGGTGCCGATGCCAAAGTGGCCGCCGGGGAGTTGCAAGGCAGCCACAATCGCTTTCAGGTGGAGATCCGTGGCGCCCTCGATACCCTGGAGCGGATCCGCCAGATCCCGCTGCGTACCGGCGAGCAGGGGCAGACCCTGCGCCTTGGCGATCTGGCCGAGGTAAGACGTACCCTGCACCAGCCGGAGAGTCAGCTGGCCTTTGCCAATGGTGAACGGGCCGTGGTGGTCGGCCTGCGCATGGCACAGGATCACCGCATCGACCTCTGGTCGGCACGGGTCGATACCATGCTGGCCCAGCTGGAACAGGACTTGCCGGATAATATAGGCCTCGTCACCAGCTTCGATCAGCAGCGTTATACCGATCAGCGGCTCGACACCCTGCTCATCAACATTGTGCAGGGTTTTCTCATCATAGTGGTCGTGCTGCTGGTGACCTTGGGAGTCAAGGCCGCCATTATCGTGGCCCTGTCGCTGCCGCTTACCGTGGCGTTCTCATTCGCCTGCATGAACCTGATCAATCTGCCCATTCACCAGATGTCGGTCACCGGTCTGGTGGTGGCGCTCGGGATCATGGTGGACAACGCCATCGTCATGGCGGATCGGGTGCAGTATCAGCGCCGCCACGGCATGGCCATGAGTGCCGCCGCACTGGAAGCCATCGGCCACCTCTGGCTACCACTGCTGGGCTCCACCCTCACCACCATGCTCGCCTTTATGCCGATCATTCTGATGCCGGGCCCGGCGGGCGAGTTTGTCGGCGGCATCGCCTGGGCGGTGATCTGTTCGCTGCTGGGCTCCTACCTCATCGCCCACACCCTGGTGGCTGGCCTCGCAGCCCGCTGGATTGGCAGTGATCAGGGGGGACGCTGGTATCAGGATGGCTTGCACCTGCCCCGGGTGAGCGTCCGTTTCCAGCAGAGCATCGCCATGGCGCTGGCTCACCCCTGGCGTACCCTGCTGCTGGTCAGTCTGCTGCCCCTGCTCGGTTTCTGGGTGGCGGGCCGCCTCACCGAACAGTTCTTTCCCCCTGCCGACCGGGACATGATCCACATCGAGGCCAGCCTCTCCCCACAGGCGAGCCTGGCGCGCACTCGCGAGCTGGCACTGGGGATCTCCGCCGAGCTGGCCAGCCTCCCCGAGCTGGTTCGCCAAGACTGGGTGGTGGGCGACAACGCCCCCAGCTTCTACTACAACCTGGTACCCAGAAAACAGGGGCGGGCCGATTACGCCCAGGGGATGATCACCCTGCAGGATGCCGATGCTGCCGAGCGGCTCATTCCACAACTGCAGCAGCGGCTCGATGCAAAATTTCCCGAAGCGCAGATCCTGGTGCGCAAGCTGGAACAGGGGCCGCCCTTCAATGCCCCGGTCGAGCTGCGGCTGTTTGGCCCCGACCTTGAACAACTACACCGTCTGGGAGAGGAGCTGCGCAGTCTGCTCGCCAATACCCCGGCCGTGGTGCAGACCCGCGCCACCTTGCAGGCAGGGGCACCCAAACTCTGGTTGCAGGTCGATGAGGAGGCCGCCCGACTGGCAGGCATGAGCCTGACAGATGTTGCCTCCCGGCTGGCGGGTGCACTGGATGGCAGGTTGGGCGGCACTGTGCTGGAAGGCACCGAGTCAATCCCGGTTCGGGTGCGACTGGCCGAGCCCTTGCGTCAGGATCCGGATGCGCTGCTCAATGTGCCGCTGTCGCTCACCGGCACCGGCCAGCAAGGGGCAGCCAATCTCACCTTGCGGGCGCTGGCCACTCCCGAGCTGCTGCCAAGCTGGGGGGAGATCAGCCGTCGGGATGGTGAGCGGGTCAATGTGCTGGAGGCCTATCTGGCGGTCGGCGTACTGCCGCAAACCGTGCTGGAGCAGGTAAAAGAGAGGCTGGCCGCCAAGGCGCTGGCATTGCCGCCGGGCTATCGACTGGAGTTTGGCGGGGAAGCCGCCAAGCGGGATGAATCGGTGGGCAATCTGATGGCCCATGTCAGCCTGGTCGCCGTGCTGCTGGTGACCGTGCTGGTGCTCAGCTTCAACTCGTTCCGGCTGGCAGGCATCGTCACCCTGGTGGCGATCCAGTCGGCGGGGCTCGGCCTGCTGTGGGTCTGGCTACTGGGCTACCCCTTCGGGTTTACGGTGATCATCGCCCTGCTGGGACTGATGGGGCTGGCCATCAACGCCGCCATCGTCATTCTGGCCGAGCTGAAGGCAGACCCGCTGGCACAGCAGGGCAATCTGCCGCAGATCCGTGACCTGGTGGCCGGTTGCAGCCGCCACATCGTCTCAACCACCATCACCACGGTGGGCGGCTTCATCCCGCTATTGCTGGGGGGCGGCGGCTTCTGGCCCCCCTTTGCCATCGCCATCGCCGGTGGCACAGCGCTGGCGACCCTGCTCTCGTTCTACTTTGTGCCGGTGGCGTTTGTGTTGTTCAACCGCCGCCGTCCTGACCCGGTGCAGGAGAGCTGCAACGCGCAAGATCAGTTGTCGGGCTGACCCAGCATGGCTTTGAGCCGCTCTTCCAGAGTGGGC
Organism: Aeromonas sp. Y289-2; assembly: GCF_027705925.1. NCBI lineage: Bacteria > Pseudomonadati > Pseudomonadota > Gammaproteobacteria > Aeromonadales > Aeromonadaceae > Aeromonas > Aeromonas sp. Y289-2. The sequence continues at coordinate 41,957 of NZ_JAPDCH010000008.1, forward strand.
TCGGGGGCCTTTAAGGTCGCCATAAAGAGCTGCTCGATACCGGCCTTGTCCTGACTTTTCACGATAAACACCAGTCGGGACTGGGCCTTGCCCTCCGGCCAGTCGCCCAGCGCCTGCAGCGGATAGAGCTGGCCGTGGACGCCGTGGATCACCACCGGCTGGCTTTCGCCCTCCAGCTGCAAGATCCCCTTGAGGCGCAGCAGGGCATCGCCGTATTGGGCCTGCACCGCATCGATGGCGGCCAGCAAACGAGAGGGTTTGAGCGGCTCGCCGATGCGCAGGGAGAAACTCTCGATGTTGCCGTGCTCGAAGTGGGTGGGCGCAGCTGTGCCCACCTTGGCGGCGAACGGCTGCATCTTTGGTTGTATCGGTGACGCCAGCCCCTGCCTGGGGGATTCGGTGCGCAGCCAGGCCAGCAGCTGGCGCACATCGCGCCCCGCCGCTTCGTTGTAGGCACCGAGCTTCTCCAGCACAGCTGGCGACAGTTCGCCATTGGTCACCTGCTGGATCGGGGCCGCCGGATTGAGGGCCGCCAGCTGGGCTTCGACCCGAGCCAGCTGCTCGCCATCCACCAGATCGCCTTTGCTCACCACCAGCAGATCCGCCAGCGCCACCTGTTTTACCGCCTCATACTGGGCCGCCAACTGCTGCTCGATATGACCGGCGTCCACCACGGTGACAGTGCCATCGAAGCGGTAGCGCTGGGCGATAAAGCCCTCTTCGCGCAGGGTAAAGAGCACGGGGGCAGGATCTGCCAGACCGGTGGTCTCGATAATCAGCCGCTTGAACGGTTTGATCTTGCGCTGGATGGCCTTCATAAAGAGCCCCTGTAACGCCTCCACCAAAGAGCCCTGCACCGAGCAGCAGATGCAGCCGGAGTCGAGCAGCATCACCTGCTCATCCACTTGTTGCACCAGATGGTGATCCAGCCCCACCGAGCCGAACTCGTTGATCAACACGGCGCACTCACCGAGCTCCGGCTGCTTGACCCAGTGGTTGAGCAGCGTTGTCTTGCCGCTGCCGAGAAAGCCGGTCAGCAGAGTCACTGGGATACGGGTATCTTGCATATCGGTCATGTCAGATCCTTACCGGTTGGCAAACAGGTCGCTGAGCCAGCGGTTTTCAAAGCGGCCGTGGGGGTCGAGCTCGGCTTTCAACGCCACGAAGTCGTTCCAGCGCGGCAGCAGGGCCGGGAAGTCATAGAGATCCATCGCCAGATGCTTGCCGAAGTGGGGAATGCCGCCAAGCGGCGCCAGCAGTTGCTGCAGCTCGCGCATCTGCTCCATGGAGCCGTTGACGAAGGTGCCGTCCGCCGCCAGATAGACCAGGAAACCGATCCAGCAGACCGGCTGGCCGTAAGCGGCACTGAGCCACGCCTCGGAGGGGCCGGTGCAGCGCAGAATAAAGGGGTAGTGCAGCACGCCCGGGTTGGCCTGCTGCCACGCTTGCAGGGTCTCCAGAGCCTCGTTCATCCGATGCAGCGGCACCGCCACCTCACAGTTGATCTGGGGGGCCGGGATCCCCTTGCAAAGAATTTGGTAGACGTTGCCCACCAGATCGGAGGCATCCTTGAAGCGGCGTACTGTCTCGAAGTGCTCACCGGCCAGCGCCTCATCCTTGGTGTCTTTCGCCATCTTCTGCAAAGTGGCATCAATGGTGGCATTCATGCGGGCGTCGATATCACCATCCAGCAGCAGCGGCTCGCTGCCACCGGCGCGATAGCGGGCCACCTCCTCATCAGAGGCGGGATCCACCAGCCAGATGTGGCTCTCACCGGTCCAGGCAAACCACCAGCTCTTCACGAAGCCGTGCTCGCGGTTGAGCCGCTCGTTGTGCTCCAAGAGGAAGGGGTAATCGGTGGTGAACTTGGTGCAGCGCATAATGCGGTTGGGCACGGTGCGCAGGGTGACGTCGAGCAGGATGCCGAGCATCCCCATCCCCATCACGAAGGCGCCGAAGCGCGGATCGGTGCGATCCACCCGGATGATGTCGCCACTGGCCAGCATCACCGTCATCGCCTCCACCGCATCGCAGAGGGCAGACTGGTGCAGCCCCTGACCGTGGGTGCCGGTGCTGAGGGCTCCGCCCAGAGTCTGGATGCCGATGACACCGGGGGATGCGGGAAGCATCCGCTCCATGGCGATCAGCTCGGCATAGACGGTATCGAGCGGCGTCCCCGCCTGATAGGTCACGGTATCGGCCGTTTTCGCCAACTGGCCGCGCAGGTGGTGCAAGTCCACCAGCAGCGCCTGGCTACCCTCGGCATAGACGCTGTGGATGGGTTCGAAGGAGAGGCCGGAGCCGATAAGGCGCAGCTTGCGCTCGGGGTGTTCCCGCAGCAGCGCTTGCAGCTCGTCGCGGCTTTTCGGGCGCCACACCTGATCCAGCGCCCCAAGGGGATTGGTTCTCGACCAGTTGAACAGCACCTCCCGATTACCGATCGCCTTGATGCTGTGAAATGCCTGGAACTGAACCGTCATACCGCGCCTCATCTTTTACTGACGTCAAAATGAGCGCTGATTCTACCGAAAAGCGAGCCGCAAGGCATGAAAAACAAGCCCCTGCACTCGAGGGGGGATAGGGAGAGAACACTTCCCTACCCAGCCATACAGGAGCGTGGCCGCCCATCTGTCACCGATAAATCAGGTCGCATTCGGGATGCCTCGCACCCCATCTGGCTGGCGGGTTTGTGCCTCTTCCAGCAGCAGCTCCTCGCAGAACTGGCGCAGCGGCATGGGGCGGGCAAACAGATACCCCTGCAGATAATCGACCCCTTTGGCCCTGAGGTAGTCAGCCTGACGCTCGCTCTCCACCCCTTCCGCCACCAGCGCCAGACCGAGCCGGGTCGCCAGATCGATCACGTTGTCCACGATATGTTCCGAGAGCGACTCGGTACCGATGCGGGCGATAAAGGATTTGTCGATCTTGAGGTAATCCACATGAAACTGCTGCAGGTAAGCCAGGCTGGAGTGGCCGGTACCAAAGTCATCGATGGCGAGTTTTACCCCCATCTCGTCCAGCTGGCGGAACAGGGAGAGGGTCTGGGGATCTGACATCAGCAGCTCCCGCTCGGTCAACTCCAGCACCAGTACCACCTTGCCGGGGAGGAAATGCCCGAGGAAGGCGCGGCACTCGGCCAGCAGGGCAAAATCGTGGCAATGGGCGGCGCTGATGTTGAAGCTGATATGAAACCCATCGGGCAACTGCTCCTGAGAGCGGTTCAACCTTGTCGCCACCTGCTTCATGATATGGGTGGTCATGGGAACGATCAGTCCCGACTCCTCCGCTTGCGGAATAAAGAGATCGGGCCGGATCACCCCTTCATTGACATGCTCCCAGCGCATCAGCACCTCGGCGCCCATCATCTTGCCATCGTGGCTGGCAATCAGCGGCTGCAGATAGGGAACAAACTCCCTGGCCCGCAGGGCGCGTCGCAACTCATCTGTTGGCGAGCCGGGGCGCCCCAGCACCCACCACACCAGCCAGGCCAGCAAAAGCGAGGAAACCGCCAGCCACGACAGCGCCACGTGCCGCGCGGCCCACAGCGACTTCCAGTAGACCGGCATGGCATAACCGGCATGGATGGTGAAAGGATAATGGGATGAGGTGAGGGCCTGGCTGATCCCGCGATGGAGGGTGGGCGCCTCGCTCAGATAGCGGCCAGACTCATTGAGCCAGGCCGACCCCACCTGCAGATAGAGCGCACTGGATTTTCCGCTCATGGAGAGCATGAAGCTGAGCTGGGTACTGTCGATGGCACTCAAGGCGGCATGCTTGCCCTGCTCGGTACGCACCACCAGCAGCGGGTGATTTTGCCGCACCCGGTTGCCACTCATCAGCAGCAGCTTGCGGCCGGTGTAGATGGAGCCGTCATCGGCATCATTGGCCTCACCAAACAGCGAGGTGCAATTGATGATGCCGTTTCGCACCAGATTGACCGAACGCAGGAAAGGCTCGATGGCGACCTTCTTGCGCAGCACCAGCAGGTTGTCGCGACAGGGAGCATTCACCAAGGGCAGCACGGAGCGGTTGGCCTGCTCCGCATGATCCAGCATCGACTCCATCAGGGTTCTGGCCTTGTGTGCCGAGGCGCTGGATTCCGCTTTCAGCTCCTGCACATAATTGCTGTGGATGAGCCAAGCTCCCACCAGCAGCGGCAGGGTAAAGACCAGCAAGGCACCGCCGAAGCGTAACCCGGTTCGGGAGAGATCGATCCTGAACAGAAACATAAAGAACCACGCCGCAATTCGTCAGGCCTGCCAACGCAAGCACCCAGTGAACAGATATCCACTTTCCCTCGATAACGATGCCTCATCATTACCGCACATAACCGAACAACATAACCCAAAGCGTTTATAAAACGAACCACCAAACAGGTGGTTGGATCTCTCTAGCAAGGATCGTGCAAACAATCTTCAAAAAAGACGGTGAATAACACACAAATAAATAATGCCGCGTAAATACGCGGCATTATTGGCTTCTTATCGCGAAAATTGCGCAAGAACTCCGTTAAACGGCTTGCTGCAGGATCACCGCATCGGCCTTCTTGGTGTAGGAGGCGATCTCGTTGAAGTTGAGGTAGCGGTAAGTATCTGCCGCAGTGGCATCAAGCGCCTTGGCGTACTGCAGGTACTCCGCCACAGTCGGGATCTTGCCGAGGATGGCGGCAACGGCGGCCAGCTCTGCTGAGGCCAGATAGACGTTGGCACCTTTACCCAAACGGTTCGGGAAGTTACGGGTGGAGGTGGAGACCACGGAGGCCCCTTCCGCTACCCGCGCCTGGTTGCCCATGCAGAGGGAGCAGCCCGGGATCTCGATGCGGGCGCCGACGCGACCAAAGATGCCGTAGTAGCCCTCTTCGGTCAGCTGATCCTTGTCCATCTTGGTAGGCGGCGCGATCCACATGCGGGTCGGCAGCTCGCCCTGATACTTCTCGAGCAGTTTGCCGGCGGCGCGGAAGTGACCGATGTTGGTCATGCACGAACCGATGAACACTTCGTCGATCTTGTCGCCAGCCACGTCGCTCAGCAGACGGGCATCGTCCGGATCGTTCGGCGCACAGAGGATCGGCTCCTTGATGGTGGCCAGATCGATCTCGATGATCTCGGCATACTCGGCATCCTTGTCCGCTTCCATCAGGGTCGGGTTGGCCAGCCACTCTTCCATCCCCTTGATGCGACGGGTGATGGTGCGAACGTCGCCGTAGCCTTCGGAGAGCATCCATTTCAGCATCACGATGTTGGACTTCAGATACTCGATGATCGGCTCTTTATCCAGCTTGATGGTGCAACCGGCAGCGGAGCGCTCGGCGCTTGCGTCCGCCAGCTCGAAGGCTTGTTCCACCTTCAGGGTCGGCAGACCTTCGATCTCGAGGATGCGGCCGGAGAAGATGTTCTTCTTGCCCGCTTTCTCGACGGTCAGCAGCCCTTTCTGGATGGCGGCGTAGGGGATGGCATGAACCAAATCACGCAGGGTGATGCCCGGCTGCAGCTCGCCCTTGAAGCGCACCAGCACGGACTCCGGCATGTCCAGTGGCATCACGCCGGTAGCAGCGGCGAAGGCCACCAGACCGGAGCCCGCCGGGAAGGAGATACCGATGGGGAAACGGGTGTGGGAGTCACCACCGGTACCCACGGTATCCGGCAGCAGCATGCGGTTCAGCCAGGAGTGGATGACGCCGTCACCCGGACGCAAGCTCACACCGCCGCGGTTCATGATGAAGTCCGGCAGGGTGTGGTGGGTCTGTACGTCGATGGGCTTGGGATAGGCGGCAGTGTGGCAGAAGGACTGCATGGTCAGATCGGCGGAGAAGCCGAGGCAGGCCAGATCTTTGAGCTCGTCGCGGGTCATCGGGCCCGTGGTGTCCTGAGAGCCGACCGTGGTCATCTTGGGCTCGCAGTAAGTGCCCGGGCGAATGCCCTTCACGCCGCACGCCTTGCCGACCATCTTCTGGGCCAGGGTGAAACCTTTGCCAGTATCGGCCACCGGCTGCGGGCGACGGAATACGGAGGAGAACGGCAGACCCAGCGCTTCGCGGGCCTTGTCAGTCAGGCCGCGACCGATGATCAGCGGGATACGGCCACCGGCGCGCACTTCGTCGATCAGCACGTCGGTTTTCAGTTCAAACTGCGCCAGCACCTGTTCGGTGCCGTGTTTGCAGATCTTGCCGGCATAGGGGTAGATGTCGATCACATCGCCCATTTCCAGCTTGGAGACGTCCACTTCGATGGGCAGAGCGCCAGCATCTTCCATGGTGTTGAAGAAGATCGGGGCAATCTTGCCCCCCAGGCAAACGCCGCCAGCGCGCTTGTTCGGCACGAACGGAATATCGTCGCCCATAAACCAGAGCACCGAGTTGGTGGCGGATTTACGGGAAGAACCGGTACCGACCACGTCACCCACATAGGCCAGCGGGAAACCCTTCTCTTTCAGGGCATCGATGGTCTTGATGGGGCCAATGGCGCCATCCTTGTCGGGGGTGATACCGGGACGGGCGTTTTTCAGCATCGCCAGCGCGTGCAGCGGAATATCCGGGCGGGACCAGGCGTCCGGTGCCGGCGAGAGATCGTCGGTGTTGGTTTCGCCGGTCACCTTGAACACGGTGACGGTGATCTTCTCGGCCAGCTCCGGGCGGGAGAGGAACCACTCGGCATCAGCCCAGGATTGCATCACTTGCTTGGCGTGGACATTGCCCGCCGTGGCCTTCTCTTCCACGTCATGGAAGGAGTCGAACATCAGCAGGGTGTGGGAGAGCCCCTTGGCGGCAAGCGGCGCCAGGGTGGCGTGATCCAGCAGGTCGATCAGCGGTTGAATGTTGTAACCACCCTGCATGGTGCCCAGCAGTTCAACGGCTTCGGCGGCAGTCAGGATGGGAGAGTGGGCTTCACCCTTGGCGACGGCGGTGAGGAAACCGGCTTTGACATAGGCCGCTTCATCAACACCGGGGGGAATACGGGAGGACAACAGCTCTTTCAGAAAGTCTTCTTCGCCAGCGGGCGGGTTCTTGAGCAGCTCAACCAGGGCGGCGACCTGCTCTGCATCCAGAGGTTTGGCAACCACGCCCTCGGCGGCACGTTCTGCGACGTGTTTACGGTATGTTTCAAGCACGACTAATTCCTCTTTGGTCTTTTTTTGGGGTTCGCCCACGCTCGCGGCGATCGTCCTTGCGGGACACCCCGTAGGGTGCTCCCCACTATATAAGTTTTAACGACTAATTAAAATCCAAACCCTGTTTACTTATTCACCACAAAATCGTAACCAATTAAACAGACTGGTATTTTTTGAAAATTAATTGAACGCCCTCAACCAGAGTTAACAAATTGGCATCATTTCGGCATTATTCGAACGTACTGCCCAATTGCAGATAGAAGACGTCATTGCCCCCCTCCGCCATGCCGTAGCCGAGGAACACAGGGCCAAGGAAGCTCTCCACCCCGACATAAACCGACCCGGCGGTAAACGAGCTCTCCAGACTGATATCCTCACCCTTGTTCCAGACCCCGCCCTGCTCCAGAGATCCACCCAGATAGAGCGGCATCTTGAGGGCACCAAAGTCATTATCTGCCACCCGATAGATGTAACGCAGGCCACCAAACAGGCTGTAGCGACCGCTTAGCTGGTAGCGCTGGAAACCGGAGAGGCGGAACAGCCCGCCCAGATCCTGAATATGCAGCGGCACCACCTCTTCACTGCCCGAGCCACCCCCTTCGAGGATCAGGTTGAGGCTGTGCCTGTCCCATGACCAGGGCTTGATCATCGAGAGCTGATAATTCCAGCCTTCACTGCGCCCATCTGCTGACTCAAGTCCATCCACACTGACGTGGGAGTGGCCCAGTTTCATGTCCCATTTCACCCCCTGATAGGGGAAATAGAGGCTATCCAGATTGTCGTGTTCAAAGCGGACATAGGGGCCCCACGCCGTGGCATCCATCTCCAGCCCCTTGAAGTTCTTCACATCAATCGTGCCCAGTTGTCCCTCCAGCCCCATCGACAACCTGCTCCAGGGCTGGCGGTTCCAGCCCACCGCCAGATCGCCGCTGAAGAAGGAGTATTCGGAGTCGAGATAGCTTATCGAAACCGCCTCGGGATCCGGATTGGGGAAAAACAGCCGGCGCAGGGTCTGGTCATAGGCCAGACTCGCCTCACCATAGAAGGTCTGGGAGGGTTCGAGCGGAGTATAGAAGTCGGTCTTGATATGTTTGGCCGTGCCCAGCGACGCCTCGGTCAGCCACTCCGCCCCCCACTCGTTGACGTTGGTGAGGGTATAGGACATGCCGACGTTGTAGTTGGAGGTGTTCTCGAAGTCATCGGTGAAACCGAACTGGAAGTTGAGGTAGCCCGGCCCCCAGTTCTTCTCGCTGGCGTCCACCAGCAGCACGTTTTCCCCGTCACGCTCCTCCACCTCGTAGGTGATGCGATCGAACGACTCAAGGGCATAGAGGCGGCGAATGCCCGCCTCCAGACTCTCGTTGGTCTGTACCTTGTCCGGCCGCACTTTCAGCATGGCGCGCACCGTCTCATCGGAGAGGCGCGACTTGTTGATGATCTCCACCTTGTCGATGAAGTAGGCGGGCTGACCGCTACGCTCGGCACGGCGGCTCAGCTTCTGGTTGCGATAGGCGTTGTACTGCGCCTTGGTGAGCGACAGCTTATCGAGTTGCAGCGACACCTTGTCAGCCGCCGTCTCACCGATCTTGATCCCCTCCGGCATCCGGGCAAAGTCGGCGATCCCCATATCGCCAAACTCGGGGGCGATCAGAATATCCTTCGGTCCCATCAGCGCCTTCTGCTTGTCGGTGCCCACCTGGGTCATGTAGGTGGTGAGCTGGTCAATCATCGCCAACCCTGACTTGAGGGACTCCCGGGTACGCAGCTTGGCACTGATATCCACCGCGATCACCACGTCGGCCCCCATCGCCTTGGCGACATCCACCGGCATGTTGTTGACGCTACCGCCGTCCGCCAGGATGTGCCCCTCCCACTCCACCGGCTTGAGGGCGCCGGGAATGGACATAGAGGCCTGCATCGCCTTGGCCAGACTGCCGTGATCCAGCACAAAGGGGGTGACCGTCTCCATGTCGGTCGCCATGGCGCGGTAGGGAATGGGGAGATCATCGAAGCTCTCCTGCACCGGCAGGTTGGAGGTGGCCCCCCGCAGCAGGCTGGCCATGGATTGGCCCTGGAAGAAACCGTCCGGCAGCTGGGTGGTGTCGCCATTCACCCCGATGTCGGTGCGCAGTTGGTACTGCTCGTTTTGCTGCTTCTTGCGCAACGACAGCTCGTCGCGGCCCACCTTGTCCTGATACCCCTTGTTCCAGTCGATGGCCAAAGTGGTGCGCTCCACCTCCTCGGCACTGAGCCCCATGGCATACATCCCCGCCACATAAGAGCCCATGCTGGTGCCGACTATGATGTCGACCGGAATCCGTTTCTGCTCCAGCACCTTGAGGATGCCGATATGGGCCGCCCCCTTGGCGCCGCCGCCGCTGAGCACCACCGCAATTTTCGGGCGCTCCCCCTGTGCCGCCACAGCCAGCAGCGGCATCGCCGCCAGCATCACCAAAAGCAGACGGGTCCATCCCGCACCTAAGCTGCGCATCATATTTTCCATATTATTCAGAGGGTCAGTCACCAAGGATGGCCTCTACTATAAGGGGCCCGGCAGTTAGCGCAACCGTCAATCCACCTCCCGCCTGTGCTGCATGGCGAAGGGGCACGCCGCCGCCCCTGTGAGCGCAAACGTAATCCGCAAATAAAGGGCTGCAAGCCTCATGGGTAGCGCCGCGCTGCCGCTAATATGAGCGTCGTCAATCTCAACCTTTTGAGCACCTTTATGCTGGCAACCCTCACTCTTAAACAGAAAATACTGGCCACGGTCACCCTGGCCGTGGTCGTCTCCTGCCTGCTGGTAGGCTACTTCAGCCAACGCTCGGCCCAGCAACTGATCGAAAACCGGATGTTCGAGCAGGAGCTCCCCAACCTGACCCAGCGGATCAGCAAGGAGATTGAACAGGATCTCCACGGCATCGCCCAGGCCGCCCGCCAACTGGCCACCGACCGCTTCATCCTCGACTGGGTGGATCGGGGCATGCCCAAAGAGCAGGAGCCAATCCTCATCAACCAGCTCAAGGATGTGGCCAACCAGTATGGTCTGGTGACCGCCTCCTTCGCAGATCGCCAGAGTGCAGCCTACTACAACCAGGATGGCTTTCTGCGCAACCTGACCCCCACGCAAGATGCCTGGTTCTATGACTACACCAAGAGCCAGAAGGAGATGACCCTCAGCATCTTCCGCGAGAGCAACGGCGAGGTGAAGCTGTTCGTCAACTTCCAGCAGCTCAACGGGCGCGGGCTGGCCGGCTTTGCCAAATCCCTCGACACCATGGTGACCATGGTCTCCAACTTCCGGCTGGAAGAGAGCGGCATCGTCTTTATGGTCGATGGCAGCGGCAAGGTGAAGCTGCACCCCGAGGCCAACCGCATCGAGCGTGACACGCTTGGCAACATTGCCAGCGGTGATACCGGCAGCCTGCTGGCCAAACGCCCCTTTGCCGTCATCAACGCCGAAGTCAATGGCGAGCCCATGGTACTGGCCAGCAGCTATATCCCGCTGCTCGACTGGTATCTGGTGGCCCAGGTGCCGCAAGCCGAGATCTATGCCGAGCTGGATCAGACCCGCAACGAGATCCTGATGATCTCGCTGGTGATTGCGCTGGCCATGGGGCTGATGGGGATGCTGCTGGCAGGCTCGGTCAGCCGCCCGCTCAACGAGTTGGCCCGCCTGTTCAAGGAGCTGGGCAGCGGCGATGGTGATCTCACCCAGCGCCTGAAAGTGGAGGGGCGTGACGAACTGAGTCAGGTCGCCACCGGCTTCAACAACTTCGTCGCCAAGATCCACGGATCCATCGAGCAGGTGGCAGAGAACTCCCGCCAGCTCGCGGCCACCGCCAACGAGGTGGCCAACAAGGCGCAGCTGACCCAGCACAACTGTACTGCCCAGCGTGACCGCACCGTGCAGGTGGCCACCGCCATCCACGAAATGGGGGCCACGGTGAGCGAGATCGCCGGTAACGCCTCTCTGGCAGCCGAAGTAGCTAGACAGGCCAACGATCAGGCCGATGCAGGGGCAGTTGTGGTAGCTCAGGCGCGACACGGCATCGTCGACCTCTCTGGCGAGATTGAGCAGGTGGCAGGGGTTATCGAGTCGCTGGCGAGCCAGACCGACTCCATCGGCAGCATCCTCGAAACCATCCGCAGCATCTCGGAGCAGACCAACCTGCTGGCACTGAACGCCGCCATCGAGGCCGCGCGCGCCGGTGAACAGGGTCGCGGTTTCGCCGTGGTGGCAGATGAAGTGCGCAATCTGGCCAACCGCTCCGCCGCCTCGACCGCCGAGATCCAGGGGATGATCAACCGCCTGCAGGAGCAGAGTGCCCGCGCGGTCAGCGCCATGGCACAGGGGCGCAACCAGAGTCTGGAGGTGGTGAGCCAGGCCGATGAGGCCAACGCCGCCCTCGGCCAGATCACCGCCCACATCACCCAGATCAACGACATGAATATTCAGGTCGCCACCGCCACCGAGGAGCAGTCCAGCGTGGTCGGCGAGATCAACCGCAACGTGGAAGATATCAACCAGCTCACCATGGAGACCGCCGATATCGCCCACCAGCTGACCGAGTCGAGCCGCAGCCTGCAACAGCTCTCCGGTCAGCTGGACAAGCTGGTCGGCAACTTCCGGCTCTGACCCCGACCTTGACCTGAGCCATCAACAACAGAGAGCGCCGTGGCGCTCTCTGTTGTTTTGGTGGCGGCTAATCCGGCATAGCAGTCAGCCCTTGCCATCCCGTTTGCGCTGATACATCAGCTCATCCGCGCGGGTGAGCAGCTCGGCCAGGGAGACACAGCCGCGTCCGTCATAGCAGACAATCCCGGTGCTGCAGGTCAGCGCATAGCCGCAACCACTGTGCTGATTGTGCTCGGCCAACATGGCATTGAAACGCTCATAGGCTAGTTGTGCCTGCGCCTCTAGCACATTGGGCAACAGGACGGCGAACTCATCACCGCCCATGCGGGCAAACACGTCTGCGCCCCGAAAAGCCTGCTTGAGCAGAGTGGCAAAGGCGATCAGGGCCCGATCCCCTTCTGCATGCCCCCACCGATCGTTGATCCCCTTGAAGCCATTGAGATCCAGATAGAGCAGCGCCAGCGGCATCTGCAAGCGACTGGCCAGCGAGAGGCTCTTCTCCGCCAGCATCACGAACCCGCGCCGATTGGAGATCAGGGTCAACTCATCAATGGTGGCCAGCTGCACCGCTTCGAGCTCCCGCACCACCATCGCCGCCAGATCCTTGAGCAGCCCCACATCCTCCTCACTCAATTCCCGCGGCACCGTATCGATGATGCAGAGCGTCCCCAGTTTGCAGCCGTTGGCGATCCGCAGTGGCTGTCCGGCATAGAAGCGGATGCCGGGCCCACCCACCACCAGCGGATTGTCGGCAAAGCGGGGATCCTGCGAAGCATCCGGCACGATAAAGGTCTCATTGCCCATGATGGCGTGGCCACAGAACGAGATGTCCCGCGCGGTCTCACGGACCTCCAGTCCGATACAGGATTTGAACCACTGGCGATCTTCATCCACCAGACTCACCAGCGCGATGGGGACATTGAACACCCGTCGGGCCATGCGGGTCAGCCGGTCAAACCGCTCCTCAGCCTCTGAATCGAGCAAAGAGAGCCGCCGCAGGGTCTCCAGCCGCAATGCCTCATCGGGTGGAATGGGTGCTTCTAGCATCGTGCCTCTCTCATCAGTGCCAAAACCTATCTTTAGCATATTGGGCTTTGTCGAAGTCGGGGCAGCAAGGAGAAAACAAAAAGCCGCTCATTCGAGCGGCTTTTTAGACAAACGGGGAAGAAAATTACTTTTTCTTCTTGGCCTTGGCGTTCGGCAGATCGGTGATGGAGCCTTCGAACACTTCGGCAGCCAGACCCACGGACTCGTGCAGAGTCGGGTGAGCGTGGATGGTCAGCGCGATATCTTCGGCGTCCGCACCCATTTCGATGGCCAGACCGATTTCACCCAGCAGTTCACCACCGTTGGTACCCACGATGGCACCACCGATGACGCGGCCGCTCTCCTTGTCGAAGATCAGCTTGGTCATACCGTCGGAGCAGTCGGACGCAATGGCGCGACCGGAAGCAGCCCACGGGAAGGTGGCGACTTCGAAGTTCAGGCCCTGTTGCTTTGCTTCCTTCTCGGTCAGACCAACCCATGCCATCTCTGGCTCGGTGTAGGCGATGGACGGGATCACTTTCGGGTCGAAGTAGTGCTTCTTGCCGGCGATCACTTCGGCGGCAACGTGACCTTCGTGAACACCTTTGTGTGCCAGCATCGGCTGGCCAACGATGTCACCGATGGCGTGGATGTGCGCCACGTTGGTACGCAGCTGCTTGTCCACCTCGATGAAACCGCGCTCGGTCACGGCAACGCCTGCCTTCTCGGCATCCAGCATCTTGCCGTTCGGCACACGACCTACCGCAACCAGCACGTTGTCGTAACGAACCGGCTCGGCCGGAGCGTGCTTGCCTTCATAGGAGACGTACAGGCCGTCTTCGCGAGCTTCAACTGCGGTGACCTTGGTCTCCAGCATGATATTGAATTTCTTGGCGACGCGCTTGGTGTAGATCTTGACGATGTCTTTGTCGGCAGCCGGAACCAGCTGGTCGGCAAATTCCACCACGTCGATCTCGGAACCCAGAGAGGAGTAAACGGTACCCATCTCCAGGCCGATGATGCCGCCACCGATAACCAGCAGTTTGCCAGGAACGGTTTTCAGCTCCAGCGCATCGGTAGAGTCCCATACGCGCGGGTCATCGTGGGGAATGAACGGCAGCTTCACCGGACGGGAACCGGCCGCGATGATGGCGTTGTCGAAGGTCACGGTAGTCTTGCCGTCGGCACCTTCAACTTCCAGGGTGTTCGGGCCGGTAAATTTACCCAAGCCGTTAACAACCTGAACTTTACGCATCTTGGCCATGCCAGCCAGACCGCCGGTCAGCTGGTTGATAACCTTCTCTTTCCACAGACGGATCTTGTCGATGTCGGTCTGCGGGGCACCGAAGACGATGCCGTGCTCGGCCAGCGCCTTGGCTTCTTCAATCACTTTGGCAACGTGCAGCAGCGCCTTGGAGGGGATGCAGCCCACGTTCAGGCAGACGCCACCCAGGGTGGAGTAACGCTCGACGATAATAGTATCCAGACCCAGATCGGCTGCACGGAAAGCAGCGGAATAACCGGCAGGGCCAGCACCCAGTACTACGACCTGGGTTTTGATTTCTTTACTCATCATGACCTCTTTGTCGTTCTTATATCCCCGGACAGCGCAGTCTTATACCGAAACGGGTGGCTGCAGCCGTGAAAAAAACGGGGCAAGTTTACGATCATGTTAATGAAATGAGAAGTAAAAAGGGCAGGCTCTGGGCCCGCCCTCTCACTTACAGGACCAGTCGACGAATGTCGGACAGCACGCCGTTCATGGTGGTGATGAAGCGAGCCCCATCGGCACCATCGATCACGCGGTGGTCGTAGCTCAGAGCCAGCGGCAGCATCAGGCGCGGCGCAAACTCTTTACCGTTCCACTTCGGCTTCATCTCGGACTTGGATACGCCCAGGATGGCCACTTCCGGCGCGTTGACGATCGGGGTAAAGCTGGTACCGCCGATGCCACCCAGGCTGGAGATGGTGAAGCAACCGCCCTGCATGTCGGCAGCGGTCAGCTTGCCGGCACGGGCCTTCTTGGAGATCTCGGCCAGATCGCGAGACAGCTCCATGATGCCCTTCTTGTTAACATCGCGCACCACAGGCACAACCAGACCGTTGGGGGTATCTACCGCCACACCGATGTGGATGTACTTCTTCATGATCAGCTTGCTGCCATCTTCGGACAGGGAGCTGCAGAAGCGCGGGTGAGCTTCCAGCGCCTTGGCGGCGGCTTTCAGGATGAACACCAGCGGGGTGATCTTCACGTCTGCCTTCTGCTTCTCGAGCATCGCGTTCTGCTCTTTGCGGAACGCTTCCAGCTCGGTGGTATCGGCTTCGTCGAACTGGGTGACATGAGGAATCATGACCCAGTTGCGGTGCAGGTTCGGACCGGAGATCTTCTGGATGCGGGTCAGCTCGACCTCTTCCACATCACCGAACTTGCTGAAGTCTACCTTCGGCCACGGCAGTACGCCCAGACCGTTGCCACCGGCTACGCCGGCAGAGGCAGGAGCGGACTCGGCACGCTTGATGGCATCCTTCACGTAGGCTTGCACGTCTTCTTTGACGATACGGCCCTTGCGACCGGAGGCTTTCACCTTGGCCAGGTTGACGCCGAACTCGCGCGCCAGACGGCGTACTGCCGGAGAAGCGTGCACGTAGGCGTCGTTGGCAACGAAATCGGTCGCAGCGGCAGCAGCCTGGGCAACCGGAGCCGGAGCAGCGGCAACAGGGGATGCAGCGACCGGAGCGGCAGCTTGAGCAACCGGCGCGGCGGCAGGAGCAGCGCCAGCCACTTCGAATACCATGATCAGGGAACCGGTGGAGACCTTGTCACCCGCCTTCACCTTGATCTCTTTGACCACACCGGCGAACGGCGCAGGCACTTCCATGGAGGCCTTGTCACCTTCCACGGCGATCAGGGACTGGTCGGCTTCAACCTTGTCACCCACCGCAACCATGATCTCGGTGACTTCCACTTCGTCGCCACCGATATCCGGTACGTTGACCTCTTTGGCCGCAGCGGCAACCGGGGCAGCAGCCACCGGCGCGGCAGCTTGGGCCGGAGCAGCAACGGCAGCAGGCGCAGCGCCAGCCACTTCAAATACCATCACCAGAGAGCCGGTAGAGACCTTGGCACCAGCGGCAACCTTGATCTCGACTACGCGGCCTGCGAACGGTGCCGGTACTTCCATGGAGGCCTTGTCACCTTCCACGGCGATGATGGATTGGTCGGCTTCAACCATGTCGCCCACGGCAACCATGATTTCAGTCACGTCCACTTCGTCGTCACCGATGTCCGGCACGTGCACATCTTTGCGCACGGCAGCGGCAGGTGCGGCGGCCGGAGCAGCAGCAACCGGTGCAGCCACTTCAGCAGGGGCGGCAGCGCCTTCGGCTTCGAAGATCATGATCTGGGAACCGGTGGCAACCTTGTCGCCCACCTTGATCAGGATCTCTTTGACGATACCGGCGGACGGGGCCGGAACTTCCATGGAGGCCTTGTCGCCTTCTACCGCGATGATGGACTGGTCCAGCTCGACCTTGTCACCCACGGCCACCATGATCTCGGTGACTTCAACTTCATCGGCGCCGATATCCGGCACCATAATCTGTTTGGACATTGTGCTTTATCCTCTTGCGTCGATCCGCGTGGCTGGCTGATGCCGCCACGCACATCTCGCGTTAACCGTTTTAAATCCTGGCAGGGTCACGCCGCATGACGGCGCGACCCTTGATCCACTTACGCGTACAGCGGGTTGACCTTGTCGGCATCGATGCCGTACTTGGCGATGGCGTCGGCCACAACCTGCTTGTCTACCTCGCCGCGCTTGGCCAGTTCGGTCAGGGCAGCAACCACCACGTAGAACTCGTTCACTTCGAAGTGACGACGCAGGTTGGCACGGCTGTCGGAACGGCCGTAACCGTCGGTACCCAGCACGCGGTAATTCTCGGTCGGAACAAAGGCGCGAACCTGATCGGCGAAGGACTTCATATAGTCGGTCGCAGCGATGGTGGCTTCAGAACCCAGTACCTGAGCGATGTACGGTACGCGAGCTTCGGCAGTCGGGTGCAGCATGTTCCAGCGATCCGCGTCCTGACCGTCACGAGCCAGCTCGTTGAAGGAGGTGACGCTGAATACATCGGAACCGATGCCATACTCGCTGGCCAGGATCTGGGCAGCCTTGCGCACGTGACCCAGGATGGAGCCACAACCCAGCAGCTGAACTTTCGCCTTGGCACCGGCGACGGATTCCAGCTTGTAGATACCCTTGCGGATGCCTTCCTCGGCGCCTTCCGGCATGGCCGGCATGGCGTAGTTCTCGTTCAGGGTGGTGATGTAGTAGAACACGTTCTCCGGGTTCTCACCGTACATGCGGCGCAGGCCGTCCTGTACGATCACCGCCACTTCATAGGCGTAGGACGGGTCGTAGGAGATGCAGTTCGGGATGGTGTTCGCCAGGATGTGGCTGTGACCATCTTCGTGCTGCAAACCTTCGCCGTTCAGGGTAGTACGACCGGAGGTCGCACCCAGCAGGAAGCCACGGGCTTGCTGGTCACCGGCTGCCCACGCCATGTCGCCGATCCGCTGGAAGCCGAACATGGAGTAATAGATGTAGAACGGGATCATCGGGCAGTCGTTGGTGCTGTAAGAGGTCGCAGCAGCCAGCCAGGAGGACATGGCGCCCAGCTCGTTGATACCGTCTTGCAGAACCTGACCCTGCTTGTCTTCCTTGTAGTAGGAGACGATGTCGCGGTCTTGCGGGGTGTACTGCTGACCGTGCGGGCTGTAGATACCGATCTGGCGGAACAGACCTTCCATACCGAAGGTACGGGCTTCGTCAGCGAGGATCGGAACGATGCGCTTGCCGATGGACTTGTCTTTCAGCATCACGTTCAGGGAACGCACGAACGCCATGGTGGTGGAGATTTCGCGCGCCTGCTCACCCAGCAGCGGGCCGAAGGCATCCAGTGCCGGGATTTCCAGCTTGGTGGTGCTTTCGCGCAGACGGGTCGGCACATAGCCTTTCAGGGCGGTGCGACGGTCGTGCAGGTATTTGTGCTCGGCAGAACCGGCTTCGATCTTCAGGTAAGGCAGATCGGCCAGCTGCTCGTCAGCCACCGGCAGGTTGAAGCGGTCACGCAGGTGACGCACGGAGTCCAGCTCCATCTTCTTGACCTGGTGAGCGATGTTCTTGCCTTCAGCCGCTTCACCCATGCCGTAACCCTTGATGGTCTTGGCCAGAATAACGGTCGGCTTGCCCTTGGTCTGGGTCGCCTTGTTGAACGCGGCGAACAGTTTGCGAGGATCGTGACCACCGCGGTTCAGAGCGAAGATCTCCTCGTCGGTCATGTCTTTGACCAGCGCGGCAGTTTCCGGATAACGGTTGAAGAAGTGCTCGCGGATGTAGCCACCGTCGCGGGACTTCATGGTCTGGTAGTCACCGTCCACGGTCTCGTTCATCAGCTGGATCAGCTTGCCGGAAGTGTCTTTCTTCAGCAGCTCATCCCACTTGCGACCCCAGATCACCTTGGTGACATCCCAACCGGCGCCAGCGAACAGGCCTTCCAGCTCGTTGATGACCTTGCCGTTACCGACAACCGGACCATCCAGACGCTGCAGGTTGCAGTTGACCACGAACACCAGGTTGTCGAGCTTTTCACGCACAGCAACGGTCAGGGCGCCCTTGGCTTCCGGCTCGTCCATCTCGCCGTCACCCAGGAAGGCGTAAACGGTCTGCTCGGAGCAATCCTTGATGCCACGGTCGGTCAGGTACTTCAGGAAGCGAGCCTGATAGATGGCGGCGATGGGGCCCAGACCCATGGATACGGTCGGGAACTGCCAGAAGTCCGGCATCAGTTTCGGGTGCGGATAGGAAGGGATACCCTTGCCGTCCACTTCCTGACGGAAGTTGTCCAGCTGCTCTTCGGTCAGACGACCTTCAGCAAAGGCACGAGCATAGATGCCCGGGGAGATGTGACCCTGGAAGTAAACCAGATCGCCACCATCCTTCTCGTTGCGAGCACGGAAGAAGTGGTTGAAGCAGACATCATAGATGGTCGCAGAAGAAGCGAAGGAAGACATGTGACCACCCAGGTCCAGGTCTTTCTTGGACGCGCGCAGCACGATCATCATGGCGTTCCAGCGGATGATGGCGCGAATGCGGCGTTCCATCTCCAGGTCACCCGGGTAGTCCGGCTCGTCGCTGGACGGGATGGTGTTGATGTAATCGCGATTTGCCTTGGCAGCCACGTCCACACCGCTTACGCGGGCTTTCTCGGCCAACTGTTCAAGGATGAACTGAGCGCGTTGCGGACCCTCTTCACGCAGCAGGGATTCCAGAGAGGCAAGCCACTCCAGCGTTTCTATCGGGTCCACATCGTTCTTCAGGATATCAGACATGGCTGGTTCCTATGTTGTTGTGATTGCACGGCATTGCACGGCGAAGGGCGCAAGCATTCGACAATAAAGCCTTGTGGGATTAGTTTTCCTGCTGACGGATCCGACGCATGGATCGCTGGATCCGGCTGTCTTCCCTCTGCATATCCAACAAGGTGTCCTCGATAAAGGCCAGATGCTCATGACAAGCTGTTCTGGCCCGCTCCGGAGCCCCCGAAAGAATAGCCTCGATCAGATTCGCGCGATGGCGACGTATCTTGGCTACCACTCCCGGGCGGCGATTCAAAATCTCGTTATTCTGCAGAATGTTCTGTTCGAGCATCGGGCTCATGGCCCGCAGCAGGTGCAGCAGCACCACGTTGTGGGACGCCTCGGCCACCGCCAGATAGAACTGGGTCACGGCTGCCGATTCGGCCACCAGCGAGCCCAGCTGGCCCGCCTCTTCGATGGTGGTTTGCACCTGACGAATACGCTCGAAATCAGACCCGGTTCCCCTCAAGGCCGCATAGTAGGCACAGATGCCTTCCAGCGCGTGGCGAAACTCCAGCAGATCATACTGGGCTTCCGGGTGGGTACTGAGCAGTTCGAACAGAGGATCGGCGATCCCCTTGCTCAGGGCATTCTGCACATAAGTGCCGCCGCCCTGACGGCGATAAAGCAATCCGCGCGCTTCCAGTCGCTGGATGGCTTCGCGCAAGGAGGGGCGCGATACCTGAAACTGGATGGCGAGTTCCCGCTCGGGAGGCAATTTCTGCCCCGGTTGCAGGCTGCCTTCCAGAATCATCTGTTCCAGCTCGGCGACAATGGAGTCGGCCAACTTGGGTTGCGTAATCTTGCGATAGGGCATGAGGCTACTTTGTTAAATTGGTATTACCAATTTTATGGATGGGGCGAAAATTAGCAGAGGCCTTTTGAAAAGTCCACTCAAAAGATGATCTGAGTCAAGAATCAGCCCCACCACTTAAGAGGTAAAGCAGGGGAAACATGATTTAGCTCATAGAAAATGGTCTGACCAATATTCTTGACCTCGCTCACAAATAACATTTGCGCAACCAGAGACAAAAATGGCCTGCCAGATAGGCAAGCCATTGATTTTAAAATCCAAACTAAATTTGAATATTTACTTTAGCTGTTTAGTAACTGACGGTAGTAATCCCACTGGAAACTGGCTCCGGGATCCGTCTTGCGCCCTGGTGCGATATCGCAATGACCGACAATTTTTTCGTGGGTGATGGCCGGATAGCGCTCCGAGATAGCTCGAGTGAGCCCTGCCAATGCCCGGTATTGAGCCTCGGTGTAGGGGATTTCGTCAGTCCCTTCCAGCTCGATGCCGATGGAGAAGTCATTGCATGCCTCCCTCCCCTGCCAGCTCGAGACACCAGCGTGCCAGGCGCGCGCGCCGAACGGCACATACTGCACCAACTCGCCATCACGGCGGATCAGACAGTGGGCCGAGACCCTCAGCTGATGGATACCGGCAAAATAGGGGTGAGCCTCAGGGTCGAGTCGCCCCATAAAGAGATCGTCAATAAAGGGGCCGCCGAACTCCCCTGGCGGCAGGCTGATGCCATGCACCACCAGCAGGGAGATATCATCCGGCGCGGCCCGTTCGTTGTGATGGGGAGAAGGCACCCAGCGCGCCTGCTGGCACCAGCCAGCGGCATCGATAGAGAAACAAGGTTGCGAAGCGAGTTGAGTCATCGGCTACTCGAGTTGGCTGATAAATGGCGAGAAAACGAAGATACCTGATAGGCAACCCGACACCAACTCACTGAATCAAAGGGAAATGGTATGTTAGGCTGAGTCATCTTCCGCTCGATATGGATGGGGTATGCAGCACACGGCACGCTGGATGTGGTTACTGGCCTGGCTCTCTTTGATGGGCCTGCTGACCCTCTATTTTCACTCCCGCAACCAACCAAGCGTCACCGCCAGCGGCGAGCTGTTGCTGCGGGCCGACCAGAGCGGCCACTATCGTCTGGAGGGTGCCATCAACGGCCAGCCGGTGCAACTGCTGCTCGATACCGGCGCCACCCGGATCACCATCCCGCAGCAGGTTGCCGAGCGGCTCGGCCTGACCGCTCACGGCAGCAGCCAGGTCAATACCGCTGCGGGGCAGATCCGGGTCGGCAACGGCACCATCGAAACGCTGGCGATGGGGCCATTGACCTTGTACGATCTGGCCATCTTTATCAATCCGGCGGCAGACGGTGACGAAGTGCTGGTTGGCATGAACGCCCTCGGTCGGCTGGAGCTGGTTCAAAAGGAGCGGCAACTGCTGCTCAGACCCTTGCAGGAATAAGGCATGTTTCAACAGGATGTCAGCCGCGCCGTGCGCGCCGCACTACTCGAAGATCTGGGCGATGCCCTCACCACACTGGACCAACCGGACGACAGCGCCGATATCACAGCCCAGCTGATCCCGGCGGATCGGATGGCCACTGCCCGGGTCATCACCCGCGAAGCCGGCGTATTCTGCGGCCAGCCCTGGGTCGATGAAGTGTTCGTACAACTCGGCGGCGACGTGAAGGTGGAATGGAAGGTGCAGGATGGGGAAGTGCTCTCCCCCAATCAGGAGCTGTTCCGCCTCCACGGCCCTGCCCGCCTGCTGCTGACCGGCGAGCGCAATGCCCTGAACTTTGTCCAGACCCTCTCCGGCGTCGCCACCCTCACCGCACGCTACGTGGCAGAGCTGGAGGGCACCGACTGCCGTCTGCTCGACACCCGCAAAACCATCCCCGGGCTGCGCACCGCCCAGAAGTACGCGGTCACCTGTGGCGGCGGCAAGAATCACCGCATCGGCCTCTATGACGCCTATCTCATCAAAGAGAACCATATCCTCGCCTGTGGCGGCATTGCCGAGGCGATTAATGAGGCTCGTCATCTCAATCCGGGTAAACCGGTAGAGGTGGAAGTGGAATCACTGGCAGAGCTGGAACAGGCGCTGGCGGCAAAGGCCGATATCGTGATGCTCGACAACTTCGACGTGACCATGATGCGCGAAGCCGTCGCCATCAATCAGGGCCGCGCCAAGCTGGAAGTCTCCGGCAATGTCACCCTCGACACTCTGGCAGAGTTTGCCGCCACCGGCGTCGATTTTATCTCAGTCGGGGCACTGACCAAGCATGTACGGGCGCTCGATCTCTCCATGCGCTTTATCCAGCAGTGAGATTCACCCCTCAGGCCTGAGCAAATACTCGACCTAACCAGATAAACAACTTGCAAAAGGCGCCATGGGCGCCTTTTCTTTATGCAGGATCCCTCAGCAAAGGAGTGTAATGACGGACCCGCTTTCACCCGTAACAAAGAGTCATAAGAAGCCACTTATTTTATGACTCGCATCAAGTTTTTGGTAAATGACATGAAAGTAGTTAACAAAGGCAGCAATCTCTGTTGCCACCCCTGACAGCTCGGATAAGATACTGACGTTCGGACGATTTTCTACCGACACTTCCCAGGAACCAAGGATAAAAGGATATTTCAAATGAAGAAACAATCGGGTTTTACCCTTATTGAACTGATGATCGTGGTCGCGATCGTGGCCATTCTGGCGGCAGTCGCGCTGCCGGCTTATCAGACTTACACCCAGAAGGCTAAGTTTTCAGAAGTCATAGCAGCAACAGGGCCAGTGAAGACAGCTGTAGAACTTTGTGTGCAGTCCGGTACAGCTATAACTGCATGCGCAGCTAACTCAAATGGAATTCCAGCAAACTTTACCGGAGCTACAGACAGAGGTGTTGTGGCTGCAATGAACCTCGCTACAGGTACATCTGCTGCTGGCCCAGTAATAACAGCCACAGCAACAAACGCCGTTGGAGGTCTAACCTATATTCTCCGCAGCACTTTGAACAACAATGGCCAACTAATATGGAATCATGATAAGAGCAACGATACTCAAGGTGGAACATGTGTAGGTAAAGGTGCCTGCTAAGTTCTGTTTATGACTTCTAGCCCCAATAGCGGCCTGGCGTTAAGCCTGGCCGCCTCTTCACTGATCAGTGAAGAGGACTCCCAGCGCTATCTGAGCCAGGCCAAGGCCCAGCGCAAACCCTTTGTGACCTTTCTGATAGAGAACGAGATCCTCGATAGCAAGGCACTCGCCGATTTTTGCGAGCTGGAGTATGGGGTACCTCTGCTGGATCTTGCCGCCTTCGATTTGGCCGAGATCCCGCAGAAGTACCTCAATCAGAAGCTGATTGAGAAACACCACGTCCTGCCCATCTACACCCAGGGCCACACCCTCTATATCGCCATGTCGGACCCGACCAATGTCTCAGCGTTGGAGGACTTTGGCTTCAGCTTCGGCCTTCATACCGAGGCGCTGCTGGTGGAGGAGAACAAGCTCACCGCCGCCATCGGCAAGCTGCTGGAGAGCGAAAATGACGCCCTCGGCATGGAGGATATCGACGAGTCCGAGATTTCTGATCTCGAAGTCTCCGACGAAAACAGTCGGCTGGACGAGAGCGTCAATACTGCCGATGACGATGCTCCCATCGTCAAGTACATCAACAAAATCCTGATGGATGCCATAAAGCGCGGTGCCTCCGACCTGCACTTCGAGCCCTATGAGTTCAAGTATCGAGTGCGCTTTCGCATCGATGGCATTTTGCATGAAATTGCTACGCCGCCGGTCAACCTCTCCAACCGCTTCTCCGCCCGCCTCAAGGTTATGGCACGACTCGATATTGCCGAACGGCGGCTGCCGCAGGATGGCCGCATCAAGCTGAAGCTGTCGCGCAACAAGTCGATGGATATGCGGGTCAACACCCTACCCACCATGTGGGGGGAGAAGATCGTTATCCGTCTGCTCGACTCCTCGGCGGCACGCCTCAATATCGAACAACTCGGCTTTGATGACCGGCAGAAGGCGCAGTACCTGCGCGCCCTCTCCAAGCCACAGGGGATGATCCTGGTGACCGGCCCCACCGGCTCGGGCAAAACGGTCTCGCTCTATACCGGCCTCAATATTCTCAACACCACCGAGGTAAACATCTCCACCGCCGAAGACCCGGTGGAGATCAACCTGCCCGGCGTCAACCAGGTGCAGGTCAACCCCAAGGCGGGGCTCACCTTTGCCAGCGCCCTGCGCTCCTTCCTGCGGCAAGACCCGGATGTGGTGATGGTGGGTGAAATTCGCGATCTCGAAACCGCCGAGATCGCTATCAAGGCGGCGCAGACCGGTCACCTGGTGCTCTCCACCCTGCATACCAACTCCGCCGCCGAGACCCTGACCCGGATGATGAACATGGGGGTTCCGGCCTTCAACATCGCCTCCTCGGTCACCCTGATCATGGCCCAGCGGTTGGCCCGTAAACTGTGCGACCACTGCAAAGCGCCGGAAGTGGTGCCGGAAGCCGAACTGCTGGAGCTGGGCTTTACGCCGCAGCAGCTGGCTGCCGGACTGCGACTGTTCAAACCGGTCGGTTGCAAGGAGTGTTCCGGCGGCTACAAGGGGCGGGTCGGCATCTACGAAATCATGCTGATGTCAGAGAACATCGCCAAATTGATTATGCAGGGGGCCAACTCCCTGCAAATCGCCGCTATCGCGCAGAAGGAGGGGATGCGCACCCTGCGCACCTCGGGACTGGAGAAGGCCCGGCTCGGGGTCACCAGTCTGGCCGAGGTCAACCGGGTCACCACCAACTGATCCGTGTGCGGAACGACCCGCCGATTTGGTTGGCAGAGCGAATTCGTCGTTCACAAACACGGGACGGATGATTGTCCGGCCAACAGAGTAATCAGATATTCAAGTGACCGGGCTGGCGCCAAGAAGGCACCACCCACCCTATCAGTACCCCGCAGGCATCAAGCCAGTCGGGCACCTTGACCAGGTTGGTGACGCGCAGAGCCAGGCTCTGACAACCAACCCCATTGCAGGATGCAAAGATGGCAACCCTAACGAAAAAGAACAATGCCCCCAAGAAAGTCTTCGCCTTCCGCTGGCACGGGGTTAATCGCAAGGGGCAGAAGGTCTCCGGCGAGCTGCAGGCCGACAGCATCAACACCGTCAAGACCGAACTGCGCAAGCAGGGAGTCAACGTCACCAAGGTAGCCAAGAAATCCCAGGGGCTCTTCTCCAAGGGCGGTGCCAAGATCAAACCGATGGATATCGCCATCGTCTCACGCCAAATAACTACCATGCTCTCCGCCGGTGTACCGCTGGTGCAGAGCCTGCAGATCATCGCCCGCAGCCACGAGAAAGCCTCGATGCGCGAGCTGATGGGGCAGATTGCCGCCGATGTGGAGACCGGTACCCCCATGTCGGAGGCGCTGCGCCGCCATCCTCTCTATTTCGATGATCTCTACTGCGATCTGGTGGAAGCCGGTGAGCAATCCGGTGCACTGGAGACCATCTACGACCGTATCGCCACTTACCGGGAAAAGTCGGAAGCGCTCAAGTCGAAGATCAAGAAAGCGATGTTCTACCCCACCATGGTCATTCTGGTCGCCATCGTGGTCACCTCCATCCTGCTGCTTTTCGTCATTCCGCAGTTCGAGGATATCTTCAAGAGCTTCGGCGCCGAGCTGCCGGTGTTCACCCAGTTTGTTATCGGCATCTCGCGCTTTATGCAGAACTGGTGGTATGTCTTCTTTGGTGGCACGGCCCTTGGCATCTTCCTTTACGTGCGGGCCTGGCGGGCCTCCCAGAAGGTGAAAGACAATACCGACAAGTTCGTCCTCACCATTCCGGTGGTCGGAATGATCCTGCACAAGGCGGCGATGGCCCGCTTTGCCCGTACTCTGTCGACCACCTTCTCCGCCGGTATCCCGCTGGTGGATGCGCTGATTTCGGCAGCAGGGGCCTCGGGCAACTATGTCTATCGCACCGCGGTCATGGCGATCCGCAACGAGGTGGTGGCCGGTATGCAGATCAACGTGGCGATGCGCACCGTAGATCTCTTCCCCGACATGGTGATCCAGATGGTGATGATCGGTGAGGAGTCCGGTGCCATCGATGATATGCTCTCCAAGGTCGCCACCATCTTCGAACAGGAGGTGGATGATCTGGTCGATGGCCTCACCAGCCTGCTGGAACCCCTCATCATGGTGGTGCTCGGGGTGCTGGTCGGCGGCATGGTTATCGCCATGTACCTGCCCATCTTCAAGCTGGGCGACGTGGTAGGCTGATTTATCAGGGCATGACACCACAACCATGTCCTCCCCCTCATTCAATAA
Organism: Aeromonas sp. Y289-2; assembly: GCF_027705925.1. NCBI lineage: Bacteria > Pseudomonadati > Pseudomonadota > Gammaproteobacteria > Aeromonadales > Aeromonadaceae > Aeromonas > Aeromonas sp. Y289-2. The sequence goes on from NZ_JAPDCH010000008.1 coordinate 68,290, forward strand.
CTGACGGTTGGTTATGACACTTCTTCTCGAGCTGGCTCACAGCTTGCCCTGGCTCTACTTCTCGCTGGTTTTTCTTTTCTCCCTGATGATCGGCAGCTTCCTTAACGTAGTGATCCACCGCTTGCCCATCATGCTGGAGCGGGAGTGGCAGGCCGAGTATCGCGGCTACTTTTCCCCCGATGAGGAGGCCACTGCGCCAGAGCGCTACAACCTGATGGTTCCGCGCTCCGCATGCCCTCACTGTGGCCACGCCATCACTGCGCTGGAGAACATCCCGCTGTTGAGCTGGATCTGGCTCAAAGGGCGTTGCCACGACTGTCAGGCCCCCATCTCGGCCCGCTATCCGTTGGTAGAGCTGCTGACAGCCCTGCTCTCGGTGGCCGTTGCCATGGTCATAACACCGGGCTGGGGGACGCTGGCCGCCCTGTTGCTGACCTGGGTGCTGGTCGCCCTCACTTTTATCGATCTCGACAAGATGTTACTGCCCGACCAGCTCACCCTGCCACTGCTGTGGGGTGGGCTGCTGTTCAACCTGGCAGGCGGCTTCGTGCCGCTGGCGGATGCCGTGATCGGCGCCATGGCGGGCTATCTGGTGCTCTGGAGCCTCTACTGGGCTTTCAAGCTGCTCACTGGCAAGGAGGGGATGGGCTATGGCGACTTCAAGCTGCTGGCAGCGCTAGGTGCCTGGCTCGGCTGGCAGGCGCTGCCCATTATTTTGCTACTCTCATCCCTGGTCGGCGCCGTGATCGGCATCAGCCTGATCGCCTTGCAAAAACATCATCAGGGCAAGCCCATCCCCTTCGGCCCCTACCTCGCCATCGCCGGCTGGATTGCGCTGCTATGGGGCGATACCATCACCCGCTGGTATCTCTCTACCCTGATTTGAGCAAGAGGCCCCCATGTATGTAGTTGCTATCACAGGTGGTATCGGCAGCGGCAAGACCACTATCGCCAATCAGTTTGCCGCGCTGGGTATCGAGGTGGTGGATGCCGATGTGATCGCCCGCGAAGTGGTCGAGCCGGGCACCCCGGCCCTTGCCGCCATCGCCGACCATTTTGGCCCTGATGTGATTGAACCTAGCGGTCAACTCGACCGTCGTGCCCTGCGCGAGCGGGTCTTCAGCGACCCGCAGGCCAAGGGGTGGCTCAATGCCCTGCTCCATCCGCTCATTCGCAGCGAAATGCTGCGCCAGTGTGCCGCGGCCAGTTCTCCTTATTGCCTGCTGGTGGTGCCGCTGCTGGTGGAGAACAAACTCACCGGCCTCGCCAACCGGGTGCTGGTGATCGATGTGGATGAAGCCACCCAGATTGAGCGCACCTGTCGCCGTGATGGGGTATCAGCCGAGCAGGCCAAGGCCATCATCGCCGCTCAGGCGAGCCGGTCGGAACGTCTCGCTGCGGCGGATGATGTCATCGAAAACCACAATGGCAGCGAAATGGCGATTAAAACGCGGATTTTGGCGCTGCACGAGACATATCTGGCAATTGCCTCTCAACAAGGCCGCCAAGTGTGAGTACACTAGGCCGGTTTATGGCTGGCCAGGATTAGGCATGATTTACGATTTCCCCCTCAATGAAAAAAGCCGGACCTATCTTCGTCTGGAGTCCCTGTTTTCCCAGATCCGCGACAATCTGGAGAGTGAACAATCCTGGGCACATATCGCCTTCTTCAAGGGGCTGTTCGATCTGCAGGAGTTGCTGGAGCGTGGTGACCTGCGCGCCGACCTCATCAAGGATCTGGAGCGTCTCGGCCAGCGTCTGAGCCACTGGGCCAGCCTGCCCGACGTCGATCTGGAGCAGATCAAACTGATGCAGCAAGAGAGCAGCCAGCTCTCTCGCAACCTGCTCAATTCGCCACGCCCGGGTGCCCGCCTGAAAGAGGATCGTCTGCTCGGCTCCATTCGCCAGCGTTTCTCCATCCCCGGTGGCCTGTGTGCCTTCGATGTGCCGCAGCTACACCACTGGCTCGGCACCCCGGCCATCACCCGTCACCAGCAGATGCAGGGCTGGCTGAGCGATATCAACCTGCTGATGAATGCCATCACTCTGCTGCTGCGCCTGTGGCGTGAATCAGGTAGCTTCAGTGAGCAGGTTGCCAGCAACGGTTTCTTCCAGGACACCGCCGAGAGCGCCGAGCTGATCCGCATCAAGCTGCCGGGCAATCTGTTCTGCTACCCGACCCTGAGCGGCCACAAGAACCGCTTCGCCCTGCGCTTTCTGCCCACCGCAGAACAGCCGATTGGCGACGTGCCGTTCCAGCTCGCCTGCTGCTAAGGAGCGCTTATGGTCACCAAGGTAAAGTGTCCGACCTGTCAGAGCGAAGTGGAGTGGGGCCCGCAGAGTCCGTTCCGCCCCTTCTGCAGCAAGCGCTGCCAACTGATCGATCTTGGCGAATGGGCCGATGAAGAGAAACGCATCCCGGGGGAGATCAACCCGGATCTGCTGCCGGAGCCGGAAGAGGGCGATCAGTGGCTATAAGCCTCAGATCACCCACCTCCGCAATATGAAAAAAGGGCCGATTGGCCCTTTTTTCATGCTTGTTGATTGCTACCGGCTCATGCCAGCAGGCCTTGAAGCCGCGCTACAATCGGGCCGTTGGCATCGGGGAAGTGGTAGTTATGCAGCTCTGCCACCGGCACCCACAGACACTCCTGCCCCTCTTTGCCGAACGGCTCACCGCTGAAACGGGTCACCTTCCAGATATCCAGCAATACCTGCTTCTCGGGGTAGTCGTGCTGCAGTTCCATGAAGGGGGCACAATCCAATACCCGGATGCCGATCTCTTCCCACAGCTCCCGATCCAGCGCGGTGAGCAGATCCTCACCGGACTCCACCTTGCCACCGGGAAACTCCCAGCGATCCCCCTGATGGCGATCGGAGGAGCGCCTGGCGATGAAGATATCGCCCCGTTCATTCTCGATGACGCCAACCGCCACCCAGATCCGTTTTTTCTGTTCCATCAATTACCTCTGTTCGCTTGTTGCCACCAATAACAAGGCGGGCACTTGGCCCGCCTGTTATGGCATAGCGTCGATCAGGTCAACTGACCGTGGCAGTGCTTGTACTTCTTGCCGGAGCCGCACGGGCAGGGATCGTTGCGACCGACCTTCTGCTCGTCACGTACGAAGGTGGTGTGACCCTCTTCGCCTGCGGCCTGTTCATCGGCCAGCTGGCTCTCGGCAGCGGCGTGGGTATAGGTGCGGGGAGCGGCTTCCGCCTGCTGGCGCTGCTGCTCTTCCATCGCTTCCACATCGCGCTCCTGCACCTGAACACGGCTCAGGATGCTGACCACGTCGCGCTTGAGGGTTTCCAGCATCTGGGTAAACAGATCGAAGGATTCGCGCTTGTACTCCTGCTTAGGGTTCTTCTGGGCGTAACCGCGCAGATGGATACCTTGACGCAGGTGATCCATGGCCGCCAGATGCTCTTTCCAGAGGCCATCCAGGGTTTGCAGCATCACCGCCTTCTCGAAGTTGCGCAGCACCTCTTTGCCGACCAGCTCTTCCTTGTGGGCATAGAGCTTGGTGGCTTCATCCAGAATGCGCTCGCGCAGCTTCTCTTCATACAGCTTGTCATCTTCCGCCAGCCACTGTTGCAGCGGCAGATCCAGCGCGAAGTCGGCCTTCAGGCGTGCTTCCAGACCCGGCACGTCCCACATCTCTTCCAGAGACTGGGGCGGAATGTACTCGTCGATCACCGCGCCGTAGACGTCGTCACGGATAACATGGATGGTCTCGGAGATGTCGTTGGTATCCAGCAGCTCGTTGCGCTGCTCGTAGACCACCTTGCGCTGGTCGTTGGCCACGTCATCAAACTCCAGCAAGCTCTTGCGGATGTCGAAGTTGCGACCTTCCACCTTGCGCTGGGCATTTTCGATCGCCTTGGTGACCCATGGGTGCTCGATGGCTTCGCCCTCTTCCATGCCCAGCTTCTTCATCATGCCGGTCACGCGATCGGAGGCGAAGATCCTCATCAGGGTATCTTCCATGGAGAGGTAGAAACGGGAGGAGCCCGGGTCACCCTGACGACCGGAACGGCCGCGCAGCTGGTTATCGATACGACGGGATTCGTGACGCTCGGTGCCGATAATGTGCAGACCACCGGCGGCCAGCACCGCATCGTGACGCACCTGCCAGGCGGCTTTCAGCTCGGCAATCTGCTCGCTGGTCGGGTTCTCCAGCTTGGCAATCTCTGCCTGCCAGTTACCGCCCAACACGATGTCGGTACCACGACCGGCCATGTTGGTCGCGATGGTGACCGCACCAGTCTGACCGGCCTGGGCAACGATCTCCGCTTCCATGGCGTGGAACTTGGCGTTCAGCACCTTGTGCGGGATCTTCTCTTTGGTCAGGATGCCGGAGAGCAGCTCGGAGTTCTCGATAGAGACGGTACCAACCAGTACAGGCTGGCCCTTGGCCACGCACTGACGGATATCTTCGATGATGGCGGCATACTTCTCATTGGCGGTCAGGTAGACCAGATCGCCCATGTCCTTGCGCACCATTGGCTTGTTGGTCGGGATAACTACGGTATCCAGGCCATAAATCTGCTGGAATTCAAAGGCTTCTGTATCCGCAGTACCTGTCATCCCCGCCAGCTTGTTGTAAAGACGGAAGTAGTTCTGGAAGGTGATGGATGCCAGCGTCTGGTTCTCGTTCTGGATCTTCACCCCTTCCTTCGCTTCAACGGCCTGATGCAGACCATCGGACCAGCGACGACCCGGCATGGTACGGCCAGTGTGCTCGTCGACGATGACGATCTCGTCTTTCTGGACGATATAGTCCACGTTGCGCTCGAACAGGGTGTGAGCACGCAAACCCGCATTGACGTGGTGCAGCAGGCTGATGTTGGAGGCGGAGAACAGGGAGTCGTTCTCGTCCAGCAGCCCCTCTTTCTTGAGCAGCTCTTCCACGAAGATCTGGCCGTTTTCGGTCAGCAGGGCCTGACGGTTCTTCTCGTCCACCGTGTAGTGACCGTCACCGGTGTACTCTTCGGTGTCTTCCTTGTCCTGTTTGACCAGCAGCGGGATCAACTTGTTGACGCGGATATAGAGCTCGGAGCTGTCTTCGGCTGGGCCGGAGATGATAAGCGGAGTACGGGCTTCATCGATAAGCACCGAGTCCACCTCATCCACCAGCGCGTAGTTGAGCGGACGCTGTACCCGCTGCTCCGGCGAGAACGCCATGTTGTCGCGCAGGTAGTCAAAACCGAATTCGTTGTTGGTACCGTAGGTGATGTCGGCAGCGTAGGCATCACGCTTCTGGGACGCATCCATACCGGGCACGTTGCAGTCGACGGTCATGCCGAGGAAGGCGAACAGCGGGCGGTTCGCCTCCGCATCACGCTTGGCCAAATAGTCGTTCACCGTCACCACGTGCACACCACGGCCGCTCAGGGCGTTCAGGTAAGCTGGCAGAGTCGCAGTAAGAGTCTTACCTTCACCAGTCTTCATTTCCGCGATGCGGTTGGAGTTCAGCACCATGCCGCCGATCAGCTGCACGTCGAAGTGGCGCATGCCAAACACCCGCTTGGAGGCTTCACGCACGGTCGCGAACGCTTCCGGCAGCAACTGCTCCAGGGTCTCACCCTGCTCGATACGCTGACGATATTCAGCCGTTTTGGCCTGCAACTCGGCATCGGAGAGAGCCTCGAACTGCGGCTCCATGGCATTGATCTGTTTTACAATTTTGCGCAAAGCCTTGAGCGTTCTGTCGTTCCGGCTGCCGATAATCTTGGTAAGCAGTGTGCTAATCATGGGTACCAACTATTTCTGGTTATAAAAGCGTTCCGTCACTGGAACCTGAAGAAAAAAACCTAACCCCGTCTGGCACTGAGAAAGCGTGCGGGGTTGACCTGACGACCATCTTTCAACACTTCGTAATGCAGATGGACCCCGGTCGCGCGACCGGTGCGTCCCATCAAGGCAATCTTCTGACCCTGATCAACCAGGGTTCCCACCTCGACCAGCAACTTGGAGTTGTGGGCATAGCGGGTGACCAGGCCATTGCCGTGATTAATCTCCACCATATTGCCAAATTCCGGATGACGGCCCGCCCAGCTGACAATGCCGGGCCCGGTGGCCAGAATCGGGGTTCCGGGTTTGCCACGGAAATCGACCCCTTTGTGCATCTTGGCACGCCCGTTGAACGGGTCGACCCGTCCACCAAACCCGGACGAGACCCAAACTCGCTCCTGTTTGACTGGCGTGCCGGAAATAAAACCGGCATCGGTGATATGGTGATTCATGATGAAAGATTCAAGTACCGACAGCTGCTCTTCACGGCTGCTGAGCTGCTGGCTGAGGTGTTTCATCGAGGCTTGCAGCTCGTTGAGGCTCACTTCCAGCTCTTCATCATAAGAAGGGCCGCCCATGGGGGGCAGCTCTTTGAAATTGAACTCGTCGGGATCGAGATCGGCCTGCTCGGTCAATCGCTCGCCGAGGGCATTGAGACGGCCAAGCTGGCCTTGCATGGTGCCCACCTGAGCAGCCAGCATTGCCAACTGTTCACGGGCTTCGTCGCCACTCTGGTCGACGGACTGTTGCTCGGCAACGGCAAGCGCCACTTCCAGCGCCTCCATTTTCTGGTGCCAGCTCTGCCAGAGCCAACCACCACCAAGGGCTAACAGGGAGAAGAGAATACCGCCGACCCAGGCCAGACGTTGTTTGGGCAGGTGCAACTTGCGTCGCTGCTTGCCGTGGAGGATCAGGGTAATGCTCATAGAAATCAGTCTGCTCGGTCAGGTGCGGCCAGGAGCCTGCACGGGAAATAAAACCGGGAGATAATCGGTATTAAAGGATGGAGTAAACAAATGACGGAACGTCGGTGCGGAGAGAGGACCGACGTTCCGTTGCACAGCTATCAGGCCAGAACCAGACCGTTATCGTAGTAAGCGATAGGCGCTTTGTCACCCTCACCCTCGAAGGTCACCAGTTCCCAAGCCTCCTGCTCGGCTAGCAAGGCACGCAGCAGCTTGTTGTTCAGGGCATGCCCGGTCTTGTAGGCACGGAACTCACCGATGATGCTGCGGTTACACATATAGAGGTCACCGATCGCGTCCAGCATCTTGTGCTTGACGAACTCGTCCTCATAACGCAAACCGTCTTCGTTCAGCACCCGATAGTCGTCCAGAACCACGGCGTTTTCCAGGCTTCCGCCCAGCGCCAGGTTCTGGGAACGCAGGTACTCGATATCACGCATGAACCCGAAGGTACGGGCACGGCTGATCTCTTTCACGAAGGAGGCACCGGAGAAGTCCAGTACGCAACGCTGATTGCGCCCTTCAAAGACCGGATGCTGGAAATCGATCTCGAGATCCATCTTGAAGCCGTTGCGATAAGGGTGGAATTCCGCCCACTTGTCGCCGTCTTCAACCCGGATGCTCTTCTTGATCCGCACAAACTGCTTGGCAGCATTCTGCTCACGGATCCCGACTTCCTGCAGCAAGTAGATAAAGGGATGCGCACTGCCGTCCATCACCGGGATCTCGGGCGCGTCAACCTCAACGTAGAGATTGTCGATCCCCATCCCGGCCAGCGCGGCGGAGAGGTGCTCAATGGTAGAGACACGGACACCGGCTTCGTTGACCAGAGCGGTACAGAGCACGGTATCGCGCACCTGATCGGCATTGGCTGGCAGCTCCACCACAGGATTCAGGTCGGTACGCAAGTAAACGATCCCTGTGTTCACAGGCGCCGGACGGAACGTCATGGTGACTTTCCGGCCCGAATGCAGGCCGACACCAGTCGCCTGTACACTCGTTTTCAAGGTTCTTTGTCTAATCATGGGTGTACCCTAAACAGCTTAAAATCCGGACCAGATGGTCGTTGGCAGGCCATCTTAGCACATTCCTTGAACAACAAACAAACGAGAGCCATAAGAGGCTTAGTCAGCTTGCTTGCGCAGGAACGCCGGAATATCCAGGTAATCCGGTTCACGACGAGCTTGCGGCTCGGCGTTGACCACCTTGGCCGGGGCTTCGTCCATCACGCGACCTTGCATCATGTCGCTAACCAGCGGCTGACGCACCGGGCGCTCTTGCACCTGGCTGCTCTTGACTAGCGTGATGTCGGGCTTGCGCTCGGCACCGATACCGGTAGCAACCACGGTCACACGGAGTTCGTCGTGCATTTCCGGATCGATTACGGTACCCACAACTACAGTGGCGTTCTCGGAAGCGAAGGCCTTGACCGCGTTACCCACGGTTTCGAACTCTTCGATGGTCATGTCCATACCGGCGGTGATGTTGACCAGGATGCCACGGGCACCAGCCAGATCCACATCTTCCAGCAGCGGGCTGGAGATGGCTTTCTCGGCCGCTTCTTCGGCACGGTCATCGCCGGAGGCGGAACCGGTACCCATCATGGCGGTACCCATTTCACGCATCACGGTACGTACGTCCGCGAAGTCGACGTTGATCAAGCCCGGGCGGGTGATCAGCTCGGCAATGCCCTGTACCGCGCCAAGCAGTACATCGTTGGCTGCCTTGAAGGCGTCCAGCAGGGAGATACCGCGACCCAGCACCTTCAGCAACTTGTCGTTGGGGATGGTGATCAGGGAGTCGACGTTTTTGGAGAGCTCTTCGATACCGTGCGCGGCGAAGCCCATCCGCTTCTTCCCTTCGAAGGAGAACGGCTTGGTCACCACAGCAACGGTCAGGATGCCCATCTCGCGCGCCACTTCGGCCACGATCGGCGCAGCACCGGTACCGGTACCACCACCCATACCGGCGGCGATGAACACCATGTCGGAACCGGTCAGCAGCTCACGCAGTGCTTCACGATCTTCCATGGCCGCATCACGACCCACTTCCGGATTGGCTCCGGCACCCAGACCCTTGGTGATGCCACCGCCGATCTGCAGGGTAGTGTTGGCGCTGGAGTTACGCAGTGCCTGAGCATCGGTGTTGACGGTAATGAACTCAACACCCTCAATATTTTGACGAACCATGTGCTCGACAGCGTTACCGCCGCCGCCACCTACACCGATCACTTTAATGACGGCTTCGTCAGTGTGGCTATCCATAAATTCAAACATGTTGTCTCTCCGCTTTATTTGCCTGACTCAGCAAAATTCTTAGAACTCGCCACGCAGCCAGTTGCTAACCCGTTTGACCAGGCCACCGACGCTTGCCTTGGCGGCATATTCTTTGTTGCTACCTGTGGCTTGATGGGTGCGGCCATATTGCAGCAACCCGACCGCAGTCGAGTACACCGGTGCCTGCACGTAATCACTCAAACCACGTATGTTCATGGGCTCTCCCACCCGGACCTGGCTCTGGAAGATCTGCTCTGCACACTCCACAATGCCTTCAATCTGGGCAGCGCCGCCGGTCAAGACCACACCGGCTGCCAGCTGATGCTTGACCCCCTGCGCTTTCAACTCGCTTTGTACCCGCACCAGCTCATCATTCACCATGGAGAGCAACTCGGTGTAACGGGGCTCAATCACTTCAGCCAGTGTCTGCCGTTGCAGGCTGCGCGCCGGACGACCGCCGACACTGGGAACTTCAATATTGTCTTCCTTGCTGACCAGACGACCGAGGGCGCAACCGTAGCGCACCTTGATCGCTTCCGCGTCGAGCGGCGGCGTGCCGAAGGCGTAGGCGATGTCGCTGGTCACAGTGCTGCCAGCATACGGGATCACCTTGGTGTGGCGCAGGGCACCGCCGGTAAACAGCGACATATCCATGGTGCCGCCACCGATGTCCACCACGCAGACACCCAGCTCTTTCTCGTCTTCGGTCAACACCGCATAGCTGGAGGCCAGCGCGGAGAAGATCAGTTGATCCACACGCAAACCGACCTTCTCCACACATTTCTCAATGTTGCGGGCCATGTCGTTATGGCAGGTGATCAGGTGAACCTTGGCAGCCATCCGTACACCGGAGAGGCCGACCGGATTCTTGATCCCTTCCTGATAATCGATGGCAAACTCCTGAGGCAGCACATGCAGCACGCGCAGCTCGTCGGAGAGGCGAACCGACTTGGCGGTGTGGATCACGTTGTCCACATCCTCCTGGGTCACCTCTTCATCGGAGATGGGCACCATGCCGGTCTCGTTACGGCAGTCGATATGCTTGCCGGACAAACCGAGGTAAACCGAGCTGATCTGGCAATCTGCCATCATCTCGGCCTCTTCCACCGCGCGGCGCAGTGACTTGACCACGGAGTCGAGGTCATTGACCCCGCCCTTCTCCATTCCGCGAGAAGCGTGACTGCCCATACCGATGACGTTCAGTTCACCGTCCGGCAATACTTCCCCGACCAGAACCGCCACCTTGGTTGTGCCGATATCCAGTCCGACAATCAAATTCCTATCTGCGGTGTTGGTCATGCACTTTCTCTTCGCTCTTCTTCCAGCCAACTGCCATTCCGGTGTCGTATCGAAGATCCACGTAGGCTACTTGCGCACGGGGTTCGATAACCGGGAAGGCATCGATAAACCGCTGCAGCCGGAGCGCAATGTCATTGCGTCCCAGGAACAGCTTGATATTGCCATCCAGGGTCAGTTCCCAGGCATGGCGGGGGGTCAGATTCACCCCCAGCAACTTGTATCCCTTGGCAGCCAGTTGCGACTCGTACTGCCGACTCTCTTTCAACACCCGGGCGGCCTGGTCATCCGGCCCTGACAGCTGCAACAGCGGCGTCTTGACCCGATCCGGGGCACTGAATACCTTGCCCTTGGTGTTGACGAAGCGGTTGCCATTCCAGCGCGCCGCCACATCTTGTTCCGTGAGGTAGATCTTGATCTTGTTCGGCCACTTCTTTCGTACCGAGACCGAGGCCACCCATGGCAAGGCATTGAGCCTTGCCTGCAATTCGTTGACGTCCAATTCGAAGAAGTTGCGCAGCTCGGCGCCATCCAGCACGGCCATCCGCAGCTCTTCGGTTTGCAAATACTGGTGTTGCCCCTGCAGCAACAGCTCGCTCATGGGCAACCGGTTGGCATCTGTCAGCCAACCTTTAACATCCAGCGCCGTCCGGTAGCAGCCCCATATCACCAGCAGGAAAAATGCTACCCCTGCGATGAAGCCACCCTTGGTGCGCCCCTGTGCCCTTGCCTCCACCCGATCGATCCCCGTGTAACGCGCTAAACCGGCCTTTGACAGACCGGTTCGCCATTATATAGGCCCCGGCTTGGCGGTCAAAATACTCATTGGGCCCTCAGGCGCCAGATTTCATGCTATCTATGCTCAATTTCATCTCTCCGAGACGACGGGCCAGCGCCCCGACGTTCCCGGCGCCTTGAGTCAGCACCAAATCCCCCTCGCCGATCAGGTCGGCCAGCACGGCTGGCACGTCATCTGGCGTGGCGACGAAGATGGGTTCCAGGTTGCCACGCGAGCGAATGGAGCGGCACAGTGCCCGTCCATCAGCGCCCGGGATCGGATCCTCACCGGCAGCATAAACCTCCAGCATCACCAGCACGTCTACCTTGGAGAGCACATCGGCGAAGTCCTCGTAGAGGTCGCGGGTGCGGGTATAACGGTGCGGCTGGAACACCATCACCAGACGCTTCTCGGGCCAACCGGCACGGGCGGCGTTGATGGTGACCTTCACTTCGCTCGGGTGGTGACCATAATCGTCCACCAGCATCGCCTTGCCGCGACCGGTTTCAAACTCGCCATACTGCTGGAAGCGACGACCAACCCCTTCAAATTTGGCCAGAGCAGAGATGATGGCCTCGTCGCTAACACCGTCCTCTGTCGCGACAGCTATCGCCGCTGCGGCGTTCAATGCGTTGTGAATACCCGGCAAATTGAGGGTCACCTGCAGCTCACCCGCCTCTTTGCGGCGAACACGGAAGCAGCTGTGGTTGGTGGTCTGGACAAAATCCAGCACCTGCACATCCGCATCGTCAGAGAGACCGTAGGTCAGGGTCGGGCGGGCAATCTCGGGCAACATGCCACGGATCACCGGATCATCGATGCAGACCACCGCCAGTCCGTAGAAGGGCAGATTGTGCAGAAACTCGATGAAGGTGGCCTTCAGCTTGGAGAAATCACCGCCGTAGGTGTCCATGTGATCCGCTTCGATGTTGGTCACGATAGAGACCATCGGCTGCAGATGCAGGAAAGAGGCGTCGCTCTCGTCCGCTTCGGCGATCAGGTAGCGGCTGCTGCCCAGCCGGGCATTGGTACCGGCACTGTTGAGCAGGCCACCGATAACGAAGGTCGGATCGCGGTCGGCTTCGGCATAGATGCTCGCCACCAAACTGGTGGTGGTGGTCTTGCCGTGGGTACCGGCAATGGCGATGCCGTGACGGAAACGCATCAGCTCGGCCAGCATCTCGGCGCGGCGCACCACCGGGATCCGCAGTTCGCGGGCAGCCAGCAGCTCCGGGTTGTCCTGCTTGATGGCGGTAGAGACCACCACCACGCTGGCACCCTCAACGTGTTCGGCACTGTGGCCGACGAAGATGTGGGCGCCCAGTCCGGCCAATCGCTCGGTCACGGCGTTGCGAGCCAGATCAGAACCCGTTACCTGATACCCTTCGTTGGCAAGCACTTCGGCGATCCCGCCCATACCGGCACCACCGATGCCGATAAAGTGGATGCGACGCACGCGGCGCATTTCGGGGATCACAGTACGCAGTTTTGCCAGTTCAACCTTGGTCATAATCGTCTCTTTAGTCTGCCGCAGGCCATGTGCCGTCAAAGCACGGCTGCACGGCGGCATCAATACATACAGGTACAAGGCTGCACGGTGTCACCGCTGCAACCTTGCTCATCAATCTTTACCACGCTGCCCGGTTGCGAGCTGTTTGCACTCATCGGCAACCCGCTCGGCCGCATCGGTGATGGCGACGCGGCGAGCCGCTTTCGCCATGTTAAACAGGGTCTCCCTGCGACCAGCCAACCAGGTCAGACGCGCCGCCAGCGATTCGGTATTCAGCTCGGACTGGGGCAGAAACTCGGCCGCTCCGCCGTCGACCAGGGTCAGGGCGTTACGGGTCTGGTGATCATCCACCGCATGGGGCAGCGGCACGAAAATGGCGGCCACACCAGCGGCAGCCACTTCGGAAACAGTCAGCGCACCGGCACGGCAGACCACCAGGTCGGCCCAGGCGTAGGCGCTGGCCATATCCTTGATAAATTCGCTCACCTCGGCATTGATGCCGTGCTGGGCATAGGCAGCAGAGACGGCCTCAGCATTGCCCTTGCCACACTGATGACGCACTTCAATCGGCACACCGGACGCCGCCACCGCAGCAGGTACCTGCTCGTTGAGCACCCGCGCCCCCAGACTGCCACCCACGATCAGCAGATGCAGTGGCTCATCCCCGCTGCGCAGTTGCGGATCCGGCAGGGCGACCACTTCGGGACGCACCGGATTACCGACCACGGCGGTGCGACGGCTCGGCGCGAAGGCGCCCGGAAATGCCATCAACACCCGCCTGGCGATACGGGCCAGCAACTTGTTGGTCATGCCAGCAGCAGCATTCTGCTCATGGAGCAGCAACGGGATGCCGGAGAACCAGGCCGCCACGCCACCCGGGCCGGAAGCAAAACCGCCCATGCCGAGCACCACATCAGGACGAACGGTCTTGAGTACCTGACGCGCCTGCAGGATCGATTTGACGATGCGATAGGGCGCCACCAGCAGTCGCTTGATGCCGTTGCCACGCACCCCCTGAATATCGATGAAGGAGATGGGATAACCGTGGGCGGGCACCAGCTCCGCCTCCATTCGGTCGGCAGTGCCGAGCCAGTGGACAGTCCAGCCCTGGGCCTTCAGGCGATCGGCCACGGCCAGACCGGGGAACACATGCCCACCGGTACCACCTGCCATCACCAACAGAGTCTTGCTCACTAAACCTCCCGCACGCGCGCCTGGGCTGTCGCCTGACGCAACTCAAAATCGATTCGAATCAACATGCTCACCGCCACCGACATGATGATGAGACTGGAACCACCGTAACTCACCAGCGGCAGGGTCAAGCCCTTGGTTGGCATCATGCCGCTGGCCGCGCCGACGTTGACGAAGGTCTGGAAGCTGAACCAGATGCCAATGCCGATCGCCAGATAACCGTCATAGAGCCGCTCTGCCACCAGCGCGCGATGCCCCAGCTTGAGCGCCTTGACCGCCAGCGCAAAAATCAGGAACAGGGCGCCCAGCACCCCGACGTAACCCAGCTCTTCACCGAGGATCGCAAACACGAAGTCAGTGTGCGCTTCCGGCAGGTACTCCATCTTCTGGATGGAGTTGCCAAGCCCTTCGCCAAACCAGCTGCCACGGCCAAACGCCATCAGCGACTGGGTCAACTGGTAGCCGCTGCCGAACGGATCGGCCCAGGGATCCATAAAGGAGGTCACCCGCCGCATCCGGTAGGGCTCGACGATGATCAGCATCACCACCGAGCCGAGACCTGCGCCGATCAGGGTCAAAAACTGTCCCAGTCGGGCACCGGCCAGAAACAGCATGCCGAACGAGGTAACGAACATCACCACGGTGGAACCCAGGTCCGGCTGCAACAGCAGCAAGACCGCCAGCACCCCGAACACCGCCAGCGGTTTCAAAAAGCCGATCCAGGCTTCACGCACTTCGCTCTGGCGCCGCACCAGATAGCCGGCCAGATAGACAAACAGCGCCAGCTTGCCAAACTCGGCAGGCTGCAGGTTGAAGGGGCCGAGCGGCAACCAGCGTACCGCACCGTTGACGTTCCGCCCCACCAGCAGCACCAGCACCAGCATCAAGATCGCCAGCAGCAACATGGGGCCGTTGTGCTGTTGCCAGCGCGCCATCGGCACCTGCAACACAAACCAGGAGATACCGAGCGCCATCACCAGAAACAGGGCGTGACGCTTCACAAACATGAAGGGGTCATCCCCCAGCGCAATCCCTTCGGGGATCGACGCCGAGGCCACGATAACCACCCCGACCGCCATCAGGGAGAGCGCCAGCAGTACCAGCTGCCGATCGTAGAGACCGGCAGGACGCGCCGGTAACAACCAGCGCTGGAACAGACCTGCTGCTGCGCGAAGGGCGTTCATAGTGCCAGCACCATCTCGGTGAAGCGATCGCCGCGCACCTCGAACGATTTGAACTGATCGAGGCTGGCACAGGCCGGCGCCAGCAGCACCCAGTCACCGGGCTTGGCATCGGCCGCCGCTTTGGCAACTGCAGCGGCCAAGTCGGCCACCCGTTCGGTCTGCTCGCCCAGTGCCAGCAGCACCTCGGCATCCTGACCGAAGCAGTACATGTGATCGATCTGGTTGCCCAACAGCGCCTGGATCGGGCCAAAATCCTGCCCCTTGCCCTGACCACCGGCCAGCAGCAGCAGGCGCCCCTTGACCGACTCGCGCACACCGGCAACGGCAGCCAGCGTGGCCCCCACGTTGGTGGCCTTGGAGTCGTTGATCCAGCGCACCCCGTTCACCTCCCGCACGAAGCGGGCACGATGGGGCAAGCCTTCGAAACGACGCAGCACGGTAAGCTGAGCCGCACGGGGAATACCGACCGCATCGCACAACGCCATGGCGGCCAGCGCGTTGGCCTGATTGTGGGCACCGACGATCTTCATCTCGTCCACTGCCAGCAGTGGTTCACCGTGCAGGGTCAACCAGTAGCGGCCATCCAGCAGGCAGCGGCCATAGCCATTGCAGTCGAGACCAAAGCTCTGCCACACCTGACCCACATCAGGCAGGGTCTGGGCATCGTCACGATTGACCAGAATGTGTTTGGAGTGCTGATGGATCTCCATCTTGGCGGCGCGATAGTCGGCCATGCCCTGATAACGATCCATGTGATCTTCTGAGAGGTTCAGCACCACGGAGGCGGCAGCACGCAAACTGTGAGTAGTTTCCAGCTGGAAGCTGGAGAGCTCCAGCACGCAGAGATCCATCGGCTGCTTGAGCAGCTCCAGCGCAGGCGTGCCGATATTGCCGCCCACGCCGACATTGAGACCGGCTTCGGCAATCATCTCGCCCACCAGGGTGGTGACGGTGCTCTTGCCGTTCGAGCCGGTGATGGCGATGACCGGGGTCTGGGTTTCGCGCACAAACAGCTCGATATCACCGACGATCTGCACGCCACACTCGGCAGCCGCTTTCAGTTCGGGGGTCGCCAGCGCGATACCCGGGCTCGCGACGATCATGTGCGCCTGCTTGAACAGCGCCTCGTCGAGCCCGTGAATGAGCTCTACCTCAGGCGGCAGTTGATCCTTGCCGGGCGGGTTGGCACGGGTATCCATCACCAATGGCGTCACGCCACGGCCGAGGAAGTAATCGACACAGGAGAGTCCAGTTTTGCCCAATCCGATGATGATGACCATGGCCTTACCTCACCTTCAGGGTGGCAAGACCCAGCAGCACCAGCACGAGAGTGATGATCCAGAAGCGCACGATGACGCGCGGCTCCGGCCAGCCCTTCTTCTCGTAGTGGTGATGGATCGGCGCCATGCGGAAGATCCGCACGCCGCGCAGCTTATATGAACCCACCTGCAGGATCACCGAGACGGTCTCCATCACGAAGACGCCGCCCATGATCACCAGCAGGAACTCCTGACGGACCAACACGGCGATGGTGCCGAGCGCGCCGCCCAGCGCCAGGGAACCAACGTCCCCCATAAAGACCTGCGCCGGATAGGTGTTGAACCAGAGGAAACCAAGACCCGCCCCGACGATGGCGGTACAGACGATCACCAGCTCGGAGGTATAGGGCACGTAGGGAATGTGCAGGTAGCTGGCAAAGTTGACGTTACCGGTAGCCCAGGCGATCAGGGCAAAGCCCCCCGCCACCATCACGGTCGGCATGATGGCCAGGCCATCGAGACCGTCGGTCAGGTTGACCGCATTGGAGGTACCGACGATGACAAAGTAGGTCAGCACGATAAACATCAAGCCAAGCTGCGGCATCACATCCTTGAGGAAAGGCACCACCAGCTGGGTCTGTCCCTCATGGGTTGCGGTCGCATAGAGGAACACCGCCACCGCCAGCGCTACCGCGGATTGCCAGAAATACTTCCAGCGTGCGATCAGGCCGTCGGTATTCTTGCGCACCACCTTGAGGTAGTCGTCGGCAAAACCGATGGCGCCATAGGCACCCAGCACAAACAGCACCAGCCAGACATAGGGGTTGTCGAGGCGGCACCAGAGCAGCACAGACGTGAAAATCGCAGCAATGATCATCAGGCCACCCATGGTCGGGGTGCCCCGCTTGCTGAGGTGGGACTCGGGACCGTCGTTGCGGATCACCTGACCAAACTTCAGGATCTGCAGGCGACGTATCAGGCGTGGCCCCATCCAGAGGGCAACCCCCAGTCCGGTGATGATCGACAGGATGGCGCGAAACGTCAGGTAGGAGAAGACGTTGAAGAAGGTGAAGTGCGGGGTGAGCAGTTCGGCCAGCCAGACTAGCATGTGGCTGACTCCTGATGGCCTTTGACCATCTCGACGATATCTTCCATGCGGGAGCCACGGGCGCCCTTGACCAGAATCGAAATTTCCTGATGTGTATTTATCATTTGCGCAAGCACTTCAAACAACGACGCCTTGTTATCGAAATGTCGGCCAGCCGCGGCATCTGCGGTGTGGCGACTCTCTTCCCCCACTGTCAGCACGGCATCCAGACCGCGCTCGCGGGCATGACGGCCAACCCGGGCGTGTTGCTCGGCAGACTCCTCACCCAGTTCCCGCATATCACCGAACACCAGCACCTTGAAGCCGCCCATGGCGGTCAGGGCATCGATGCCCGCCAGCACGGATTCCACACTGGCATTGTAGGTATCGTCCACCAGGGTCAGACCGCCCCAGCGCTGCACGCAGAAGCGCCCCTTGACCGGCGCCATCTGCTCCAGCCCCGCCTTGACGGAGCCGAGGGATGCGCCGAGGGCCAGACAGCCCGCGGCGGCAGCCAGTGCGTTGGCCACGTTGTGGCGACCCGGGATCGCCAGAGTCAGGCTCAGCTCACCCTGCGGGGTCACCATCACGAACTCGGCGCAGCCTTGTTCGTTGAGCACAAGGTTGCGCGCGTGGAACGGCTGGCTCTGATCGTCGATGGAGAAGGCGCACTGAATGCCGCGTTCCCGCCACTTCGGCCAGAATTCGTTGTCGGCATTGACGATGGCGGTGCCACCTTGGCTCAGCCCCTCAAAAATTTCGCTCTTGGCGTGGAACACCCCTTCCAGCGAGCCGAAGCCCTCCAGATGGGCTGCCGCCACGTTGTTGATGATGGCGGCATCGGGTTTGGCCAGTGAAGTAGTCCAGGCGATTTCGCCCGGATGGTTGGCCCCCAGCTCCATCACCGCAAACTTGTGTTGCGGCTCGAGGCGCAGCAGGGTGAGCGGCACGCCCACCTCGTTGTTGAAGTTGCCAGCGGTGGCCAGCACTTCCCCTTCGTTGCGCAGGATGGCGGTTGCCATCTCCTTCACCGTGGTCTTGCCGCAGCTGCCGGTAATGGCCAGCACTTTCGGGTTGATGCGCTCGCGCACGAGTTTGCCGAGTCGGCCCAGTCCTTTCAGACTGTCGGTCACCACCAGCTGGGGGATGGCCAGCGGCAGTTCACGCTCGACCAGCAGGGCAGAGGCCCCTGCCTGAACGGCCTGCTCGCAAAAATCGTGGGCATCGAAGCGCTCGCCGCGCAGGGCAACGAACAGGGCACCCGCGCCCAGAGTGCGGGTATCGGTACTGACGACGCTGATCTCGCCATCGTTACCAATCAGACGGGCATCGAGTACCTGCGCCAGCTCGGCAAGCCTGAGGGTCATCATTTGAATGACTCCAATAATGTGTGCAAGGCGGCCGCGACGGTTTCCCGGTCGCTGTAGTGCCGCTTGTCGGTTCCAATGATCTGATAATCCTCGTGACCCTTACCGGCCACCAGGATGATGTCCTGTTTGCTCGCCTGACCGATGGCCAGCGAAATCGCCTTGACCCTGTCGTGCTCAACCTGCACCGCAGCAGGATCGCGAAGACCCGCCACCATGTCGGCCATGATCCGGGCCGGCTCCTCGGTACGGGGATTGTCGTCGGTCAGGATCACGCGATCCGCATACTGCTCGGCCATGGCGGCCATCATGGGGCGCTTGCCGCGATCGCGGTCGCCACCACAGCCGACCAGGCACCAGAGCAGGCCTGTACAGTGCACCCGCAGGGCCTGCAATGCCTTCTCCAGCGCATCCGGGGTGTGGGCGTAATCGACCACCGCCAGCGGCGTATCACCACCGCCGAAACACTCCATGCGACCGGTCACCGGCTGCAACTGAGGCGCTGTCGCCAGCAGCTCGTTGAAGTCGTAACCGAGCACCAGCATCACACCCATCGCGGCCAGCACATTGCTGACGTTGAAGCGCCCGAGCAAGGGGGCGGATAATACACCATTCCCCCAGCTGGAGTTAATCTGCGCGCGAAAACCTTGCTGGTGAAAATCGAGCTGCTGCGCCGTTAATTGACGGCCAGAATGGTGTTCAATCGGGCCATCCACACTGAAGGCCACCGCTGCCGGGTATTTCTCGAGCCACTTGGCACCCAACTCGTCATCACGGTTGATCACCGCATTCGACTCATCGACCAGCTGCAACAGCTGCTCCTTGGCGGCGCCATAGGCCTCCATGGTGCCGTGGTAGTCGAGGTGATCCCGGCTCAAGTTGGTGAAGACAGCGGCGGCAAAGGGTAGCGCGGCAACACGGTGCTGTACCAGACCGTGGCTTGAAACTTCCATCGCCACCAGATCCGCCCCCTGCGCTTGCAGCGCAGCCAGATTGGCTTGCACCTGAACGGCACTGCCGGTGGTATTTTCCGCTTCGATCAAATTGCCAAACAGGCCGTTGCCGATGGTGCCCATCACACCCGCCTTGCCACCCAGCAGGGTGCGCCAGTTGGCGACCAGCAGTGCCGTGGTGCTCTTGCCATTGGTGCCGGTGATCCCGACCAGCGCCAGTTTTTTGGCTGGCTGGTCGTAGAAATATCCGGAGAGCTCAGAGAGGTGAGCGGGCAGATCCCGCATCCCGATACAGGGAACCGGAGTCGACGGTGGGATAAATTCACCATCCTCCTCAAACACAACAGCGGTCGCTCCCTGAGTCACCGCCTGTTCGATAAACCGTCTGCCATCCACTTGATGACCGCGAATGGCCACGAAGAGCGAGCCGGGGCCAACCCGCCGACTATCCAGCTGGATATCGGTCAGGGTGAGCGCCGGCGCCTGGATACCGAAGGGGCGCAGTAATGCATCAAGTGCGCGGGACAAGAGAAGCCTCCGTACGGGCAAGTTTGGTGGGCACCGCTGGCGGCACCGCATCGGGACGAATATTGAAGAGCTGCAGCACCCCGCCCATGGCCTCTGCAAACGGTGGGGTCGCCACGGCGCCGCCATAATAGGCGCTGCCTTTTGGCTCGTTGATCACCACCACCATGACGAAACGGGGATCACTGGCGGGCGCGAAACCGGCAAACCAGGCCATGTAATCCTTGCCATAGCCACCGGCGACGGCGACCTTGGCGGTACCACTCTTGCCACCGACCCGATAGCCCGGGATCTTGGCTTTTGGAATGGCGTTGTCGACCACATACTCCAGCGCCTGCAACATGGCAGCGGCGTTGTTGTGATCAATAACTTGCTCACCCTTGGGCGGCGTAGTCACCTTGACGATGGAGAGCGGCACCCGCTTGCCCTTGTTGGCCAGGGTGGCGTAGGCGGAGGCCAGCTGCAGCGGGGTGACCCGCAGACCATAACCGAACGAGAGGGTCGCTCGCTCGATATCGGACCAGCGGCGACGCTGGGGCAGCATGCCGCTGCTCTCGCCCATCAGCCCGCTGCCGGTATCCATGCCGAAACCGAACATGCTGAGGGTGTTGATCATCTCCTGCGCCGGCATCCGCAACGCGATGCGCGACATACCGATGTTGGAGGAGTAGCGCAGGATATCGTAGAGGTTGGTCGCCTTGTGGATACTGACGTCCTTGATCTGCTTGGCACCGATAAAGAGCGGCCCACCAGGAATGAAATCTTTCCAGCTGGTGACACCTGCCTGCAAGGCACTGAGCAAAATCAATGGCTTGACGGTCGAACCTGGCTCGTAGGTATCAGTCACCACCCGGTTGCGTACCCGGAAGCTCTGATACTGGCCTCGGTTGTTCGGGTTATAGGAGGGGGTGTTGACCATGGCGAGCACTTCACCGGTCTTGATATCCAGCATCACCATGGAACCGGAGGTCGCCTTGTTCTCGTCGGTTGCCCGCTTGAGGGCACGGTAGGCCAGAGCCTGCACCCGCTGATCGATACTGAGCTGCAGATCGTTGGCGTTCTTGCCCTCTTTGACGATGCCAAGCCGCTCGATGACCCGGCCCTGACGATCCTTTCGTACCCGCATTTCGCCGGGTGTCGCCGTCAGCCACTCGTTGTAGCTACGCTCAATCCCTTCAATACCGCTGCCATCGATGTTGGTCACTCCCACCAGATGGGCACTGATCTCGCCAGTCGGGTAGAAGCGGCGCGCTTCGGGACGCAGGTAAATCCCGCCCAGCTTGAGCCCCTTGATGTACTCCGCCACCGCAGGAGTAACCTGGCGCTGCAGATAGACGAAGCGCTTGCTGGGGTTGGCGATGCGGTGTTTGAGGGTATTGATGTCGAGCTTGAGTACGGCGGAGAGCGCCAGCCAGGCTCGCTCATTATTGATGGCACCGGATTCATGCACTGTCTTGGGATCGGCCCAGACCGCCTCGACCGGTACCGAAACCGCCAGCTGCTCGCCGTTGCGATCGGTGATCATGCCGCGCACCGCTTGGGTAGAGGTGGTACGCAGGGAACGCATGTCCCCTTCCTGACGCAGGCGATCCGGATTGATCACCTGGATCCAGGCCAGACGCAGGATCAGACCCACAAACGCGATGCCGATAAACACCGCAAGCGTGCGAAAGCGCCACGGATAGATCGATGGCGCTTTGACATTCGCTTTGGCAGCTTTGGCTGTAGCCTTGCGTTTCATGGTTGGGTAATTACCTTCTCGGTGGTCACCAGCGGACGACCCATCTGCAACTTGTCCATCGCCAGACTCGCCACCCGGGAGTGTTCAGCCAGGGTGCCCTGCTCCAGCAGCAGGTGACGCCATTCGATATTGAGGCGATCCTCTTCCGCCATCAGATCGTTCTGCTTGGCCGTCAGACCACGGGTCATGTTGGTCACCAGGATCACGGCAAACGCGGTCACCAGCACGGCGACCGACAGAAAAATCTGCAGCTTGTGCCGCCAGAGATCGGCAACGATCTCCTTGGCCAGATGAACACGCACTTCGCTCATCGCTTACTCCGCCAGCCGTTCGGCAACCCGCAGCACCGAACTGCGTGACCGGCTGTTTTCAGATACTTCATGATCAGAAGGCTTGAGCGCCTTGCCGACCGACTTCAATTTGCGACCGCCAGCCAGCTGGGCCTCGGTCAACGGAATGCCGTAAGGCACTTCCGGCCCCTTCTCGTGCTTGCGGATAAAATGCTTCACCAATCGGTCTTCCAGCGAATGGAAGCTAATCACTGACAGACGGCCATGTGGTGCTAGCACTTCCAGTGCACCGTTGAGCGCGGTTTCGATCTCGTCCAGCTCGCTGTTGATATAGATGCGAATGGCCTGGAAACTGCGTGTTGCCGCATGCTTACCCTTCTCCTTGCTCGGATTGACCCGGGCAATCATCTCCGCCAGTTGGCGGGTACGCACATAAGGCTCGGTCACGCGGTCGTGCACGATGGCACGGGCGATCTTCTTGGCAAAACGCTCTTCACCGAAGGTCTTCAGCACCCAGGCGATGCCATCCACATCGGCCTTGGCCAGCCACTCGGCGGCGCTCTGGCCGGAGGTGGGGTCCATCCGCATATCGAGCGGACCATCTTTCATAAAGCTGAAGCCGCGCTCGGCATCATCCAACTGGGGTGAAGAGACCCCCAGATCCAGCAGGAAGCCATCCACCTTGCCCAGCAAACCGCGCTCATCCAGATAGGAGGCGATGCCGGAGAAGGGGCCGTGCACGATTTCGAAACGGGGATCCTGGATCTTGGCTGCTTCGGCGATCGCCTGGGGATCGCGGTCGATGGCGATCAGGCGGCCATTGGGGCCAAGGTGCTGCAGGATCAGACGAGAATGACCACCACGGCCAAAAGTACCGTCGACGTAGACACCGTCCGGCTTGATGGCCAGACCTTCAACGGCTTCGTGCAGCAGCACTGTGATGTGTTCAGCAGCTTGGGTCATTTATAAAGAGAAATCCTGTAGTCGTGGTGAGCTTGCCCAATCGTCCCCGGGCAGACCCAAGATGTCGTCATTGACCTGTTGTTGCCAGCGTGCTTCATCCCACAACTCAAACTTGTTGAGCTGGCCCACCAGCATGATTTTCTTGTCCAGCCCCGCATGGTTGCGCAGTGGCTGACTGAGCAACAGACGGCCATTGCCATCCAGCTCGCATTCGGTTGCATGTCCCAGCAGCAGTCGCTGCAAACGGCGCTCTTGCGGATTCATGCTGGAGAGGGTCTTGAGCTTGCGCTCGACCTCTTCCCATTCATTCAGGGGATAAAGCAGCAGACAGGGATGTGCAATATCGATGGTGCAGACCAGCTGGCCGTCGCTTTCATCGCGCAGCCAATCACGGAATTTGGTCGGAATTGCCAGCCGCCCTTTACTGTCCAGGCTGATGGCATGAGCGCCACGCAACAAATTGCAGTCCCTGAAGGTGAGTGAGCAGGCTGATTGCCCCTCTAAAAACCACTTTGATCCACTTTTCCCCACCTTGAAGTTTAAGGACGTGCAGGGGGCTTTTCAAGCAAGGAGATGGGACAGAGGGAACATATTGACGCAGCAATTGCATGCTGCGGATTGAGTAGGTTGATTTTCCACAAGTTATTTGGCGTTAAACTCTGGTGATTAATTGAAATAAGTGAATGAACTGAGAACACACACAATATGCGGGTGCGAACAACCATCCCGGGTTCTATCACCATCTATCGCTGCCATCGTGCCAAATACGAAACTATTCGATTGATTTAAAACATATAATTTCATTCAAAATGACAAGGCCGAGAATATCCTGCCAACGAAGCCATATTTTCTCATGCATAAAAAAGAGCCCCGCGATAAATCGCGGGGCTCTTCGGAATGAGGTCGGAGTCGGCCTGTAAGCCGGGTTCTGTACCGGGTTGCCCCGGGTAGCAATCATTCCTCTAGGCCAGCAATCGCTCGCTGGCTCAAGCAACCTACCCGCCCCCAACGCGGGCCGCGCCAATAGGGGCCTATTTGGTCTTGCTTCGGGTGGAGTTTACCGTGCCACGAACTGTTGCCAGTCGCGCGGTGCGCTCTTACCGCACCCTTTCACCCTTACCTGATCCCTTGCGGGCCATCGGCGGTCTGCTCTCTGTTGCACTGGTCGTAGGCTCACGCCCCCCAGGCGTTACCTGGCACCCTGCCCTGTGAAGCCCGGACTTTCCTCCCCTCCGCCCGTCTGTCCCGAGGGACACAACGACGAAGCAGCGATTGCCCAGCCAACTCCGAGGCGCGGATTATAGCCTTGCGATACGCACGGGGTAAACCGGCAATTCCCGTTTACAGCCATTTATCGCGCTTTGGTCCCCGTTTACAGGGTGAATGCTCACAGATATAGAGGAGCGTGCTGGTCATAAAATAATCTGGCGGCCCATTCCACCGACTCAATAGTGCTCGAGACCGTATTTATAGAGGGCATTCTTCTTCACGCCGTGGATCTCGGCGGTCAGGGCGGCCGCTTTTTTCAGTGGCAGTTCGGTCACTAGCAACCCAAGGGTACGGATCGCTTCTGCTGGCAGATCCTCTTCCTCTTTGGAGGCGCCAGCCACGACCAGCACGATCTCGCCGCGGCAGCGGTTGTCATCTTCACCAAGCCAGGCCAGCATTTCGGAGGCTGGCAGACCGTGGATCGACTCAAAGGTCTTGGTCAGCTCGCGGCACACCACCACCTGACGCTCGCCGAGAATGCGAGCAATCGCTTCCACTGTATCCTGCACACGACGCGGCGATTCGTAAAACACCAGCGAGCGGGTGTCTTCAATAACGGCTTGCAGGCGATCGTCACGTCCCTTGCTCTTGGCGGGCAAGAAGCCTTCAAACGCAAAGCGATCGGTGGGCAGACCGGCCGCGCTTAGAGCAGTGATAGCGGCACAGGGGCCGGGCAGCGGGACCACCTTGACCCCGGCCTCACGACAGCGGGTGACCAAGTGATAACCGGGATCACTGATAAGCGGAGTGCCGGCATCGGAGACCAGCGCAACACTCTTGCCCTCTTTGATCCGGCCGATCAGTACATCGGCTTTCTGCTGCTCGTTGTGATCGTGCAGGGCGAAGGTCGGCACCGAGATTTGGTAGTGGCTGAGCAGGATACCGGTATGACGGGTATCTTCGGCTGCCACCAGATCGACACTGCGTAAAATGTCCAATGCACGCTGGGTGATGTCCGCCAGATTGCCGATCGGAGTGGGGACTATATACAGGGTTGGGATGTCACTCATGGGATCTCCGAGTGCCCCGACAATTGTGTCGCCATATTGGCCCGTTTACACTATGGGGAACTTCAACACTGGTCGGGGAATGAACTTGAACCGGGTTACAAAGCAGCTAAGTGTATCACGACTCTTCGGCATCATACTCGCGGCAGTACTGCTCGCCGCCTGTGCGTCGGAGCCCAATCAACCGTCAGGGCAGTCAGGCATGCCCTCAGCGTTCTCCAATCTGACCAAGAATGCCCAGTGGTATCTTGAGCAGGTGGACCCCGCCAAGCCGGCCGAGGCCTTTACCTGGCAGATGCTGGCGGCACGCAGCTATCTGGCGCTGGGCCAGGCCAAACCGGCCTCGGCACTGTTCCAGCAATTGCAGAAGCAGGCCAAGGATCCCGTTCAGAAGGCGCAGTTGCAACTGCTGCAAGCCCATCTGTTGCTGGCGCAAGGCCATGCCAATCAGGCGCTGATCCTGCTGGAAGGCAAACCCGAGGTGGTGCTGGATGCCGATACCCAGAAGGATTGGTATCGCCAGCGCGTGGTGCTGCAGCTCGACATCAACAACAAATTTGGCGCGGCCAAGTCGTTGATTGCACTGGAGCCCTACCTCAATCAAAGCGAGCAGGCGACCAACCATCAGCAGATCTGGTCGTTGCTGAAAAGCATGACCCCCTCCACCCTGCAAGCGCTGGAAGAGGCTCCGGCCCCTGATGTGACCACCGGCTGGCTACGACTGGCGGCACTGGTCAACGAGTTTGGCGCCCAGCCGAACTTGCTGGCCCGCCAACTGGCAGGCTGGAAGCGCGACTTCCCCAACCATCCAGCCCAGAAGGATATGCCGGCAGGATTGGGCGATCTGGCGGCCACTGCCAGCACCTCGGTGCAACAGATCGCCGTGCTGCTGCCCCTCTCCGGCAATCTGGAGCCGCAGGGTGCCGCCATCCGTAACGGTATGCTGATGTCTTATAAGGAAAATCAGGGGCAATTCACTCTGAACTTCTACGACACCCAGAGCAAGTCGACCGGCGAGCTTTACAAGCAGGCGATTCAGGAAGGGGCGGACATGATCATCGGCCCGCTGCTGAAAGACCGGGTCGAGGAGCTGCTCAAGGCCAATCCGACCGTGCCGGTACTGGCGCTCAACGAGCTGGACAAGCCGGTCGTCAACGACACCACCTACTACTTCTCCCTATCTGCCGCCGCAGATGCCGCCCAGGCAGCCCAGTACCTTTACACCCAAGGCTACCGCAAACCGCTGCTGATCGCCGCCCAGGGACGGATCGGTTACAGCAGTATCAAGGCGTTCGAGCAGAGCTGGGCCACCCTGAGCCAGGACAAGCCGGTCGTCGCCACCTTCGGTGCCCGCAACGAAGTGCAGGGGATGGTCAAGAATGCTCTGAGTGGCCGCTCTACCGCCCGTGCTGGTGAAGTGGTGCAACTCTCTGATGCCGCACCGCGCAGCATCGATGCCGTTTACGTGGTGGCCAACAGCCTGGAAACCCGGATGATCAAGCCCTACGTGGATGTCTCGGTCAATCCGATGGGCAGCCTGCCCATCTACACCAGCTCCCGTGGCTACGACAGCGCCGCAACCGAGGTCGCCTCCGAGCTCAACGGCATGCATATCGCCGATATGCCGCTGCTGCTGGGCGGCTACGAGAAACAGCGCGAGCAGATCGCCCTGCTCTGGCCGCAGACTCAGGGTGACCTGCTGCGTCTGTTTGCCATGGGCTACGATGCCGTCAGTCTGGCTGAGAACCTGCAGCAGATGCGCAAGGTGGGCGGCATGCAGCAGGCCGGCATGAGCGGTCAGCTGAGCGTGGATGCCCAGGGCAATATCGTACGTATGCTGAGCTGGGGTACTTACCAGAACGGCAAACTGGTCGACGAGAACGCCGTTCAGCAACTGGAGGAGCCCTCCAATGAAGGAACTATGGAAACGGATGCGCCAGCAGTTGCCGAGCCTGTTCCCCTCACCAACGAGCAAGGGACAGCACTTTGAACAAGTCGCTGAACGCTGGTTGCAGGCTCGGGGCCTGCAACCGGTAGCTCGCAACTACCGCTGTCGTGGCGGTGAAATTGATCTCATCATGCACCAGGGCCAGACCCTGGTGTTTGTTGAAGTGCGCTACCGGGCCACCGGCAGCCATGGCGGTGCCGCCAGCTCGGTCACCCGCAGCAAACAGCACAAGATCATGCTGGCAGCGCGCCACTATTTGAAGCAACATGCCATCAACGAGGCCAATCAGGCCTGCCGATTCGATGTGATTGCGTTCGAGGGCGACCAGCCAGCCTGGATCCAGAACGCATTTTAAGAGGACCCTATGACTGACCGCATCAAAGAGAACTACACCGAAAGCATCCAGACCAAGATAGCCGCCGCCGAGGCGCTGCCGGATGCAATCCATACTGCAGCCCAGATGATCACCATCTGCCTGCTCAATGGCCACAAGGTGCTGGCATGCGGTAACGGTCCTTCTGCCGCACTGGCGCAACTGTTCATCTCCGAACTGGTCAACTGCTACGAGACCCAGCGCCCCTCCCTGCCCGGCATGGCCCTGACCCCGGACATGGCGACCATCAGCGCCATCGCCACCGACCACGGTTTTGAAGAGGTCTACGCCAAGCAGATCCGCGCGCTGGGCCAGCCTGGCGACATTCTGGTGGTCATCACCACCTCCGGCCACAGCCGCAGCCTGATCAAGGCCGCCGAAGCCGCCCTCTCCCGCGACATGACCATAGTGGTGCTGAGCGGGGGTGACGGTGGCGAAATGGCAGGCCTGCTCGGCCCGAACGATGTGGAGATCCGTGTTCCCTCCGCCCGTCGCCCTCGCATTCTGGAAGTGAATCTGTTGACCCTGCACTGCCTGTGTGATCTCATCGACCAGACACTTTTCCCGCAACAGGAAGATTGAAACCATGAAAAAGCACACTATCCTGCTCGGTCTGCTGGTTAGCACCCTGCTGCTGCAAGGCTGCGCAGCCCTGGTTGTTGGCGGCGCCGCAGGGACTGCCAAGGCCTCTGGCGATCGCCGAACCCTGGGCGCACAGTGGGATGACCAGACCATCGAGCTGAAAGCGGCCAATCTGCTGGCCGACAACAAACCACTCAGCGCAGCCAGCAAGATCAGCGTCTACAGCAACAATGGCCGCGTCCTGCTGGTCGGCCAGACACCTTCTGACGTTTACAAGATTGAGGCGGGCAAAATTGTCAGTCGCATCGAAGGGGTTCGCCACGTCTACAACGAATTGCGCATCGGCCAACCTGCCAGTTTCACCACTCGCAGCAATGACTCCTGGATCACCTCCAAGGTGAAAGCCGATATGTTCGGCACCAAGAACTTCGACAGCACCAAGGTCAAGGTGGTCACCGAGAACGGCGAGGTATTCCTGATTGGTCTGGTGACTCGCCAGGAGGGAGAGCAGGCAGTCAACATCGCCCGCCATGTCACCGGCGTAAAGCGCGTGATCAAGGCCTTCGAATTCGCCCAGAACTAAGCCAACGCGGCATAAAAAAACGCAGCCAATCGGCTGCGTTTTTTATTTGATCACCTTCAGGGTCGGACGACCGCTTGGACGCGGCGGTTCCGGCTCAGGCTCCACCGGCGCTTCAGCCTGCTCCAGCCAGATATCGTAACCCGGCTCGGGCGGGAACATGGTGCCCACGCCGTTCTCCCGGGCATGAATAGCCAGTACGGCCGCCATCGGGATGTAAACCTGCTGGGAGACCCCGCCAAAGCGGGCACTGAAGCTAATAGCCTCGTTATCCATGTGAAATTGCATCACGGCTCGGGGTGCGATATTCAGTACAATTTGCCCGTCCTGAGCAAACTGCATCGGCACCATCACATGGGGAATGTTGACGTTGACCACCAGATGAGGGGTCAGATCGTTGTCCAGCAACCAGTCAAAGAACGCCCGTAACAAGTACGGGCGGCTCGGTGTCATTGTCGGTTCCATGCTCATACGCCAGCACGGATCTCGCGTTCGGCTTCGGTCAGGGAAGCCTGGAAGGACTCACGCTCGAACAGACGAACCATATAGGCCTTCAGCTCTTTGGCGCCACGACCGGTCAGGTCGATGCCAAGGCTCGGCAGACGCCACAGCAGCGGTGCCATGTAGCAATCCACCAGACCGAACTCTTCGCTCATGAAATAGGGCATTTCACCGAAGATCGGCGCGATGGCCAGCAGGTTGTCACGCAGTTCATTGCGTGCCGCTTCAGCATCGGTACCGGCCATGATCTTGTCGGCCAAGGAGTACCAGTCCAGCTCGATGCGGTGCATCATCAGACGACTGTTACCACGGGCAACCGGGTAAACAGGCATCAGGGGCGGATGCGGGAAGCGCTCGTCCAGATACTCCATGATGATGCGCGAGGTGTAGAGCGCCAGCTCACGATCAACCAGGGTCGGTACAGAGTTGTACGGGTTCAGCTCGGCCAGCTCATCCGGCAGATTGGCTGGATCAACCTGGCAGATATCCACGCTAACACCCTTCTCCGCCAGGACAATACGCACCTGATGGCTGAACATATCGTTGGCACCGGAAAACAGCGTCATTACCGAACGCTTATTGGCAGCTACAGCCATTGAACCCTCCCGTCATTAAAAAGCAGAAACGGCAATGAAGCATTTTGGTCTTCATTGCCGTGCATTATATTACCCGGATCTGGTCGCTTAGTGAACGTCGCGCCAGAATTCCTTCTTCAACAGCACAGTGAAGATGAAGAAGATCACGATGAAACCAAGCACCCAGAAGCCCATGCGTTCACGCTCCTGTTGTACCGGCTCAGCCGAGTAGACCAAGAAGTTTACCAGATCCAGTACCGTCTGATCATACTCTTCGTCATCCATTTCACCATTACCGTCAGATTTGATACTGACAACCTGCTGGGTTTCCACTCCGTCGACCGTGTGAGTAGCGAACTCTGCACGGGGGGTTCCCTGCAACGGCTCCAGCACATGGGGCATGCCCACGGACGGGAACACGGCGTTATTCACCCCGAACGGACGGGCCTCATCCACGTAGAAGGAGCGCAGATAGGTGTAGATCCAGTCTGCACCGCGCACCCTGGCAACCAGAGTCAGATCGGGGGGCGGCGCACCAAACCACTTGGCGGCATCCTTCTCTGACATGGCGCTCTTCATCAGGTCACCGACCTTTGCGCCGGTGAAAATCAGGTTCTCTTTCATCAAATCTTCGGGGATCCCGAGATCTTCTGCGACCCGGTTATAGCGCTGATACTGGGTAGAGTGGCATCCGGCGCAATAGTTCATGAAGGTGGCCGCGCCGCGTTGCAGCGATGCCTTGTCACTCAGATCGTAATTGGCTTTGTCCAGATGAACAGCTCCGCCACTTGCAAATACCAGAGATGGCAGCAGGGTCAGCACTGCAAATATTATTCTTTTCATTTAAATGTCACCCTCTCCGGCAGCGGCTTGGTGCTTTCATTCTTGCTATAGAAGAACAGCAGGACGAAGAACCCGAAATATCCCAGTGAACAGATCTGGGCAACCAGCGTCAACGTCGGCGTCGATGGCAGCACCCCCAACACCCCCAGAATGATGAAGCAGACCACAAACTGGGCAATGTTCAGCTTGTGCAGCATGCTGCGATAACGCACCGAGCGCACCTTGCAGCGATCCAGCCACGGCAGCAGGAACAGTACCACGATGGAGAGACCCATCATGATGACGCCAAGCAGCTTGTCCGGCACCGCCCGCAAAATGGCGTAAAACGGCGTGAAGTACCACACAGGCGCAATGTGCTCCGGAGTTTTCAGACCGTTGGCCACTTCAAAGTTCGGTTTCTCGAGGAAGTAACCCCACATATCCGGCTTGAAGAAGATGATGGCGCAGAAGAAGAACAGGAAGCCTGCCACACCGATCATATCCTTGACGGTGAAGTAAGGGTGGAACGCCACCGCATCCAGCGGCCAGCCGTTTTCGTCCTTGTGCTTCTTGATGTCGATACCGTCCGGGTTGTTGGAGCCTACTTCGTGCAGCGCCAGAATGTGCATGGCAACCAGCATCACCAGCACCAGCGGCAACGCGATGACGTGCAGCGCAAAGAAGCGGTTAAGGGTCGCACCGGAGATCACGTAGTCACCGCGGATCCACAGGGTCAGATCGTCACCAATGACCGGAATGGCGCCAAACAGCGAGATGATGACCTGAGCACCCCAGAATGACATCTGGCCCCAGGGCAACAAGTAACCCATAAAGGCTTCCGCCATCAGCACCAGGAAGATCAACATGCCGAAGATCCACAGCAGTTCACGAGGCTTCTGATAAGAGCCATAGATCATGCCGCGGAACATGTGCATGTAGACCACGATGAAGAATGCAGACGCACCGGTTGAGTGCATGTAACGCAGCAGCCAGCCGTACTCCACATCGCGCATGATGTACTCCACGGAGGCAAACGCACCTTCCGCGGAGGGGTTGTAGTTCATGGTCAGCCAGATACCGGTGATGATCTGGTTAACCAACACCAGCATGGCCAGCGAGCCGAAGAAGTACCAGAAGTTCAGATTCTTCGGTGCCGGATACTTGGCCATGTGGTCGTTGTACATGGCCGTGAGCGGGAATCGATAATCGATCCAGCCCATCAGTTTACTCAACATGGTCAGGCCTCCTTGCCATCGGCACCAACCTGGATGGTGGTGTCATTAATGAATTGATAGGGCGGAATGACCAGGTTCAGCGGTGCAGGCACCCCCTGGAACACACGGCCGGCCATGTCGAACTTGGAGCCATGGCACGGGCAGAAGAAGCCGGACGTAACGCCCTGCACCTGCTCGCCAAAGCTGTCAGGCAGATAGGAAGGTGAACACCCCAAGTGGGTGCAAATACCGACCGCGACAAAAATTTCGGGCTTGATCGATCTGTACCCGTTATGGGCATAGTCAGGCTGCTGCGGCTCTTCAGATGAGGGATCCCGCAGCTTGTCATCATGCGCGGCCAAGGCATCCAGCGTCTGTTTGGTGCGTTTCACCACCCAGACAGGCTTGCCTCGCCACTCGACACGGATGAGCTGACCCGGTTCCAACTTGCTGATATCGACTTCAACCGGCGCACCGGCTGCTTTGGCCTTGGCGCTCGGATTCCATGACTTTATAAACGGCACTGCGGTAAACGCAGCTCCTACCCCACCAACGGCAACCGTTGACCAGGTAAGAAATCTGCGGCGACCGGTATCAACTGGCGCATTGCTCATCCAAAAACTCTCCCATGTGGACTCCGCACATTCTTATAGTGTCCCTGTTCCCCATTTTTCCCGTGACAACAGCGGCGGAAGCTGGATTTACAATTGCCACAGAAAACAGGGGAAATTTTAAAGAAAAGATAACAACTTGACAAGAAAGAGCGGTGAGCAATGAAAACAATAAAGAAACAATTTTTTGTCTTTTGTGACGCGTGGTTAGCATTGATGTCGGTAATATTACTGTCTAGTCCTGAAATAGGTTTACACATTTTCAACTAGCATTTCTCTACTCAGAACCCCCGATGTACCGCATCGGGGGTTCTGTATTTCAACGCATGATGCGGCCGCTCCGCGTTGTAAATATCCACGGCTTCACGCACCATTTCCCGCGCTTGCGTTAAATCCTGCGGGCTTTGCAACAATAACTCTCCTTTCAAAATCCCGTTCACCCGCTCCGCCAACGCATTCTGGTAACAGTCATACCCATCCGTCATCGAGCATTTCACCCCGTACCGTTCATGTAGTGACTGATACAGCACCGAGCAATACTGCACGCCGCGGTCCGAGTGATGGATGAGTTCACCGCCGCCACGTCGTTGCTTCAGCGCTTTCTTGAACGCCATTGCCACCGATTCGGCATGCATTCCTTCGTGCACGTGATGGCCCACTATCTTGCGTGAGTACGCATCCGTCACCAGGCTCAGGTACAGCGGCCCGCTCCTGGCTGGCAGATAGGTGATGTCAGCGACCCAGACCTGCTCCGGGGCCACCGGCGTGACCTGCTCTGGCTCCGCCTTGAGCAAGTTGGGATGACGGTAGAAACGGTGAAAACTGTGGGTGGTCTTGTGATACACCCGTCTGGGTGGCACCAGCAGGCGGTGCTCGGCCAATATCTGAAACAGCCTGTCCCGCCCGACCTTGAGCCCGCCATCATCCTGACCCTGCAGCAGATAATGCAGCTTGCGAGTGCCCACCCGAGGTTGTCGCAGTCGAACTTGACGCACGAAGCGCACTACCTGCAGTCCTTGTGCATGGCGCTCGTCGGCGACCCGATTGCGCTTGTAGTAAGCCTGCCGGCTTATCCCCAGAAACAGGCAAGCCCTGACAATGCTCAGCCTTTCGACTTGCCGCTGCGAGAGGACTTGCCGGGTCGCTTTTTTACGATGGATACGCCGTAGTCATTCTTCAGTACATCGACGACGGCCTCAAAGAACTGGGCTTTCTGACTCATCAGCGCCAGCTGCTGCTCAAGTTCCTTGATGCGCTGTTCGGGCGTCTGGTTGTCGGGGTCAGGCATGGTGATGCTCCTGCCGGCGCGCACAGAAGCCCCCTGGCTCCAATCTTGCCGACCATGTTTACGCAACCATACCAGAACGGTGGAGCGGCCCTGAATGCCATAACGCACCTGAGCCTGTTTGTAGGTGAGCTCGCCTTTTTCAATCTGCTCGACCAGTGCCAGTTTAAAAGTCAGCGAGTAATCGCGCTGTGTCCGTTTCACACCTTGTCCCATCGGATTCTCCATTTATTGGGGGGAAAGGTGTAAACCCTATTCAGGACGGGACATACCAATAAAAAAAGCCTGGCAACCGCCAGGCTTTTTTGACACTCGAAAGAGTGAGTACCAAAAGCGAATTAACGCTTGGAGTACTGCGGACGCTTACGAGCTTTGTGCAGACCAACTTTCTTACGCTCAACCTTACGGGCATCACGAGTAACAAAGCCAGCTTTACGCAGTTCGGAACGCAGGGTTTCGTCGTACTGCATCAGAGCACGAGTGATACCGTGGCGGATCGCACCAGCTTGACCGGAGATGCCACCACCGTTAACGGTGATGTACAGATCCAGTTTCTCGGTCATCTCAACCAGTTCCAGCGGCTGACGAACTACCATGCGGGCAGTCGGACGGCCGAAGTACTGCTCCAGGGAGCGCTGGTTGATTACGATCTTGCCGCTACCCGCTTTGATAAATACGCGAGCAGTGGAGCTTTTGCGACGGCCGGTACCGTAGTATTGATTTTCTGCCATGTTGCCAGTTCCCGATTAGATATCCAGTACTTGAGGTTGCTGAGCAGCATGAGCATGCTCGGCGCCTGCGTAAACTTTCAGTTTACGGAACATGGCACGGCCCAGAGGACCTTTCGGCAGCATGCCTTTGACGGCTGCTTCGATTACCATTTCCGGTTTACGCTGAATCAGCTTGTCGAAGCTGATTGACTTGATACCACCCGGGAAACCGGAGTGAGCGTGGTACATTTTGTCGGTAAATTTCTTACCGGTTACGTGTACCTTCTCAGCGTTTACAACGATGATGTAATCACCGGTGTCAACGTGCGGAGTGTACTCAGCTTTGTGCTTACCACGCAGACGAGCAGCGATCTCGGTTGCGATACGACCCAGAGTTTTACCTTCTGCGTCCACAATGTACCAGTCACGTTTTACGGTTTCTGGCTTGGCAACGAAAGTTTTCATTAAGTTAAACCCAATTACCTGTTACAGACCCAATTGCTTATGGGGGCTCTCCCACAAACAACAAACGATGGCCTACCTGTACCCCTTCGAATACAAGTAAAGCTTAAAGTGTTGCTGTCTTATCGACAGCTGTAACGTGGGCCGGGCGATTATAAGTGAAGTTGCCTTAAATATCACCTGCTAATTTCACTGCCATGAAACCAGCAAATGTCGCCCGGCCCTACCTGCCGCAGATGCCCATCCGACTGGCAGGCGCGGTATTGTGACTAAGGAAGGTGCACTCTGGCAAGGTATTCGTGCGATTGCATTTCCTGAAGCCGTGAAAGACAGCGTTGGAATTCGAAATTCAGTAGCCCTTCGCCGTAGAGTTCTGCCATGGGAACCGCCGCCGACATGATGAGCTTGACGTGCCGTTCATAAAACTCATCGACCATGGCAATGAAGCGGCGAGCCGCGTCATCCGTGCCTGTGCCCATTGGCTGCACATTCGCCAGCAGAACAGTATGGAACAGCCTGGCCAGCTCGATATAGTCGTTCTGGGAGCGGGGAGTACAACAAAGTTGCTCAAATTCCATGTAGAGCACCCCTTCCCCCATTCCCTGCGACTTCAGCTGACGATGATTGACCTCGAACGTCCCCTCGCAAGCCGTGTGCCCACCGGTTAATTGCTGAAAATAGTGGTCAAGATTGGCTTTTGCCTGCAAGTCCAGCGGGCAGTGATAAATCTCGGCTTGTTCCAGCGTACGCAGGCGATAGTCGATACCGCCATCCACGTTAAGTACCTCGCAATGGCGCTCGATAAGCTCGATAGCTGGCAGAAAACGGGCTCGCTGCAGCCCGTTGCGATAAAGATCCTGTGGCGGAATATTTGAAGTGGCAACCAGCACGACACCGTGACCAAACAGCTCCTGGAACAGCGTACCCAGCAACATGGCGTCGGTGATGTCGGAGACAAAAAATTCGTCGAAACAGATGATGTCTGTCTCGCTGGCAAGCTTGCTGGCCACCAGCTTGAGGGGATCGGACTGCCCGCTCAGCCCCTGCAGTTCATCGTGAATGCGGTGCATGAAGCGGTGGAAATGGCTGCGCATCTTGCGCGTCCCAGGCAGGCTGTCGAAAAAAGTATCCATCAGCCAGGTCTTGCCTCGGCCCACTCCGCCCCACATATAGATACCGAGGACGGGCTCCGGCGGCTTGGGCTTTTGCAGCCAACCCAGCAGCCCTCGAGATCTGGTCGGAGTCGGGCGCCGTAGCAAATCCTGATACAGTCGCTCCAGCCTGCTAATGGCCATCCCCTGCGCGGGGTCGGCCACAAAGCCGGGGCGCAGCAGATCCTGCTGGTATTTTTGCTGCGGTGTCATCCTTGAGCGCCTCTCCAAGTCCCTGAATCGAGGACAAAATGGTATCACGGCCTCAGGACGCACGGTATAGTGCCATCAAGGCATGGCGGTTATGACGACCGCATAAACCCACTCTGTTTTAGCTGTAACAAGGAGCATCTATGAGTCTGTTAACTGGGATCCTGCTGGCTGTCGCGGCCTTGATTATCGGTATCGTTCTCGGCCGTTTTTCGGTGCGTAGCCGCGATGCTGGCCGTCTGGAACAGGAACTGAAGAAGGCCCACAAGGAGCTCGAGAGTTATCAGGGCCAGATCAACACCCACTTCGCCGACAGCGCCGCCCTGATGGAGCAACTGGCCGAGCAGTATCAGACCCTCTATCGCCACATGGCCGAGCAGAGCAAATTCCTGGCCAAGGCGCAGGAACCGCTGTTCCGCGAATCATTGGTAGAAGAAGCCCCTGCCAATGTGGCAGAAGAGCCGGGCGTTCCGCCTCGCGACTATGCTGGCGCCTCTTCCGGACTGCTCAAGCAACCAAACTAGTTCCTCGCGGAACTAATTGGCCAGTCCCGTGGTCTGACCTTGACGATTGCAATGCAACTTTTTCTGGGAGCTGTTTTTCATATGCGTAAACCTCTTTCCATGCTCAGTGTGCTAGCCCTCAGTGTCGGTATCGCCATGTCTGCGGCCCCTGCTCAGGCTGCACTGCCTTCCCTGTTAGGTTCAAATCAGGAGATGCCAAGCCTGGCGCCTGTTCTCGAACAGGTCACCCCGGCGGTGGTCAATATCTCGGTTTCTGGCAAAAAAATTACCCGTCAGCGTCTGCCGGAACAGTTCAAGTTCTTCTTCGGCCCCAACATGCCCGATGAACAGGTGAGCGAGCAGCCGTTCCAGGCGCTCGGCTCCGGTGTCATCGTCGATGCCAAGAAGGGTTACGTCATCACCAACGCCCACGTGGTGCACGAGGCGGACGAGATCAAGGTCAACCTGAAGGATGGTCGTGAGTACGCGGCCAAGAAGATCGGTGAAGACAAGCAGTCCGACATCGCTCTGCTGCAAATCAAGGCCGAGGATCTGGTGCAGATCAAGTTTGCCGACTCCGACGAGCTGCGGGTGGGTGACTATGCGCTGGCCATCGGCAACCCGTTTGGTCTGGGTCAGACCGTCACGTCAGGTATCGTCAGCGCGCTGGGCCGCAGCGGCCTCAACATCGAGAATCTGGAGAACTTCATCCAGACCGATGCGGCCATCAACTCCGGTAACTCCGGCGGCGCCCTGCTCAACCTGCGTGGCGAGCTGATCGGTATCAACACCGCGATTCTGGGCCCGAACGGCGGCAACATTGGCATCGGCTTTGCCATCCCTTCCAACATGGTGCGGGATCTGACCGAGCAGATCGTCAAGTACGGTGAAGTGCGTCGCGGCCAGCTCGGTATTACCGGCACCGAACTTACCTCAGACATCGCCAAAACCTTCGGCTACAACAAGAAGGATGGTGCCTTCGTCAATCAGGTCATGCCTGATTCGGCGGCCGACAAGGCGGGCATCAAGGCCGGCGATATCATCGTCAGTATCGATGGCAAACCGGTTCGCTCCTTCGGCGAGCTGCGTGCCAAGATCGCTACCATGGGCGCTGGCAAGCAGGTCGAACTGGGACTGATCCGCGATGGCAAGTCACAAACTGCCAAAGTGACCCTGAAGCAGGCAGATGACAGCGAAGTACGCGCCAGCGCGCTGCATCCGGCACTGGAAGGAGCCAAGCTGAGCACCACTACCGACCCGGTCTCCGGTGTCGCGGTGGCCGACATTGATCCTCGCTCTCCGGCAGCCGCTTCCGGCCTGCAGAAGGGTGACATCATCATCGGAGTCAACCGCCTGCGCATCAACACCCTGGGCGAGCTGACCAAGGCGCTCAAGAACAAGCCTGACGTGCTGGCGCTAAACATCCAGCGTGGCGACTCCTCGCTCTATCTGGTGATCCGCTAACACCCGGGTTGTTCGCCACTCTCTCCATCACCCGCGGTCTTCACCGCGGGTGATTTTTATCCATCGATAGTGTTATTCTCTGCGCGCAGCCTGTACGGATGAGAATGACATGAAAATCCCCCCTTTAGTCAGTTACTTGGGCAAGTCTGTCGGTTTTGGATTAACCGTCGCGGCGCTGCTGTTGCTGCTGTTTCCCCATTTTCGCGGTGGTGCCCAACTGCCCGGCATCATCACCAATGCCCGTGAACTGAGTTTCTCCTATGCCGCCCATAGGGCAGGCCCCGCCGTCGTCAACATCTACACCCGCAGCTTTGCCCCCAATCAGGGCAATCAGGGGGAACTGCGCCCGCAAGGGCTGGGTTCCGGCGTCATCATGAATCAGCGCGGCTATGTGCTGACCAACTACCACGTCATCGCCGATGCCGACCAGATCATCGTCGCGTTGCAGGATGGCCGGGTCTTCAGCGCCGAGCTGGTCGGCACCGATCAGCTCACCGACCTCGCCGTGCTCTATATCGAGTCAGACAACCTGCCTGTGATCCCGCAGGATCCCGAGCGACTACCAGAAGTGGGGGATGTGGTGCTCGCCATCGGCAACCCCTACAACGTCGGCCAGACCATCACCCAGGGCATCATCAGCGCGACCGGCCGTACCGGCCTCTCCAGCATGGGGCCCGACAGCAATGGCCGTCAGGATCTGCTGCAGACCGATGCCGCCATCAACGAGGGCAACTCGGGCGGCGCGCTGGTCAACGGCCGTGGCGATCTGGTGGGTATCAACACCGCCACCTATCACCTCAACGGCAATCAGGAGAGCTACGGCATCAGCTTCGCCATCCCCTACCGGCTGGCAAAACGGATCATGGATGAGCTGATCGCCAACGGCCGGGTGATCCGCGGCTATCTCGGGATCTCCAGTGTCGAGATCAACCCCATAGTCGCGCGGATGATGAACCTCGGCGACCTGCGTGGTCTGGTGGTTGAGAGTCTGGATCCCAACGGCCCGGCGGCCAAAGGCGGCCTGCAGCGAGGGGATGTGCTGCTCAAGATCAACGGAGAGGCCATCAGTGGCGTACGCAGCGCCATGGACAAGATTGTCGAGAGCCGCCCCGGCACCAAGCTGACCATCTCGGTATTCCGCTCCGGCAAGCCGCTGGAAGTGGTGGTCACCATAGAGGAAGACCTGCGCTATCAGCAGAGAACGGCCAGCTCGAGCGCAGCATCGGCCAGCTAGCGTCACTCCTTTTTATGAGAAGGGCGGGAAACCGCCCTTTTCCATATCTGCCCTCTCGGCAACGTCTCTTACCGTGAGATGACTCACAGTTTCCCGCAACGCTTGCCCTGCCCCCGCCCCCCGATTAGTGCGCTACCGATCACACAAAACCGGCCCCAATAAGCACTCTTTTTGTCTTTTCAGTATCCAAACAATCACTTTGGGGCCATTTCCTCAGGAATTTCCGCTTCGAATCGGAAAAACGCTGCCTCCTCCACATCGACGCGCAGGCTTAGGGTAACGCCATACCTTCTGCCAGCCTTGGAGAGCAGACATTGCAAACAGAGACTCACGACCAGACCCTGACCCCGAACAGCCCGGAGTTGCTGCGCCAGACCGATCATATCCTCGCGCGCATTTATCCCCTGCTGGCCGAACAGGGCATCATCCCCAACGAGGTGCAACGGCAGATGCTGGCCTCCCATGTCAAAGCCATGGTGTGGCGCTCCCACAGCGGTGAGCCCCTGCCAGAAGTTGACCTCAGCCTGTTTGAAGAGATCTCCCCCCTCTCACTGCGTCTCGCCGAACAGGTCGTCAGCTGGCTGGATCAGCTTGCTTATGAGGAGGCACACCTCTTGTCCGTCCATTTTGAAGTCGCCAAAGAAAACGAACTCAGCTCGGTGCAGAACCCGTAACTCAAGGAGAAATCGATATGACAGCCATCAAACTCGTGATCGGAGACCGTCTCGGCAAGGGTCAGAAAGTGGGCGCAGGCGCGGAAGCTGCCGGGGCCAACGTGACCATCATCCCAGGCATGGCCGCTGACATGAAGCTCGGCGACGTGATGAACAAGGAGCAGGCGGATCTCGGCATCTCCTTCTGCGGCAGCGGCGGCGCCGGGGCGATCACCGCCCAGACCAAATACGGCTACAAGTGCCGCTACGGCATGCGCTCTGTTGAAGAGGGCGTCACCGCCATCAACGAAGGGTGCGTGGTGCTGGGCTTCGGTTTCATGGACAAGGAAGAGCTGGGCCAGAAGCTGGTCGAAGCCTTCGCCAAGAAGCACGGACGCGCCTGATGAAAGAGAACTTCACCACCCAGGTCATCGTCAACGGCAAGGGGACGACACGCCAGCAGGCGTTTGCCTCCGCCCTCAGCCAGGTGCAACCCACACTGCTCAAGGACAACCAGCAGGTACTGCTGCGTATTGAGCCGGTCGATGTACAGGTGCTCAAAGCCGAGGAGTTGGTCCGGGTGGAGAAGTTCCTGTTCTTCTTCCTGCCGCGCCAGCGCCGCGAATACCGCGTCCAGCTGGAGATCAAGGTTCAGGTCACCAGTCTGGATGTCGCCAAGGTGACATTCACCCAGGTGTGATGCCTGCGCAGGCACAACCCCACAAGAAGGATACGTTGGATGTTTCTAATCATTTTTATCAAGTCACTCATCATTGGCGGCCTGGTTGGCGTCGGGGTGGGGGCCGGCGCGGCGCGGATGTTCCACGCCCCGACCGTACAGGGCATGGGTGCCTTCCGCACCCTGGGCGAACTTAACTCCTGCGAGGGGGATCCCGCTTCTCACTTCTCGTTTGGTCTGGGCTTCTTCTTCAACGCCTGGGCCTCGACCGTGGCGGCCGGCGCCTTCACCCAGGATGTGGATCACCGCATCATCCCGCACTGGGCCACGGCGGCACTGCTGTTCAAAAATCGGGATCTCACCACCACTCTGCACGACCCGAAAAAGATGGCCATCGCTGGCGGCATCATAGGTGCCATCGTGGTCGCCTTCCTCAACAGTACGGCGGCTGCCGTTCCTGCAGCTCTGCAGGTCACAGCGGTCAAGGTGCTGGTACCAGCCGCCAACCTGCTGGTCAACACCGTCATGCCCGTGATCTTTTGGCTCGCTGCCATCGAGGCGGGCAAGAAATCCGGTTTCTGGGCCACCATCTTCGGCGGTCTGGCCCAGCTCATCATGGGCAACGCGGTACCGGGTCTGGTGCTCGGCATCCTGATCGGCAAGGGCGTGGAAGAGAGCGGCTGGAACCATGTCACCAAGGTGATGATGGCAGCCATCGTGCTGCTGTTCGTGCTGAGCGGCTTCTTCCGCGGCTTCGATATGAAACTGATTGAATCCTTCCATATGGGTGTCCCCCTGTGGCTGGAAAACGTCCATAACCTGCTGAGCGGCAAATAAGGGGTCACACCATGGATGAGAAACTGAAAAACAACTTCTGGTATGCCGACTGGTCATTCCCCATCTTCGTCGGTCTGCTCTCGGCCGGGGTCTTTGCCGGTACCCACATGTTCTATCTGTACGGGGTCGGTGCCTTCAACGAGGTAGCCTTCGTCGCCATGCTGAAAGCCGGCATGGACACGGGAGCCTACGGCGCGGTAGCCGCGTTCGGTGCCAGCTTCCTGTTCGCCCGCATCATCGAGGGCTCCCTGGTGGGGATTCTGGATATCGGCGGTGCCATCCAGACCGGGGTTGGCCTCGGCGTGCCAGCACTTCTGCTGGGGGCCGGCATCGTCTATCCGGTGGAGAACTTCGGCGCCTCGCTGGCAACCGGCATGGGGATTGGTCTGGCCATCGGCTACGTCATCATTCTGGCGCGCA
Source organism: Aeromonas sp. Y289-2 (assembly GCF_027705925.1). NCBI lineage: Bacteria > Pseudomonadati > Pseudomonadota > Gammaproteobacteria > Aeromonadales > Aeromonadaceae > Aeromonas > Aeromonas sp. Y289-2. Next base: position 110,559 of record NZ_JAPDCH010000008.1, read on the forward strand.
AGTTCACCATCAACCAGAGCAACTCCACTTACGGTGCTGACGTGATGATGGGCGCAGGCAACAGCTCTGGCCGCTTCCTCGGCCCCCTCATCATCCTCTCCGCCATGGGTGCCTCCATCCCCATCGGTATCGGTTCCCTGCTGGGTGCGCTGCTGTTCTACGTGTGGGGCAAGCCCATCACCGGCGGTGCCATTCTGGGAGCCATGCTGCTGGGTACCTTCTTCCCGGTCGCCCTTGTGTAAGTACCAGCCGCCCTGCGGGGCGGCTCGCCAGAGGTTATCAGCATGTACGACATGATCATCAGAGCGGGGCGGCTGGGAGATGGCCAGCTCATCGATATCGCCATCAGGGAGGGCAAAATCGCCGCCATCGGCTCCCTGCCGGAGACGGCAACGGCGCGGCAGATCCTGGATCTCGGCGGCCGGGTGCATGTGAGCGCTGGCTGGATCGATGGCCACACCCACTGCTACCCCGACTCCCCCATCTATCACGATGAGCCGGACAAGGTGGGCGTAGAGTCCGGCGTCACCACCGTCATCGACGCGGGCAGCACCGGAGCCGACGATGTGGATGACTTCCAGCAGATCGCTGCGGGCTGCAAGACCCGGGTGCATGCCCTGCTCAACATCTCCCGCATCGGTCTGCTGCGCCAGAACGAGCTGGCCGACAGCCGGGACCTCGATATGGATCTCGCCTCGGCGGCCATTCGTCGCCACCCCGATTTTATTGTCGGCATCAAGGCGCGGATGAGCGGCACCGTGGTCGGTGAAAACGGCCTGCAACCGCTGCGCATGGCCAAGGCGCTGCAACAGGCCCACGACCAGCTGCCGCTGATGGTGCACGTGGGCAACACGCCGCCGGACCTGGACGAGATCGTCGCTCTGCTGGGGGATGGTGATCTGCTGACCCACTGCTTCAACGGCAAGCCCAACCGCATTCTGACCCCGGCTGGCGAGCTGCGGGTCGCGGTGCGCGAGGCGATGAAACGGGGCCTTTTGCTCGACATCGGCCACGGCGGCGCCAGCTTCAGCTTCGAGGTGGCGGAGCTGGCTATCCGGCAGGGGATCCTGCCCCGCACCATCAGCTCCGACATCTACTGCAAGAACCGCATCAAGGGGCCGGTCTACAGTCTGGCCCACGTGATGTCGAAGTTTCTCGCCATCGGCATGACGCTGGAGCAGGTGATCGCCTGCGTCACCCATCAGGCCGCCGATGCCCTGCGCCTTTCCGGCAAGGGGCGGCTCGAGGTGGGCGCCGATGCCGATCTGACCCTGTTCGAGGTCACCAGCGGCCCGACCCTGTTTATGGATACCGAAGCCCAGTCCCGCAGCGGTGACCAACAACTGCAGCCTCTCGCCGCCCTGGTCGGTGGCGAATTGGTTCTGACTCACAATGGGAAATCACACCATGCCTTCTGTTTATGAGAAATATCAGCTCAAACCGGTGATCAACGCCTCAGGGCGCATGACCATTCTCGGCGTCTCCACCCCCGAACAGGAGGTGGTCGATGCGGTCAACTTCGGCCTCGGCCACTACTTCGAGGTCAAGGATCTGGTCAACAAGACCGGAGCCTACCTGGCTGGCCTGCTGGGAGTGGAAGATGCAGTGGTCATTTCGTGTGCCAGCGCCGGCATAGCCCAGTCAGTGGCCGCTGTGATAGTGCGCGGCGACCCCTACCGCCTCGAGCACCTGCATGCCCACCCCCATGAGGTGCCAAGCGAAATCGTGCTGCCCAAGGGACACAACGTCAACTTCGGCGCCCCGGTCGGCACCATGGTCAATCTGGGTGGCGGCAAAGTAGTGGAAGCCGGTTACGCCAACGAGTGCTCCCCTTCCCAGCTGGCCGCTGCCATCAGTGCCAACACAGCAGCCATCCTCTACATCAAATCCCACCACTGCGTGCAAAAAAGCATTCTGTCGGTGGCAGAGGCCGCCGAGGTCGCCAAGACCCACGGGCTCCCGCTCATCGTCGATGCGGCTGCCGAAGAGGATCTGCGCCTCTACTACAACCAGGGTGCTGACCTGGTCATCTACAGCGGCGCCAAGGCCATTGAAGGGCCCACCAGCGGGCTGGTGCTCGGCAAGCGTCAGTACGTGGAGTGGGTCAAACAGCAGGCCAATGGCATCGGTCGCGCCATGAAGGTGGGCAAGGAGGGTATCCTCGGCCTGACCCACGCCATCGAGCGCTATCTGGCCAAAGAGAAAGAGAGCGGCGCCGCCATGGTCGCCAAGATGAGCCCCTTCATCGAGCGCCTCAACCAGCTGCCCGGCGTCACCGCCAAAGTGGTGTGGGACAGCGCCGGGCGCGACATCGCCCGCACCGATATCGCCTTCGACCACCAGCAGATCGGCATGACCACAGTGCAGGTTGTCACCCGTCTGCAACAGGGCACGCCTGCCATCTACTGCCGCGGCTACAAGGCCAACGAGGGGCATATCGAGATCGATGTGCGCAGCGTCTCCGTGCCCCAGCTCGACCAAATCCACTCCGCCATTGCCAACCTCGTTCAGGAGAATCGCTGATGTCCCTTACCCCCAACTACTACCTAGATCGGGTCTGTCTCAACGTGCTGGCCGGCACCAAAGAGAATGCCGTCGAGGTATACGACGCAGCCGAAGGCCACGTGCTGGTCGGTGTGCTCTCCAAAAACTACCCGGATATTCCCTCCGCAGTTGCCGATATGAAGGAGTACGCCAAGCTGATCGACAATGCCCTCTCCATCGGACTGGGCGCCGGGGATCCACGCCAATCCGCGATGGTGGCCGAGCTGGCCTGCCAGCTGCAACCCCAGCACGTCAATCAGGTGTTCACCGGTGTCGGCGCCAGCCGGGCACTGCTCGGCCAGCCAGAAACGCTGGTCAACGGCCTGATCTCCCCCACCGGAATGCCTGGCATGGTGAAGATCTCCACCGGCCCGCTCAGCGCCGGACAGCCGGATGGCATCGTCCCCATCGATACCGCCATTGCCCTGCTCAAGGACATGGGCGGCAGCTCGGTCAAGTTCTTCCCCATGGGTGGGCTGGCCTGCCGCGACGAGTATCAGGCAGTGGCCGAGGCTTGTGCCCGCAACAACTTCTGGCTGGAGCCCACCGGCGGCATCGATCTGGAGAACTTCGAGGAGATAGTGCGGATTGCGCTGGACGCCGGAGTCGAGAAGGTGATCCCGCACGTCTACAGCTCCATCATCGATAGCGCGAGCGGGCACACTCGCCCCGAGGATGTGCGGACTCTGCTGGCCATAGTGAAACGACTGTTGGCCTGATGGCAGTCACGGCACCGGTTCAATCACTGACCGGAGCCTGGCTTGTTGATGACCCACTTGTTAACATCGACCCTTTATCTCGCAACAGGAGTCTTGCATACCCCCTATGATCAAGCTGCCACACCCCAGGCTCCATCAACTGCTGATCCAGCTCCACGCCGAACCACTGCCGCAGGAGGAGCTGGCTCGCCGCCTCAATGTCTCCACCCGCACGGTGCGCACCGATGTGGCGACCCTCAACGAACTGATTGCCACCCACGGCGCTCACCTGATCCACCAGCGTGGCAGCGGCTACCAGCTGAAAATCTACAATCAGGGACTGTTCGAGGCTCTGCTGGCGGCCCAGGGTCAGGATAGCGGCCTGCCACGCACCAGCCGGGAGCGGGTGCTGCACCTGCAGATCCTGCTATTGACGGCAGAGCAGGGGATCAAGCTCGATGAGCTGGCTGATACCTGGTATCTGAGCCGGGCGGCACTGCAGGGGGATATGGCGGAAGTCCGTGAACAGCTCAGCCACTTCAGGCTCAGCGTCGAGAGCAAACCCCGCCTGGGGATGCGCATTCAGGGGGAGGAGACGGCGATCCGTGCCTGTTTGACCCAACTGCTCTATCAGGAGTTGCTGCACAACAACCAGTTGCAAACCCTGTTGCCCAACCTCTGCCCCAGCAAGACGATGGAGGTAGTGGGCAATCACATCCATGCCCAGCTTGCCCGACATCAGCTGCGTCTCGCTGACGAGAGCTTGCAGCAGCTCACCATCTACTGCGCCGTTGCCCTGCTGCGTCAGGCATCCGGTCACGAGTTGCGCCACTTCGCCAGCGAGGATCTGACTCTGCCGCTGCTGGCAGTATCTCGCGATATTTATGCGGTATTGCCAACCTTGATGCCCCCCGTAGAGGACGAGATCGCCGGTCTCGCTATCCAGATCCAGGCGCGCCTGATGGCCGATACTCCCCAGCTCAGCCCGGCAATGGCCGCCGAGAGCGAGCAGTTGGTGGAGCATCTGCTGACCTACATTCATCAACACTACCCTTACGACCTGCGAGGCGACCAACAGCTGCGGGCCGACCTGCAAACCCATATCAGCGCCATGCTGCTACGGGTCAAATACCAGATTGGCAACCACAACCCGCTGGCCGATCACATCAAGCAGTACTACCCGCTCGCCTATGACATCACGTTGGCGGCCATTTCGGAGTGGATCAAGCAAACCCCCTACCGACTGACCCACCACGAGATCGGCTATCTGGTGATCCATATCGGCGTCGGGCTGGAGCGCCATTACGATATCGGCTATACCCGCCGCCCGCAGGCGCTATTGCTTTGCGATGCGGGCAACGCCACCTTCCGGGTGCTGGAAGCACGTATCAAGCGGGAGTATCCCCAGTTGCAGCTGACCACGCTGGAGTCGGTGCGGGATTACGAATGTCTGGCGCAGATCGCGCAGGACTTTGTCATCAGTACCGTCAAGGTGAACGAAAAAAACGCCCCCGTGGTACTCGTTGCCCCCTTCCCGACCCAATACCAGCTGGAGCAGCTTGGCAAGCTGGTGCTGATCGACCGCACCCGCCCCTACATGCTCGACAAATATTTCGATGCCGACCACTTCATGGTGGTCAACGGCCCCCTCAGCCAGGCCGAACTGTTTGCCCGTATCTGTGATCAGCTGGAGGCGGAAGATCTGGTGGAGAGCGGCTTCAGAGCCTCACTGCAGGAGCGGGAGCGGATCGTCTCCACCATGCTGGGAGAAGGGATCGCCCTGCCCCACTCCCTCGGTCTGCTGGCGCGCCGCACTCTGGTTTACACCGTACTGGCCCCGCAGGGGATCGACTGGGGCAACGGAGAAATCGCGACGCTCATCTTCGTGCTAGCCATCAGCAAGGCCGACTACGAGGAGGCGATGGGTCTCTACGACCTGTTTCTGGCACTGATGAACGAAAAAGCCAGCAGGAATCTGCTGGCTTGTCGGGATTTTGCCAGCTTCAAAGCGCTGGCGCGTACCGGTTCATAACATATAACGAGGAGTGACTACTCCTCGTTGAAGCCGGAGGTGAACAGCTCCACCACGGCGGCCAGGGCCTCGACCTCTTCGGGGCCCTCAACCTGTACTTCCACCTGCCGCCCTTGCGCGGAATCCAGCATCAGCAGGCCGATGATGCTGTCAGCATCGGCCTCCACACCATCTTCATTGCGCAGCAGCACGTGAGCATCGAAACCCTGCACCAACTCGAACAGCATCATGGCAGGTCTGGCATGAATACCCAGCTTGTTTTTCACTTCAACCGAGGCGGAAACAGTCATCGGGTCGTCCTATTGGTCCGTCAAGATTGGGGGCACTCTTGTCGAGAGTGCGGTGGCGGATCTGCACGTTCTTGCCAAGCAAACGGAATGCACTGGCCAGCCGCTCTGCAATAAAGACCGAGCGGTGCTGACCACCGGTGCAACCGATGCCGACCGTGAGGTAGCTGCGATTGTTGCGCTCCAGATGGGGCAACCAGGTCACCAGCATGTTCTCGATCTGCTGGGTAAACAGCATCACGTCAGCCTGCGCCGAGAGGTAGTTGGCAACCGGCTCATCCTTGCCAGTGAACGGCTTGAGCTCGGGGATCCAGTGCGGATTGGGCAGGAAGCGAGCATCGAACACGAAGTCGGCATCCTTGGGAATGCCGTACTTGAAGCCGAACGACTCGAACACCAGCACCAGCTCGTTCTCTTTCTTGCCGAGTACCCGGGTTTTGATGAGCTCGCTCAGGTCGTGAATGCTGAGGGTGGTGGTGTCGATACGCAGGTCAGCGGTCGAGGAGAGTGGCGCCAGCAGGTGGGTCTCCTCCCGAATCGCCTCATCCAGCGACAGCTTGTTGCGTGAGAGCGGGTGCAAACGGCGGCTCTCGCCATAGCGTTTGAGCAGGGTGCCGTTGTCGGCGTCGAAGAAGAAGCTGGAGAACTCTACCCGCCCCTCATTGCGCACCTGAGCCAGCAGATTTTCCAGTTTCTCCGGATCGCTCGGCAGGTTGCGCACGTCGATGCTGACCGCCAGCTTGTCGTACTGGCTCTCCACCGAGACAATCAGCTGGGGCAGCAAATTGACCGGCAGGTTATCCACACAGTAGTAACCCAGATCTTCCAGCACTCGCAGGGCTACCGTTTTACCGGAGCCCGAACGTCCACTTACCACGATTAACTGCATCTTGTTCCCTCACGCCAAAACGGGTGTCTCATCCTTGGCCTGCTGTCAGGCCGAGGTCATGATCTGATAGAGCTCTTCGTCGCTGGTTGCCTGACGCAACTGGCGGCAAACCGCCTTGTCACCCAGCTTGGAAGCCATCAGAGAAAGGGTCTTGAGATGCTGCTTGCACTCGCTTTCCGGCACCAGCAAGGCAAACAGCAGGTCAACCGGTTGATTGTCGATGGAGTCGAAAGGAATAGGGTCGGCAAAGGTCATCAGGATCGCGGTTGGCGGGAACTCATCGTCAATGCGACCGTGGGGGATCGCAATACCGGCACCGATCCCGGTACTACCCATTTTTTCACGGGCCAGCAAGCATTCAAACAGCGCCTGACGGGAGGTGCCAAGGCGTTCGGCGGCCAGCTCGCTGATGATTTCGAGGGCGCGTTTCTTGCTGGTACAAGGGACTGCACTCTTGGTGCAGTCCCGACTCAGTATGTGTTCAAGTTGCATGGTTATTTTTTATTTAACTTATCTTTGTGCTTGATGATCTGCCTGTCCAGCTTGTCGAGCAAGGTGTCTATCGCAGCATACATATCGGCATGTTCAGAGTTGGCAAACACTTCGCCACCGCTGACGTGCAATTTGGCTTCCGCTATCTGGTTCAGTTTTTCCACGCTAAGCACCACATGAACATTGTTGATGTGGTCGAAATGACGCTCGAGTTTGGCAAATTTGTTATTCACATAATCACGCAGAGCTTCGGTGATCTCGACATGGTGTCCGGTCAGGTTAATTTGCATAACATCATCCTTTTGTTTGCCTAAACCAGGCGTTTGCGCTGATTGGAAGGTGGGATAAACAAGGATTCGCGATACTTAGCGATCGTGCGTCTCGCCACCATAATACCCTGTTCGGCCAGCAAATCCGCGATCTTGCTATCACTTAACGGCTTGGCAGGATTCTCTGCCGTGACCAGCTTCTTGATGAGCGCGCGAATTGCGGTCGATGAGCACTCTCCTCCTCCTTCGGTGTTCACATGGCTGGAGAAAAAAAACTTCAATTCGAAGATACCACGGGGGGTATGCATGTACTTCTGGGTCGTCACCCGGGAGATGGTCGACTCATGCATCTCCACCGCTTCGGCGATGTCATTGAGCACCATCGGCTTCATCGCCTCTTCACCATACTCGAAAAAGCCCTGTTGCTGCTCGACAATGCAACTGGCCACTTTCAGCAGGGTGTCATTGCGACTTTCCAGGCTCTTGATGAACCACTTGGCTTCCTGCAAATGGGAGCGAATAAACTGGGTGTCGGTGCTGCTGCGGGCGTTGCGGGCCATGGCGGCATAAGTCTCGTTGACCCGGATGCGGGGGGCGGAGTCGGGATTGAGCTCGACCACCCACTTGCTGCCCTTCTTGACCACGGAGACGTCGGGGATCACGTACTGGGAGTCGCTCTGGATGATGCCATTGCCGGGGCGCGGCTCCAGCAGCTGGATCAGATCCAGCACCTCCTTGAGGTCGCTCTCTTTGAGTTTTGTCTTGCGGGCGAGGGTGCGGTAATCCCGGTTGCCGAGCAGCTCCATGTGCTCGAGGATCACCTCCTTGGCCTCGTTGAGCCAGGGGGTCTGCGGGTCATACTGATCCAGCTGGATAAGCAAACACTCCTGCACAGAACGAGCAGCAATGCCGACCGGATCGAAGTGCTGCACCCGCTTGAGTACCGCCTCGACCTCATCAAGTTCCACCTCTACGTCATCGCTGGTGACGGCAGCCTGGATATCCTCCAGCGCAACGGTCAGATAACCGGATTCGTCGATGGCATCGATGATGGCGAGCGCGATGGCGGCATCCACATCGCTGAACGGTGTGAGCCGCATCTGCCACAGCAGATAATCCTGCAGGTTTTCGGTGGTTTCACCCTGATAGACGGTATCTTCCCCATCATGGATGGGGCCCGCGCTCTGGGCGGTGCCGGCAGAGTAAACCTCGTCCCAGGTGGTATCCACCGGCAACTCGTCCGGCATCTGCTCCTGGGCCATGGCATCGCTGGAATCCAGCTGGCTGGCATCGACCGGCGCTTCCGGACTGGTCTCTTGCGCATCGCTCTCTTCCTGCTCCAGCAGAGGGTTGTTTTCGAGCGCTTGCTGAATTTCCTGCTGAAGTTCCAGAGTGGAGAGCTGGAGCAGACGAATCGCTTGTTGTAATTGCGGCGTCATGGTCAGGGACTGACCGAGACGCAACTGTAATGTCGGCTTCATCTACGTCGGGATATCCTTATGTTCAGCGAGGCACTCGTCAAAGGAAATGAAGGCATGCCCCCTTACTATAGACTGAATTGATCGCCCAAATAGACGCGCTTGACCTGCTCATCGGCAAGGATGTCAGCCGGTGCACCTTCGGCAATCATCTTGCCGTGGCTGACGATATAGGCCTTCTCACATACGTCCAGAGTCTCTCTGACGTTGTGGTCGGTAATCAAGACGCCAAGGCCCCTATCTTTCAGATGCTGAATGATCTTCTTGATGTCTATCACAGAAATCGGGTCAACCCCTGCAAAGGGTTCATCCAGCAGAATAAAACGCGGCTCGGCCGCCAGCGCACGGGCGATCTCGACCCGGCGACGCTCACCACCGGAGAGGCTCTGACCCAGGTTGTCGCGAATGTGGGTGATATTGAACTCTTCCAGCAGTTGCTGAACCTTGTCCTCGCGCTCCTCACGGCTCAACCCCTTGCGGGTCTGCATCACCCCCATCAGGTTGTCGAACACCGACAGGCGACGGAAGATGGAGGCCTCCTGCGGCAGGTAACCGATGCCGTTACGCGCCCGCACATGCATGGGCTGCAAGCTGATGTCCTGATCGTCGATGGTGATGAGACCGGCATCGCGCTGCACCAGCCCCACGATCATGTAGAAGGAGGTGGTCTTGCCCGCCCCGTTGGGGCCGAGCAGGCCGACAATCTGGCCGGTGCCCACTTCAAGACTGACGTCACTCACCACCATGCGGCGCTTGTAGCTCTTCTGCAGGCCCACTGCTTTTAACACTGCCATAGCTTATTTTCCCTGCTTCTTCTGGTCGGCGGGCTTGTCGAAATTCTCTACCTGATCAGGCAGGAACACGGTTTTGACCCGCTGGCTCGGGCTCTTGCTCTCGGCAATCATCTTCTGTTTGACGATGTCGTAGCGGATCAGATCGCCATTGACCTGGCTATCTTCCTGCTTGAGCTGACCGTTGCCGGTGATGGTCACCAGCCGGTTCTTCAGCTCGTAGCGGATAGTGTTGCCGTGGGCATTGACCGGCTTGCCGTTATCCAGGATCTGGAAGAAGGTGGCGGGTTTGCCGTAGGCAGTCATCACCTCCGCCCCTTTCTCGCCGGAGCGGGTCACTACCACCTTGTCAGCCTTGATCCGGATGGTGCCCTGATTGATGGTCACATCCTCTTCGAAGGTGATGCGGTTGTCCTGCATCTCGGCCACCTGTTTGACGGCATCGACGTAGACCTTCTCGGCAAAGTCGGACTCTTTGGCGGTCACCGCACCACACAACAACAGGGCTGCGAGGGCCAGATTAGCGTTTTTCATTGAAATAGATGGCATGGCCTTGATCCAGTAACTCAAAATATTTGCGGTCCAGATGGCCCTTGAGGCCAACCCCTTGGGTCTGGAAATCCCGACCCAGAATGTTCACTTCCCGGTTGCTGCGCACATCCTGCGTCACCAGATCCAGCTCCAGATAGGGGGTATCCAGTGTGGAAATGAAAGATGTGGGCAGCAGACCATCCAGATGCACCTTGTCCCGCAGGATGACGTTGTCACCGGTGTTGAGCACGCCGGTTTCGGCGGTCACCTTCCACTCGGCGGCACCCTGATCGTCATACATGTAGACCACCGGCTTGTCGAAGGTGGCCTGCTCGAGGATTTGATAATACTCGGCGTAGGTCGACTCCAGCCGCTCGGTGCGCTTGCCATTGATATCAAAACGGGTGGTCACCAGATCTTTGGCGACAAAATCCGGCTGATAGTTTTCGATTTTGACGGCGCTCTCAGGCACCAGCTCAACCTTGCCCAACTGCCAGGCAACCAGCGCGACCAGAAACAGCAGGGCAAACAACAGGGTCTGTCTGCTCATACCGAGGCCTCGGGCTGATAATCGTCGTGGCCCTGCGCCTGCAAAATGAGGTCACACACCTCGCGCACCGCGCCCATGCCACCGCCAAGCCGGGTCACCATATCGGCACGACTCAGCACCAGCGGATGGGCATCGGCCACGGCAATGCCGAGCCCACAGACCTGCATCACCGGCAGATCGATGGTGTCATCGCCCATATAGGCGGCCTGTTCAGCAGTCAGCCCCAGCTTGGCCAGCAGCGCTTCGAAGTGAGGCAGCTTTTTATCAGCCCCCTGCACCACATGAGCCACCCCCAGGCTTTTCATCCGATCGCTGACGATACGGGAGTTGCGCCCGGTGATGATGGCGATCTCGATCCCGGCATTGAGCAACGCTCGCATGCCCGCACCATCGCGGGTGCAGAAGGTTTTCAGTTCTTCGCCGTTGTTTCCCATGTAGATGAGGCCGTTGGAGAGCACCCCGTCCACATCGCACACCAGCAGGCGGATTTGCGCCGCCTTGTCGAACTGGCTGCGCGTCACCGGACCATAGAGGGTCGGTACGTTTTGCATCAAATTACTCCGGCTTTCAGCAGGTCGTGCATGTTGAAGGCGCCGAGCGGGCGTTTCTCTTCATCCACGACCAGTAATCCGTTGATTTTTCTCGTTTCCATCAGCTTGACGGCTTCCGCAGCCATCATCTCTGGACCTACGGTAACACAGTTGGCCGTCATCACACGGCTGATGGGGGTGTGATGGATATCGATCTGCTGGTCAAGAATGCGGCGCAGGTCGCCATCGGTAAAGAGCCCGGCCAGCAGGCCATTGCCATCGACCACCGCCGTCATACCGAGCCCCTTGCGGCTCACTTCCAGCAGCGCCTGGCTGATGGTGGCATCTATCCCCACCTGGGGCAACAGATCGCCACTGTGCATCAGGTCGCCAACCCGCAGCAACAGACGCTTGCCGAGCGACCCGCCCGGGTGAGAGAGGGCGAAGTCATCGGCGGTAAAACCGCGTGCTTCCAGCAGGGCGACCGCCAGGGCATCGCCCATGACTAAGGTTGCCGTGGTGCTGGAAGTGGGTGCCAGACCCAGCGGGCAGGCCTCTTTCTCCACCTTGATGCACAGATGTACGTTGGCCTCTTTGGCCATGGTGGAGGCGGGATTACCGGTCATACAGATGAGCGGAATGCCGCGGCGCTTGAGCACCGGCAGCAGGGCCAGGATTTCGTCGCTCTCGCCGGAGTTGGAGATAGCGATGATAAGGTCGCCACTGGAGATCATCCCCAGATCGCCGTGACTCGCTTCTCCCGGGTGAAGGAAGAAGGCCGGGGTGCCGGTGCTGGCGAGGGTGGCGGCGATCTTGCTGCCGATATGGCCCGATTTGCCCATGCCGGTGACCACTATCTTGCCACCGCAGCGCAGCACCATTTCGCACGCCTTGTCGAAGGCGTCGTTCAGATACTGATAGAGTCCATCAATGGCTTGCTTTTCTGTGTCCAGCACCGCGCGGGCACTGCGACGAAAATCGAACAGTTCAGACACTTTCTCAGGCTTTACAGACATAAAGACACAGCTCCGGGCCGAAATTAGCTGCGGGATTATAAAAAAGTCTGCCCGGATAAGCGAATCGGATGGCAAGTCCCGCTCTCGATGACGCACTTTGTTACAGAAAACTGTCGTGCAAATGGGCTTGCAGCCTGTTCAATAGTTGTTCCTTGCTGTTGCTTAGACCTAGACTACCCCATAAAATTCGCACCTCATTTACACCGGATGGACAATTGTTTGAACAATGACCTGATCACCATCTCCGATCTGACTTTCAGTCACGGAGATCGGCTGTTGTATGACGGGATCAACCTGACCATTCCTCGTGGCAAGGTGACCGCCGTCATGGGCCCGAGCGGCATAGGTAAAACCACCCTGCTGCGGCTGATCGGTGGCCAGCTCAAGCCGGAGTCCGGTCACATTCTGTTTGACGGGGAAGATATCCCCACCCTCTCCCGTTCGCGCCTCTATGAAGTGCGCAAGCGGATGAGCATGCTGTTCCAGAGCGGCGCCCTGTTTACCGGCATGACGGTCTACGACAACGTGGCCTTCCCGCTACGGGAACACTCCGGCCTGCCGGAGGAGCTGATCCACACCATCGTCATGATGAAGCTGCAGGCGGTGGGCTTGCGCGGCGCGGCGAAACTGATGCCCTCCGAGCTCTCCGGCGGCATGGCGCGCCGGGCGGCGCTGGCACGGGCCATCGCCCTTGACCCCGACCTCATCATGTATGACGAGCCGTTTGTCGGGCAGGATCCCATCACCATGGCGGTGCTGGTCAAGCTGATCAAGGAGCTGAATGATGCCCTCGGTATCACCTCAGTCATCGTCACCCACGATGTGAAAGAGGTGCTGAGCATCGCCGATTACGCCTACATCATTGCCAATCGCAAGGTGGTGGCGCACGGCACGCCGGACCAGCTGCGCGAGGAGCACAATCCCGAAGTCGAGCAGTTCCTCAAAGGATTGCCCGATGGTCCTGTTCCGTTTCATTTTCCGGCAGGCGATCTGCTACAGGATCTCTGATGTTGATAAGTCAAATAAGCAAGCTGGGGCGGGTCGGAGTGCGGTTTATCAGCTCCGTCGGTCGCGCCACCATCATGTTGTTCCATGCGCTGGCGGGCAAACCCGAGCCGCACAAGCACTTCCCGCTGCTTGTCCAGCAGCTCTATGTGGTGGGTGTGCAGTCGGTGGCCATCATTCTGGTCTCCGGCCTGTTCATCGGCATGGTGCTCTCGCTGCAGGGTTACAACGTATTGAAGGATTTCGGCGCCGAGCAGAGTCTGGGGCCGCTGGTCTCCCTCTCCCTGCTGCGGGAGCTGGGTCCTGTGGTCACGGCACTGCTGTTTGCCGGCCGTGCCGGTTCGGCCCTGACCGCTGAAATTGGCCTGATGAAGGCCACCGAGCAGCTTTCAAGCCTCGAAATGATGGCAGTCGACCCGCTGCGCCGGGTGGTCGCCCCCCGCTTCTGGGCTGGCGTCATCAGCATGCCGCTGCTGGCCTTTATGTTCAGCCTGATCGGTATCTTCGGCGGCAAGCTGGTCGGTGTGGACTGGCTCGGCGTGGACGAAGGGGGCTTCTGGTCTGCCATGCAGGCCTCCGTCGACTGGCATGAAGACATCATGCAGGGCGCCATCAAGAGCCTGATTTTCGCCCTGGTGGTCACCTGGATTGCGCTCTTTAACGGCTATGATGCCAAGCCGACCTCGGCCGGGATCAGTCAGGCCACGACCCGTACCGTGGTCCACTCATCCCTCGCCGTGCTCGGCCTGGATTTTATACTCACTGCAGTCATGTTTGGATAAGGTAAAGATGAAGTTCAGCAAAGTAGAATTCCTGGTCGGCACCTTTATGCTGGCTGGCATCGGTGCCATTCTGGCACTGGCCCTGCAAGTGGCCGGTTTGAGCTTCAAACCGGAAGGAGAAACCTATACCCTGCGCGCGCATTTCGATAATATCGGCGGCCTGAAAGTCCGTTCGCCGGTCAAGGTCGGCGGCGTGGTGGTAGGCCGGGTCAGCGACATCGTACTGGACCCGAAAACCCAGGTGCCCGAAGTGACCCTGATGATGCAAAAGAGCGCTGGCGAGTTCGCCGATACCAGTTCCCTCTCCATCCTCACCTCCGGTCTGCTCGGCGAGCAGTACATCGGTCTGGCCCCCGGCTTCAGCGATGAGGAGATGGGCACCGAGATGCTCAAGGATGGCGACCTGATTGAAGACACCAAATCCGCCATCGTACTGGAAGATCTGATTGGCAAATTCCTCTACAGCCAATCCTCCGACAGCAAATCAGACAGCAAGAAGGAGTAACCATGTTCAAGAAAATCGCCCTGCTGCTGGGCCTGATGACCAGCATGCTCTTTTCCCTGTCTGCCCAGGCCGCAGTCGATGCCACCGACCCCAACGCGCTGGTGGATCAGGCTGCCAAGCAGACCTTTGCCCGCCTGAAAGCCGATCAGGCCCAGGTGAAGAGCAATCCGGATCACCTGCGGGTGATCATCCGCGAAGAGCTGCTGCCCTATGTGGACAACCGCTTCGCTGCCTACAAGGTGCTTGGCAACCAGATTAAAGAGACCACCGAAGCGCAGCGCAATGCCTTCGTCGAGGTGTTCACCGAGTACATGGTGAGCTCCTACGCCGATGCGCTGGCCCATTTTGACAAGCAGACCGTCAAGGTCGAGCCGGGCAAAGCCCCCAGCGGCAATATCACCGCCGTCAACGTCAGCGTGAAAGAGGCCGGCAAGCCGGACATCTTCCTCGAGTTCAAGCTGCGCAAGAACAACAAGACCGGCGAGTGGAAAGCCTTCGACATGGTGGCAGAGGGGATCAGCCTGCTCTCCGCCAAACAGAGCGAGCTGGGCGGTTTGATCCGCCAGAACGGCATCGATGCGGTGATCGCCCAGTTGCGCGAGCACAACGCCAAGCCGCTGGTACTCAAACCATGACCCTCAGCGGTGAGCTGCAGGCGCCACAGGTCAATGACCTGTGGCAACGCCGCGCCGAATGGTGGCAGGACGACCAGCTTGAGCTCGGCGGCGTCACCACCCTCGACTCTGCCGGACTGGCCCTGCTGGTCAAATGGGCCAAAGCCGTATTAGCGCGAGGCGCCACACCGCAACTGGTGGGCGCCTCCAGTGATTTCTATACCCTGGCCAACCTCTACGGGGTGGCCGGGCTGTTTCAGTCAACCCCGCTCACAACTGAGGACGCATAATGCAAGTCTCTGAAATTGAAGCGATACTCCTTGAGGCTCTGCCATTGTCCGAAGTCCATGTCAAAGGGGACGGTAGTCACTACCAAGTGATCGCCGTCGGTGACATGTTTGACGGCATGAGCCGGGTCAAGAAGCAGCAGGCCATCTATGCCCCGCTGATGGACAAGATCGCCAGCAACGCCATTCACGCCCTCTCCATCAAAGCGTTCACCGACGCCGAGTGGAAACGCGAACGTAAATTCCTATTGCCCTCCTGATTTGGTAACGAAGTAAAAATGGACAAATTCAAAATCGATGGTCGTTGTACTCTCAACGGCGAAGTGACCATCTCCGGCGCCAAAAACGCCGCGCTGCCGATCCTGTTCGCGACCCTGCTCTGTGATGAAGAGGTACACCTCTCCAACGTGCCGCGCCTGAAAGATGTAGGCACCACCATCAAGCTGCTGGAGATGCTGGGCGCGACCACCAAGGTCAACGGCAACGTCACAGTGCTGACCGGTGCGGTGAACAACCACGTCGCCCCCTACGAGCTGGTGAAAACCATGCGCGCCTCCATTCTGGCGCTGGGCCCGCTGGCCGCCCGTTTCGGTGCTGCTGATGTCTCCCTGCCCGGCGGCTGCGCCATCGGTGCCCGTCCGGTCAACCTGCACGTCCACGGCCTGGAGCTGATGGGTGCCAAGATCACCATCGAAGATGGTTACATCAAGGCCCGTGTTGATGGCCGCCTGAAAGGCGCTCACATCCTGATGGATATGGTCTCCGTGACCGGTACCGAAAACCTGATGATGGCCGCCACCCTGGCTGATGGCCGCACCGTGATCGAAAACGCCGCACGCGAGCCGGAAGTGGTCGATCTGGCCAACTTCCTCAATACCCTTGGTGCCAAGATTCAGGGCGCGGGCACCGACACCCTGACCATCGACGGTGTCGAGCGTCTGCACGGCGGCAACTACAGTGTGCAGCCTGACCGCATCGAAACCGGAACCTTCCTGGTGGGCGCAGCGGTCACCGGCGGCAAGATCACCTGCCGCAAGACCGACCCGACTCTGCTGGAAGCGGTACTGGTCAAGCTGGAAGAAGCTGGCGCCCTGATTGAGAAGGGTGAAGACTGGATCACCCTCGACATGACTGGCCGCACCCTCAAGCCGGTCACCATCAAGACTGCCCCCTACCCGGCCTTCCCGACCGACATGCAGGCACAGTTCACCGTGCTGAATGCTGTCGCCAAAGGCACCGGCATGGTCACCGAGACCATCTTCGAGAACCGCTTCATGCACGTTCCCGAACTGGTACGGATGGGCGCAGACATCGAACTGCAGGGCAACGTAGCCATCTGCCGTGACACCGAGCAGCTCAAGGGTGCCCAGGTGATGGCGACCGATCTGCGCGCCTCCGCCAGTCTGGTGCTGGCCGGCTTCGTGGCCGAAGGCTCCACTATCGTCGACCGTATCTATCACATCGACCGTGGCTACGAAGATATCGAGCAGAAGCTGCAGGGTCTGGGTGGCCGCATCGAGCGCATCAAGGGCTGATAGCCCCCTGATCGCAGGCCGATAAAAAGGCCCCCTCGCGTTGGCGAGGGGGCCTTTTTCATGGTTTCGGTTCAGTTGAAACCGGGATCAGTGACCCGCCAGCTTCATATTTTCTACCAGCACCGAGCCGGTCTTGAGACTGGAGCGCTCATCCTCGTCACGACCCACCGCCACGATATGGCTGAACATCTCGGCCAGATTGCCGGCGATGGTGATCTCTTCGACCGGATAGGCTATTTCGCCATTCTCGACCCAGAAACCGGCAGCGCCGCGGGAGTAGTCGCCATTGACGATATTGACCCCCTGCCCCATCAGCTCTGTCACCAGCAGGCCGGTGCCCATCTCCTTCAGCATGCCCTGAAAATCCTGGCCAGTATTGGAGACCTGCCAGTTGTGGATGCCACCGGCGTGACCCGTAGTGGTCAACCCCAGCTTGCGAGCGGAGTAGGAGGTAAGCAGCCAGCTCATCAGCTCGCCGTTACGGATGATATCCATGTCGCGGGTACGCACCCCTTCGCCATCGAACGGGGTACTGGCAAGCCCGCCCAGCAGATGGGGGAACTCCTGAATGGTGAGCCACTCGGGCAGGATCTGCTTGCCCAATTTGTCGAGCAGGAAGCTCGACTTGCGATAGAGGTTGCCACCGCTGATGGCCATCACCAGATGGCCCCACAGACCGGAGGCTGTGTCAGGGTGGAACAGCACAGGCGCGTGACGGGTAGAGATCTTGCGGGCGCCGAGGCGGGAGACGGTACGCTCAACGGCTTCGTCGGCAATGCGCTGCGGGCTCCAGAGCCCGTCGAGGGTACGGCTGGAGGAGTAGCCGTAATCACGCTGCATATCGCCATCCTGCTCGCCGATCAGCACGCAGCTCAGTGAGTTGCGCGACGCCGCGTAGCCTTTGACGAAGCCGTGGCTGTTGCCATAGACCTTGATGCCGAGATGGCTGGAGAAACCGGCGCCGTCGGAGTGTTTGATACGGGCATCGCGACCCAGAGCGAGTCGTTCGCACTCGATGGCCAGTTCGATGCCGCGCTGGGGATCCAGTTCGATTTGGTGACACAGTTGCAGATCGGGGGCATCCCATGCCAGCAGCTCGGCGTCCGCCAGACCGGCGCAATCATCCGCCGAGGTGTGGCGGGCTATCTCGATAGCCGCTTCAACGGCGGCACGAATGGCGGGTTTGCTCAGATCGGTGGTCGAGGAAGATCCCTTGCAACCATCGCGATAGACAGCGATGCCGAGGGCGCCATCCTTATTGAATTCAATGCTTTCCAGTTCACAACCCCGGGTGTTCACCGACAACCCGGTCTGCTTGCTGATGGAGACTTCGGCCAGCGAGGCGCCCAGTCCTTTGGCTATCTCCAGGGCTTCGGCAACCACGGCCTCGAGATGGGCTTGATCCTGGCGGATTTGGTCTTGCTGATCCATAACTCACATCTGTATGAAAGAAGGAAAGGGGGGTAAGCATATCAGACCCCTGCGCCCAGCGGGAGAAGCTGGTAACATATCCGCCAAACGTGAATGACAGGAATCAAGAGACCGATGAGTCAATATCAAGACGACAACGAGTTCGAAGACTGGGGCCCCAGCAAGAGCCAGCTCAAGCGCGATGCCGAAGCATTGCAGAAAATGGGGGAAGAGATCGTCTCCCTCAGCCACAGCGAGCTGGAAAAAATCCCGTTGGATGAAGAGCTTGCAGAAGCTGTCGAGCTGGGTCGCAAACTCAAGCCGAAGAAGGATGAGTCCTTCCGTCGCCATCTGCAGTTCATCGGCCGCCTGATGCGCAGCCGCGATATCGAGCCGATTGCCGAAGCGCTCTCCATCATCAAGAACCGTCACTCCACCGTGAATGCACGTCTGCATCGGCTGGAGCAGTGGCGCGAGCGCCTGATCACCGAAGGTGACAGCGCCCTCAACGAGCTGATGTCCCAGTTCCACGAGCTGGATCGCCAAAAGCTGCGCCAGCTGATCCGCTCCGCCAACAAGGAGCGGGAGCTGAACAAGCCGCCGGTCGCCTACCGCGAGATGTACCAGTATCTGCGCGGCGAGATCGAAGACCTGCTGTAATCCCCGAAACACGCCTCCCCTTGCGGAGGCGTGCTTCTATTGATGCCTTCTCCCCTCTCCCCGCCATCCCTGCGCGTTTAATATATCCACCATTTTGCTACCCCAACCATAACGGCCCATCTCAACAGCCCCGTTAAATCGCCGCTTCAGAGCAGACCAAAACAGATGCGTTAACAATTTGGTATCATTTTGTTTGACATATTGAACGGCCTTGGCAGACTGAAGAGAGGATCCATGCCGTCGCTGCCCAGGCTGACCAACGATTCTGTCACCCGGCCCGACGCGGGATCCCATGACCATGCCTTGAGGCATGCCCTTGCCCTGCCGGTTTGCAAGGGCCTGCCCAAGGCGCAGGATGAGACTTCAACGCCAAGGATAATCAAGGTGCCCTATGCCAAATCCCCAGCCTCCCGCTCCCCGTAAACCTGTCGTGCTGATGACCATGGGCGCCCAGCCCCGCAACGGCCACGCCTATCAGGTGATGACCCACAAATACATCATGCCGCTGGTGGAGATAAGCGGCTGCGTCCCGCTGCTGGTACCCACCTGCTGCGGCACCGCCGATCTGGAGCAGTATCTGGATCTCGCCGATGGGGTCTATTTGAGCGGCGCCGGCTCCAACATCGATCCGGCCCTCTACGGCCAAGAGAACCTCACGCCGGAGAAACAGCAGGACAGGGATCGCGACCTGTTCGACCTGCCCCTCATCAAGGGGGCGCTCGCCCGTGGCTTGCCGATCCTCGGTATCTGCCGCGGCATGCAGGAGATCAACGTGGCGCTGGGGGGAGACATCCATCAGAAGGTCTATAACGAGCCGGGATATGACGATCACCGGGAGGATGCCGACGATCCGGTCGACGAGCAGTATGGGCCGAGCCATCAGATCAAACTGCTGCCCGGCAGCTGGTTTGCCGAACTGATGGGGGAAGAACAGATTCCGGTCAACTCCCTGCATGGGCAGGGCATCAACCGGTTGGGGAAGGGTCTGGAGCCGTTGGCCCACGCCGAAGATGGGCTGATAGAGGCACTTCATGCTCCCGCACTGTCGCCCTTTTTGCTGGCAGTGCAGTGGCATCCGGAGTGGAAGGCCAATGAAAACCCCCACTCCATCAAGATATTTCAAGCCTTTGGCGATGCCTGCCGCCAGCGCTGTGCATTGATGGCAGCGAGTTAATCCCTCATCGATTCAGTCGCCAAACCCGCGCGCCTTGAGCTTGGGCAGTCCACCCCGCTCGGGGCGCAGGGTACGGCAGATATCCATCCCCTTGAGCCCGCGCTGGATATGGTCAGGCGAATGGCCAAACACCATGCCGTTGCTGCGGTAGAGGTTGTTGTCATCCAGCTCGAACTTCTCGCCGCCAATCAGCAACTGCTCGCGGCCATTAACCGTGTCACCCCGCTTGATGGGCACCTTCATGTCGCTCAGCACCTCGCCGGTGGCACACCCCTCGCGCCAGCGCGCCTCGCTGGAGAAGGGGGTAATGGCTATTTCACGCCAGGAGCCATCGCGGAATTCGACCCGATACTTCTCGGCCAGCAGATCGCAGCCAGCCAATGGCAACAGGGCCATCAAACAGATGATTTTCTTTGAAAATTTCACTCAATCGCACTCCTTTGCCCGGTTCTGCACAGGATAAATAAATTGCCGCCCCAACGCACCATTTCCCCGCGCCGCAGCAGCTATGCTGGAAATAAAACCACAATAAGGTGCTGCTATGGCTGGCGAAAACCTCACCGCGCTACCGACGCTGATCTGGATTGGCGAACACCCGTTCTGGACCCTGCTCACCCTTTCCCTGATGCTGATCCACTTCTGGCGCCGTCCGGGACAGCGACGGGAGCTGCTCTCCGAGCTCAGTTTCGTGATGATAAGCGCGGTGGTGATCCTGCTGATCCAGCTGGAAGGGGGCTGGTTCAAACTGCCGCTGCCCCATCAATTGCTGATCGAGATCTCCACTCTGCTGGCTGGCCTGATACTGGTCAAGATATGGGGGATCCTGCTGTTCGAGTTTCTGCTCCCCCTCTGCCATGTGCGGATCCCGCGGATCATCGCCGATATCGTCATCACCATCGGCTATATCGGCTGGGGTCTGTTTCGCCTCTACGCCTCCGGCATGGCGCTCGGGGAGATAGTCACCACCTCGGCGGTGATCACCGCGGTCATCGCCTTCGCCATGCAGGACACCCTGGGCAACCTGCTGGCCGGGGTCTCCATTCAGCTCGACAACTCCATCGCCATCGGTGACTGGCTGCAAGTGGATACCACCCAGGGCCGGGTGGTGGAGATCAACTGGCGTGCCACCACCATCGAGACCCGCAACTGGGAGACTGTCGTCATCCCCAACAGCCACCTGCTTAAACAGCGCTTCACCGTGCTCGGGCGCCGTCGCGGCGAACCGCTGCAGTGGCGGCGCTGGGTCTGGTTCGATCTGACTCTGGATACCTTGCCGACCCAGATCATCGCGCTGATCGAGAAATCCCTGCGGGAGACCAAGCTCCCCTGCGTCGCCAAGCATCCGCAACCGGACTGCCTGCTGATGAACGTCGAAGGGGGCATCGCCCGCTATGCAGTGCGCTACTGGCTGACCGATCTGGCTCGCGACGATCCGACCGACTCCATGGTGCGCAGCCTTATCGATGCCGCCCTGCGCCGCAACGATCGCCGCCTCACCCCGCCGATCTTCAACGTCTTTATGGCCAAGGAGAAGCAGCATCTGGATGCCCGCCACAAGCGCCACACCGCCGAACGAACCGATACCCTGCGCAAGCTGCCGCTGTTTGCCATGTTGCAGGAGAACGAGCTGCTCCAGCTGGCCGATCAGGTGAAGTTCGCCCCCTTCGTCAGCGGCGACATCATGCTGGAGCAGGGGGATGTCTCCAGCTGGCTGTTCGTGCTGGTCAAAGGGGAAGCCGAGATGGTGGTCAATGTCGAAGGGCGAGAGCTGAAGCTTGGTACGCTCAACGCGGGAGACTTCTTTGGCGAACTGAGCCTGCTCACCGGCGAGCCCAGCTCCTTCACGGTGCGGGCGGTGGCCACCGTCGAAACCTATCGCATCAATCAGGCAATGTTTCAGGAGCTGGTGATGCAGCGCGAGTCGCTGGTCGAGCCCCTCTACCGGGTGCTGAGCGACCGCCAGCAGGAGCAGCGGGCGCTGCTGGAGCGGGAGGCGGAAGCCATGAAGCAACCACCACAACAGCTTGATCTGCTTGATAAACTGATGAAGCTGTTCGGCGGAAGATGACGTAGCATGGCATCGTATTGAGGACGTGAAGAGAGAACCGCAGCCATGTTACTGACCACCCTGGCCCTTGCCGCCAGCCTGCAATTTGATTGTCCCGCCACCATCGAGAGTCGCCAGCAGCTGCTGACCCCGCAGCAGGGCTGGCAGGCGTTCACTCGCAATGACGATGGCAAACCGGACGAAACCCTCAGCCACCGGCTCGATAATCTGGCCCTGTTCGACGGAGATCCTGCCGAACTGGCCCAACTCAAACCGGATAATGGCGACAGCGACGAGATCCACTACTGGAGCCAGCTCGATAGCAGCCTGCGCCCCCTCTATCTGGTCTGCCGCTATCAGAACAGCGCCATCACCCTGCAGCAGGCGCTGCCCGTCGGCATCAGTTACTGCCGCGTCAACCAGCGCGACCGCTACACCCTGCTCGGGCTGGTTTGTCGCAAATAGCGGGCGTAACCCCTTGCCATATATCGCTATTCGATGACAGCCATTACCGCCTTAGCCGGGCCACCCGCCAGCGCCATCAGAGCAGCAGCTCGGCCAGATCCTCCAGAGCCGTCAGCTCCACGTCCGGCAACAGTTGCAGCTGTTGCCACGGTTGCTGCCGTTCGTTGAGCCAGGCGGCGCGAAAGCCGTGCAAACGGGCCCCCAGCACATCGGTCTCGGGATGATCCCCCACATGGAGGATCCGCTCCGCTGGCAGCTTGAGGGCGCTGCGGGTCTGCTCAAACATATCCGGCGCCGGTTTCATTCTGGCGCCCGCCCCCGCCTTGCAGACCAGCGTGAAGTAGCGATCCAGCCCGGCCTGAACCAGATCCAGATTACCGTTGGTGATCACCACCAGCGGATAGCGTTCGGCCAGTCTGGCCAGCAGCTGATGAGTGGACTCGCTCACCTCGATCTTCGAGCGCTCTGCCAGAAACGCAGCAAACACCTGCTCCGCCTCGCGACTGGCCTGCTGGTCAGCCATGCCCCCCGCCACCATAGCGGCGCGGATGGTCTGCTGGCGCGCCAGACTGACATCGTGGCGCAGCTCGGGCCTGGCCAGCAACACGGTGCGTTTTAACTCCAGCCAGCGCGGCTTGTCGAGCATGGCGGTGGCCAGATATTCGCTGCGCAGATGGCTCAGCATCCACTGCTCGGCGCGCACGATGGCGGGGCCGTTGTCATAGAGGGTGTCATCGAGGTCAAACGAGATGGCAGCAACCGGCTGCCAGCGGCGATAGAAGTGCATGGACTCTCCTCTGCAACGGGGCTCAGGGCCCGTTATTCATCGTCCTGCGCATCCGGGTCACGCTTGGCCCTGGGGTGGGCGCTGTCGTAAACCTTGGCCAGATGCTGGAAGTCGAGGTGGGTATAGATCTGGGTGGTAGAGAGGTTGGCATGTCCCAGCAGCTCCTGCACCGCCCGCAGATCGCCGGAGGACTCCAGCATATGGGTGGCGAAGCTGTGGCGCAGCTTGTGGGGATGGACGTGGGCGTTGAGCGCCTGCTTATTGCCCCAGCCATCGAGGCGGGCCTGCACCGAGCGGGCCGACAGCCGCTGCTTGCGGCTGGAGACAAACAGCGCCTCGCTCTCGTCCCCGGCCAGCAGCGGGCGCACCTTGAGCCACTTCTGCAGCCACTCGACCGCCATCCGGCCGATGGGCAGCACCCGCTCCCGCGCGCCCTTGCCAGTCACCTTGAGCTGACGGTCGTCGAGCTTCAGATCCACCAGATTGATCCCCACCAGCTCAGCCAGACGCAGCCCTGAAGAGTACATCAGCTCCATAATGGCGCGATCCCGCACCGCCAGCGGATCCTGCTCGTCGGTGATGTTGAGCAGCTGGTGCATCTCGTCCACATCGAGGTTTTTCGGCAGCGGCCGCCCCTGTTTGGGGGTGACGATGCCACGGGCCGGATTGGCGGTCAGCCGCCCCTGCCGCACCTGCCAGTCGCAAAAGCTGCGCAGGGCCGAGACCTTGGTGGAAAGGGAACGAGGAGCAAGGCCCCCCTTGTGCATCCGGGTCACCAGAGTGCGCACCTGACTCGCCTCGAGCCGACCCCAGTCAGAAAGCCCGAGGGCCACCAGCTCGGCGGTCATCGCCTCCAGATGGGCTTGATAGTTATTGCGGGTATGAGGGCTGAGCTGACGCTCGACCCTCAGGTATTCGATAAAGGCCGCCAGCTCTTCCGCCAGTGCCGCGGGCAGTGGCGGTGCGACGACGGGAGCTTTGGCAGGCGCCCTGGCCGGTGTTCTAGCCATGAGTCAGCTCGGGCAGACGCAGTTGCAGCAGGCGCCCCAGTTGGCCCAGCAGCAGGGTGTCGTTGTGGGGAGTAAAGTGGCCGGGATCCGAGCTGGCGAAGGCCAGCACACCGAGATCGCCGAGCCGCATCAGGGCCACCGAGTTGACCAGCACATCGTGGCCAAACAGTGCCTGCTTCTCGCTCTGGCTCAGGCGGCCAAAGTAGTAATCCTGCCCCGGCAGACGCTGACCCAGCAGGGATTCGAGCTGCTTGCCTTGTGCCAGAAAGCGCTGCTCGGGCCCGCTCAGGGCAAACTTCTTGGGATTGAGCCAGAGTCGCAACCCGGTCAGGCGCAGCCGCTGGACAAAGGCCTTGCCCATCACGGCACTCACCTCGAACAGGGTCTGGCAACCGTACAGCTCGCCGTAGAGATCGGCATAGACCCTGAAGATCCGCTCGTTCTCGCTGGCGATCCCCATCAATTCGGTGATCTCCTGCTCCAGCTGTTCGATCCGCTCGCGCTGACGATCCAGCTGGCGCTCGACCAGCGAGACCGACCCTTTGCGTTCATGGGGAATGCGGATCCGGTCCAGCACGGCAGCATGGCGTTGGAAAAACTCGGGATAACGGGCCAGGTACTCCAGCACAGTGGCTTCATCCACCGATTGCTCCTGCCGTTTGAGTTCGCTCATAAATTGGTTGATCCATCAGAGAAATGGGGCTCGCTGCCCCGACATCATGGGCAAAGGGGGCCAACGCCCCCCGTACCTGAACCTTTATCGGCTAAACCTCTATCTGGCCGTCAAACACATGCTCGGCGGGGCCTGTCATATAGACCGGCTGGCCCGGCCCCTTCCAGGCGATGGTCAGCTTGCCGCCCGGCAGACTGACGGTGACCCGCTCCTTGAGCTTGCCCTGACTGATGCCAATCACCGCCGCCGCACAGGCACCGGTGCCGCAGGCCAGGGTCTCGCCACAGCCCCGCTCGAATACACGCAGCTTGATCTCGGTGGCGTTGACCATCTCCATGAAGCCGACGTTGACCCGCTCGGGAAAACGCTCGTGGCGCTCCATGATGGCACCCAGCGTTTCGACCGGCGCATCGGCGACCGAAGGCACCTCGATGACGCAGTGGGGATTGCCCATGGAGACCACGCCACACATCACGGTATGCTCCTGCGCCCGCAGCAGATAGGTTTTCTCTGCCTTCTGGGCCCGGAACGGGATCTTGCCCGGCTCAAACTGGGGAACACCCATGTTGACCGTGACCTGATTCTCCCCCTCCAGCTGCAACACGATGCGACCCCGAGCGGTACTCACCGCAATGCGATCTCGGTTGATCAACCCCTTGAGGCGCACGAAACGGGCAAAACAGCGGGCGCCGTTGCCACACTGCTCCACTTCGCTGCCATCAGCATTGAAAATGCGATAGTGAAAGTCGAGTTCAGGGTCATAGGGCGGCTCCACCAGCAGCAGCTGGTCAAAGCCGATCCCGAAGTGGCGATCTGCCAGCTTCTTGATGACGTCATTGCTGAAAAATACCTTCTGGGTGACGCCATCCACCACCATGAAGTCGTTGCCCAAGCCATGCATCTTGGAAAAATCTATCAACATCGTGCATTCCTGTGCTGTTAGGGCTGTAAAAACTCACCGTCAACCGTTATGAAATCATTGTCCCAGACTGCGCCATCAGGGCAGCAGGTGCTCACCGCGCCAGAGATCGGCCAACTGCTCACGCTCGCGGATCAGGTGTGCTTCGGCACCATCCACCAGCACTTCAGCTGCGCGCGGACGGGTGTTGTAGTTGGATGACATGGTAAAGCCGTAGGCACCGGCCGAGCGCACTGCCAGCAGGGAACCCTCGGCAATGGCCAGAGTGCGCTCCTTGCCGAGGAAGTCGCCGGTCTCGCACACCGGGCCCACCACGTCATAGAGCGCGGGAGCATGACCGGCACGGCTATCCACCTCGATGATGTTCATCCAGGCGCCGTAGAGCGAGGGGCGCAACATGTCGTTCATACCGGCATCGATCAGCGCGAAGTTGCGGGTTTCGCCCGGTTTCAGGTACTCGACCCGGGTCAGCAGCACGCCGGCATTGGCGACGATGGCACGGCCCGGCTCGAACAGCAGGGTCAGATCCCGGCCCGCCAGCTTCTGCTTCAGCGCTTCGGCATACTCGGTCGGATGGGGTGGCTGCTCGGAACCATAGTTGACCCCAAGGCCGCCCCCCACGTCCAGATGATGGATATGAATGCCTTCCGCCGCCAGACCATCGATCAGCCGCAGCAACTTGTCAGCCGCTTCCATAAAGGGATTCAATTCAGTGAGTTGCGAGCCGATATGGCAATCCACCCCGACGATCTCGATGTTCGCCATCGCGGCCGCCTTGCGATAGATGGCGGGCGCCAGCTCGATGGGAATGCCGAACTTGTTCTGCTTGAGGCCAGTGGAGATATAGGGGTGAGTACCGGCATCGATATCCGGATTGACCCGAACCGAGACGCGAGCCTTCTTGCCCATGCTGCCCGCCACCCGATTGAGGCGCTCCAGCTCTGCTTCCGACTCCAGATTGAAACAGAGGATCTCTTTATCCAGCGCGAGGCGCATCTCGGCTTCACTCTTGGCGACCCCAGAGAAGACCACTTTGCCCGGATCACCGCCCGCCGCCAGTACCCGCGACAGCTCGCCACCGGAGACGATGTCAAACCCCGAGCCCAGTCGGGCCAGCAGGTTGAGCAGCGCCAGGTTGGAGTTGGCCTTCACCGCATAGCAGATCAGATGGGGAATATCGCCAGCGGCCTTGTCGAAGGCGTGCCAGTGGCGCTCGAGGGTCGCACGGGAGTAGACGTAAAGCGGGGTACCGTACTGCTCGGCAAGCTGTTGCAGCGAGGTTTGCTCGGCCTGAAGCTGGCCGGCGGCGTCGTAGTTAAAGTGATCCAAGGGGGCGGTTCCTTCCTAGAATGGGTGCGGCATTAGTGCGGCGCGGCCTCGGTGGCAGCCTCAGTGGTCGCAGGCGGTGCTGCTTGCGGTGTACTCTGGCTCTGTGGCTGCTCGGGGGGCGGCATATAGAGCGGCCCCTTCAGACCACACGCGGCCAACCCGAGGGACAGAAGAGTGGCAAGCAGACACTTGGTGAACTGAGTGATCATAATGGTTCGCTGCGAAAAAATTTTTGGCCCTCTATAATCGCACTCACATTGTTAAAAGCAACAGGATAAACCGATGAAGGATCACGAGTATCACGCCCTGACAGACGCCTTTTTCCAATATGTGGAAGACACGCTCGACGAGGGGTATCCGGATATCGACTGCGAACGCAGCGGCGGCGTATTGACCCTCTCTTTCGAGAACAAGACCAAGGTCATCATCAACAAGCAGGAGCCACTGCATCAGATTTGGGTCGCCACCCGCGAGAACGGCTTCCACTTCGAACTGCAGGGTGACACCTGGATCGACAACCGCTTCGGCCACGAGCTCAAGGCGCTGCTGAGCCAATCCTGCACCGCCCAGGCGGGCGAAGAGGTGGTGTTCCCATGATCGACCTGCACCCGCAGGGCGCCCGTCATGCGGTGATCTGGCTACACGGGCTGGGTGATTCCGGCGCCGGTCTCGCCCCGCTGGTGGACGCGCTGGACCTGCCCGCCGAGCTACCGGTGCGTCACCTGCTGCCGGATGCCCCCGAGCGCCCCATCACCATCAACATGGGCTACAAGATGCGCGGCTGGTACGACATAAAGAGCTTCGAGGATCCCGCCGAGCGGGCCGTGGAGTCCCATGTCCGTGAATCAGCCGACCAGATTGCCGCATTGCTCGATCAGCTGGTGGCCGACGGGTTTGCCCCCGAGCATATCGTGCTGGCAGGTTTCTCTCAGGGCGGGGTGATTGCCTCCTTCACCGCGCTGCGCTATCAGGCAACGCTGGCTGGCCTGCTCTGCATGTCCACCTATCTGGCCGCCCCCGACAAATTGCTCGGCGAGATGAGCGAGGCCGCTCGCTCCCTGCCCATCTGCTACATGCACGGCATCTATGACGATGTGGTGAGCCTGTCGCTCGGTTGGGATGCCAAGAACCGGCTTGAAGCTGCCGGACTCACCCCCGAGTGGCATGAGTACCCGATGCGTCACGAGATCTGCCGCCCGCAGCTGGGCGACATTCGCAGCTGGCTGCTGGCCCGCCTCGGCGCGTGAGCCCTTCCGGCAAAGCAAACGGCCTGCATCTGCAGGCCGTTTTTTATGGCGATTCCAACTGACGGGTCAGCCCACTTCCCGAGCGGGCGGCACCTGTTCGCGCAGAGTGCCCTGACTGCGATAGGGGATCACATCCAGCTCGCCATTCACTTGTACTATCTCGTAGTACTGCGGCAGGTTGAAGTTGATGAACTGCCCATCATCGCTGAACCGCTCGTGATTGGAGGTGTAGAAGCGGTTGACCCCCGCCACCAGCTCATCCTTGTTGCCGGCAAAGTGCTGGTAGATCTCCACCCGGTTCGCCTCATCGAGGATATAGATGTTGGTGCCCGCATCCCGGGTATCGAAGAAAAACTGCACCAACCCTTCGCTGGCGTAGGCATCGACGATGCTCGGCAGATGCTGGCTGTGGGTCTTGTCGAGCCGCAGCGGCAGGTGATCCAGCTTGTTGTGGGAGATGTGACGGTAAAAATCGATGGCGTTTTCCAGCTTCTTCACCGACACCCCGCGCCGCTCGAAGAAGATGCCGTACTTCTCGCGGCCAAGGGCCATGGTCTTGACCAGTTGCTGCTTGTCGCGGGCAAGGCGCAGGTCGATACACTCCGCCACTAGGGTCTGGAAGCGGGAGCGCACCAGAGAACGGAAGTGCTGGCTGTAGCAGAACACCTCGATCATCTCGGGGGCGGCAGCATCCTGATGCATCTTGCCGAGGATGGTGGTGAGGGCATCGACCACGGCTTCATCCCCCTGGAAGTGCAGGGTACGGATCTCGCTCCAGGAGTTGCGGTAGACCAGATCTACAGATCCCACCAGACACTCCTGATTGCGACCAAACGAGAAGACATCCACTGTATTGGCGTCAAATTCGATCACCTGACCGACCCAGTGGCTGGTCGGGTCCATCTCCAGATTGAGGAAGATGGAGAGCTGGCGGATCTCGCACGGCCGACTGAGGGCCAGGTTGGTGGCCAGCGGGTACTTCTCGGGGAAGCAGCCGGAGAGATCACGGCAGAACTGGTGCAGATTGTCGATGTGCAGATCCGAACCCTGATTGAACAGGTGCACCCGCGACTGGGGGGTCAACAGATCGTTGAAGTAGGCCCAGGAGACCAGCTTGCTGATGTAGCCGTTGAACTCCAGCGGCGCGCGGCCAATGATGTCCACCGGCTCCAGCGAATGTTTGTAGAGATACCAGCCGGCGCGGTTGAGGCGACCATGCGGCACCTGCACGAAGCTGAGATCCGGCTCGCTCAGATCCGGCGCGATCTTGAGGTTGATACGCTGCACCTTGCCCGGCAGGCTCTCGAACGCGGCGTAGAGCTTGCGCGACAGAATGCCGATATCTTCCGGGTTGATCGACTCGCTGATGTTGTTGCGGCGAGCGAACTGAATCAGGTTGCGGTAGCTCTGCATCAGGGCTTCCAGCAGCTCGGCATGAGCGATCTTCACCTCTTCGATCTTCCACTCGTGGCGATGATCGAGCTGATAGAGCTTGTCCTGACTCCAGCCCCAGTAGGAGACCAGTTGGCTCATCTGCTCGCGGCGCCACTCGGGGGAGTGATCATCCTTGGGATGGCTGAGACCGTCGCACACCTTGAGGTAGAAGCAGCGGCGCACCAGATCGAGCCGCGCCATGTCGCCGATGGACTTGAGGTAGTTGGTCACCTTGTCCAGCATCAGACAGTAGTTGTCGAGCCGGTAGTGCATCCCCTCATTGTGCTGGAACCAGTCGCGACCAATCATCGACAGCAGGCGGGTGTTGGGATACTCGTGGGAGTAGGCCTCCATCAGCACCGACTTGAGCACCGCCTTGTAGGGGGAGTCGATCCCCTTGTAGAGCTGCCACAGGGCGGAGCCGAAATACTCTTCGGCCGGAATACGGTCAAAACTGCCGAGATCGAGCCAGTCGTCCTGCTTGAGCTTGCCGCCCTCGAACAGCTCGTTCACATACGCATCGTAGTGATCATCACACTCGGTGGGCACCAGATACCAGATCAAGCGTTTGCCAGCGATACGCATGGCACTGCGGTAGAACTCGTCGAGCAACAGCAGGTGCTGGGCACTGCCGCAGCTCTCCCCCTGCATCTGGGCATCGTTGGTCTGGCGGAACTTGTCTTCCGGGATCAGGAAGAAGTTGAGATCGACCCCACGCTGTTCGGCCCACTTGGAGAGTTGCTGGCACTTCAGCTCCAGCAGATCGAGCCGCTCCTGCGACAAACCGGCCACGTGGCAGACCCAGATATCGAGATCGGAGTGACAGCACTGGCCGATGGAGGATGTGCTGCCCATGGAGTAGAGCCCCTGAATGGCTCGATCATGGGTTGCCAGACCGCTCTGACAGTTGGCGTTGCGGCAGAGGTCATCGATAAAGGCTTGCTGCTCGGCGGTGGCGCTGAAGCTCCAGATGCCATGAGGGACATCACCGGAGACATAACCGGGCAGCAGGGGATGATTGAAGTGCAGCATGACAGGCAGCAGTTGGAATACCTGCTGCCCATAGCGACTCATGAGGCCTAACGCCCGTTGCGTCTTGAGACGGGTAATGTCGTCATAACGCGCAACCAGCGTATCGATGTGTTCCTGCAATGCCCTGCCTATCACCTAAGTGAAAATGACGCACCAAAAGGGGGATACGTCAAAAAAGTGTGATCATGTTAACAATGCAAACAGCGGTGGTAAACAAGCCTTCAGCTAAACGCCAGATTATTTCTGGTATGACCACATCAAGTATCAGGTGAAATCATTAAATTCCAATGCATTCAATGAATTAATCAACACCCCGTGCTTAATGAAAATCATTTTCAGCATGCATTTTTGAGCTTGGCCCCGCTTTTGCCGGCTCCGCCATGAAAGCCCGGGCAAAGGGTGGTAATATCGATTTCCTTCTAAAAATGAAACAACTGATTGATATGGCAGCCCGAACCCTGAAAATTGCCACTCGCAAGAGCCCGCTGGCCCTGTGGCAGGCCAACTTTGTCAAAGACCGGCTCGAAGCCCTGCACCCGCAGTTGCAGGTCGAACTGGTGCCCATGAGCACTCAGGGTGACAAGATCCTCGATACCCCGCTGGCCAAAGTGGGTGGCAAGGGGTTGTTCGTCAAGGAGCTGGAGACCGCCATGCTGGAAGGACGGGCCGATATCGCCGTTCACTCCATGAAAGATGTGCCGGTGGAGTTCCCCGAGGGGCTCGGTCTGCACACCATCTGCGAACGGGAAGATCCCCGCGATGCCTTCGTTTCCAACCGTTTCAAGGCCATTGCCGAACTGCCACAAGGGGCCGTGGTCGGCACCTCCAGCTTGCGCCGCCAGTGCCAGCTGCGCGCCGCCCGCCCGGATCTGGTGATCCGCGACCTGCGTGGCAACGTCAACACCCGCCTCGCCAAGCTGGATGCGGGTGAGTATGACGCCATCATCCTCGCCGCCGCCGGTCTGAAACGACTGGAGATGGCGCACCGCATCACCGCCTTTATCGAGCCGGAGCAGAGCCTGCCGGCCAACGGTCAGGGTGCGGTCGGCATCGAATGCCGCCTCGACGATGTTGAGCTACACGCTCTGCTGGCGCCGCTGGAACACGCCGAGACCCGCGCCCGGGTGCTGACCGAACGCGCCATGAACCGCGCTCTGCAAGGGGGATGTCAGGTGCCTATCGGTGCCTACGCACTGGTCGACGGCGAGCAGATCTGGCTGCGCGGTCTGGTGGGCAGCCCGGATGGCACCCAGGTGATCCGCGACGAGATCCGCGGTCCGCTGGCCGATGGTGAGGCCCTCGGCGAGCAGCTGGCCCAGCGCCTGCTGGCCGCCGGAGCCGACGAGATCCTGGCCGAGGTCTACCGCGCATGACCCCGCTGGTGGTGCGTCCGGCCACTCAGGCAGCAGAGCTGGTGCAGTTGCTGCGCCAGCACGGCCATGCACCACTCTGCTGCCCGCTGCTGGAAACCGTGGCGGGCAGCGAACTCCCTCTCCTGCCCGACCTGCTGCGCAGTGCCGACGCGGTTATCGCCGTCAGCATCCATGCCGTTCATTTTGCACACGATTTTCTGTTGCAAACTGGTCAGACCTGGCCACATATTGAGTACTTTGCGGTGGGTCAGGCCAGCACAGATGCGTTTGCCGCCATCGGCATCACGGCAAGCTGCCCGGATGACCCGCGCAGCGAAGGGCTGCTGGCCCTGCCCGCCCTGCAGCAGGTAGCAGGCAAACGGGTACTGATCTTGCGCGGTAATGGCGGGCGGGATCTCATCGCCACCACGCTGGCCTCACGCGGTGCTCTGGTGCACTATTGTGCGGCCTATGAGCGCCACTACCCCGATCTAGACGGGGAGACATTGACCCGCCACTGGCAGGCAGCGGGGCTGGACAGCCTGCTCATTACCAGTGGTGAACTGCTGCAACGGCTGCTGGAGCTGGTTCCCGACCACCAGAGGCCCTGGCTTTTTGACCGCCTGCTGGTGGTCCCCAGCCCGCGCGTGGCCGAGATGGCCAGCGCAGCGGGCTTTATCCATATCACGATTGCCCAAGGTGCATCCAACCAGGCCCTGACGGCCGCACTGGAACTGAGGAAGATGGAATGACAGAACAACAAGAATCCCAGGTCAAACCCCAGCCGACCGCTGCGGTCAATGGCAGCAAGAGCCGCTCCGGTGCCGTACTGGGAGGGGTCGCCATCCTGCTGGCCCTTGGCCTGACCGGCGGTCTCTATCTGCACGGTCACAAGAACGCCGTGGCCCAGCAGGCCGAACTGGCCCAGCTCAAGCAGCAGCTGGCGAGCGCCCTGAGCAAGATCGACCAGACCAGCAGCAAGGATGCCGAGCAGCTGGCCGCACTGGATCAAACCCAGCAGCGACTGCAGGGGGAGATGCAGGGTCTGCAGAACCGGGTACTGGACCTGAATGACAAGCGCCCCAACGACTGGATGCTGGCCGAATCCGAATATCTGGTACGAATGGCGGGCCGCAAACTGTGGCTGGAGCATGACCTCGTCTCCGCCATCACCCTGCTCGGCAACGCTGACGAGCGCATCGCCGCCCTCAACGACCCCAGCCTGATGCCGATCCGCAAGGCACTGGCCGAGGATATCGCCAAGCTCAAGGGTATGCCGCGCATCGACCGCGAGGGGCTGACCCTTAAGCTGGCCGCCCTGTCCGACCAGATCGAGCTGCTGCCCCTCTCCACCGTCAGCATGCCGGAAGCCAAGGCCGAGCCGGATCAGGCAGTTAGCACCAATCCCGACGAGTGGGAGAGCAACCTGAAGAAGAACTGGGTCAAGTTCACCGAGAACTTCGTCACCATCCGCCGCCGCGATGGTGCAGTAGAGGCGCTGCTCTCGCCGCAGCAGGAGATCTTCCTGCGTGAAAACCTCAAGACCAAGCTGTTGCAGGCCCAGCTCTCCGTCTATCGCGAGCAGCAGGCGCTCTACGAAGACAGTCTGGACAAGGCCCAGCGCTGGCTGACCCAGTATTTCGACACCGACAACAGCGCCACCCGCTACATGCAGGGCGAGATCGACAAGCTCAAGGGTGAGCAGATCCAGATCGACTATCCGGCCCAGTTCAAGACCCAGGCCATGCTGGAGCAGGTGCTGACCGAACGCCTGCAACGCATTCTGGCCAGCAGCTGAGGAGGGCACCATGATCCGTATAATCATTCTGGTTGCCGTGATGGTCGCAGGGCTGATCTTTGGCCCGCAAGCCTCCGGTAACAAGGGCTATGTGCTGATTGCCCTTGGCAATTACACCATCGAATCCTCCGTCACCAGCGCGGTGATCCTGGCCGTGCTGTTCTACGGCGCCCTGCTGATCGTCGAGTGGCTGCTGGGTCGGGTATTCGGCCTGCGCCGCAAGACCCTCGGCTGGTACGGCTCGCGCCGCCGCCGCAAGGCCAATCAACAGACCGTCGCCGCCACCCTGGCAATGGCCGAAGGGCACTACAGCCAGGCTGAAAAGCTGATGATCAAGGGGGCCAGCAACAGCGACACCCCGCTGCTCAACTACCTGAGCGCCGCCAAGGCGGCACAGGCCCGTGGTGACGACGCCCGCCGGGATCAATACCTG
This sequence comes from Aeromonas sp. Y289-2, assembly GCF_027705925.1. Taxonomy (NCBI): domain Bacteria; kingdom Pseudomonadati; phylum Pseudomonadota; class Gammaproteobacteria; order Aeromonadales; family Aeromonadaceae; genus Aeromonas; species Aeromonas sp. Y289-2. The sequence continues at coordinate 145,164 of NZ_JAPDCH010000008.1, forward strand.
CAAAAAGCGCAGGAGGAGAACCCCAAGGCCGAGCTGGCGCTGACCCTGACCCAGACCCAGCTGCAGATCGAGCAGGGCCAGTACGATACCGCGCTGGCGATGCTGGAGTCAGTCTACGCCCTCAACCCGCGCCACCCCATGGTGCTGGATCAGCTGCGTCAGGTGCATCTGGCCCGTCAGGACTGGAGCGCTCTGTGCGACCTGATCCCGGCGCTGCACAAGGTGGGCAAGCTGACCCCGAAACAGGAAGAAGAGTTGCTGCAACAGGCTTGGTCTGGTCGCCTGCAACAGGCTGCCGGCAGCCTCGAGACCCTCAAGGCGGTATGGCAGGATCTGCCGCGCAAGCTGCGCCTTGAGCCAGAACTGCTGGCCTGCTACGGCGATCTGCTGCGCCAACTGGGCGCCGATGGCGAAGCCGCCACCCTGTGGCAGGAGGCGCTGCGCAAACAGCCGATGCCGCAGCTGCTGGCTCGCCTGCCCAAGCTGAAACTCGACAGCTACCAGCCGCTGCTGGCGCTGCTGCAAAAACAGCAGGGGCAACCGGAGGTGGACACCGCACTGGCCCAGCTCTATCTGCTGGCAGGTCAACTGGACGATGCCCAGAAGCTGCTGGAACAGGAGGTGGAGCGGGCGCCGAGCGCCGCCGCCTATCACGCTCTCGGCCAGCTGATGGACAAGCGCCGCCTCACCAACAAGGCCAACGAGTACTATCGTCAGGCACTGGAGCTGGCGGGAGTCTGATCCCCGGCAAACAGAAACGCGAGAGGCCGCATGATGCGGCCTCTTTTTTTATCTCTTCACCCTGCCCTCGTCAGGTGGTGAGCCGCTCCAGCTCGCCGATCAGCCAGATGGCCTCGGCACGGTGGCTGCCGCACACATCCATCATGGGGCGAAAACCGCCGCACACCGCCGGGCGCTCCGGTTGACCGAAGATCTTGCAGCCAAGGGCGCTATCGAGCTGGATACAGGGGACGCCAGCCGGTTTGCCATCTGGCATACCGGGAATGGCACTGCTGATACTGGGGGCGATGCAACAGGCAGCGCAGCCGCTACGACACTCCATAGACTCCACTCCTTTGGGACGGTCTGAGCCACCATAGCCGAAGCGGCGGCACAAACGTAGCTGGCGCACAAGAAAAAGCCCGACCGCACGGGCGATCGGGCTTCAGACAACACAGCCGGTTCAGCGAGCCATCATCACAGGATGATATCGCGTACCACGCTGTCTTTGCGCTCAAGATAATGGATCGACTTGATACGACGAATGGTGCGCGACTTGCCACGGATCAACAGAGTCTCGGTGGTCGCCATCACGCCATCGCTGGTGATGCCATCCAGCAGATCACCCTTGGTGATGCCGGTGGCGGAGAAGATGACGTTGTCATTCTTCGCCATGTCTTCCAGCTTGAGCACCTTGTTCACATCGATGCCGAGCGCTTCGCAGCGGGCAATCTCCTGCTCGCCCAGCGCACGCACTTCCGGGCTGTCGCCCTTGACGCGGTGACGCGGCACCAGACGGGCCTGCATGTCACCATCCAGCGCGCGGATCACCGCAGCGGAGATCACCCCTTCCGGTGCGCCGCCGATGCCATACAGCATGTCGACTTCGCTGTCCGGCAGACAGGTGAGGATGGAGGCGGCAACGTCACCATCAGGAATGGCGAACACCCGCACGCCCAGACCCTGCATCTCCTTGATTGCCTTGTCATGACGCGGCTTGGCCAGGGTAATGACGGTCAGACGGGAGAGCGGCTTGCCCAGCGCCTTGGCCACGGACTTCAGGTTCAGCTCGAGAGCCTGATCCAGGTCGATGGCGCCTTTGGCCTTGGGGCCGACGATCAGCTTTTCCATGTACATATCAGGCGCTTTCAGGAAAGAACCCTTGTCGCCCACCGCCAGCACGGCCAGCGCGTTGGCCTGACCCATGGCAGTCATGCGGGTACCCTCGATGGGATCGACCGCGATATCCACCGCGTCGCCGTGTCCGGTACCAACCTTCTCGCCAATATAGAGCATCGGCGCTTCATCAATTTCACCTTCGCCGATCACAATCTCACCATCGATCTCGATCTGGTTGAGAATGTGGCGCATGGCCGCTACGGCCGCCCCATCAGCGATATTCTTGTCACCACGTCCGAGCCACTTGTAGCCAGCCAGTGCAGCCGCTTCCGTCACTCGGGAAAACTCGATTGCCAGTTCACGTCTCATCGCATATCCAACCTATGGAGCTCGAAAACGGGCGGCATTCTACCACAAGGGCAAACCTTTGCGCACAAAAGTAGCCGCTGCGAGCAAGAATGTAGCCAATTCATCCAATTGCAACCCAATTGCCATCGACTCTTCATCCAACTGTCACCCCGCTGTCATCCCCGCTGCCTAGCATGACCCCGTTTTCAAAACAAAAGCTTGCAACACCACAAGGGATTAAGATGAAAAAGCTGACTGTAGTGGCACTGGCTCTCACCGCAGCCTTCCAGGCTCAAGCCGTTGAAGTGTACAAAAATGACACCTCCATGCTGGATCTCTATGGCCGTATCTACGCTGGCCACTTCTTTGGTGACAAGAAGGAACTGGATGCCAGCGGCAAACCGAAAAGCGAATACAGCGACAAACAGGGTGCCAACCAGTTTGTCCGTTTCGGCGCCAAGGCCGAGACCCAGATCCAGAGCGGCCTGAAGGCTCTGGCTCAGTACGAAGTACAGATGTATATCAATGACAGCGAGAAGACCATCAGCGAGAACTCCGACAACCTGCGCACCCGTCTGGCGTTCGCCGGTGTCGGCGCTGACTGGGGCACCGTGACCTTCGGTCGCCAGAAGGGGGCCCCGGGTTTCCTGGCTGACTGGACTGATGTCTCCCTCTCCGACGGCTACGGCAACGACGCGCTGGGCGCCAAGACCGACACCTTCGCCACCAACCGCGCCGGTTCCGTGCTGAAATACTCCGGCCTGTTCAATGGCTTCCAGCTCGACACCAGCTACAAGTTCGACGGTGGTGACACCGAAGAGACCACCAGCAAGGATAGCGATGCCGCCTACGGTGCTGCCGTGGCCTATACCTTCCCGTTCAACCTGTCTCTGGGTACCGCCTACAACGTCGGTATCCGCGACAAGAGCGGTGAAGAAGATGCCAAGCTGTGGCTGATCTCCGCCAAGTTCGACAACAAGGCCGCCTACGCCGCCCTGAGCTATGCCGATGGCAGCGACTTCCTGGCGACCGGCACCGATCACACCGGTTGGGAAGCCGCGCTGGGCTACAACTTCGAGAACGGCTTCGGTCTGATGGCCCTGTGGAACAAACAGGAACAGGACAAGGCTGGCATCAAGAAAGACAACGTGGATTACTACACCCTGGGTGCCCAGTACAAATTCAACAAGAACCTGCGGGTGATTGGCGAATACCGTATCAACAATCTGGACAGCAAGGAGAGCGGCAAGCTCAACGTCAAGGATGACTTCCAGCTGGCTGCCCGCTACGACTTCTAATCGAGGTTTTGCGGATCCCCAAAGCGCGATGGCTTGCCATCGCGCTTTTTGCTGGGCGTCGCTCACGACCGGAGAAAGTGGCCTAGGCTCAACAGTAGATGTATCGCCGGAGAGATGATCATGGTCAGGCTGCTTTTCGTCCTGCTGTTGCTGCTGGCACTTCCCGCTCACGCCCTCTCTATCGCCATGGTGCTGTGGCGCGGTGAAACCGCAGCCGAAGCGGGCTTTCGGGCAGAGCTGACCCGCCTTGGCTATCAGGCCACCATCACCACCTATAACGCCGATCAGGATCGTACGGCGCTGGCAACCATGCTGCGCCAGCAGATGCTGCCGAAACTGGCCGAATACGACTACATCTACACCTTTGGCACCACCGCCACCACCATGACCAAGAGTCTGGTGGCCAACCGCAAACCTCTGATTTTCAATGTGGTCTCCGATCCGGTCGGGGCAGATATCCTCTCGGAAGATAAAGCCCAGAACAGCATGGTGGCCGGGGTAAGCAATATGGTGCCGATGGCGCTGCAACTGGCCAATGCCAGCGAGCATCTGGCCACCGGAAAACGGCTGCTGCTACCCTTCAACCCCCGTGAGCAGAACACCCTGCTGGTGGCCGATATGCTGCTCAATGAAGCGAAGCGCTATCAGTGGCAGATGGTCACCTGGCGAATGGCCCCTGACCCACGGCGGCTGGACAACGAACTGAAGCGGCTGCAACAGGATGCCAAAAACGACATCGTCTTTCTGGCCGCAGACAGCTATCTGCTCTCCATCGCCCCCCGCCTGCTGAATGCGCTCAACGCAGCTGCCATCCCTACCATCTGCAGTGCCGAGCTGTTCGTCGAGCACGGCTGCAGCGTTGGCACCATCAGCAGCTACGAGGCACTGGGCAAGATGGCCGCCGGGATCATCCATCGCCACCAGCAGGGAACCGAGCTGCAAGATATACCGCTGCAGACCGATCCCCATCCCAAACTGGTACTGGGGCAACTGGGTAACGCCACCACGCAGGAGGCGAGCCCCGAAAAGCCGAAGCCTTGATAAAGATCTCGGCCAATCAGGCTCCGGGCGGGTATGCTGTTGACCCCCATCGCCCGAGAGCCCTTTCCCATGAGCACCACCGTCTTTTTTGCCGTTCTGCTGGCAGCCCTGCTTCACGCCAGCTGGAATGCGCTGGTCAAAATTGGCGAAGAGCGGCTGGTGGGGGTATCACTGGTGGCGATCTTCTCAGGGCTTATCGCCGCCGTGGCGCTGCTGCCAATGGGGCTTCCCTCTGCTGCCGAGCTGCCCTGGCTCGGCCTCTCAGTCCTGCTCCATATCGGTTACTGCCTGTTTCTCAGCCATGCCTACAATCAGGGCGATTTTGGCCAGATCTATCCGCTGGCCCGTGGCAGTGCCCCACTGCTCGCCATGGCGTTAAGTGCCCTGCTGCTGGGGGACTACCCCGGTTACGGCGGCATCATCGGCGCCTGCGTGCTGATCATGGGGGTCTTGCTAATGGCCTGGCGAGGTGGGCAGCAGCGCCTTGACAGCAAAGCGGTTCGGGCAGCACTGATCACGGCCATGTTCACGGCGACCTATACCCTCTCGGATGGAGCCGGCGCCCGCGCAGGGGGTGAACCGGTACGCTACACCCTCTGGCTCTTTGCCTGCACCGGGCTGGCAATGTTGCTGGTGCTGCTCGTCCACCAAAAGCGCAACGCATGGCGCCAGATCCGCCAATATGCACTGGTTGGCGCCACCGGAGGTGCCATGTCACTGCTTGCCTATGGGATTGTTATCTGGGCCATGACCCAAGCCCCCATTGGCGTGGTCGCGGCTCTGCGCGAAAGCAGTGTGCTGTTTGCCATGCTACTCTCGGTCTGGCTGCTGAAAGAGCCGCTCGGGCGCATGCGGCTGACGGCGGCGGCCATTATCACTGGCGGCGTGCTGCTGACCCGGCTGGGAGGATAAGCGCTGTCGCCATTGGGGCGTATTTATCAGGCAGGATGGCGTAATTCACTCCGCCAAATATGCCGAATACCAATAATGGAAATAAGTGTCGGCCCGGGCGTAAATGTTTACATCCGCAACGTATCAATTAACTGGCAGGTCTGTTTATTTCAACCACAGCTTCATTCGGGAAACTTACCTGCCAAGCAGCATTAATGATAAAATCGTTCACAGTTAATTTTCGGCAACGCTGACCAATACCGCGCATGGCACAGACCATGCCGCTCCGCCCATACATTCATTGACCGCCTGACGGGTAAGCCAGCCCGGTCAGAGATGACCCGATCGCGCCCGCCACAGCAAGATGGCATGGCGCTACCGCGTTATTAATGGGTCTGGTTTCGTCCGTTTAATTTTTGATTATTTTAAATCCAGCACCATCAGGGAGTTTTTAATATGTCAGCAAAAAAGCTGAAATTGGGCGCCTTTATATTGATGATATTAACATCGGTATTTGGCGTCACTAATATCGGGATCGGTTTTTACCGAATGGGATATGCCGCCATTCCGATGTTCGTGATCGGCGGTCTGTTCTTCTTCATCCCGTTCATTTTGATGATGATCGAATTCGGCACCGGCTTTCGCAAAGAGGCAGGCGGCATCTTTACCTGGATGCGCCACTCGGTCTCGACCCGATTCGCCTTTATCGGTCTGACCATGTGGTTCGCCTCCTACGTCATCTGGATGTTTGGCAAGGCGCTCTCCATGTGGGTGCCCCTCTCCTTCATGCTGTTTGGCCGCGACATCACCGTCATCCCGGTCACCCTGGGTACCGGCATCGACTTTGGCCCCTTTATTCTGGGTGTGGTCGCCATCGCACTGGTGGCCACCGTCACCAAGCTCATCACCCTGGGTAGCGCCCGCTTCGCCAAAGTGGCAGCCATCGGCGGTCTCTCCGTGGTGGCACTCAACGTGTTGCTGTTGGTCGGCGGCGTCTTCACCTTCGCGGTGAGCGGCATGACCCTGCAGGAGCCCTTCACCCAGGCATCGCTGACGGCGTCTCCCAATGCAGCGTTCAACGACATCATCCCCTTCCTCGGCTTTATGGTGTTCGCCATCTTCGCCTACGGCGGGGTCGAGGCGATGGCCGGGGTGGCTGACGAGCTGGAAGATCCGGAGCGCGACCTCAAGCGCGGCATCTTCCTCTCCGGCGCCTTCATCGTGCTCTGCTACATCATCGGCTTTCTGGCGGTCGGCTCCATCATGCGCTGGAGCGACTTCCCGGCCGAGGGGATCACCTCTCTCTCCGCCCTCTTCATCATCATGCTGGAGCTGGGGCGCCATCTTGGTGGCGAGTGGCTGGGACAGGTGTTCATGCGCTTTGCCGGATTGGGCATGTTCCTGAGCTATCTTGGCGCCTTTATCGCCCTCTCCTACGCGCCGCTGCGCCAGTTCATCACCGGCACCCCGAGCTACTTCTGGCCGGAGCGTTTCCAGCGCGAGAACGAGAATGGCGTGCGGATTGAAGCCCTCAAGGTGCAAGCCTGGGTGGTCTGTCTGTTCATTGCCGCCAAGTCCATCTTTACCCTGATCAACCCGGAAGGGGCCGCCGCCCTCTATGAGCTGATCATCACCATGACCAATGTCGGCATGACCCTGCCCTACATGTTCCTCATCTACGCCTGGTATCGCTATCGCAACAACCCGGCGCTGGGCAAGGACCTGATCTTCTTCAAGAGCGCGGGCTCGGTACTGCTGGCTACCATCATCAGTCTGATCCTGGTCGCCTTCGGCAACGTCTTTACCGTGGTCGCCCCCTTTATCTCCGGCGATATATCCACCGGCGTCTGGACCATCATTGGCCCGCTGCTGTTCGTGGTGATCGCCATGCGCTTCAAGATCAAGCAGGAAGATGCCCACTAAACGGTAAGCAATGCTCCATGCCAATCGGGACTGTTCTGGTCCCGATTTTTTTAGTGCCGGCTTCCGCTCGCCATCACGACCAGTCCATAGTTTCAATGTAAGAAAAGACTCTATGGAGACCTCTTTTACACTCTCCTCGCCGTCAGAGCGCGCTCAACGCCGTAAATTATCAATATCAAGGTGAGAATGATTGTGAAGCGCCAGTTCACGACATATAACTTAGCGAGATATCCCTGTATTTCGTCCGGTAGAGCTGATCATGATGATGCGTTCCCTCCTTCCCCTGTTGCTTGGCGCAGTAATGCTGCCGGCCACTATGGACAGTGCCCATGCCAACCCCTTTTCCGCCAGCAGCAAGAGCAGCAGCGGCTTTCTCGAGCGACGGGATGTGCCCAACCTCAGCTCGGCCGCTTTCGTGGTGGCCAACCACAGAACCGGCGAGGTGATCTCCGAGCGCAACGGCAACCGGGTAATGCCCATCGCCTCACTCACCAAGCTGATGACGGCGCTGGTGGTGCTGGATGCCAACCTGCGCCTCAACGAAATGCTCACCGTGACCAATGCCGACATCGACCGCATCAAGGGAACCGGCTCGCGCCTGGCCATAGGTTCCAGGCTCAGTCGCGCCGAAATGCTCCATATCGCCCTGATGTCCTCTGAAAACCGCGCCGCCTCGGCGCTGGCCCGCCACTATCCCGGCGGCCAGCGTGCCTTCGTCGAGGCGATGAATGCCAAAGCCCGCATGCTGGGGATGTGGAATACCCGCTACGCCGACAGCACCGGGCTTAACCCACGCAATGTCTCCACCGCGCAGGATCTCGCCAAACTCGCCGCCGCAGCGGCCTCCTATCCGCTGATCCGCCAATATTCCACCGACGAGCAGAGCTATGTGCGCACCAACAAGCGTCAGCTGCACTACCTCAACTCCAACCGGTTGATCCGCGAAGGGCAATGGGAGTTCACCCTCTCCAAGACCGGCTATATCCGCGAAGCGGGCCGCTGTCTGGTGCTGGGCACCAAGGTCAATCGCGAGCCGGTGATCATGGTGCTGCTCAATGCCGAGACCACCAACGATCGGGTCGCCGACGCCAAGCGGATCAAAACCTGGCTGGAGAGCTCGGGCAGAACCACCCTGGCAGCCAACCAGAGCAGCATGCTGACTCACCAGTAAGCTCGACATCCCCAACCAAGCGAGGCGCCCGCCTCGCTTTTTTTATCTGCATGAGCGCGCCCAAAAAACGGGAGCTTGCTCCCGTTACAGGTAACACCTTCCGCCATCCCGTTACAAAACGTAACTACTCAACAGCGTGATTCACACTAATAGAATCAATTGGTTGTAAGTTTTCGGCAAGAATTTTAGCGTGTCATCACAACCCCTGTAGCGACGAGCCACCATGCGTATTTCCAGTATCGAGTGCGGGCGGGTACTGGCCATTCTGGCCGTGATGACCATTCACGTATCCCCCTTCGCCAATCCGTTCAACCCCGCCCTGTGGGGAAGCGGATCCTGGCTCTGGCTGAGCGGCACCATCAACCAGTTATGCCGCTTTGCAGTGCCGCTGTTTTTCCTTTGTGCCGGTTACTTTCTGCAGCCGAGACTGAGCCGCGAAGCGCCGCTGACCGTTGCCTGGCACTACTGCCGCCCCTTGCTGTTGCTCTGGCTGGTGTGGAGTCTGGTCTACCTGCTAGTGCCGTTCAATCCGCTGGATGCCGTGCAACAGGGCTATCTGGCCTCCCTGTGCGGGCAGTGGCAATTCCAGCTCGGCGACCCCCTCAATGGCTGGCTGGTGGGCGGCATGATCCACCTCTGGTTTCTGCCAGCCCTGGTGATGGCGGTGGCCCTGCTGGCACTCTGCTATCGGCTTGGCAGACCATCGCTCGCCCTCTGGCTGGGTCTTGGCCTTTACCTGCTGGCGCTGCTGGGGGGCTCCTATGCCAAGCCGCTGCTGGGCACCGAGTGGCCACTACTCACCCGTAACGGCCCCTTCTTCTCCCTGCTGTTTGTGGCGCTCGGGGCCCTGCTGCGCCAGCGTCAGTGGCAGCCCGATGCCCGCACCGGCTGGCAACTGCTGCTGGCGGGCGTGGCGCTCTATGGCTGTGAAGCCTGGGCGCTGCAGCACTTCGCCGCAGTGCCGCTCACCCGCCACGACTTCCTGCTCGGCTCCCTTCCCTGGGCTATCGGCCTGTTTGGCCTGCTGCTGGCCAACCCCGAGTGGGGCAAAGGCAGCTGGCTTGAACGTCAGGCACCCAAAGTGCTCGGGATCTATTGCCTGCACATGATGCTGGTAGTCTGGCTCTTCGTGTTTGGCCCGCAGGGCGCATCCATCCTGTGGGAGATCGCCAAGGTGCCGCTGCTGCTGGGAGCGTCTCTGCTGGCCTATCGCCTGCTGGCGGCCCTGCCACTCGCCCATCGACTGCTGCGTACTCGCTGAGTCCGGTATCCGGCCCGTCCTATCGGGCCGGATACCTCTTCACGTTTCGTCTCTTTCTCTTCCGCTACGCCCTTTTTGCTCTCGCTTCATTCCCGCAGTTTGCTGCAATGGTTCTACTTTTCAGCCGCGCTTCCCCAACCGTAAACCTGCCCCCACAGCCCCCCTCTATTTTCACCTTGCCAGACAAATGAAAATCAATATCATTGGCATCCCGCTTAAGCGGGTCAGGCTAATTATAATTAAATCAATATGTTCGAGCCGTCAGGTCGACATCCAAAGAGTCAATATTGAATATGCAGCACCCTCACTTTCGCAGAACGCTGGTCTCGCTGGCACTGCTGGGCACCGGCTTCACTGCCCAGGCCACCGATGAAACCATGACAGTGGTTGGCAAACGATCCCAGCATCAGGAAGTTGCCACCGCAACCCGTACCAATACGCCAGCCAAGCTGGTTCCCCAGACCATCGACAGCGTCAAGGTCAGCGAGCTGACCGCCTTCGGCCAACCGACGCTGAGCGAAGCCCTGAGCGGTATTCCCGGGGTCAACGCCAGCGGTGATACCCGCTTCGATGGAGTCAATATCCGCGGCTTCAGCGCCAGCAACGACTTCTATCTCGACGGGTTCCGCGACGACATGCAGTACACCCGGGATCTCGGCAACATCGAGCGGGTGGAAGTGCTCAAGGGCCCGGCTGCCGTACTCTACGGCCGTGGCAGCACGGGGGGCATCGTCAACCGGGTCAGCAAGAAGCCGCAGAAAGGGCAGGAGTCCAGCGTCACCGCCCGGGTCGGCAGCTTTGACAGTCAGCGACTGGCCGCCGACCTCAATGGCGAGGCGAGTGAGCAGGTGCAACTGCGCCTCAACATGGCACAAGAGGACAAAGATAGCTTCCGCAACGGCGTGAAGAGCAAGCGCACTCTGCTGGCCCCTTCCGCCAACTGGGAGATCAGCGACAACCTCAACTGGCTGGTGCAGTACGAGCGCAACGAACATGACCGCACCCCGGATCGCGGCATTCCCGGGGTCAATGGCCGTCCGGCCGATGTGCCGCGAGAGTATGTTTACAGCGATACCAGCCGCGACTTCATTGATGACGTGGCGCAATCCACCCGCTCCCGCCTCTCCTGGGATATCAACGATCAGTGGCAGCTGCGCCAGCAGCTCGGTTACTCCACCCTCGACAGCCAGTTTGACAACACCTATGTCACCAGCGTCAAAGGGGATCAGGTGACCCGCTCCCGCTGGCAGCAAGATCTGAAAGCGAAGAGCCTGATCAGCAACACCGAGGCCGAAGGTCTGTTCCAGACCGGCCCGGTGGAACATCGCCTGCTGGTTGGCTTCGAGCAGAACTGGCAGGAGCGCACACCCAAGCTCTACCAGAACGCCACCGCCATCCCGTCTGGCAATCTCTACGATCCGGGCTCGCTGCCCACCTACAATGGCTCCATGAAGCTCTCCAGCGACGCCAAACACAAGGTGCGCGGTAATGGCCTCTATCTGCAGGATCAGCTCACCCTGGGTGACTGGCATCTGGTGGGCGGGCTGCGCCGTGACGACTTCACCGTCACCAGTCGCCGCTACGACCTCAACAAGGAGGAGAGCGTCTCGGTCAACAGCCTGAGCCCGCGCCTCGGTCTGGTGTGGAATCCCCTCGAGGATCACGCCTTCTACACCTCCTACAGCAAGACCTTCACTCCGGTGGGCGGCGAGCTGATCGGCATCACCCCAGGTGACAAGAACAACGGGCTGGAACCCCAGCACACCCGCCTCTACGAGGGGGGGGTGAAGAGTGACTGGCTGAACGGCAAGCTGGCGACCACTCTCTCCCTCTATCGACTGGAGATGTACAACAAGCGCACCAAGGATCCGCTGGATCCCACCAAGGTGATCCTCACCGGCCTGCAGCGTACCGAGGGTGTCGAGCTGAGCGCCCGCGCCGAGCTGACCGACGAGATCTACCTGCGTGGCGGCTTCGCCATTCAGGATGCGGAGCAGGTCAAGGCGGACGCGGATCTGCAGGGCAAGCGCCCGATGAACGTCTCCCGCCAGAATGGCCAGTTCTACCTCGGCTACAAGAGTGGCGAGCAGGGCTGGTTCGGCGAAACCGGCGTGACGGCAGTGGGCGATCGCTTTGCCGACAACGCCAACACCACCACACTGCCCGGTTACGCCCGCTTCGATGCGCGCGCCGGTTATCGCTGGCAACAGTGGGAAGCCGAGCTGAGCGCCGAAAACCTGACCGATCACGAGTACTTTGTCAGCGCCACCAGTGCCACCCAGATCATGCCGGGTACGCCCCGTCAGCTGAGTCTGACCGGAACCTACCGCTTCTGATCTCTGTGACAACCACCCCGACTGGCCAGCCCCTGCTGGCCAGTTTTTTTATGAAGCAACCACGATGAAACGCAGAAGAGTTCCCCTTCACAACAACAAATGGGTACGCCGCCTCCATGCCTGGGCCGGTTTTTTTACCCTCGCCCTGATGCTGATGTACGGCATCACCGGTCTCTGGCTGCAACACCGTGCCGTGTTGCCCATCCCCGGCCCCCATACTGACAAATCGAGTGAAGAGATAGTGCTGGAGGCGCCGCTCGCCAGCCCGGAGCAGCTGAAAATCCTGCTGCAACAGCGCTATCCCGATACCTTTGCCGACGGGCGAACCATGATCACCCCTGCCCAGACCCTGCCCACCCCGAACGGCCCGCTCATCCTGCCCGCCAAGTGGGAAATGCGCGGCGTCACCCTCAGCCAGAGCGTGGCCGCCAGCTATGTTGAGGGTACCCTGCTGGTACGTACCGACCTGCAGCAAGCCAACTTTGCCGCCAGCCTCAACCGGCTGCACCGCGGCATGGGTACCGGCCTCGGCTGGCAGCTGTTTGGCGATATCGCCGCCCTGGCCCTGCTGCTGCTCGCCCTCACCAGTCTGTTTATGTGGACCAAGCTGCACGGCACACCCAGAGCCATCATCGCGCTGACACTCGCTGGCACCCTCGGTACCCTGCTGTTTGCGCTGCTGGGATAGTGCGGCAACCATGTTCTGATGCAGCAAGGTTTGGAAAAAACCGCAATAGAGACAGGCCGCTGGCGGTGATGCCGTCAGCGGCTATATCAAGGAAATGAAATAACGGAGAGCGGGAAAAGAGAAGGGATACCAAGAGGTAACGGGAAGTACTGCCTGCTCAGCAGCAACGCACCAATGCGCAGGAACGCCAAAAAACAAAAGGCCATCATTGCTGATGGCCTTTTGTCATGAATTTGATGGTGCCCGGGGTCGGACTCGAACCGACACGGTTATTCACCGGCGGATTTTGAATCCGCTGCGTCTACCGATTTCGCCACCCGGGCAACTGCGAGGGATTATACGAATGGCGCGATGCCATGCAAGGTGTTTTTCGATTGAACACTCCCGTTTGTTCATTTATTCAACGCCTTGCCGATGCGGGGCCAGTTACATAGAATGCCGCCATCATCTTAATGGAATAAAAACGATGGCCAAGCCTAAAAAAGTCCAACTAAAATCCCCCTCTCCTGCCACTCAGCCATACCCGTCAGCAGGTCTGCTGCGTCGCCTCGGCGCTCTGATTTATGATGCGCTGGTGGTGACTTCGCTGCTGATCATCGCCGGCTTTATCGGCATGGGTGTCGCCAAGCTGTTGCTGGTCACCGGCATGGCCAGCGTACCGGCGGGTGAAGATACCGTCTGGTTGCTTACCCGCCACCACCTGAGCCTGATCTACACCCTGTGGCTCGCCTTCGTCATCTGTGGTTTCTACACCTGGTTCTGGACCCGCGCTGGCCAGACCGTCGGCATGCGCGCCTGGCGGCTGCGCATTCAGAACGAAGATGGCAGCCATATCCGTATTACCCAGGCGCTGATCCGTCTCGCCACCGCCGCCTTTGGTCTGGGCAACCTGATGTGCCTGTTCAACCGCCAACGTCCGCGGGCGTTTCAGGATATCTGGGCCGAGTGCGAAGTGATCGTGCTGAACAAGCAGGAAAATCTGGAATTGCTTAACAAGTAATACCGGAGCAATGCAGCAACGAAAGAGGGCACCAACAGGTGCCCTCTTTGCATTTCCTCATAATCCCGTGCGGATTACTGCTTGCGGCTGAGGATGTAGAAGGAGATGCCGCCAAACAGCAAGCTGGGCGCGATAGCCGCCAGAATCGGCGGTACCGCATAGACCAGACTGATGGGGCCAAACACCCGATCACTCACATAGACGGCAAAGCCGGTCATGATCCCCATCAGCATCCGTGCCCCCATGCTCACAGAGCGTAGCGGGCCGAAGATGAAGGAGGAGGCCAGCAGGATCATCGCCACCACTGAGAGCGGTGACAGCAGTTTGCGCCACATCTCCAGCTTGTAGCGACCGGCATCCTGCTTGTTGGCATCGAGATAGCCGATGTAATCGAGCAGACCGGAGACCGAGAGGTTCTCGGGGTCGATACTCACCACCCCCAGCTGCTTGGGCGTCAGCTCCGAGCTCCACTCCATCTTGTCATGCTGTTCGCTACGGATCTGCGCCGGGTCGTCGAAGCGGGTAACCTGAGTCTGCTTGAGCAGCCAGTGGTGACGCTCGAACACACCCTCCTGCGCCTGCACCACGTCGATCAGCTTGCGCTCGGGGGTGAAGCGATAGAGGGTGATGCCGGTGAGGGCGCCATCGTTGCGCACCCCGTTGATATTGACGAAGTTGTTGCCATCGCGAGCCCACACCCCGTAGGCGGAAACCGTCAGACGACCTTCGGACAGCGCGCCCGCCTTGATGTCATCAGCTATGCGCTTGGCGGCGGGGGCCACATATTCCCCCATCAGCCCTACCATGATCATCAGCGGGATCGCCGTCTTGAGCGCCGCCATCACGATACTGATCTTGGAGCGACCCGCCGCCTGCATCACCACCAGCTCGGAGCTGGTCGCCAGCTGACCCAGACCAATCAGGCCACCCAGCAGCGCGGCCAGCGGGAAGAAGAGCACCGCCTCCTTGGGCATGGAGAGCAGCACATAGTAGAGGGCGTTGATCATGTCGTAGTTGCCGTCACCGACCGACTTGAGCTGCTCCACATATTTGATGAGCCCCGCCAGACCAACCAGCGTGATTTCACACAGCAGGATCGACATAAAGATGACCCGACCGATATACCTATCGAGAATGCCAAACATCAGCAGAAGTTCCTATGTTGCAGCATCATGCTGATTTTCTGTTGAAATAGCGCCCTTTCACCCCGTTCCACCAGCTGGTGCCCTGCAGATTGAGGGGCAGGCCGATAAACAGCAGGTAACCGAGCGGCACCAGGAACATCCCCGGCCAGTAGGGCAGCCGACCGCTGTCGATGGCCGAACGGGCGGCGCTGAGCAGCAGGAAGTAGGAGAGATAGAGCATGATGGCTGGCAACAGCTTGGCGTAGCGCCCCTGACGGGGATTGACCCGCGCCAGCGGTACCACCAGCAGGGTGAGCACCGGAATGGAGAGGGGCAGCGAGATACGCCACTGCAATTCCGCCATCATGGCGTTGTCCTGGGTACCGAACAGTTCCATGGTCGGCTTGGCCGCCGCCTTGCGGTTGGAACGCTCCATCTCTTGCTGGCGGATCACCAGACCATATTCGCGAAAATCGGAGATCTGAAACTGCTTGCCGGAGAAGTTCCCTTCGTAGCGGGAGCCATCCATCAGGGTCAGCCACTGCAGACCGTTCTCATCGACCGTCACCACCCCTTCGGTCGCCACCACCACCGAGGGAGGATTGTTCCCCTCCGCCCGCTGCAACACGAAGATCTTTTGCAGTTTTGAGCCGTTGTCGTTCAAATCCTGGATATAGGCAACCAGACGCCCCTTGTCGAGCTCCATAAAGCGGCCCGCCTGCAGGAAGGAGATACCCGGGTCCGCCTTGAACTCGTCGATCACCTGATACTCGCGCTCCTTGGCCTGCGGGGCGATCCAGCCAGTGTTGAACGCCGCAACCACCGCCGTCAGCAAGGCCAGCAACATGGCGCTGCGCATCACAAAACGGTGGCTGAAGCCGACCGCATGCATCACCGTCATCTCGCTTTCGGCGTAGAGGCGACCATGGGCAAACAAAATGGCTAAAAAGAGACTGATAGGCAGCATCAACAGCGCCATATTGGGCAAGTTGAGCAGCAGCAGGGTGGAGACCAGACGTGTCGGCACCTCGCCATCGGCAGCGTCACCGATGATCTTGATAAATTGTTGGCTGACAAAGATAAGCAGCAATACGAATAACACTGCCAGCTGGGTTTTCAGGGTTTCCCTGAACAAATATCGGAAAACGATCACAGTCATTCCCAAGTAAACTTGTGTTTTTAGTCGAATGCCTGAAAAATAGGGCCGTATATTGGATTTTTACCAGTTTGAACTGCGGAGCCTGTGGCTGTTCGCTCCGCCTCTGATACCCCAACAAGCACCGCATTATTCAATAAAAGGTGCCTTTTGTCTTTAGGATGTAGGAGATTCCATGGAGTTCAGTGTAAAGAGTGGCAGTCCAGAGAAGCAACGGAGCGCCTGCGTCGTAGTCGGCGTATTTGAGCCTCGTCGCCTCTCTCCGGTTGCCGAACAACTGGACAAGATCAGCGATGGCTATATCAGTTCGCTGCTGCGCCGTGGCGACCTGGAAGGGAAACCAGGCCAGATGCTGCTGCTGCATCAAGTACCGGGCGTGCTCAGCGAGCGCGTACTGCTGGTCGGATGCGGCAAGGAGCGGGAACTCGACGAACGCCAGTACAAGCAGATCATCAACAAGACCATCACCACCCTGAACGAAACCGGCTCCATGGAAGCGGTCTGCTTCCTCACCGAGCTGCACGTCAAGGGTCGGGATACCTATTGGAAGGTGCGCCAGGCGGTAGAAACCACCAAGGCGGGCCTCTACAGCTTCGATCAGTTCAAGACCAACAAGGCCGAGCCACGTCGCCCGCTGCGCAAGCTGGTATTCAACGTGCCGACGCGTCGGGAACTGACCATTGGTGAAAAAGCCATCGCTCACGGTCTGGCCGTGGCCAAGGGTGTGCGGGTCTGCCGCGACGTGGCGAACATGCCGCCCAACGTCTGCAACCCGGCCTATCTGGCCTCCCAGGCCCGTCGTCTGGCAGATGCCTACGACAACATCACCACCAAGGTGGTGGGCGAGCAGGAGATGGCCGAGCTCGGCATGAACTCCTATCTGGCGGTAGCCCGCGGCTCCGACAACGAAGCCATGATGGCCATCATCGAATACAAGGGTCATCCGGATGCCAAGCCCATCGTGCTGGTCGGCAAGGGTCTGACCTTTGACTCCGGCGGCATCTCCATCAAACCGGCCGATGGCATGGACGAGATGAAGTACGACATGGGTGGCGCCGCCTCCGTGCTCGGTACCATGCATGCGCTGGCCCAGCTGCAACTGCCGATCAACGTCATCGGCGTGCTGGCAGGCTGCGAGAACATGCCGGGTGGCAACGCCTATCGTCCGGGTGACATCCTCACCTCCATGTCAGGCCAGACCATCGAAGTGCTCAACACCGATGCGGAAGGTCGTCTGGTGCTGTGTGATGCACTGACCTATGTGGACCGCTTCGATCCGGAAACCGTGATCGACGTGGCGACTCTGACCGGTGCCTGCGTCATCGCGCTGGGTCACCACACCTCGGGTCTGCTGGCCAACCACAACCCGCTGGCCCACGAGCTGCTCAACGCCTCCGAACAGGCGGGTGATCGCGCATGGCGTCTGCCGCTGTTTGACGAGTATCAGGAGCAGATCGACAGCCCGTTTGCCGACATGGCCAACATCGGCGGTCGTCCGGCCGGTACCATCACCGCGGCCGCCTTCCTGTCACGCTTCACCAAGAAGTACAACTGGGCCCACCTGGATATCGCCGGGACCGCCTGGAAGAGTGGCAAGGATAAAGGCTCCACCGGTCGTCCGGTGCCCCTGCTGACCCAGTTCCTGCTGAACCGGGCTGGCGTGGATATCGAAGAGAAAGAGTAACTCTCCGGCCCCTGCCGATGGCTGCATCGGAAGGGTTGGCGTTACCCTGAACCACAAGGAAGAGGCCCGCCTCTTCCTTGTTTCATTCTTGAATCAGTGAGCTGCGGACGGGAAACGCCCCGTCAGCCTCATGAGGCGGTCAACAGTCCGTCACCGCAAAACGGGATCAACCTGATGAGCCAAGTGACCTTTTACCTGATGAGCGAACAGGATGACGCGCAGGCCTCTGCGGTCGAGCGACTGGCCTGCACTCTTGCAGCCGAGTCGTGGGGCGCGGGCCATATCTACCTGTTCTGCGACGATGAGGCTCAGGCTCTGCGCCTGGACGAGCTGTTGTGGCAACTGCCGCCGGAGCGCTTCGTGCCGCACCAGCTGCAAGGCGAAAGCGGCATGGCCCCGGTGGAGATCGGCTATCAGCCACCGAAACGGCGCTACGCCCGCCTCATCAATCTGGCCACTGCGACACCTTTGTTTGCAGGACACTTCGCTCAAGTGGTAGATTTTGTCCCCACTGACGAAACACAAAAGCAGCAAGCCCGCGAGCGCTACAAGCACTATCGCCAGGCAGGCCATACCCTCGAAATGAGGGACCAGCCCGTCCTTGCCGCACCGGATCCGGCGCAGCCCTGACTGCAACCAATTGATCCATAAAGAATCAACACCAGACTCCATCCATCCAGATTACGGCGAGACCATGGAAAAGACTTTTAATCACAACGCCATCGAACAGGCGCTCTATCAGCACTGGGAAGCCCAGGGTTACTTCAAGCCCCACGGCGACACCAGCAAAGACTCCTTCTGCATCATGATCCCGCCGCCGAACGTCACCGGCAGCCTGCACATGGGTCACGCCTTCCAGCAAACCCTGATGGATACCCTGATCCGCTACAACCGCATGCAGGGCAAGAACACCCTGTGGCAGGCAGGTACCGATCACGCCGGTATCGCTACCCAGATGGTGGTTGAGCGCAAGATCGCCGCGGAAGAGGGCAAGACTCGCCACGATTACGGCCGTGATGCCTTCATCGACAAGATTTGGCAGTGGAAGGAAGAGTCCGGTGGCACCATCACCCGCCAGATGCGCCGTCTGGGCGACTCCGTGGATTGGGAGCGCGAGCGCTTCACCATGGATGAGGGTCTCTCCGCCGCCGTGCAGGAAGTGTTTGTTCGTCTCTACGAAGATGGCCTGATGTACCGCGGCAAGCGTCTGGTGAACTGGGATCCGAAACTCAACACCGCCATCTCCGATCTGGAAGTGGAAAACCGCGAGATCAAGGGCCACATGTGGCACCTGCGCTACCCGCTGGCCAACGACGCCAAGACTGCCGAAGGCAAGGATTACCTGATCGTCGCTACCACACGTCCGGAGACCATGCTGGGCGATACCGCCGTGGCCGTGAACCCGGAAGACCCGCGCTACAAGGCGCTGATCGGCCAGCACATCCTGCTGCCGCTGGTGAACCGTCTGATCCCCATCGTCGCCGATGAACACGCCGACATGGAGAAGGGCACCGGTTGCGTGAAGATCACCCCGGCCCACGACTTCAACGATAACGAAGTGGGCAAGCGCCACAGCCTGCCGATGATCAACATCTTCACTCTGGACGCCCACGTGCGTGCCGAGGCCGAAGTAGTCGACACCAACGGCAACCCGAGCACCGCCTACGATGCCGCCCTGCCGGCCGAGTTCGCCGGTCTGGAGCGCTTCGCCGCTCGTAAAGCGATTCTGGCCAAGCTGGAAGAGCTGGGTCTGCTGGACGAGATCAAGGATCACGTGCTGCAACAGCCTTACGGCGATCGCGGTGGCGTGCCCATCGAGCCGATGCTGACCGACCAGTGGTACGTGCGCGTAGCACCGATGGCCAAGACTGCTATCGAGGCGGTGGAAGATGGCCGCATCCAGTTCGTGCCGAAACAGTACGAAAACATGTACTTCTCCTGGATGCGCGACATTCAGGACTGGTGCGTCTCCCGTCAGCTGTGGTGGGGCCACCGCATCCCGGCATGGTATGACGATGCCGGCAACGTCTACGTTGGCCGCAGCGAAGATGAAGTGCGCGCCAAGCACAGCATCCCGTCCGTAACCACCCTGCGTCAGGACGAAGACGTGCTCGACACCTGGTTCAGCTCCGCTCTGTGGACCTTCTCCACTCTGGGCTGGCCGAACAACACCGAGGCACTCAAGACCTTCCACCCGACCGACGTGCTGATGAGCGGCTTCGACATCATCTTCTTCTGGATTGCCCGGATGATCATGATGACCATGCACTTCATCAAGGACGAAAACGGCCAGCCGCAAGTCCCGTTCAAGACCGTCTACATCACTGGCCTTATCCGTGACGAAGAGGGCCAGAAGATGTCCAAGTCCAAGGGCAACGTGCTGGACCCCCTCGACATGATCGACGGCATCTCGCTGGAAGATCTGCTGGAGAAGCGCACCGGCAACATGATGCAGCCGCAGATGGCCGAGAAGATCGCCAAGCGTACCGCCAAGCAGTTCCCGGAAGGGATCGATGCCCACGGTACCGACGCCCTGCGCTTCACCCTGGCGGCGCTGGCCTCTACCGGTCGTGACATCAACTGGGACATGAAGCGCCTGGATGGCTACAACAACTTCTGCAACAAGTTGTGGAACGCCTCCCGTTATGTGCTGATGAACACCGAAGATCAGGATTGTGGCTTCAACGGCGGCGAGATGCAGTTCAGTCTGGCGGATCGCTGGATCCAGTCCCAGCTACAAGTGGCCATCCGTGACTTCCGCACCGCCCTCGATACCTACCGCTTCGACATCGCGGCTGGCGTGCTGTACGAATTTATCTGGAACCAGTTCTGTGACTGGTATCTGGAGCTGACCAAGCCGGTACTGACCAAGGGTTCCGAGGCCGAGCAGCGCGCTGCCCGCCACACCCTGGTGACCGTGCTGGAAACCCTGCTGCGTCTGGCGCACCCGATCATCCCGTTCATCACCGAGACCATCTGGAAATCGGTCGCGCCGCTGGCCGGCGTACACGCCGACACCATCATGATTCAGGCCTTCCCGGAGTTCGACGCCGCCAAGGTGGACGAAGCCGCGATGGCGGATCAGGAGTGGGTGAAGGAGTTCATCGTCAGCATCCGCAACATCCGCGCCGAGATGAACGTGGCCCCGAGCGTGCCCCTGAACGTGCTGCTCCAGTGCGATGCCAAGGATGCCCAGCGCGCCGCTGACAACGAGGCCTTCCTCAAGTCGCTGGCCCGTCTGGAGTCCATCCGCGTACTTAGCGAAGGTGAAACCGCACCGCTGTCAGTGAAGAAGCTGATCGGTGCCACCGAGCTGATGATCCCGATGGCCGGTCTCATCGACAAGGATGCCGAACTGGCCCGTCTGGCCAAAGAGGTTGCCCGTCTGGTGGGCGAGTGCGGCCGTATCGAAGGCAAACTCGGCAACGAAGCCTTCGTCGCCAAAGCACCGGAAGCGGTCATCGCCAAAGAACGCGAGAAGCTGGAAGATTACCGTCTCCAGCTGACCAAGCTGGAAGCCCAGCAGGCCGAAATCGCCGCGCTGTAAGCGCCGCGACCAACCGCGACAGCAAAGCCCCCTGACCCAAGGGGGCTTTTTCATATCCGCGCCTCCCGTTTCAGCTCACCAGCAGCCAGCCGCAAAAACCGAGATAGAGCAGACCGACCAGCGCCAGCCGTCCGGCGGTCATCGCCCCCTTTCTGAACCCCCACCAGAGCAACCCCACCGCCAGCAGCGTCACCAGCGAGGAGGCCATCATGGCGCCATCCAGCAACCAGGGGGTAAAGAGCAGACAGAACGCCTTGGGGATAGTGCCCTGGATCATCATGGCTCCGGAGATATTGGCCAGCGCCAGCCGATTCTTGCCCTGTCGCACCCAGATCAGCACGTTCATCAGCTCCGGCATCTCGGTCGCCACCGGGCTCAGCAACAGGGCTGCCAGCACCGGCGAGAGGCCAAACAGCTCGCCCATGCTCTCCAGCTGATGGACAAACAGCTGGGCCGCCAGCGCTACCACCACCAACGCAGCCAGCGTCTGCAGCAACACCTTGCCAAGGGGCGGGATCCCGGCATTTGGAGCCAGCTTGAGGGGCTCCGGCAATTCGACTTCGTGGCTGTCACTCTGTTTCAGCTCGCGCCTTACATAGACGAGGTAGACCAGCACAAAGAGCGGAGCCAGCCAGCTCTTGCCGGTGAAGGCGACCAGCCCCAGCGCGGTCGCCACCAGAAAGATGCCGATAAACCAGCGCTGATCCCGGCCAATCTCGCGCTGCACCTCGCCATCGATGGCCCGTTCGGTACGCCCCATGCAAAGCAGCAGGGTGAGGCCGACTGCCGCATAGCCGATGGTCGCCAACACCAGCGGCCCGCCAAGGGCGGCGCCAATGCCGACCTCCTGCTGGGCGGTTGTGTTGCCCATCAGCAGAGCGGTCAGGGTCACGATACACTCGGGTAGCGCCGTACCCAGTGCCGCCAGCAGCGAACCGGTGGCGCTTTGGGAGAGTTTGAAGTGGTGGCCGGTCCACTCGATGCCGTTGACGAAGTATTCGCAGGCAAGGTAGATGGTGACCGCAGAGACGAGAAATAACAGCAGGGTAATCAACATAATAGATACCGCCAGGCGAGCAGAGTAACCAATGGGCCCGACATGGCTCGCCCGGCTGGCGTGCATATCGAGGCCAAAGGTCTTGCAGAGCGATAGTGCCTATCGCCGCCCATGCCATGGATGCGAGGATCCAAGAGTGTTGACATGGGCCCGGCCCGGAATGCGGGCGGGTTGCTACTCCCCAATGACTGAGGGGACGTTTTACCAACTCGACCGCCGCCTCACAAGGCAAATTAATGACAACTCATTCAATAAGTTGTAAGGGAATGTAACCTCACCAGCCTCCCCTCCCCGCCGTCATTGCGCTGTTGGCACACCGATTGCTGTAGGTAGTTCACTATCCACAACAGTTTGGGAAGGATGAACAATGAAACGGTGGATCCAACATTTCTATCAACTGAACCGCCTCAACTGGATGATGGTCTGGTTGTTGCTCTGTTGCAGCATCATTTTGCTGTTTCCAGCCGGACTGATGAAGGGGGCCGTCAGCCAGTGGGCCACGACCCACGCGGCCTGGCTGGGTGTCGGCATGTTGATCGCCATCTCCTACTTCTGCAGTCAGGGCTTCCTGATCGCCTGGGAGTGGGCCTGTGACGAGTGGCAGGCACGCCGCCAGCAGGATCAACTGGCCCAGATGATCAGCTTCCTCGATTTCAACGAGAAGGCGGTGCTGCGCGAGTTCGTGCTGCAGCGTAAAAGCGTCATAAACCTGCCGATCACCGAGCCAGCCGTCAAAAACCTGATGGATGCCGGCGTTCTCACCTACGCCTACGGCAAACCGACGCGCGAGAAAGAGGACGAGAACCAGATCCGCGCCCTGATGATCGCCCTGCCCGCCCGACCGCTGCTCACCTACAAGGTGCTGGGGCTGTCGCGTGGCAAGATGAGCGACGAGCAGGTGGAGCAGATCATGAATGCCAGACCCAAGTTCGCCCAGAAGGGGTTCCAGCGCTAACCGCCGCCCAACCGCCAGATGCAAAAGAGCCGGACATTGTCCGGCTCTCTAATTTCTGCACGACGTTCTGTACCATCCCTTGCGTCTTGTTGTGCCCTACCCCTTGAGGCTGGAGCAAAAGCTGACATCGTCCTGCACCGGATCATCGCTCATGCTGTGATAGAGCTCGAAGCAGGGACCATTGCCAAACTCCAGCCCGGCAGCAACGATGTCGCCGATATGTTCCTGCCAACGCGGGCCATACTGACTGCGGTCGGTAATAAGATAACGGGACTGCGCGTAACGACCGGCGGGAATAAGCTGGATCTCGACCGCCCCCATCCCCACCGTCCCCGCAGGCACCGTCACCCCGATGTCAGTGCGACACTGGGCTGGCGGAGTCACCTCGGGGTTATCGTGATAGATGAAGATCCACTCCCCACCTTCCAGACCGCGGGCGCTGGCCCACTGATGCAGCTGGCGGCAGACGGGGTCATACCCCTCGCCATAGGGGCCGGTGACACGCATATAGGCCAGAGTACGGGCGTCCATCTCGATGGTTTTCATGGTATTGCTCCTTGCTGATGAGTGACCCTCAGCATAAGGATTCGGCTGCACAAGTGCGTGTCCATCCTTGCTCATCAAGTGTCCATTCTTGCTCTTGTCGCGGCGAAACTCTCCCGGCGTGCAACCATAGTAACGGCGAAATACCTTGGCAAACGCCTGAGAGCTGGCGAGCCCCGCCCCCAACGCAATGGCCGTGACACTGGCATCGGTATAGCAGAGCTGCCAAGCAGCCCGCTGGATGCGCAGACGACGACACATCTCCCCGGGCGTCTCCCCCGCCACAGCCGTAAACACCCGGTGAAAATGGTAGAAAGACAAGCAGGCACTGCTTGCCAGCGTTTCGATGGAGAGCTCGGGATTCTGCTCCAGCGCCCGGATCACCGGGCGCAATCTGGCCTGATAATCGACCATACCGTTAGCGACTGGCGCCCCCCGCGACTCTGGCCATATAGAGCGCATCCACATAACGCCCTTGGCGGAAGGCATAGTCACGGGCTCGCCCCTCCTCGGTAAAACCGAACTTGCGATAAAGCGCCTGTGCGGCCTCATTGTCGGTATAGACGGTCAGCTCAATCCGGTGCAGGTTGAGCCAGTTATCGGCCAGATCCAGCGCCGCGGCCATCAGGGCAGAGCCAGCCCCCTTGCCAGCCCAGTCATCCCGCACTCCCATGCCAATCCCGGCCACATGCTTGCGTCTCGGATTGGACTCAACCAGCAGCGAGAGCTGGCCTACCAGCAGGCCGTCAACCTCGGCCACCAAGGCGATCACATCACTGCTCTCCAACCGCTTCTGCCACTGGCTAAGGGGAGGTGTGGGCAGGTGCAGAGTGCCCGCCTGGGCATTAGGCATGGCGTAGAGATCCCGCAAGGCGGGGGCATCGGTGGGTTCGGCATGACGGATAGTAATCTGCATATGAGGCTCCTTCTCGAAACCTCCATCATGCAATATCCGGCGCGGTTACACATCCCCTACCCGCACCCATTTGTCTTGCCTATCAAAGGGCGAGGAAAGGCCCATTGGCCGAGCACGGCGCAGATCCGTAGGCTGACCCCATATCAACAAGGAGAGAAGCCATGACTGACAAGACCCTGCACAGCGCCAACGGCGCCCCCGTCGTCGACAACAACAACAGCCTCACCGCCGGCCCGCGCGGCCCCATCCTGATGCAAGACATCTGGTTGATGGAGAAACTCGCCCACTTCGACCGCGAGCGCATTCCCGAGCGGGTGGTTCACGCTAAGGGCTCGGGCGCCTACGGCACCTTTACCGTGACCCACGACATCAGCCAGTTCAGCAAGGCCGATCTGTTCAGCGCCATCGGCAAGCAGACGCCTGTATTCCTGCGCTTCTCCACCGTAGCCGGTGAGAAGGGCGCCGCCGATGCCGAACGCGATGTGCGCGGCTTCGCCCTCAAGTTCTATACCGAGCAGGGCAACTGGGATCTGGTGGGCAACAACACCCCGGTCTTTTTCATCCGCGATCCGCTGAAATTCCCTGACTTCATCCACACCCAGAAGCGGGATCCGCGCACCAACCTGCGCAGCGCCACTGCCGCCTGGGACTTCTGGTCACGCCATCCGGAATCCCTGCATCAGGTCACCATACTGTTCAGCGATCGCGGCATCCCCAAGAGCCTGCGGGAGATGAACGGCTACGGCAGCCACACCTTCAGCTTTATCAACGACGCCAACGAGCGCTTCTGGGTCAAGTTCCACTTCAAGACCGAGCAGGGCCACAGCTTCTACACCGATGAAGAGGCCGCCACCGCCGTCGGGCAGGATCGGGAGACCAGTCAGGCGGACCTGTTCAACGCTATCGAGCGGGGCGACTTCCCGCGCTGGAAGGTCTATGTGCAGGTGATGCCGGAGGCCGACGCCCAGACTTACAACATCCACCCGTTCGACCTCACCAAGGTGTGGCCGCACAGCGACTACCCGCTGATCCCGGTGGGCATGCTGGAGCTTAACCAGAACCCGGACAACTACTTCGCCCATGTGGAGCAGGCGGCGTTTACCCCGGCCAACGTGGTGCCCGGTATCGGCTTCTCGCCGGATCGCATGCTGCAAGGGCGACTCTTCTCCTACGGCGACACCCAGCGCTATCGCCTCGGCGTCAACCACGGTCTGCTGCCGGTCAACGCCCCGCGCTGCCCGTTCCATCACGGCGCCCATCGTGACGGTGCCATGCGGGCAGACAGCAATGGCGGCGCCAGCCCCAACTATCAGCCGAACCGTTTCGGCACCCAGCAGCCGAGCGAGCAGCACGAACCGGCGCTGAGTCTGGAAGGGGCCGCCCTGCACTACGACTTCCGTGATTACGACAGCGACTACTACAGCCAGCCGGGCAACCTGTTCCGCATCATGGACGAAGGGCAGCGCTCGCGGCTCGCCGCCAACCTGGCCCGCTCCCTCATCAATGTGGAGGATGACGCCATCGTCGCGGCCCAGCTCAAACACTTCGAGCAGGCCGACCCCGAATACGCCAAGCGGGTCGAACTGGCACTGGCCACCTTGCAGCGCTAAGCCGCAAGCAGGCAAGACCTGCAAAAACAAAACGGGGGCCTGATGGCCCCCGTTGTTATTCTGCTAAGAGTAATAAACGCAAAAACGGAGCCCGAGGCTCCGTTTTTTCAATGCTGTATCAATCCCGGACGGAACGCGCTTCGCGCTCTTCCCGCTCCCTTGCCAACAGGCGTTTGTACCACCAGCTACTGCGACGACGTTGTGCATTGGAAGAGCGACGAGCCATTTCTTAGGTTCCAGCCAAGAGAAGAAAGGAGCTGCATTATGCGACAGGGATCACGTCCATGTCTTTAGCTGGATCAAGAAAAGCCTCACTGACCCACGGAAATCGTCTTCTGATCTTTCGCACCACGGGTGGCAGGCAACACCACCGCAGGAGAGCGCCAGGCCAGCGGGCCATTGCGCTCGAGGTCGTTCAGCGGGCCGCACTCCAGCCAGATATCGCCCTGCAGAATGCGGGCCCCTTCGGAATATTTCTGATCCGCAAACCAGCAGACCCGCTCGGGCAATGAGCCCAGCGGCAACACCAGCTCGGGACTGGCAGACTCGCCCACCACAGTGGTTTTGGACGCAGCCAGAGCGGGGGTGAGCCAGAGGGAGGCCAGCAGGCAAAGCAGTAAATTTTTCATGAGAGGGATCCTGTTTCGATGGGGGGCACTCTCGAAGAATCGACCAGCCCCGTAGTTTACTTGACTGACAATCATACTGCCTGCTGGCATTGTGGAACCAATATGGTAGCCTGCCAGCGCCTGCGGGCAGTCTCTCGCTGCCACGCGCAAACTTCCGGTGAATTTGTCACGTTCTGACAAAATATAACCTTATTTATCAAATCGTTATTTGGATATTATCCCAATGCGTATCATGCCGTTGCTTCAGGCGGCCTGCCTGAGCCTGATGTTGTCCGCCTGCGTTGCCCCATTGCTGATGATGAGCCCCACCAGCCAGCTGATGTGGGCTCTGCTCAAGCCGCTGGTCGGCTTTGACCCGAACGAGGTCAATCTGTTCGAACAACCCCTGATCAAGGATCGGATGACCGCCATCCTTGGCCCCAATTACGACAGCACCATGCAGTTGCTCAAGACTGCCGACAAGTTACAGCAGGAGGGGCCGCTTTTCTATGTGGTCTCCGAGTATGCGCCCGTGCCGGATATCGCCAAGCAGGCGGGGATGGTGTGGAACTCGCAAACCAACCAGATGTCGGTATTGCTGCAAAAAGGGGATGGCACCACCCTGACCTTCGGCGAAAATCTGGCGGGCACGGCACCGACCTGGCCAACCGCCATGCAGGGCTGGCAGACCCCCGCCAGCCAGCTCACCCCGGCGACCAATGCCCTGACCGGCGCGGCGACCAGTCAGAGTGGCGCCTCCCCCTTCTCCCTTGGCAGCGCGCTGGGCACAGTGACCCGCGGCGTCACCGGCTCGCTGACCAACAGCGCTAGCCAGGCTATCAGCGGCGCAGCCTCCCACGCCACCAGACAGGCCACCGGACAGGCCACCCAAGCGGTGAGCCAAAGCGCGACCAATCTGACTCGCAGTGCGACCACCGCAGTCACCGCGCCTGCCAAACAGGCAGCCAGCAGCGCAGCTGCCACCGTGACGCAGGAAGCCACCAAAGCTGTGGCAGCTCCCGCCAAACAGGCCGTCAGCAGCACTGCCGCCACCGTGACGCAAGAGGCCACCAAAGCCGTTGTCACACCAGCCAAACAGGCCGTCAGCAGCGCCACTGCGGCCGCGACCCAAGAAGCCACCAAGGCCGTTGCCGCTCCTGCCAAACAGACCGTCAGCAGTGCCGCGGCGACCGTGACACAGGAAGCCACCAAAGCCGTTGTCGCTCCGGCCAAACAGGCAGTCAGCAGTGCCGCCGCTACCGTGACACAGGAAGCCACCAAAGCCGTTGTCGCTCCGGCCAAACAGGCCGTCAGTGCCGCCTCTCATACGGCCGGAGAGAACGTCGCCGATGCCGCCAGAGCGGCGGAAGCCAAGGCGCGCGCCAAGGCAGAGGCGGAGATGGAAGCCCTGCTCAAATAAATCGACAGGCCACCGCAAGGTGGCCTGTTTTGTATCCCGCTACCGGATCATGACGTTATGGAAAAGGCCACATAGACTGTTAGGTAACTACCCGCACAAGGAGTGCATCATGCGTCGTCTGCTCCCTGCTCTCGCTTCTCTCGCCCTGTTTATCGCGCTCCCGGCTCCGGCACTTATCTACTATTCGGAGCAGAACATGCCACTCAATGGCCAGGATAAAAATGGTCAGCCAGTGGGGTTGGCGGTCGAGTTGCTACGCCTGATGTGGCGTGAAATGGGAGAGCCGGAGCAACCCATCCACTTTCTGCCCTGGGCCCGCGGCTGGTATCTGCTGACCCAGCAGCAAGAGGCCGTGCTCTTTACCACGGCGCACACCAAGGAGCGGGATCCCCACTTCCTCTGGGTCTGCCCCATCAGCCACTCCAGGGTCGCGCTGGTCGGCCGCAAGCAGGATGCCCCCAAAGTGGCCAGCAAAGCGGATCTCGCCAAGCTGCAGATCGGCGTGATGCAGGCGGATGTCGGGGAGCAGTTGCTGCTCAACCGCGGGATCAGCCCGGGCAATATGATGGCGGTGGAGCGTATGGATCAGGTGGTGCGCCAGCTCATCATGGCACGCACCGATCTGGTGGCGGGCAACGAGGTGATGTTGCGCCATCAGGCCAAAGAGCTGGGTTTCCCCAGCGAGGATTTTGTCACCGTCGCGATCATTGAAGAGCAGGACAACTGCTTCGCCTTCAACCTGAGGGCAGACAAACAACAGGTTGCCCGCCTGCAACAGGCGCTGGACAAGGTCAGACAGGGGGATGAAAACAAGCAGCTGATGAAGCGCTACCAGTTGCTCAGTATCCTGCCCGAAACCACTCCCACCCTCCCGCGCATCGAGTAACCCCGGCCCGCCCTATGGCGGGCTCGTTGTATCTCCCGTCGATGAGACGGGGGATGCCTCCACCGGCGCCGTAATGAGGTGGTTCAGAAAGAGATTGAACAGCTCGGCCCGCGAGCCGAGCCGCAGCTTGCCATAGAGATGCTTGCGGTGATTCTTCACCGTGCCGCTGCCAATCCCGAGCGCTGCGGCAATCGCCTCCGTATCCAGTCCCTGCAGCAGCAACTCCGCCACCTGCCGCTCGCGCCGGGTGAGCAGATCCCCCCCGACACTCGCCATCGCCAGCTCCACCGCGCTCTTGAGGCTGGCGCTATCTGGCAGCGCAGTGCTCTGGGCCAGCAGCGGCTGGCTCTGCCGCCACTGCTGACGACAGAGCGAATGCACCAGCGGGAACAGCTGCTCCAGCCTCGCCAGCTCGTCACGACTGAGGGTACTGCGCTTGTCGAGGCGCCCCAGAAACAGCATCAGCGTCAGTCCGTCCCGCACCGGCAGGATCAGCCCCACCTCCTCCTGCCAGCCGGTGGCCTGATAGAAGTGGTGGCGATATTCGGGATCGAGCCGCCCTTGGGAGACCTGCGCCAGGGTCCAGACGCCGGCAGGCAAGCCCTGCTCCAGCGCCTGCATAAAGGGATCCTGACTGAAGTGGCTGGTGAGGTAGCGGTCAAACAACAGAGCCCGCTGATGATTGAGGTTGTCGTAGAGGTAGACGGGGCGCTGCCCCACCCCGAGCAGCAGGGCGCAATCAAACGCCACCTGTTGCTGGATCAGCCGCACCAGCGCCGCCGCAAAGGCGCTACTGTGCAGGGCATCGACCACCTCGGTCATGCTGCGGGTTAAGGCATCTGTGGTGAATGGCTGGGTCATGGTGGCACGTTTCCGGTGACGGGGAGCGATTCCCCGCTATGGCTGAATGCTAGCACGAGAGTGGCAAAACTGTCCCTTAGGGGACATATCCACCACCAACCAGAACGGCGAGGATGACGGCTTTTCCCCCTGCTGTTGGAGAACCCATGATCAACCCCCACCTGCTCGATGAGCTGACCGAGCGCGGCCTTGTGGCCCAGAATTCCGACCCGGCGGCCCTGGCCGACCATCTTGCCACCCCGCGCACCGTCTATTGCGGGTTCGATCCCACCGCTGGCAGCCTGCATATCGGTCATCTGGTGCCGCTCTTGATGCTGCGCCGCTTCCAGCTGGCGGGCCACACCCCGGTGGCACTGGTGGGCGGGGCAACCGGCCTTATCGGCGATCCCAGCTTCAAGGCGACCGAGCGCAGCCTCAACAGTGCCGATACCGTGCAGGGTTGGGTCGCCAGCCTGTCGGCCCAAATCAGGGCGCTGCTGCCCGCCGATGAGGGCCTGTCGGCCCCGCAACTGGTCAACAATGGCGACTGGATGGGGCAGATGTCCGCCCTCGACTTTCTGCGGGATATCGGCAAGCACTTCTCGGTCAATGCCATGCTGGCGCGGGAGTCGGTGCGCCAGCGACTGGCCCGCCCGGATCAGGGCATCTCGTTCACCGAGTTCTCCTACGCCCTGCTGCAATCCTACGACTTTGCGGTGCTGCACCAGCGGCTCGGTTGCACCCTGCAGATTGGCGGCAACGACCAGTGGGGCAATATCACCAGCGGCATGGATCTCACCCGTCGCCTCCATCAGGCGCAGGTGCACGGCATGACCCTGCCCCTTATCACCAAGGCAGACGGCACCAAGTTCGGCAAGACCGAAGGGGGCGCGGTCTGGCTCGATCCGGCGCTCACCTCCCCTTACGCCTTCTACCAGTTCTGGCTCGGCACCGCGGATGAGGATGTCTACCGCTTCCTGCGCTACTACAGCTTTATGTCGCTGAGCGAGATTGATGCACTGGAGGCGGAAGACGCGAAGCGGCAGGGGCGCAAGCAGGCCCAGCAGGTGTTGGCGAACGAGCTGACCGAGCTGGTACACGGCAAGGCGGCGTTGGCGGCAGTGCAGCGCATCAGCGAACTGCTGTTTAGCGGCGATGTAGCTCGCCTCGGCGAGAGCGATCTGGCCCAGCTGGCGCAGGATGGCATGCCATGCAGCACCGTCAGCGGCGAGACGGACCTGGTCAGCCTGCTGGTCAGCTGCGGTCTGGCGAACTCCAAACGCATCGCCCGCGAGCTGCTGGCGGCGGGGGCCATCAGCCTCAATGGTGTGATCAAGCAGGATGAACAGCTGAGCGCTACTGATCGGCTGTTTGGTCGCTACCTGCTGCTGCGCCGGGGCAAGAAGCAGTATCACCTGGTGGAGTGGCAATAAGCCGCAGGGCGGGGAGTTCAGCCTCCCCGCCCGCACCCTGAATCCCTTTTGAATCCCGAGTTGCGATCCCCCTCACAGCCTCTCCCGTCAGCAGCCACCATACTGGCACCGGCGAACATGGAGTACGCCACACAATCTGTTCCTCACGAATCAACAAGGATGCTGATGATGAAGAGATGGCTTCTGGTGCTGCTCTGCACCCTGCCCATGCTGGCACACGCCAGCGGATACACCCAGACCCGCTACCCCATAGTGCTGGTGCACGGCCTGTTCGGCTTCGACAAGCTGCTCGGGGTCGATTACTTCTACGGCATTCCCCAGGCCCTGAGCCGGGATGGTGCCAAAGTCTACGTGGCCCAGGTGTCAGCCACCGCCAGTTCGGAGCAACGGGGGGAGCAGCTGCTCGCCCAGGTCGAGCTGCTGCTGGCGGCCACCGGCGCCGAGAAGGTCAACCTCATCGGCCACTCCCACGGTGGCCCCACCATCCGCTATGTCGCCTCGGTCGCCCCCGAGCTGGTCGCCTCCGCCACCAGCGTCGGCGGGGTCAACTATGGCTCCGAGATTGCCGATCTGGTGCGGGCCAATGCCGCCCCCGGCAGCGCCGCCGAGAAGCTGGCTGCCGCCGCGGCCCACGCTCTCTCCGGCATGATTTCACTGCTCTCGGGCGGGAGCCAGCTGCCGCAAGATCCGGTCGCCGCCCTCGATGCCCTCACCAGCAAGGGAGCCAGCCAGTTCAACCAGCGCTACCCGGAGGGGCTGCCCAGCCGCTATTGCGGCGAGGGGCCGATGCAGGCAGCCAACGGCGTCTACTACTTCTCCTGGAGCGGGCGCGGCAACCTGACCAATCTGCTGGATCCGGTGGATCCTGCGCTGGCGCTGACCGGTGCCTTCTTCAAGGAGCCCAATGACGGACTGGTCGGGGTCTGCAGCAGCCACCTCGGCAAGGTGATCGGCACCGGCTACCGGATGAACCATCTGGACGAAGTGAACCAGTCCTTCGGTATCCACCATCTGTTCGAGACCGATCCGGTCACCCTCTATCGCCAGCATGCCAACCGTCTCAAGGAGCTGGGACTATGAAGATAGCCACCCTGCTCGTCGTGCCCTGCGCCATCACCCTGCTGCTTGGCGGAGTGTTGCTCTGGCCCACGGCACCGACGGCAGACTCATCCCCCGCTCAAGCCAGCCAGCATGCACAGAGCCACCCGCACGATCCCGAGCAGGAGGCCGCCGATGCCCTGCAGGCGCGCTATCGCACCTTTGTCTCCGCCCAGAGCAGCCTGACGGTGCCCACCGAGATCTCCCTCGCCAGCTTGCAGATCCTGTTTGACGAGCGAGAGCAGCTGCGCCAGCAGAGCTTTACCCCGGCGGAGCAGGCCCAGCTGTTTGCCGAGGATCGGCTGATGGAGCAGCTGACCCTGCGCCGCAGGGCGCTGGCGGAAGCAAGAGACAGCGACAAGTCGCAGCTGGCCAGCGAGCTGGATCTCTGGCTGGCGGAGCAACCGGGCTGGTTTCGCGAGGCGGAGGCCAACAGCCGTCTACTTGAGGAGTTGCAAGGGCTGGCGCAGATGGACCCGGCCAAACGGGAGGCTCTGCTGCTGGAGACAGGGGGGCCGGAAGCGGTGGATCGGATGCACCAGCTGGAGCAGAACCGGCAAGGGTTCGAGGAGCAGCTCAGCGGCTTTCTGGCCGAGCTCAGACAACTGCCGAACGAGACCCGGGCCGAACAGCAGCAGGAGCTGCTGGCCCGCTGGTTCGAGCCCGGACAGTGGCGCCGGGTCGAGGCACTCACCCGGCTCAAACTGGGGGAGCCACACACCGAATGAGAAGGGGGCCCGAGATGGGCCCCCTTGCTATTGCGCTCATTGCGGCTTGTTGGCCCCCGGCAGCGGCTGCCAAGTGAGGCGGGTCACTAGGGTGCCCTGCACCTCGCACTTGAGGCTCAGCTCCTGCCACCCCTTATCCTGACGCAGGGAGACCTCCCCTTCGATCCCCTGCTCGCCAATCTTCAGCTTATCCTGCTCGAAGATCACCTTGTCGCCATGGGCGAGATCCATCAGTTTGCCGTTGCAGAGCCAGTGAGCGAGATCCGCCCCCTTCAGCTTGACGCCCCCCTTGGCCGCCTTCTGTTCGGCCGCGCTCACCACAAACAGCTTGCTCAGCTCGGCAGCCCGCTTGGTGAGCCACTCCTGACGCTGCTGCATGCTCATCTTGCTGACGAACTCGGCGGGCTGACCCTTCTCGTCCAGCCACTGGGTCAGCTTGCCGCTGTCGTCAAAGGCGAACTGGGCGGCGGGCTCTTTGACCCCGAACAGCTTGCCGCCCTTGAAGTAATAGCGGCTCTCCCCTTCCAGCTTGCCCAGCTCGTTCATGATGGGCACGGCGATGATGACGGGGGCGCCATCGATCCAGGCCTTGATATCGACGCCGTCATGGCTGAATTGACGGGTATCGAGGGCGCTCTCGGCCCCCTTCTCCATCAGGGTAAACTGCTCGGCGAGAGAAGCGGCCAGAGAAGGGAGGGAGCAGAATCCCAGGGTCAGCGCGATCGCTGTGTTGCGCATTGAGTTGTACATAACACTCCTGTGATGGGCCATCCGGCCCGTGGTTAACTCTCTGTCAGCCAGGCCCGCAGTCCTTCCCGGTGAGCATCGCTCAGGGGCAGGGATTGGCGGGCCCGGTAGTCAAAATGGATCAGGGTCGTTTCGGCGGTGACGGCCAGTTCGCCGCCCTGCCAGGCCTCCTGCCAGGCCGTAAAGGAGCTGGTGCCGATGCGGCGCACGCCGGTCTTGATGGTGACCGGCTGGCCGTAGAACAGCTCCCGTTTGAACTGCACCGTATAGCCCGCGATGATCAGATGCCAGTTATGCACATCCAGATCGGGGGAGAAGATCCGGAACAGGGGATCCCGCGCCGATTCGAACCAGACCGCCGGCACCGTATTGTTGATATGGCCGAGGGCATCCGTCTCCTGAAAGCGGGGTTGGATCTGCATTTCCAGCATGAGTTGACTCCTTGTCTCTTTGTTTCTGTCCTTGTCCGTTCATGGGACATCAGTGGCCAATGGGTGGCCGCCGGGCATCGCCAGCGGATCAACATGTTACATGATACTGCTGGCCCAAGCACAGGGATGCCCACGACCCTGCGCGACCGGCCAGCGGGTGTCGCAGTGCGGCGGATTGTAGGGCTGCACAGAAAAGCGGGCAGTAAAAAGCCCCGCACATCTTGGGTGTGCGGGGCTGGTGCAGATAACCAAACGGCTCGGGGGCTAGCCCAACAGATCGAAGCGATCCGCATTCATCACCTTGTTCCAGGCGGTGATGAAGTCACAGACAAACTTCTCCTTGTTGTCATCCTGGGCATAGACCTCGGCATAGGCGCGCAGCACCGAGTTGGAGCCGAACACCAGATCCACCCGGGTAGCCGTCCACTTCAGGGCGCCGCTGCGGCGATCGCGGATCTCGTAGAGATTGCTCGCTTTCGGCAGCCACTGGTAGTCCATGTCGGTCAGGTTGACGAAGAAGTCGTTGCTGAGTACCCCGACCCGATCGGTAAAGACCCCGTGCCCGGTACCGCCGTGGTTGGTGCCGAGCACCCGCATCCCACCGACCAGCGCCGTCATCTCGCAGGCGGTAAGCCCCATCAACTGGGCGCGATCCAGCAGCAACTCCTCCGCCGTCACCACATAGTCCTGCTTGAGCCAGTTGCGGAAGCCGTCGGCCAGCGGTTCCAGCACCTCGAACGAGGCCACATCGGTCTGAGCCTGAGTGGCATCCCCCCGGCCCGGCGCAAACGGCACGCTCACCGTCACCCCGGCGGCCTGGGCAGCCTGCTCGATGGCGAGGTTGCCCCCCAGCACGATGAGATCCGCGACGCTGACGCCACACTCGGTCGCCAGCTTGTCATAGACCGCCAGCACCTTCGCCAGCCGCGCCGGTTCATTGCCCGGCCAATCCTTCTGCGGCGCCAGCCGGATGCGGGCGCCGTTGGCACCGCCCCGCTTGTCGGAGCCACGGAAGGTACGGGCACTATCCCAGGCGGTACTCACACGCTCGTTGATGGAGAGGCCGCTGGCGGCAATCCTGGCCTTGACTGCCGCCACGTCATAATCGGCACGTCCGGCTGGCACCGGATCCTGCCAGATCAGATCTTCTGTCGGCACATAGGGGCCGACATAGCGGCTCTTCGGCCCCATATCCCTATGGGTCAGCTTGAACCAGGCGCGGGCGAAGGCGTCGGAGAAGGCCGCCGGATCATCGCGGAAGCGCTCGGCAATCTTGCGATACTCGGGGTCGAATTTGAGCGCCATGTCGGCATCCGTCATCATGGGTTTGCAGCGGATCGACGGGTCCTCCACATCCACCGGCATATCCTCTTCGGCGATATTGATCGGTTCCCACTGATGGGCCCCCGCCGGAGATTTTTGCAACCACCAGTCGTACTTGAACAGCAGCTCGAAGTAGCCGTTGTCCCATTGGGTCGGGTGGGTGGTCCAGGCCCCTTCGATGCCGCTGGTCACAGTGTTGCGGCCGATGCCGCGGCTGTGGTGATTGATCCAGCCCAGCCCCTGCTCCTCGAGGCTGGCCCCTTCCGGCTCGGGCCCGAGCTGTTTGGCATCGCCGTTGCCGTGAGCCTTGCCGACAGTGTGGCCACCGGCGGTCAACGCCACCGTCTCTTCGTCATCCATCGCCATGCGGGCGAAGGTGACCCGCATATCTTGCGCGGTTTTCAGCGGATCGGGCTGGCCATCCACCCCTTCCGGGTTGACGTAGATAAGCCCCATCATCACCGCCGCCAGCGGGTTTTCCAGATCCCGCTCGCCGGAGTAACGACCGCCCGGCTTGCCGCTGGGCGCCAGCCATTCCTTCTCCGATCCCCAGTAGATATCCTTCTCCGGATGCCAGATATCCTCGCGGCCAAAGGCGAAGCCGAAGGTCTTGAGCCCCATGGACTCATAGGTCACGGTGCCCGCAAGAATGATCAGATCGGCCCAGCTGATCTTGTTGCCGTATTTCTTCTTGATGGGCCATAGCAGGCGACGGGCCTTGTCGAGGTTGGCGTTATCCGGCCAGGAGTTGAGAGGGGCGAAACGCTGGTTGCCGCTGCCACCGCCGCCGCGACCATCGGCGATGCGGTAAGTCCCGGCCGAGTGCCAGGCCATGCGGATCATCAGGCCGCCGTAGTGGCCCCAGTCGGCGGGCCACCACTCCTGACTGTCGGTCATCAGGGCGGTCACATCCTGCTTGAGGGCCGCCATATCGAGCCCCTTCAAGGCTTCCCGATAGTTGAAACCGGCCCCCAGCGGATTGGTCTTGGTATCGTGTTGGTGAAGAATGTCGAGGTTGAGGCTCTTCGGCCACCACTCCATTCTGGACGTCTCGACGGAGGTGGTTCCCCCGTGCATGACCGGGCATTTTCCTGCGGAACTGTCTGAATTGTTGCTCATCGTTTTCCTCATTTGCTCTGCTGTCCATAACCTGAAACAGCATGGCACAGAGGCGTGACACAAACTGTGCAGCAGCGGCCGATTTACGGATCTTTCACGCAAGCGGCCACGGAGCGCCCGTCAGCCGCGACAGAAATTGGACGAACTATGGCGCCTCTGCGGGCTGATGGGGCGGCTCGGGCCGCAGCCAGGCGCTGCGAAAATCGAACCAGCCGAGCGCTGTCATCCGCACCCCGTGCACGCCGACCCGGCTCTCCAGCTCCAGCCAGTGGTGAAACAGCGGCACAAACCAGCTCTGCTGCTGCACAGTTGCCAGCAGGGCGCGGGGACCAGGCTCCTCACCGCTGGCGCGCCACTGCATCAACCCTTGCCACAACTCATGCTGACTGCTCCACACCTTGCGCAGCAACGGGGTGCCCTGCAACCAGGCGTAGGGGGCAAAGGGGCCGGCATGTTCGAGGTTGAGGGTGCCGAGCCAGAGATCCACGTCTTCATCCTCGCCACTCACCCAGCGACCGTAATCGAGGGTGCGCACCTCCAGCCTGATCCCCTGTTCGGCCAGCAGGCTGCTCATGGCGTTGGCACACTCGTTGAACTCCAGATGCTGGTTGAAGCAGGCAAGCACCAAGGTCGTCGGCAACTGCGCCGGTGTGGGCAAGGGCGCGGGTAGCGCTTCGCGCCAGTGGGGCAGCAGGCCGAGGGCGCTGGTCCAGCCCCGTTGCAACTCGGGGGCGACCCGCCCCATCAGAGCCACCGGATTGAGCAACTGGCCGAGCCACTGCCGCAGGGCGGGATCCTGCAAGGATCCGGAACGATCGTCCTGCAGCAGGAAGTAGCAGCCCGACTCCAGCTCCGATTCGCCGCGCATGGTACCGAGCTCAGGGCTGTCGCGCCCCAGCTGCAGGTGGGTCTCCAGTCGCTCCGCCAGCTCCGGCAGCATCCAGATATCGATCTCGTCGAGCAGGGCGCGCAGGCCGAAGTAGTCATCGAATGCCGCAAGGCAAAGATGCAGGGGATCGTTGGCAGCCACCCGGTAAGGGCCGGTGCCCACCGGTTGCAGGGCAAAGCCCGCCTCCCCCTTGAGCTCCCGCGGCAATATGGTCGCCACCGGCTCCGCCAGCAGATTGGGCAGCCAGGGATCCGGGCTGTCGAGATAGAGATCCAGCGTGCGCGGCCAGGGGCTCTCCAGCCGATCCAGATGGGCGAACAGCGGGCGATCCCGCAGGGCCAGCAGACTCTCCATCACATCTTCCACCACCAGCTCGCGGCCGTGGTGAAAGCGCACCGCCGGACGCAGGTAGAAGCGCCAGTGGCAGGGGCCCAGACACTCCCAGTGGTGGGCGAGATCCCCTTCGATTTCCCCATTTTCCTCATTTCGCCGGGTCAGGCCGTTGAAGATCTGGCGGCTCAGGTGGATTTCGGAGCGGCGCATCGGGCCGGTGGGCAGCAACTGCGGCAGCGGCCGGTAGTAGGGCACCCGCAGGATCTGGCGCCCCTCGCGGGTGGCCTGACCGAGCTGTTCGATCAGCAACGGAGTGAGCAGATCGAGGCGATCTTCGGCCAGCCGTACCGCCTGCGCCAGCTGGCCCTGACTGAGCAGATCCCGCAAGCGGCGCCGGGTCAGGCTCTCCTGACTGTCGAGCAGGGTGAGCCGGGAGCGCCGCCCCCGCCCCGCTTCCGCCGACCAGCTGAGCCAGCCCTGATCCTGCATCCGCCGCAGCAGCAGGCGGGCGTTGCGCGGGGTGCAGCAGAGCAGATCCGCCACCTCGGCGAGGCTGATCTCCCGCTCGTCGCTGCCAAGCAGCTGGGCGAGTCGTTGAAATTGCTGGTAAAGGCGACCGGTCGGCATAAAAGAGGAAATCCTGTTGCTGTAAGTCATCAGTTTTTACTTCCGCATTTTAGCTCAATACTGCTGATGAA
Organism: Aeromonas sp. Y289-2; assembly: GCF_027705925.1. Taxonomy (NCBI): domain Bacteria; kingdom Pseudomonadati; phylum Pseudomonadota; class Gammaproteobacteria; order Aeromonadales; family Aeromonadaceae; genus Aeromonas; species Aeromonas sp. Y289-2. The sequence goes on from NZ_JAPDCH010000008.1 coordinate 184,105, forward strand.
CGTGAGAACCACAGCAGAGGAGCACCATCATGAGCCACGCCAATCCCATCAAACCGAACCGGATCCAGCAGACCTTGCGCCGTTACTTCAAGCGGATCCTGCCACGCCCCTTGCCGCTCATCGAGGATCCCATGCAGCAGCTCAACCGCCTGATGCAGTGGGATATGAACCAGATCGATGACAAGGAGTATCGCCGTCGTCTCTGAGTGCGGGCCATGCCAACCACTCGGGACACGCATCCCCTGCGGGCGACATTGCTTTGCCGGATCTTGCTGTTTACATCGGCCACGGGCCTGATAGATTGGACGTCTATCCATCTATAACTGCGACAAGCAACATCCAACAAGGAGTGTGTGATGAAAGATGCGACCCTGGCCCTGCACCACGGCTTTTCCAGCGACCCCACCACCAAGGCGGTCGCCGTGCCCATCTACCAGACGGTGGCCTACGAGTTCGAGAGCGCCCAGCACGGGGCGGATCTGTTCAATCTGGCGGTGCCGGGCAACATCTACACCCGCATCATGAACCCCACCAACGATGTGCTGGAGCAGCGGATGGCCGCGCTGGAAGGGGGGATCGCCGCGCTGGTGGTCTCGGCAGGTTCCGCCGCCATCACCTACGCCATTCAGGCGCTGACCGCCGCCGGTGACAACATTGTCTCCACACCCCAGCTCTATGGTGGCACCTACACCTTGTTCGCCCACATGCTGCCAAGCTTCGGGGTCGAGGTACGCTTCGCCAAAGATGACAGCGCCGAGGCCATCGCCGCCCTTATCGACGACAAGACCAAGGCGGTCTACTGCGAGAGCATCGGCAACCCGGCGGGCAACATCGTCGATCTGGCCGCCTTCGCCAAGGTGGCCCACGCCTGTGGCGTGCCGCTCATCGTCGACAACACGGTCGCCACCCCGGTGCTCTGCAAGCCCATCGAACATGGCGCCGATATCGTGGTGCACAGCCTGACCAAATATGTCGGCGGCCACGGCAACTCGCTGGGCGGCGTCATCGTCGACTCGGGCAAGTTCCCCTGGGCGGATCACGCCGAGCGCTTCCCCCAGCTGACCAAACCCGAACCCTCCTACCACGGGGTGGTCTACACCGAGGCCTTTGGCCCGGCTGCCTTTATCGGGCGGGTGCGCACCGTGCCGCTGCGCAATACCGGCGCGGCGCTGGCGCCGATGAACGCCTTCCTGCTGCTGCAGGGGCTGGAGACCCTGAGCCTGCGCATGGAGCGCCACGTCGACAACGCCCTGCGGGTTGCCAATCACCTCAAGCATCACCCCAAGGTGGCCTGGGTCAGCTATGCCGGTCTGCCGGGCCACCCGCACTATCTGCTGGCAGAGAAGTACATGGCCGGTCGCCCCTCGGCCATCCTCTCGTTCGGTCTGAAGGATGGTTATGAAGCGGGCGTGCGTTTCTACGATGCGCTGAAGATCTTCAAGCGGCTGGTCAATATCGGCGACGCCAAGTCGCTGGCCTGCCACCCGGCCTCCACCACCCATCGCCAGTTGAGCGAAGAAGAGCAGGCCAAGGCTGGGGTGAAACCCGAGATGATCCGGCTGTCGGTCGGGATCGAGGCGATCGAGGACATTCTGGCGGATCTGGATCAGGCGTTGGATGCCTGAGTCAGTCAGCAAGGGAGCGGGCATCAGCCCGCTCTTTTTTACTGCCGGTGAACCGTCCCCCTCGCCCGTTCGTACACACTTTCCCGCCACCGAATCGAGGTCGTTATGATAGTCCTGCACCACCTGAACAAATCCCGCTCCCAACGCATCATCTGGCTGCTCGAAGAGCTGGGCCAGCCCTATGAGATCAAGGCGTATCAGCGCGATGCCGCCACCTTTCTGGCGCCGCCCGAGCTCAAGGCCATCCACCCTCTCGGCAAGTCGCCAGTCATCGAGTTCGACGGCCGGGTGCTGGCGGAATCGGGCGCCATCACCGAGTACCTGATCGCCCGCTATGCTGCCGATCGGCTGGCACCGGCACCAGATAGCCCGGAGTATCCCGAATATCTGCAGTGGCTTCACTTTGCCGAGAGTTCCGGCATTCTGCCGCTGCTGCTCGACATGTTCGTGCGCAAGGATGGCAGCCCGATGCGCTTCCTGCCGGACTACGCCAAGGCGGAGTGTGCCAAGGTGCTGGGCTACCTCAATGAGGTACTGGCGAATCGCCACTATCTGGTGGGGGATCGCCTCTCCGGCGCCGACATCATGAACTCCTTCCTAGTGGATCTGCTGGCGCAAAGCGGCCAGCTAGCCCACTTCCCGCATCTGCAAGCCTATTGGCAGCGCCTCAATACCCATCCGGCCCGTCAGAAGGCCATGGAGCTGGAGCGCGAGCTGGATCAGCGCCCCTGATCCGAACAGCCACCATGCAAAACGCCCCGACAGTCGGGGCGTTTTTGTTATGCTGCGAGCGCGGTTTACTTGGTCACAGGCACCTTGTCCCGGCGCGACTTCCACCACCAGCGCAGCCGGATTTGAGAGATAAGCATCCCCGCCAGCATCAGGGCACAACCGGCAATGGCGCGCTCATCCAGCGTCTCACCCAACAGCAACACGCCCCCCACGGCGGCAAAGACGGTCTCCAGACTGAGGATGATGGCGGCGTGGGCCGGATGAGCACCCCGCTGCCCTACCACCTGCAGGGTATAACCCACCCCGACCGACACCAGCCCGGCATAGAGCAGCGCCTGCCAACCGGCCACTGCGCCGCTAACAGTCGGGGTTTCGATGACAAAGGCGGTGGCGAGGCTAAGCAGGCCGCAGACCACGAACTGCACTCCAGCCAGCTTGATGGGAGCAACCCGGTTGGAGTAGTGATCCACCAGCAGCAGGTGAACGGCCCAGAAGAGGGCGCCGACCACCTGCAGCAGATCGCCAAAGCCGATGGTGAACTCGTCGGTGACGCTCAGTACATAGAGACCGGCCAGCGCGATGATGGCGCCGATCCAGGTATTGAGCCCGCTCTTGTGGCGCAGCAGCAGCCCCAGTACCGGCACCAGAATGATGTAGAGCCCGGTGATGAAACCGGCCTTGGCGGCGGTGGTATAGAGCAGCCCCACCTGCTGCAGGGAGGCGGCACAGAACAGCACCAGCCCGGCCAGCACACCACCGATCAGCAGCTGGCGATGGTCGCCCGCGACGGCAACAGGTTGTCGGGATTTGAGCCACCAGAGCAGCGGCAGCAGGGAGAGGGCACCGAGCAGAAAGCGCAGGCCATTGAAGGTATAGGGCCCCATGTGATCCATCCCGAGGCGCTGGGCGACAAAGCCCATACCCCAGATGGTGGCAGCCATCAGCAACATCAGATTGGAGCGCATGGCGATTCTTCCTTAAATCGGCGCGTGACGGGTTATCCGATCCAAGATACCCGCCTCCCTATCCTCTTGTCTCCACTCTTTGTCTTCGCTCTCGCTCTCCATGCTCTGCATCGCACTGCTTTTGAGCACAGCGAGTGTTACAGCAGCGAGGGCTTGGTGAACACGGCCAACAGGGCAATCAGTAGCAGATTGCCCCGCAGGATCCACACCACCCGGAAGTGCTGCTGAATGGAGATCATCGGCGCCTTGCCCAGACGCAGGGCACGACGCCAGCGATAGAAGAGGCGGCTGGGATAAACGAGGGAGCCGACAATCAGCAGAAACAGCCCCATCTTGAGGCTGTGGGCAGGATGGACAAAGATCTCTGCCACCGAGCTGGCATGTTCGAGGGCCAGCAGACACCCGGTCGCAAAGATGGAGAAGAGCGCCAGCGCTGCCACCCCATCTGCCAGCAGCAGGCGGCGCACTCGCAGCATGTTCAGGCCGCGCCGAAAGATCAGATACTCGACACAGAGGGCAAGGATTAGCACCGCTATGCTGCCATAATGAATCATTGAGAGCAGAGTGTGGTTCAGCATCGGAAACATCTCATTTGCTGCCTTTAGACGAGCCGCACAGCATCATATATGCTGGTGCCACCCGAGACGAAAAGGATCTGTTCATGTCCCCCGCCAAGCCCAAGAACACTTGGTCTTTGATCACCCGCATGCGGCTGGGCCTCCTCTTGCTCTTTATCCCTGTGTTGCTGCTCGGCAGCATCTACTACCTGCATATGGAGCGCACCCTGCGCCACGAGCAGCAACAATATCTGATTGCTCGTAACACCCAGTATTTCCATACCCTGATCGAACCCTATCTGGCGACCCTCAAACGCCAGTTTACGCTCATTTATCAGCAGGTAAATTATCGGGATTTCAGCGGCCCGGAGATCCGCAACGGCGAGCGCTACCTGCAACAGTGGCAGGCCTACCACAAGGTGATGGAACTCGATTACGTCTACGTGGGCACCGAGCATCGCAAGATGCTGATCCACCCCTCCTGGCAGGCTGACGAGAAGTTCGATCCCAGAACCCGCCCCTGGTATCTGCTGGCATCCAGCCATCCCGGACAGATTGTCTGGACTGATCCTTATTACGACTACACCTTGGGCACTCTCACCATGGCGCTGGCCCGGGTGATTGAAGATCCTGACGGCAAGCGGGTTGGCGTACTCTCGTTGGATACCCAGCTCACCCCCCTCGCCAGCTGGCTAAACAGTCGGCATGATCAGAGTCACCATTTGGGCAATGGCTATCAGATCCTGCTCAACCATGACGGACTGGTGCTGGCCCATCCGGATCGTGAACGGGTATTCAAACCCCTCGCTCACCCCGACTGGCTGGCCCGGATGCAACTGCCGCAGGGCTTTTTCCTCGATGATGCCAGCGGCATGATGGTCTCCTACTACCGCATCCCCGAGCAGCGCTGGATCCTGCTCAGCGTCGAGCCGACTGCCAGCATGCAGCAGGTGATCGACAGCGTCTCCATCAACGTGCAGCTGATGATTGCCGTCGCCTGCATTCTCTATCTGCTGCTGGCCCTGCTCTGGTCCCGCTACTTCCGCCGGATGCTGGGGGAGATCACCCTGCTGATCCGCGCCAGCCGCTCCGGCGGTATCGCCTACAACGGCCGCCGCATGCTGGAGCTGGCCAAGGTCTATGAAGAGATGGATGCAGCCAGCCAGGACTTTGCCCAGATCCGCCTGCAAGCCCATCAGGACAAGCTCACCGGGCTCTACAACCGCCGCTTCTTCGACGAGTGCCTGCAGAAGCAGCTCAACAGTGGCGCCCCCTTCGGGGTGGTGATGTTCGATCTGGATGATTTCAAGCGAGTCAACGATACCCATGGCCATCAGGCAGGGGATGTGGTGCTCAAGCGGGTGAGCAAGCTGGGCATGAATCTGTTCCACGAGTGGGGCTGGTTCTGCCGCTATGGCGGCGAGGAGCTGGTGCTGATCTTCCGTTACGGCGAAGAGCAGCCGATGCTCCCCTCCCTGCTGGAAGCGTTCCGGCTCGGGGTGGAGCAGCTGGAGTGGCGCGAACCCGACCTCACCATCACCATCAGTGGCGGGGTGGCCTTCAGCCGCTCCGGGCTCTCGGCCAAAGAGCTGGTGGAGCTGGCCGACAAGGGGGTCTATCAGGCCAAGCGGGAGGGGAAAAACCGTATCTGCTTCCCGCTGCGCCACGCCCCTCACCAGAGTGCCGAGGAGGACATTCCCGCCTTTGGCGAGCCCCGGCAACAAACCAACGAGGGGTAGCCACCGCAGCCAACATCAACCACAACGCCGTCAGCAAAAACAAAGAGAGAGGCTCCAGCCTCTCTCTTTGTTTTTCGTGCTTCTTGCCGCACGTTAAGCCTGTGTGGCGCGCGACTCAGCGCTGCCACTCCCACACCGGCCAGCCCAGCTCCTCGGCCTGCAGGCGCAGCGCGGGGGCCGGATTGACCGCATGGGGATGGCTCACCGCCCGCAGCATCGGCAGATCGTTGTGGGAATCGCTGTAGCCAAAGCTCCCCTGCCAGAGATGGTCCCTGCCTGCAAACAGCTGGTTGATGCGGGCCACCTTACCCTCGCGAAAGCTGAGGGTGCCGCGGGTCTGGCCGGTCAGCATCCCCTCCTCCTCATCGAGCAGAATGGCGACGCAGTGATCCATCCCCAGCATCTTCGCCATGGGGGCCACCAGATGCTCGCCGGAGGCGGAGATGAGCACCAGATCGTCGCCCCGCTCCCGATGCCATTCGATACGCGCCAACCCCTCGGGGTAGAGGCGCTCGCGCAGCACCTGCTCGGCAAAGCGGGTAGAGAGCGAGTCGAGCCACTGGCGCGTCTTGCCCGCCAGCGGTTGCAGGGTGAAGGCCATGTACTGGTGCATATCCATCTTGCCCTGATGGTAGAGGGACATCATGGCCTGCTCCTCCGCGATCATGCTGGCAGGAGCCAGCTCCTCGGCCACCATGTACTCCAGCCAGAGGCTGGCGGAATCCCCCGCAATCAGGGTCTCGTCCAGATCAAACAGTGCCAGTGCCATGAGGGCTCCTTGCGGTAACAACGAAAATGAAACGAGGCGTCATGCTACCTCACAGAGTTGATCCCGGGCCACCGCCAGGGTCACGGCACTCCCCGCGGCCAGCAGATCACCAGCCGAACGGTTGAGGCAATCCACCGTCAACAGCCCCGCCTCGCACTCCACCTGATAGCGGATGACGTTGCCGAGCAGCTGTTGCTGACGAACGATGCCGGGCAGGCTGGGTTCGCTGCTGGTCGCCCCGGCGGGCAGCAGGGTAATGGACTCAGGCCGCAGCGCCAACTTGCCCTGAAAACGGGGGCCGAACAGCGACTTGCCCTGCTCGGCGCCAAGCAGGTTGTAGTTGCCGATAAAGCCTGCCACAAACTCGCTGGCGGGACGGGTATAGATCTGCTCCGGCGTGCCGCTCTGGACGATAGATCCCTTGTTCATCAGGAAGATCCGATCCGACATGGTGAGCGCCTCCTCCTGATCGTGAGTCACGAAGATGGTGGTGAGCTCAAGGCGCTGCTGGATCTCGCGGATCTGCTGGCGCAGGCTGCGGCGGATGCGGGCATCCAGCGCCGAGAGCGGCTCGTCCAGCAGCAGGATCCGCGGCTGCACCACCAAAGCCCGGGCCAGTGCCACCCGCTGGCGCTGACCGCCGGAGAGCTCGGCCGGATAGCGGCGCTCGAAACCGGTCAGCTCCACCAGCGCCAATGCCTCCTGCACGCTGGCCGCCAGCTCCCGCCCCGGCTGGGGTTTCATCTTGAGACCGAAGGCGACGTTGTCCCACACCGTCATGTTGGGGAAGAGCGCATAACTCTGGAACACCATGCCGATGCCCCGCTTCTGGGGCTCCTGCCAGGTGATATCTTCACCGGCCACCCGCACCTGACCGCCATCCACCGGAGTGAGCCCGGCCAGCGCCCGCAGCAGGGTGGATTTGCCGCAGCCGGAGGGGCCGAGCAGGGTCACCAGCTCCCCCTTGCGAATGCCGAATTCGATCCCCTCGAACACTCTGGTATCGCCGTAGGATTTGTGCAGTTGATTCACTTCTAGATGGAACATGTTGATTCACCGATGAAATCTGTTGGCCGCCCAGGTGAGCAGCAGGGTCAGCAGGAAGTAGCTCATCACCAGCGCACTGGTGAAGTGGCCAGAAGTGGCGCGCATGTTGTAGAGGTAGACCTGCAGGGTCTCGTAACGAGTGCCAACCAGCATGTTGGCAAACACGAACTCGCCGAGCAGGAAGGAGAGCGAGAGAAACAGCGCCGCCAGCAGCCCCTTGCGCAGGCAGGGGATCACCACCAACAGGAAGGCGCGCCGACTACTGGCCCCCAGCAGATGGGCGGCATCCATCAAATCCCTGAGCGGTACCCCTTGCAGGCTGTTGGCCAGTGCCCGGTACATGAAAGGGAGCACCACGGTGAACCAGGTGCCGATCAGGATCCACGGTGTGCCGATAATGGGCAGGACACCATCGGCGTAGATCTGCAGCAGCCCCACTGACGAGACCACAGGTGGCACCGCGAAGGGGAGCAGGATCAGCAGGTTCATCCAGGGATCCAGCTTTGGGAAGTAGTAGGCCACCACCAGTACGGTCGGTACCAGCACCACGGTGCCCAGCAGCAGGGTGGCGAAGCAGACCAGGAGGCTGCGGCCAAATGCAGCCAGAAAACGCGGGTCGCCCCACAGCTTGAGATACCAGTCGAGGGTGAAGCCGTCCGGCAGCAGGGTCGCCCCCCAGCGGGTGGAGATGGAGTAGAGAAAGGTGGCCAGCAGCGGCAGCAGCAGGGTGGCGACCAGCCCACCCAGCACCCACTTGGGCCAGCGCGGCGTCAAATCATGCATGGGATTGCCCCTTGTTCACATAGCTCTTTTTCAGCAGCCACTGGTTGGCGGCCGTCACCACACCCAGCAGCACCATCAGGATCACCGCCAGCGCCGCCGCCATATTGGGCTCGAGGAAGATATCGCCGGAGACCAGACTGGCCACCCGGATGGTCACCAGATTGAAGTTGCCGGTGGTGAGGGCGTAGGCAGAGGCATAGGCCCCTACCGCGTTGGCAAACAGGATGATAAGGGTGCCAAGCAGCGCAGGCGTCAGCACCGGCAGCGCCACGTGCCAGACATACTGCCCCTTGCTCGCGCCGAGCAGCGCGGCCGCTTGCGGCCACTCATCCTGCAGCGCATCGAAGGCCGGATAGAGCAGCAGCAGGGCCAGCGGGATCTGGAAATAGGTGTAGATGAGAATAAGGCCCGACCCCGAGTAGAGGTTGAAGCCGTCGATCAATCCCCAGGATTTCAGCAGCAGGGTCACCGCACCATTGATGCCGAGAATGATGATGAAGGCGAATGCCAGCGGCACCCCGCTGAAGTTGCCGGTCATGGTGATGAAAGCCAGCAGCAGCCGCTTGACTCGCTCGCCGCTGTGGCGCAGCGCCGCCGCCCCGAGAGTGCCGATGGCAAGCCCCGCCAGACTGGCGATACCGGCGATGCGCAGCGAGTTGCCGAACGATTGCAGGTAGAAGGGGGAGCTCAAAATCTCCCGGTAGTAGTCGATGCCCCAGCCATCGGGGGTCTGAAAGCTGCCCACCAGCACCCACACCATGGGGGCAAGCTGGAACAGGATCATCAAGAGGATAAACGGCAGCAATACCAGTGCGGGCAGCCAGTGGCGGCGCACCCGGAGCTTGGTGGCTACGGGTTGATCCACGAGGATCTCGGTGGTGGCAGGAATCATCAGTGCACCTCGCGCATAAAGGCGGCCTTGAGCAGCGGTGGCGCTGCCGGCTTGTCGTGGGGGATGCCCAGCAGATCGGCCATCAGGGCGCAGAGCTGGGTCTGGGCGATCACCACCCCATCCGGCCAGCGCTCGATAAAGGCATCGCCAAACAGCCAGAGTGGCACGGTGCGCTCTTCCGGCAGGGTGCCGCCGTGGCTCAGGTCGTTGTTCATGCCGTGATCCGAGGTGACTACCACCTGATACCCCTCCGCCAGCCACTGGGGCAACAGATCGGCCAGCAAGCTGTCCATGCGGCGCGCCTGATTGCGGTACTGGCGGGAATCGAGGCCAAACTTGTGGCCCGCATCGTCCACCCCCATCGGGTGGATCAGCAGAAAATCGGGGTCATATTGGGTTCTGAGCCATTCCCCATCCATCAGCAGATGGCTGTCGGGGTAGTTGTCATCCCAATAGAAGCAGCCGTGCTGAATGGGCAACTGCTCGTCGTGAGTAAAGCGATCGCGGGCAGCCAGCCAGGGGCTGCGGTTGTAGAGTTCGCTCACCCAATGGTAAGCCGCCGCTGCGGTGCGTTTGCCCGCGGCGCGGGCCAGATGGAAGATGGAGTCATGCAGACTGAGGCGACTCACCCCGTTGTGGGTGATGCCGCTCACCACCGGCGGCACGCCGGTCAGGATGCACTCGTAGAGAGGTCGGGAGAGAGACGGCAGGGCAGCATTCAGGGTCGTATGCAGGCCCCGCCCCGCCTCCACCATGCCACCGAGGTAGCCCATGGTGTGGGCTACCTCGGCTGCCAGACCATCCACAAGTACCACTATCACCTTGTGTTGCACTGGATTCCCTTACTGCATGTTGATCATGACTGTTTCTTGCCACTGGCGCGGCAGGGCTTTGGAGCTCTGCTCCCAGGCGGCGTGATCCTGCACCGGCTTGGCATTGGCGTACTGCTCGGCGGGCAGCAGCTTGGCCTTCACGTCATCTGGCAGGGTCACGTTGCTGCGGATCGGGCGGGCGTAGCCGCGGGCCAGATTGATTTGACCGGCATCGGAGAGGATGTATTCACGGGCCAGTTTGGCGGCGTTGGGGTTCTTGGCCCACTTGTTGATGATGGTGGTGTAACCGGCGATGACGGAGCCGTCACTCGGGATCACCACATCAAACTTCTTGGGGTCGATCTGGTCGCGGTAGTTGAGGGCGTTGAAGTCCCACAGCACACCCACTTCCACCTCGCCCTTCTCGATGTTGGCGATGGTGGGATCGTTCAGGGAGAGACGACCCTGCTGGGCCAGCTTGCCGAACAACTCCAGGGCGGGCTTGAGATTCTTCTCGCTGCCGCCGGTGGCATAGGCCGCCGCCAGCACGCCGTTGTTGGCCTGGGAGGCTACGCCCACATCACCCAGGGTCACCTTGTAGTCGCCACCCAGCAGGGATTGCCAGCTGGTGGGAGCGGCCTTGACCAGATCCTTGTTGATCAGGAAGGCAATGGTGCCGGTATAGGCCAGCATCCAGTGACCGTCCGCATCCTTGGCCCAGTTGGGAATATCAGCCCAGGTGGAGGGTTTGTAGGGCTGGGTGACCCCCTGCTTGACCGCAACCGGACCGAAGGCGCCTCCCACATCGCCGATATCGGCGGTGGCATTGGCCTTCTCGGCGGCGAACTTGGCGATCTCCTGCGCCGAGCTCATGTCGGTATCCTGATGCTTGATGCCGTAGATGCTGCCCAGCTGCTGCCAGGTATCCTTCCAGTTGGCCCAGCTGTCGGGCATGCCGATGCTGTGGAGCTGGCCTTCACCGCGGGCGGCCTTTTCGAGATCCGCGATATTCTCGGCTGCAAAAAGTGGTTGGCTGACGGCCACCAGGGCCAGTGCACTTGCGATCACGCTTTTCATCATCCCATCCCTCTGGACTAGGTCAGTTAAGGTTCGAGAGGGATGCTAGAGGGGAATTGTGACGGTGGCGGGGCGCTTTAATGGCAGTTTGATGACAATCACCCTGTCATGGCGCTGTCATCCACAGCGGTTACAACTCTGAACCCGAGTGAGGCTGGACTATTCCAGCAAGGGATTGGCCAGCCATCCGCCTTCTGAATAAGCAACAGGGACAAGCGTGTGACCGAGCCGAGATTGAGCGAGCAGAGAGTGAACGAACAGAGAGTGAACGAACAGAGCATGGCCGATGGCCGCGTCTCCTCCAAGTGCGAACAGATTTGCCAGACCCTGCGCCGCTATATCGGCAGCGGCCAGCTGGCGGCAGGGCAGCAGCTGCCCGCCGAACGGGCCCTGAGCGAGCGCTTCGCCACCACCCGCATCACCATCAAGGAGGCGCTCTCCAGCCTCGAAGCGGACGGCCTTATCTACCGTGCCGAACGGCGCGGCTGGTTTGTGGCACCACCCCGCCTCACCTACGATCCCGCCATCCACACCCACTTTCACCAGTGGATCGGCGAGCAGCAACGCACCGCCGAAACCCGGGTGCTGGCCCACGGCAGCGAGCTTGCCAGCAGCGAGCTGTGCCGCTGGATGGGGTTGGAACCCTTCACCCCACTTTATGAAATCCGCCGCCAGCGGCTGATCGACGGCCGCCCGGTGCTTCATGTCAGCCACCACCTGCTGGCGAGCCGCTTTCCCGATATCGCCAGCGCGCCGCTGGCCAGCTCCCTCACCGAGCTCTATCAGCAGCGCTATGGCATAGGCCAAGGCGGGGCGAGTCTCGAGATCACCCCCTCGGCGGCGCGCGGCGCCATCGCCCGCGCCCTCAATCTGGCGGAGGGGAGCGCCGTGCTACGGCTGGTGCGGGTCAACTATGACGAGCGGGGCGCTCTGGTGGATTGCGATATCGAGCACTGGCGGCCGGATGCCATCCGCATCTGTCTGGATACGCGAGCATTGCAGCCGCTCGCAGGCAAGCTGCAACAAACCCGGGTCGCCGATTAGACTCCAGCCAACAGAGTGGATCCCGCAGGATCCGCAGGGATCAGTTGTCGATATTGGGGATCATGTCGTCGAAGCTCTGGTAGCCGCAGTCAGCCAGTTGCAGCGACATGGTGTAGGTCTTGGCGTGCTCCTGCTGGCCGATGGCGGGGCGGTTGAGCTTGATCTCCTGATGCCAGTACTCCTTCATCCGGTCGATCAGCGCCATCGCCTCTCCCTCGTTGAGGTGCAGCTGGCAGAGCGCCATATAGTTGTTCGACTTGTGCATGTTCTCCACCAGATACTCCCCCAGCACCGACATTGCCTGCCGTGCCTGCTGACGGGCGAAACGGCTGTGCTGCTCGAAGCTGATCCGCTCGCTGATGAGGAAGTGGTAACTGTTGTCGATACCGAGCTGCAAAATGCCGAGCTTCTCCAGCTTGCGCAGATAGAGGTAGCAGGAGGCATCGGTCAGGCCGTACTCCCGCTTGAGATCGATCAGCGTCTTGTCGCGCCAGAAGATATTGGCGAGAAAGGCGTAGAGCCCCGGCTCGTTGTGAAACGCCTCGTCCTGCTCCTGGGTAAAGACGGCGCGGCGGCTCTGGGCGTCCTGAGTGCGATCCAGCAACTCCTCGAACGAGAGCCCCACCAGATGGCAGATCTCCAGCAGGGTATCGAACGGCAGCGAGGGCTTGTTCATCATCCGTTTCACGGTCGCGATGGAGACACCCATGGCTTCTGCCAGGGTCTGATAGCGGATCCCCTTGTCGGTCAGGGTCTTCTTCAGGGTGTCGAGAATATTGTTGGCCAGGGTCTGGCTGTAGGTCATGCCACTCTTCCTTGTTATCGCACTTTCATTGCATGGTTATGCCGAGTCAGCTTCTGACCTGTTTTTACCTTCAAGGCTCAGATATTGACACCGAAAAAACAGCCTAGAGAAAAAATCGCCTATAACGCCCATCAGGACAGACCAGTTGAACGATGAGGTCGCAAAATCTGACACCAGACAGTGCATATCTTTCAACCCGCAAACATTTTGCTAGTGCTGCATAGAACATCGCGCATAATCGAAACGTATCGAATTCAAGACCCTTCCTGGTTGAGAAATCGATTGTTTGCTTCCAAATTTTTATCTTTTAAACCGTAAGGTTTTTTCTCTTTCCTGGCATTGGGCGGCGCTGATAGCACCGCCCTTTTCTTTTCCCTGAATTCGCAGGTCAGGTCAAGGGCCCCGGCAAGGGGAAGTGTGACAGGCCACCCGCCGCCCACTGATGCACCAGCCACCACGACCTCTCTGGCAAGGTATTCTAAACGGTCGTCAATACCGTGTTATTGCCATTCAATATATTTAAATGGCTTGATTGGGAAGCTTCTAAAATATAAAAACGAATATAATAAAGTTATTTAAACCTCCAAAAACCTATCTTTTAAATGGCTTGTATATATAAGCAAACAAAATTAATCAGGCCGCACGACCCATATCTGCTTATCGCGCCTCATGCCCACCCCAACAACTGCGGCCGGGTGAAGAGAAAAGCCACCCATAAGAACCCACCCACTCATCTGGTGGGCAACATAGCCCACGCAAAAACAGCCTCAAAAGACCACCAAAACCCTCGATGGGAACAATCCCAAACCTCAAAAAGAGCAAAAAACAGGCAAAAAGATAGATTTTCTTCTCACGGTTTCACCTTGTGATGCGTTCAAAAAATCATCGAAAAGAGCTTGGCGCCTGTGAGTGACATCTGAGATGCCAATTTTTAGACAACTCATCACGGCTACGCTCGAATGAAAATTTAATGCCGATATAAATCAATCACATAGAACCAAAACCGAACTCTCAGCCTGTCATTTGCCTCACCAGTTAATTATTTAAACCTCAATAAAGCTAAAACTCTAATAACACCATTTATTAAACAAAATGCCCCTGCTTGCAGCCAGTCATATTTAGAAGAATGGGGAAATCACTCTCTTGTTATTCAGAAATGTGCTGACTATACTGCGGCCCCTCTGTGAAAGCAGAGCAATGACGGAAATATAAAAAGCTTCATGGATTGAGCAATATAAATCACACGCAGTTCACGCAACACAAGGTTATTTATCCATGAACAAGTTTAATAAAATTGCCGCTTTCTCCCTGCTTGCTCTGGCCATGAATGGCGGCGCCCATGCCGAAGGCTGGTATGCAGGTCTGGATCTGACCACCTCCAAGATGGATCTCGATGGTGCTGCCAAAGACGCCTATGACGCCAAAGTGATCGACGACCAGCTCGACGGCGGCAGCCTGATCGTGGGTTACAGCTTCAAACCCTGGCTGGCGGTCGAAGGTGGCTTGCACGCCCAACAGATGGATCAGCTGGTCTGGGTGACCTCCCCGATTGCAAGCGGCTTTGCCGACACCACCATCGAAACCCGCAGCATCAGCCTGGCCGCCAAGCTGAGCCAGCCGCTGGCCTGGGGCTTCAGCGCCTATGCCAAACCGGGTATCGCCTACACTCGCACCGAAGTGGAAGTTGTGGGCAACGCCACTCTCCTCGGTTTCAGCGGTCAGGGAAGCAAGAGCGCAACCAAGAGCAAGGTACACCCCAATCTGGAAGTAGGTCTGGACTACGCCTTCAACGACCACTTCTCTGCCGGTATCGGTTACGAGCGCCAGTTCGACGCCCTGAGCCTGGGTGACGAGCACTACTCTCTGGATACCTTCAAGCTGGGTCTGCGCTACCACTTCTAAGTCGCGCCGCGTCAGTAACAATACAAAAGGGCCGCAGGTTTCAAACCTGCGGCCCTTTTTACTGCTCTTCTTTCCGTACCCCGCGTTAGCAGATCTGGTCTTTACCCAGCTGCTTGGCCTGATAGAGCGCCCGATCGGCGCGCACCATCAGGCTCTCCTTCTGCTCATCCTGCTGATACTCCGCCAACCCGAAGCTCATGGTAGCGGGCGCATGGGGGCAGATGGGCTCGCTCGCCATCAATGCCTGAAACTTGCTCGCCACCACCAACGCATCCTCGCGGCCGGTGTTGGGCAACAACACCATAAACTCGTCACCGCCCCAGCGGGCAAGCAGATCGATCTCGCGGATATGGCGGCGCACCAGCGCCACTATGTTGATCAGGGTCTGATCCCCGGCGTTGTGGCCATAGCTGTCGTTGATCTGCTTGAAGTTGTCCACATCCATGGCGATCACCGTAAACGGCTGATGGAAGCGCCGCGCCCGCTCGCACTCCAGCTGCAACGCCCGCTCCAGCCGATAGCGACTGGCGGCGCCAGTCAGGGCATCGGTCTCTGCCAGCAGACGGTTCTCCTCGGCTTTCTGTTGCAGCGCCTCGTTGAGTCGCACCAGCTCGGCGGTGCGCTCGGCAACCTGCTGCTCCAGCGACTGATTGCGCCGCTCCAGCTGCTCCAGTAACAACTTGCTGGCGTGGATATCGCGATGGGCGCCGATCATCCGCGCCACAGACCCGTCGGGATTGCGCTCAATGATGCGGCCACAATCCTCAATCCAGAGGTAACTGCCATCACGGCAGCGGCAACGGTACTCGGCACGATACTCATGGGCGCTGCCGCTCAGGCAGAGATCGAACTTCGCCATCACAGCCGCCAGATCGTCGGGGTGGATCACGTTCTCCCAGGTGAAGACGGTATTGCCGAGGGAGTGAGGCTCGTAGCCCAGCATCCGGTACCAGCCCGGGTTGCGATAGACAAAACCGGTATTGGCATGCCAATCCCAGATGCCATCGCTGGTCACCTCCAGAATGCCATGCACCACGGCCTCGCTGACATCCGAGATCCTGATCGTGTCACTGTCCTGCACCATAGCAGTTATCCTTGTTCTTCCGCCCCGCGCCACCACGGGGAACCGCACTGTTGTCATGAGGCGCTACCTTGGCATATTGCAACAGATCTGTCAGCCAGAACCCCACCGTACCGCCGTTTCCCCGGTTATCGGCCACTCACGGCGCAGGCTGAGTCAGGGTGGCCATAAGTGTGGCTCAAGCGCGCCCCATTTACCGGATTTAACTCACGATTCAGTCATTTGGGGGATGGGATAATCGGGCGGCGCAAGAGGGGGGTGATCAAGTGCAGCATATTGTGCCAACCCGCTCCCCTCACCCTCTCCCAAAGGGAGAGGGGATAAAGCGGCACCGGAAATATGATCGCCAGCCACGTAGGTTCGATTAGCGAAGCGTAATCGGACAGCGGTAACGGCATTGCTCCCGTCTCCCATTGATTAAAAAAGGAGGAAAAGGGTCGGGGATAAGGGGAAAGAAAAAGAGATTTCGCGGTAAACGTTGGGCTTCGCTACGCTCAGCCACAACCTACATAATCGGTAGGTTGGTGCTGAGTCTGAGAAGCCCAACATACGAGATATGCTAAGCCTTAGGAAGAAAATGCTCTTTCAATATTTTCAAAGCTGCATCATCAGAACTTGCCACATTCCTTATTTCATTCGGACCAAAAACCAAAAGATTAAATTTCTTTATATTTGCTTCTTTAGTCCTTTCAATACGGGCAATTGACTCATCAGACAGACGTCCAGTTGTCCACAGCTCGAAATTAGGAATGCCACCATTTTTGTTCGTTATTTGGTAATCCCCCCATTTTTTGGAGCACTCAAAAGTAGAGGTCATGCGGCCTGTGCCAAGCGCTGTTTCGGCGTGTAG
>NZ_JAPDCH010000009.1:0-184914 GCF_027705925.1 Aeromonas sp. Y289-2
AAAATTGTTTTTGATGTTCGATGCTGTGAGTGCCCACACAGATTGCTTGATTCAAATTGTTAAAGAGCGACGCAACAGTGTGTTGCTGCGGGAGTGGAATTCTACTCAACCGCCTTCTCGAGTCAAGCCTTATTTTCAAGGGCTTTTCGAGGTTATCGACTTGGCTTTCTGCGTTGCCGCTTGCCCTGTCGATGGAGGCGCATTATAGGGAACAGATTCTTTCTGGCAAGCAGATAATTGCAAAAAGATGGCTTTCGCTGTTCGTTCGCTCACAAAGCCACCAATTGGCATATTAAACCGGCGAAATCAGCTCACCGCAGGTACCGCAACGGCAAAATCGTGCAGATTGTCATAGAGAGCATCGGCAAGCGCACTACCCGTTTCGGTCACCGGCTTACCGGTTCTGACCATGATCTTGTGACCGACACCAGCATTGACGGCAGCTTTCAGATCGGAAGGCTTGTCACCCACCATATAGGAACGACTCATGTCGATCCCCAGTTCCTGTTGCGCCAACAGCAGCATACCTGGCTCCGGCTTGCGACAATCACAGGGGACGCCGTGATCCGGATGATGGGGGCAGAAGTAGATGCCATCGAGATCCACATCCCGATCAGCCAGTGACCAATCCATCCATTCAGTCAGATTCATGAAGTCATCTTCACTGAAGTAGCCGCGGGCGATTCCGGACTGGTTGGTGACGACGACCAGCAGATAGCCTTTCTTTTTGAGGAGCTGCAGGGCGTCTATGACTCCGGGCAGAAAATGGAAATCATCGACCTGACTGACATAGCCAGTGTCTTCATTGATGACACCGTCACGATCCAGAAAAATGGCGGGGTTGCTCACGGAAACTACCTCTATCAATGGTTTTGTCCAGTATCTCACAGGCCATAAATAGCCCCAAAAATAAAAGGGGTGGCCGAAGCCACCCCTTTTCATGTCTGTATATAACGAATCGATTAGGCGATTACGCTAGCTACAACACCAGCACCTACGGTACGGCCACCTTCACGGATAGCGAAACGCAGACCGTCGTCCATTGCGATCGGAGCAATCAGGGTAACAACCATTTTGATGTTGTCGCCCGGCATTACCATCTCTACGCCTTCCGGCAGTTCGATGGTACCGGTCACGTCGGTAGTACGGAAGTAGAACTGCGGACGGTAGCCTTTGAAGAACGGGGTATGACGACCACCTTCTTCTTTGGACAGTACGTACACTTCAGATTCGAACTTGGTGTGCGGCTTGATAGAACCCGGCTTGGCCAGTACCTGACCACGCTCTACGTCTTCACGCTTAACACCACGCAGCAGCGCGCCGATGTTCTCGCCTGCACGACCTTCGTCCAGCAGCTTGCGGAACATTTCAACACCGGTACAGGTGGTAGAAACGGTATCTTTGATACCAACGATTTCTACAGTCTCACCTACTTTAACGATACCGCGCTCTACACGACCGGTAACTACGGTACCACGGCCAGCGATAGAGAATACGTCTTCGATAGGCATCAGGAACGGCTGGTCAATCGCGCGCTCCGGCTCCGGGATGTAGGTATCCAGGTGGCCAGCCAGCTCGATGATCTTCTCTTCCCACTGAGCGTCGCCTTCCAGCGCTTTCAGTGCGGAACCACGAACTACCGGCAGGTCATCACCCGGGAAGTCGTACTCGGTCAGCAGTTCACGAACTTCCATCTCAACCAGTTCGAGCAGCTCTTCGTCATCAACCATGTCACACTTGTTCATGAACACGATCATGTACGGAATACCAACCTGACGACCCAGCAGGATGTGCTCACGAGTCTGCGGCATCGGGCCGTCAGTCGCTGCTACTACCAGGATCGCGCCGTCCATCTGGGCAGCACCGGTGATCATGTTTTTAACGTAGTCGGCGTGACCCGGGCAGTCTACGTGGGCGTAGTGACGGGTAGCGGTGTCGTATTCTACGTGGGAGGTGTTGATGGTGATACCACGCTCACGCTCTTCCGGTGCCTTGTCGATCTGGTCGAAGGCGAAAGCTTTACCACCGAAGTGCTTGGCCAGCACGTTGGTGATAGCTGCAGTCAGGGTGGTTTTACCGTGGTCAACGTGGCCGATGGTGCCGACGTTTACGTGCGGTTTATTACGCTCAAATTTTTCTTTAGACACGACGTAGTCCTTCTAGGTTAAACCCGCCTACCGTCGTAGGCGGGGAATCTTAAATTACTTGGATTTGCGCTCTTCGATCACGGCTTGTGCAACGTTGGTCGGTGCATCGTGATACTTGGCGAATTCCATGGCGTAGGAAGCACGACCCTGGGTAGCGGAACGCAGTGCAGTTGCATAACCGAACATTTCGGCCAGCGGCACCAGAGCACGTACGATCTTGCCGGACGGGCCATCTTCCATACCTTCGATCAGGCCACGACGACGGTTCAGGTCACCGATAACGTCGCCCATGTAATCTTCCGGAGTTTCAACTTCTACTTTCATGATCGGCTCGAGCAGAACCGGGTTGGCTTTCATGAAGCCAGCCTTAAAGGCCATGGAAGCAGCGATTTTGAACGCCAGTTCGGAAGAGTCGACATCGTGGTAAGAACCGAAGTGCAGACGCACACCCAGATCCATAACCGGGTAACCAGCCAGCGGACCAGATTTGAGCTGCTCACGGATACCTTTATCAACACCCGGGATGAATTCACCAGGAATGACACCACCTTTGATGTCGTTGACGAATTCGTAGGCTTTGCCTTCTTCCAGCGGGTACATGTCGATAACAACATGACCGTACTGACCGCGACCACCAGACTGCTTGGCATGCTTGCCTTCGATGTCTTTAACGGTGGTACGGATGGTTTCACGGTAGGCAACCTGCGGCTTACCTACGTTGGCTTCAACCTTGAACTCGCGACGCATACGGTCAACGATGATGTCCAGGTGCAGCTCACCCATACCAGCGATGATGGTTTGACCTGACTCTTCGTCAGTCCATACGCGGAAGGACGGATCTTCCTGAGCCAGGCGGCCCAGTGCCAGACCCATCTTCTCTTGGTCAGCCTTGGTTTTCGGCTCAACAGCGATAGAAATTACCGGCTCTGGGAATTCCATACGCTCGAGGATGATCGGTGCGTTCGGGTCACACAGGGTGTCACCAGTGGTCACGTCTTTCAGACCGATAGCAGCAGCAATGTCACCAGCGCGTACTTCTTTGATCTCTTCACGCTTGTTGGCATGCATCTGAACGATACGGCCAAAACGCTCGCGCTTGTCCTTGACGGAGTTCAGCACGGTGTCACCGGAGTTGATCACGCCAGAGTAGACACGGAAGAAGGTCAGGTTACCAACGAACGGGTCGGTAGCGATCTTGAACGCCAGAGCAGAGAACGGCTCGTCATCAGAAGCGTGACGCTCGTCTTTGGTCTCGCCGTCCATTTTCAGGCCGTCGATAGCAGCAACGTCGGTCGGAGCCGGCAGGTACTCGATCACGGCATCCAGCATTGCCTGTACACCCTTGTTCTTGAACGCGGAGCCACAGGTTACCAGGATGATTTCGTTGTTCAGCACGCGCTGACGCAGAGCACCTTTGATCTCTTCCTCGGTCAGCTCTTCGCCGCCCAGGTATTTTTCCATCAGGTCTTCAGACGCTTCAGCAGCGGCTTCAACCAGATTCATGCGCATTTCTTGCGCCTGTTCCAGCAACTCGGCCGGGACGTCTTCGTAATCGAAGGATACGCCCTGATCAGCTTCATTCCAGTTGATGGCTTTCATCTTGACCAGGTCAACAACGCCCTTGAAGTTCTCTTCAGAGCCGATGTTCAGCTGAAGGGGAACCGGAGTACCTTTCAGACGGGTCTTGATGTGCTCAACGCAGCGCAGGAAGTTGGCGCCGGTACGGTCCATCTTGTTGACGAACGCGATACGGGGAACCTTGTACTTGTTAGCCTGACGCCATACGGTTTCAGACTGTGGCTGTACGCCACCTACGGCACAGTACACCATCACGGCACCGTCCAGAACACGCATTGAACGCTCTACTTCGATAGTAAAGTCAACGTGGCCCGGGGTATCGATGATGTTGATACGGTGCGGTTGGAACTGTTTACCCATACCGGACCAGAAAGCGGTGGTCGCGGCGGAGGTGATAGTGATACCACGCTCTTGTTCCTGTTCCATCCAGTCCATGGTGGCAGCGCCATCGTGAACTTCACCGATCTTGTGACTTACACCGGTGTAAAACAGTACGCGCTCGGTAGTAGTAGTCTTACCGGCGTCAATGTGAGCGGAGATACCGATGTTACGATAACGCTCAATGGGGGTTGTACGAGCCATTGTCATCCTCTTACTAAGGCGCTTGTCCCTAGATAATTAAAGGTGCGCAGAGTCAAAAGACCCTGCGCAAGCGGATTACCAGCGGAAGTGAGCGAAGGCTTTGTTCGCTTCAGCCATACGGTGAACGTCTTCACGTTTCTTGACAGACGAACCCTTATTGTCAGCGGCATCCAGCAGCTCGCCAGCCAGACGCTGAGCCATTGATTTTTCACCACGTTTACGAGCGGCATCAACCAACCAGCGCATTGCCAGGGCATTGCGACGTACCGGACGAACTTCTACCGGCACCTGATAGGTTGCACCACCGACGCGACGAGATTTAACCTCGACCGCCGGACGAATGTTATCCAGAGCTTCTTCGAATACGGCCAGGTGCTCTTTGCCAGATTTGGTGGCAATGATGTCCAGGGCGCCATAAACAATGGCTTCTGCAACAGATTTCTTACCGTCAACCATTACTACGTTGACAAATTTAGCCAGCAGCTCTGATCCGAACTTGGGATCTGGCAGGATTTTACGCTGACCAACAACACGACGTCTTGGCATTTCAAATTCTCCGTAACTTCAGGGATTACCCAAAACTAGAAAGCTATCTAACTAGAAACGAATTAACGTTTGGCCTTACTTAACGGAGAACCATTAAGCTTTAGGACGCTTCACGCCATACTTGGAGCGAGCCTGCTTACGGTCTTTAACACCGGCACAGTCCAACGCACCACGAACGGTGTGATAACGAACACCTGGCAAGTCTTTTACACGACCGCCACGGATCAGAACAACAGAGTGCTCTTGCAGGTTGTGACCTTCACCGCCGATGTAGGAGGTGACTTCGAAGCCGTTGGTCAGACGTACACGGCACACTTTACGCAGTGCAGAGTTAGGCTTCTTCGGGGTGGTGGTATATACACGAGTGCATACGCCACGCTTCTGAGGGCACGCTTCCAGCGCCGGCACGTTGCTTTTCACAACGAGCTTGATGCGTGGCTTGCGAACCAACTGGTTAATAGTTGCCATCAAAAGGCTCCTGATAATGACTTCATAAACGTGTGGAAAATCCTCCCCGCAGATACGGGGACGCGAAATTTTATGCCCTGTTGTCTGGGGAGTCAAGATTTATACAATTTGCGTCACAAAAGGGCAATTCGGATCCGTTTGATTTCACGACATCTCCTTGAATGTTCTTGGAAATGTGCTTATCAGCCACCCCAGGTGCGCGGGGAACCTTTTTGCGCAATCAGTGCCACCAGACCCGCCATATCGAGCACATTGCCCACCCGATGCTGCAAACCGCGGGCTTGCAGATCTTCCTGCATCACATACAGCGGGATACCCGCCAGCCGCTCGCTCCACTGGGGAGCCGATGCCGCAATCACGGCATCCTGCATCAGTACCAGCTCATCCTCGGGCTGAAGGTATGAGAGCGCCTCTGCCAGAGCCTGACTCTGAAAGGGGGAGTTCAATATCAGATGCAACATGGAGACCTCAAAAGCTGATGTGAGTCGAACACTGTGCCCAGCGCCGAGCCAGTTCCTGGCGCGGCAGACTCTCGACCGGGATCAGCAGATCATCCACGGTCACGCCACGCTCTGCCAGCGAGTCAGCACAAACATAGACCTCTTCGATGTCGTAGAGTTCCAGCATTTTGAAGGTGGGCGCGTAGTGGCGCTGCAAAATGGCAGCAGGTTGCTGATCCTTGAGCAGTTGCAGCACACCGTCCCCAATCAGGAAGAGGGCCAGCTCATCGGTCATGGCCGAGGTGGCCAGCAGGGCATCCAACCCTTCCCGGCCGGCGGCATGGCCATGGGGACCACGACTGCATATAAAGGCGATTTTCTTGCTCATGACTCCCCCTAGAACTGAATCAGTCGATCGGCAGTGAGCGCAGCCTCGGCCAACTGGCCCAGACCGCTCAGGCAAAATGGCGGTTGCAGATTGAAGTGCACCTGCCCTGCCCCCTTGGCCTCCTGCTCATCGAGCACACCGCGCCGCATGGCGGCGGCGACACAGACGTCGATACGGATCCCCTGCTCTTCTGCCAGCTCTCGCCACAGACGCACCAGGTCAGTCTCATCGGATGCTGGCAGATGCAGACCGTTGCCGTTGCAGACCCCATCCTGATAGAAGAACAGGTGGGACAAGGTATGCCCCTGTGCCAACAGGGTACGGGCAAAACGATAGGCTGTGCTGGCCGATTGGGTGCCATAGGCAGGCCCCGTGACCAGGATGGCAAAACTCAGACTCATAGCAGGACTCCTGTGCTGACCCGGTCCATTTTACGCCAAAAACAAAAAAGCCCCTGCCAGGAGGGGCTTGATTCGATCTGTTGATCAGAGATGGGCAATCGCCTCGACCTCGACCAGCACATCTTTCGGCAGACGGGCCACCTCCACGCAGGAGCGGGCTGGCGCCGCGTCGCCAAAGTAGCGGGCATAGACCTGATTGAAGGCAACGAAGTTGTTCATGTCGCTCAGGAAGCAGGTGGTTTTGACCACTTTGCTGGCATCGGCACCGGCAGCGTGCAACACGGCAACCAGATTCTTCATCACCCGTTCTGCCTGCTCTTCGATGCCGCCAGCAACGATCTCCATGGTGGCAGGGTCGAGCGGGATCTGCCCGGAGGTGAAGATCATCTCGCCAACCTTGGTAGCCTGAACATACGGACCAATCGCGGCAGGCGCCTTGTCGGTTGCAATCACTTCTTTAGCCATTCATCTATCCCCTTCTGGAATGAGTTACTCGTTCTCGTCTTCACCCTGCTTGCGCTGTCGGATGTAAAGATAAACGGTATGTTTTGAAATATTGAGTTTGTCCGCCACCAGATTGATCGAATCCTTGATGTCGAAAATGCCCTTCTCGAACAGCTGGGTCACGATGAAGCGATTCTTGGCATTGTTGGCCACGGTGGGATCGCGATTGATCTCGTCGATGGTGTTATCCACCGTCTGGGCAACCAGCTCTTCCACGCTGTTGGCGAAGGTCTCTGGTGACTGACGCGCCGCCTGCTGGGGCGTCGGGAAAAATTCGGCCACGAACTCGTGGAAAGGCGCATTGATGTGCAGGTTGATGCAGATAAGCCCCACAACTTGCCGCTCGCTGTTGCGAATGGCGATGGTGCTCGACTTCATCAGCGCGCCGGTACGGCTGCGAGCGAAATAGCTCTGGGTGTAATCCTGGCCGGTGCTCTCGATGTCCTTGAGCATGCGCAGGGCGAGATCGGTGATGGGCGCCCCGAGGGTGCGTCCGGTATTGAAGCCGTTAGCGATCTTGATCACCGACTCGTGCAGATTTTCCAGGGAGTGGAGAACCACTTCACAATGCTTGCCGAACAGCTCGGCCAAGCCATCGATGAGCCCATCGTATGAGCGCAACAATTCCCTGTCTTCATCTGTAAAAGTGCGGCTGATCAGCTGTTCTTCGGGAAGCATGGCTTCCTCGATACCGACAGTCATGTTCTACCCCTGTAATAACCATTCAACTTTCCCGAGTTTTAAATTGCAGGGGAGTAAAGTCAACTTTTTTTGATTTTTTACTCTACAACTTTGCTCTGGATCATCCTGAAACCCGCGCTGCGTCTACCTTTGCCGAGGAATTGGCCAACAAAAAGGGCTCCTTGAAGGAGCCCTTTTTAATCACGGATGACGAGTTACTCTTCGTCGAAGCTACCGGCTGCGTTCAGCAGATCCGCCAGGTTCTGCTCCGCTTCATCAGCGGTCACCTGCGGGGTGCCAACAGCACGAGCTGCGGCAGCACGCTGGTTGATCCGGCTGTGGTGGTAGGCAAAGCCGGTACCAGCCGGGATCAGACGACCCACGATGACGTTCTCTTTCAGACCACGCAGTTCATCACGCTTGCCACCTACGGCGGCTTCGGTCAGAACGCGAGTGGTTTCCTGGAAGGAAGCCGCGGAGATGAAGGACTCGGTGCTCAGAGATGCCTTGGTAATACCCATCAGTACATGACGGTAGGTCGCAGGGGTCTTGCCCTCGGCAACCAGCTTACGGTTGGCAATCTTCACACGAGCCACTTCAACCTGTTCGCCTTCGATCAGATCGGTATCGCCAGCGCTCAGGATCTCGCACTTGCGAAGCATCTGACGAACGATGACTTCGATGTGCTTGTCGTTGATCTTAACGCCTTGCAGACGGTAAACGTCCTGCACTTCGTTGGCGATGTAGTTGGCGACCGGGCTGATACCGCGCAGACGCAGGATGTCGTGAGCAGACTCAGGACCGTCCGCCAGCACTTCACCCTTCTCAACTTTTTCACCTTCGAACACGTTCAGGTTACGCCACTTCGGAATCATCTCTTCGTAGACGTTGCCACCATCGGTCGGGGTGATGACCAGACGGCGTTTGCCCTTGGTCTCTTTCCCGAAGGAGATGGTACCGGAGATCTCGGCCAGAATTGCCGGTTCCTTCGGTTGACGTGCTTCGAACAGATCCGCAACGCGCGGCAGACCACCGGTGATGTCCTTGGTACCGCCGGACTCTTGCGGGATACGCGCTACCGCGTCACCCACGCCCACGTTGGCACCATCTTCCAGGTTCACGATCGCCTTGCCCGGCAGGAAGTACTGGGCGGCTACATCGGTACCCGGGATCATCACGTCTTTGCCGTTCAGGTCGACCAGTTTAACGGTCGGACGCATCTCTTTACCGGCGCTCGGACGCTCGTTGACGTCCAGAACAACGATAGAAGAGAGACCGGTCAGCTCGTCGGTCTGACGAGTGATGGTCACGCCATCGATCATGTGTTCGAACTGCAGGCGACCTGCCACTTCGGTGATGATCGGGTGGGTGTGCGGATCCCAGTTAGCAACGGTCTCGCCAGCACTCACGGCCTGGCCGTCCTTCACTTCCAGCACGGAACCGTAAGGCAGCTTGTGGCTTTCCTTGGTACGGCCCATGTCGTCCATGATGGTCAGTTCGGTAGAACGTGAGGTGATAACCAGTTTGTCATCGCTGTTGTGAACGAACTTGGCGTTCTGCAGCTTGATGGTACCGGTGTTCTTGACCTGGATGCTGCTTTCAGCAGCGGCACGAGATGCAGCACCACCGATGTGGAAAGTACGCATCGTCAGCTGGGTACCCGGTTCACCGATGGACTGGGCGGCGATAACACCGACTGCCTCACCCTTGTTAACCAGGTGACCACGGGCCAGATCACGGCCGTAGCAGTGAGCACAGTTACCGAAGTCAGTTTCACAGGTGATGGCAGAACGTACCTTCACACGGTCAACGGAGTTACGCTCCAGCAGGTCACACAGCTGCTCGTCGAGCAGGGTGTTGCGAGCTACCAGGATCTCGTCCTCGGTACCCGGCTTGATGACATCTTCTGCCACCACACGACCCAGCACGCGCTCACGCAGCGGCTCGACCACGTCGCCACCCTCGATCAGCGGAGTCATCCACAGACCGTCGGTAGTGCCGCAATCGTCCTCGGTGATCACCATGTCTTGCGCCACGTCTACCAGACGACGAGTCAGGTAACCGGAGTTCGCAGTCTTCAGTGCAGTATCCGCCAGACCCTTACGAGCACCGTGGGTAGAGATAAAGTACTGCAGTACGTTCAGACCTTCGCGGAAGTTCGCGATGATCGGGGTCTCGATGATGGAGCCATCCGGCTTGGCCATCAGGCCACGCATACCGGCCAGCTGACGGATCTGGGCGGCGGAGCCACGCGCACCAGAGTCGGCCATCATAAAGATGCTGTTGAACGAGGCCTGCTCTTCTTCTTCACCCAGCGAGTTGACGTTACGCTCTTTGGACAAGTTCTCCATCATGGCCTTGGAGACGCGCTCGTTGGCGCTGGCCCAGATATCGATAACCTTGTTGTAACGCTCGCCCGCAGTTACCAGACCTGACAGGAACTGGTCCTGGATCTCGGCAACTTCGGCTTCGGCTGCTGCGATGATGTCTTTCTTGGCATCCGGGATGACCATGTCATCGATACCAACGGAAGCACCGGACAGGGCCGCGTAGTGGAAACCGGTATACATCAGCTGGTCAGCGAAGATAACGGTGTCCTTCAGGCCCTGCTTGCGATAGCAGGTGTTCAGCAGACGGGAGATGAGCTTTTTGCCCAGCGCCTTGTTGGATACGCACTTGATCCAGTTCTGCGGATTGGCATCCAGATCAGCCTGTTCTGCAGCAGTCAGCACCTTCGGCTCGTCGATCAGGGCGTATTCCATACCTTTCGGCAGGATCAGGCTCAGGATCGCACGACCAACGGTGGTGTTCTTCATCTCGGTGTGTTCACGCAGAGAACCGTCTTCCTGACGCAGGTATTCGGTAATGCGTACTTTCACACGAGCATGCAGATCGGCCAGACCGGCGCGATATACTTTCTCGGCTTCTTTCGGGCCGGCCAGCACCATACCTTCGCCTTTGGCGTTGATACGGGCACGGGTCATGTAGTACAGACCCAAGACCACGTCCTGAGAAGGAACGATGATCGGCTCACCGGAGGCAGGCGACAGGATGTTGTTGGTAGACATCATCAGCGCACGCGCTTCCAGCTGGGCTTCCAGGGTCAGCGGTACGTGAACCGCCATCTGGTCACCATCGAAGTCCGCGTTATACGCAGCACAAACGAGCGGGTGCAGCTGGATTGCCTTGCCTTCGACCAGAGTCGGTTCGAATGCCTGGATACCCAGACGGTGCAGAGTCGGTGCACGGTTCAGCAGAACCGGATGTTCGCGGATCACTTCGTCCAGGATATCCCAAACGACAGCTTCTTCGCGCTCCACCATCTTCTTGGCGGCCTTGATAGTGGTCGCCAGACCGCGGGTTTCCAGCTTGCCATAGATGAACGGCTTGAACAGTTCCAGCGCCATCTTCTTCGGCAGACCGCACTGATGCAGACGCAGAGTCGGGCCTACGGTGATAACGGAACGACCGGAGTAGTCGACACGCTTACCGAGCAGGTTCTGACGGAAACGACCCTGCTTACCCTTGATCATATCGGCCAGGGATTTCAGCGGGCGCTTGTTGGAACCGGTGATGGCACGACCGCGACGGCCGTTATCCAGCAGCGCATCGACGGACTCTTGCAGCATACGCTTTTCGTTGCGCACGATGATGTCCGGAGCAGCCAGATCCAGCAGACGCTTCAAGCGGTTGTTACGGTTGATCACGCGACGGTACAGATCGTTCAGATCGGAAGTCGCGAAACGGCCGCCGTCCAGCGGTACCAGCGGACGCAGGTCCGGCGGCAGCACAGGCAGCACTGTCATGATCATCCACTCCGGCTTGTTGCCGGACTGCAGGAAAGCTTCCATCAGCTTCAGACGCTTGGTGGTCTTCTTGCGTTTGGTCTCGGAGTTGGTCTGATCCAGCTCCTCACGCATCGCTTTGACTTCACCTTCCAGATCGATGGCGCGCAGCAATGCCAGGATTGCTTCGGCACCCATCTTGGCGTCAAATTCGTCGCCCCACTCTTCCAGCGCATCCAGGTACTGCTCTTCAGAGAGCATCTGGCTGCGTTCGAGGTTGGTCATGCCCGGCTCGATAACTACGAAAGATTCGAAGTAGAGCACACGCTCGATGTCGCGCAGGGTCATGTCCAGCAGCAGACCGATACGGGACGGCAGGGACTTCAGGAACCAGATGTGGGCAGTCGGGCTGGCCAGCTCGATGTGGCCCATACGCTCACGACGGACCTTGGTCTGGGTCACTTCAACGCCGCACTTCTCACAGATCACACCACGGTGTTTCAGGCGCTTGTACTTGCCGCACAGACACTCGTAGTCCTTCACCGGTCCGAAGATACGGGCGCAGAACAGACCATCACGCTCCGGCTTGAAAGTCCGGTAGTTGATGGTCTCAGGCTTTTTGACCTCACCGAATGACCAGGAGCGGATCATGTCAGGAGAGGCCAGACCGATCTTGATACTGTCAAACTCTTCGGTCTTGGTCTGAGCCTTCAAAAACTTGAGTAAGTCTTTCACGTGTTTCCCCTGTCAGGAGTCTAACCTCGGCGCCCCGGCTGCCAAAACAGCGGGGCGCCCACGTCAATTCTCGAACAATAAGAGCGAGCTCTTACTCTTCGTCCAGCTCGATGTTGATACCCAGAGAGCGGATTTCCTTCAGCAATACGTTGAAGGATTCGGGCATGCCCGGCTCCATACGGTGGTCGCCATCCACGATGTTCTTATACATCTTGGTACGGCCATTCACATCGTCAGACTTGACGGTCAGCATTTCCTGCAGGGTATATGCCGCACCGTAAGCCTCCAGGGCCCACACTTCCATCTCACCGAAACGCTGACCACCGAACTGAGCCTTACCACCCAGCGGCTGCTGGGTAACCAGGCTGTAAGAACCGGTAGAACGCGCGTGCATCTTGTCGTCGACCAAGTGGTTCAGCTTGAGCATGTACATGTAACCAACGGTTACTTTACGCTCGAAGCGGTTACCGGTACGGCCATCGAACAGATCAATCTGACCGGATTCCGGCAGATCGGCCAGCTTCAGCAGGGCTTTGATTTCGCGCTCTTTGGCACCATCAAACACTGGAGTAGCAACCGGCAGACCCTTACGCAGGTTACCCACCAGGGTACGTACGTCGTCGTCAGACAGTTCGGCGATGTTCACTTGCTGGGTGTCCTTCTCGCCCAGGTCATAGACCTGTTGCAGGAAGTTGCGCATCTCGTGCAGCTCGCGCTGCTCTTTGACCATGCGATCGATCTTCTCGCCGATCCCCTTGGCCGCAAGGCCCAGGTGCACTTCGAGGATCTGACCGATGTTCATACGGGATGGTACGCCCAACGGGTTCAGTACGATGTCGACCGGACGGCCGAACTCGTCATGAGGCATATCCTCGACCGGACAGATCTTGGAGATAACACCCTTGTTACCGTGACGGCCCGCCATCTTGTCACCCGGCTGGATGCGACGCTTGACTGCCAGATAAACCTTGACGATTTTCAGTACGCCCGGCGCCAGATCATCACCCTGGATAATCTTGCGACGCTTGTTCTCGAATTTCTTGTCGAACTCGGCTTTCAGCTCAACGTGCTGTTCAGCGATCTGTTCCAGTTCGGTCTGCTTGGCTTCGTCTTCGATGGCCAGTTCAAACCACTTGGAGCGATCGAGCTTGTTCAGACGATCTTCGCTGTAACCGGCGGCCAGCAGCAGGTTGCGGGAGCGGCCGAAAATGCCGTCTTCCAGGATCTTGAACTCTTCGGTCAAGTCCTTCTTCGCTTCCTTCAGTTGCATCTCTTCGATTTCTTTGGCGCGCTTGTCTTTTTCCACGCCATCGCGGGTAAAGACTTGCACGTCAACCACGGTACCGTACACACCGTTCGGTACACGCAGGGAGGAGTCCTTCACATCGGACGCCTTCTCACCGAAGATGGCGCGCAGCAGCTTCTCTTCCGGCGTCAGCTGGGTTTCACCTTTCGGGGTTACCTTACCGACCAGAATGTCGCCGCCCTTCACTTCGGCACCCACGTAGACGATACCGGACTCGTCCAGCTTTGACAGAGCGGCTTCACCCACGTTCGGGATGTCAGCAGTGATCTCTTCCGGACCCAGCTTGGTGTCACGGGAGATACAGGCCAGTTCCTGGATATGGATGGTGGTCAGGCGATCTTCCTGAACAACACGCTCGTTCACCAGGATCGAGTCTTCGAAGTTGTAACCGTTCCACGGCATGAACGCGACGCGCATGTTCTGACCCAGTGCCAGTTCACCCAGATCGGTGGACGGGCCGTCAGCCAGTACGTCGCCAGCCATGACCGGCTCACCCAACATCACGCAAGGACGCTGGTTGATACAGGTGTTCTGGTTGGAACGGGTGTACTTGGTCAGGTTGTAGATGTCGATACCGGCTTCGCCTGGCATCAGCTCATCTTCATTGACCTTCAGGACGATACGGGAGGCATCGACATAGTCGATTACGCCGCCACGCTTGGCTACTACGGTTACACCGGAGTCAACGGCCACAGCGCGTTCCATACCGGTACCTACCAGCGGCTTGTCAGCACGCAGAGTCGGTACAGCCTGACGTTGCATGTTTGAACCCATCAATGCGCGGTTCGCGTCATCGTGTTCCAGGAACGGGATCAGAGCCGCTGCCACAGATACGATCTGCTGCGGGCTCACGTCCATATACTGGATCTGGTCGGCGTTCATAAAGGTGGATTCACCTTTGTGACGGCACGGGATCAATTCATCTTTCAGACGGCCATCTTCGGTGGTCGCGGCGTTAGCCTGTGCGATCACGTACTTGCCTTCTTCAATAGCAGACAGGTAGTCCACTTCGTCGGTGATCACACCGTCAATGACCTTACGGTACGGGGTCTCGAGGAAACCGTACTCGTTGGTACGAGAGTACACGGACAGAGAGTTGATCAGACCGATGTTCGGACCTTCAGGAGTCTCGATAGGGCACAGACGACCGTAGTGAGTCGGGTGTACGTCTCGGACTTCAAAGCCGGCACGCTCACGAGTCAAACCGCCCGGGCCCAGCGCGGAGATACGACGCTTGTGGGTCACTTCGGAGAGCGGGTTGTTCTGGTCCATAAACTGGGACAGCTGGCTGGAACCAAAGAACTCTTTGACTGCGGCGGAGATCGGCTTGGCGTTGATCAGATCCTGCGGCATCAGGGTGTCCAGGTCGCCCAAGGAGAGACGCTCCTTGACCGCACGCTCGACACGCACCAGACCGACGCGGAACTGGTTTTCAGCCATTTCACCGACAGAGCGGATACGACGGTTACCCAAGTGGTCGATATCGTCCACTTCGTCGTTACCGTTACGGATGTCGATCAGGCGCTTCATCACATCGACGATGTCGTCTTTGGTCAGTACACCAGCGCCAGTCTCGTCTTCACGACCCAGACGGCGGTTGAACTTCATCCGACCTACGGTAGACAGGTCGTAACGCTCGGCGGAGAAGAACAGGTTTTCGAACAGCTGTTCTGCAGCTTCGCGAGTAGGCGGCTCGCCCGGACGCATCATGCGATAGATCTCGACCAGCGCTTCCAAACGGTTGGAGCTGGAGTCGACACGCAGGGTCTCGGACATGTAAGCACCGTGATCCAGTTCGTTGGTGAACAGAACCTCGAAATGCTTGAAGCCGGCTTGGGACAGGTTGGCGATCGCTTCCAGGCTCAGCGCCTGGTTGGCGGTCACGACCATCTCGCCAGTTTGCGGATGTGCGTAGTCCTTGGCAGCAACTTTGCCAACAACATACTCAACCGGTACCTCAATCTGGGTAACGGCGTCTTTTTCCAACTGACGGATGTGACGCGCAGTCACACGACGACCGGTCTCAACCACCACGGCGCCATTGGCCACGATGTCAAAGGTCGCAGTTTCACCACGCAGACGCTCCGGCACCAGATCCATCATCAACTTGCCATCTTTTACTTCAAAACCAATGGTCTCGAAGAAGGTGGCCAGGATTTGTTCGGAAGTGAAGTCCAGGGCGCGCAGAATAATGGATGCTGGCAGTTTGCGACGACGGTCGATACGGACAAACAGGTTGTCTTTCGCATCGAACTCGAAGTCCAGCCAGGAGCCACGGTAGGGGATAACGCGAGCGTTATACAGTACCTTACCGGATGAATGAGTTTTGCCTTTATCGTGGTCGAAGAAGACGCCCGGGCTGCGGTGCAGCTGGGAGACGATAACCCGCTCGGTACCATTGATAACAAAGGTGCCGTTCTCGGTCATGAGCGGAATTTCGCCCATGTATACTTCTTGTTCCTTGATGTCTTTGACGGTGCCGGCAGCTGCTTCACGGTCGTACAGAACCATACGAAGCTTGACACGCAGCGGCGCGGAGTAGGTCACTCCACGGATCTGGCATTCTTTTACGTCAAATACCGGCTCACCCAGGCGATAGCTGACATACTGAAGCTCAGCACTACCGGAGTAACTGGTGATCGGGAAAACGCTACGGAAAGCGGCCTCTAGGCCATATTCACCTTCCGGGTCAGCCTCGATGAACTGCTTGAAGGAGTCCAGCTGAATGGACAACAGATAAGGCGTGTCCAGTACCTGGTCTCGCTTACCGAAGTCCTTACGAATGCGTTTTTTTTCGGTATAAGAGTAAACCATAGGGTTCCTCAGCTCGCTGATAAGTGACCCACTCTGTCCCGCGGGACAGCTCTGTCTCAACACCGTTTTGTGTTGGCCCGGACGAAAGAAGACAGTCCGGATTGCTGGTGCACCGAGAGTCGTAAACGGTGTGAAATGCTCTCAGTCTACAGCGCAAAAAGGCTGGTGAACAAAAATTCACCAGCCCTAGCCTGTTTTATCAGGCTAATCTACATAAATGCAGATTATTTGATCTCAACAGAAGCACCGGCAGCTTCCAGCTCTTTCTTCAGAGCTTCAGCTTCGTCCTTGGACACGCCTTCCTTCAGGTTAGCCGGAGCAGCTTCTACCAGATCTTTGGCTTCTTTCAGGCCCAGACCGGTAGCGCCACGAACGGCTTTGATAACGGCAACTTTGTTGGCGCCAGCAGCAGTCAGAACTACGTCGAACTCGGTCTTCTCTTCTACTGCTTCAGCAGCAGCCGGGCCAGCCATTACGGCAGCAGCGGCAGAAACACCGAACTTCTCTTCCATAGCTTCGATCAGCTCAACAACTTCCATTACGGACATGGAAGCAACGGCTTCGATGATTTGGTCTTTAGTGATAGACATGACAAAAATTCCTGATGTTGAATAAACTCAAACAGCCTAAATAGGCGAGAATCAAGCAGCAGCTTGTTTCTGGTCGCGAACAGCAGCGATAGTACGAACCAGCTTGCCAGCAGAGGCTTCTTTCATAGTCGCCATCAACTTCGCAATCGCTTCTTCGTAAGTCGGCAGCGTGGCCAGACGATCAATTTGTGCTGCGGCGATAAACTCACCGTTAAAAGCGCCAGCCTTGATTTCGAACTTTTGGTTCGCTTTGGCAAACTCTTTGAACAGACGAGCAGCAGCGCCCGGGTGTTCGTTAGAGAAAGCAATCAAGGTAGGACCGGTAAATGCGTCGTTCAGGCACTCGTATTCGGTACCTTCTACCGCGCGACGCAGCAGGGTGTTACGCACAACGCGCATGTACACACCGGCTTCACGAGCGGTTTTACGCAGGACGGTCATCTTGTCTACAGTTACACCGCGAGAATCGGCAACAACTGCAGAAAGAGCGCCTTTGGCAGCTTCGTTGACTTCAGCAACAATTGCCTTTTTGTCTTCGAGTCCCAATGCCATTGGCTTAACTCCTGGATTGAATCCGGGTCTATTGACCCAGTACTGACACATCCCCCCTACCTTTACAACAGAGGGGAACGATGCGGTAGCAGGATTCCAGAAGAGAAAGAATCTTTCTCGCTGGGTTTCCGGCACCGTCTACGCAGGAAACATTAAGGCTTTGCAGCCTCCTGCGGTCTTGGACGGAGGTCGAAACCCCCAACCAATCAAGGCGCAAAATTATAGATTAAATTTTGCGCCTTGTAAAACCCATCAATTAGGCCTGAGCTTCCAGAGAAGCTTGGTCTACGGCAACACCGGCACCCATGGTGGTGGAGATGCTGACTTTCTTGATGAATTGACCTTTGGCGGAAGAGGGCTTGCCTTTTTTCAGGGCAACCAGCAGAGCTTCCAAGTTTTCTTTCAGCTGAACTTCGTTGAAAGAAACCTTACCCAGAGTGGTATGGATGATACCATTCTTGTCGTTACGGTAACGAACCTGACCAGCCTTGGCGTTCTTGACAGCTTCGGCAACGTTAGGAGTTACAGTACCAACTTTCGGGTTCGGCATCAGGCCGCGCGGACCCAGGATTTGACCCAGTTGACCAACAACGCGCATGGCATCCGGGGATGCGATAACTACGTCGAAGTTCATCTCGCCTTTCTTAACCAGATCGGCCAGGTCATCCATACCTACCAGGTCAGCACCGGCAGCTTTAGCAGCTTCGGCGTTGGCACCTTGGGTAAATACGGCAACGCGTACATCACGACCGGTACCGTGCGGCAGTACAGTAGCACCACGTACGTTCTGGTCAGATTTACGAGCGTCGATACCCAGGTTGACAGCAACGTCAACGCTTTCAACGAACTTGGCGGTAGCCAGTTCTTTCAGCAGGGCAATGGCTTCGTTGATGGAGTACTCTTTGGTACCGTCAACTTTTTCGCGAATAACGCGCATACGCTTGGAAAGTTTAGCCATTGTCTTAATCCTCCACTACCAGACCCATGGAACGAGCGGAGCCTGCGATGCAACGTACTTTTGCATCCAGATCGGCACCAGTCATATCCGGCTCTTTGGTCTTGGCGATTTCTTGCAGCTGGGCAACGGTCACCTTACCAACCTTGTCTTTGTTCGGCTTGGAAGAACCAGACTTGATGCCAGCAGCTTTCTTCAGCAGGAAGGACGCAGGCGGAGTCTTGGTTTCGAAGGTGAAGGAACGGTCGCTGTAAACGGTGATCACGACCGGAGTCGGTGAACCTTTTTCCAGCTTCTCTGTACGAGCGTTGAACGCCTTACAGAATTCCATGATGTTAACACCGTGTTGACCCAGTGCAGGACCAACGGGAGGAGACGGGTTGGCTGCACCAGCAGCAACCTGCAGCTTGATATAAGCTGTGACTTTCTTAGCCATTAGGAAAATACCTCAAAAATGGGTTCTAGCGCCTCGGAGACTTGCTCCTGCAAACGGCTCCCCAACTAATAAAGGGGCAGCGAATTATAGAGATATTCGCTGCCCCTGACAACCGTTAAACGTACAGAATTCAATCAGCCTTTTTCGACCTGACCAAAATCCAGTTCAACAGGAGTAGAACGACCGAAGATCAGTACAGAGACCTTCACGCGGCTCTTCTCATAATCGACCTCTTCAACGGTACCGTTGAAGTCGGCAAACGGACCATCGGCAACCCGCACCATTTCACCCGGTTCAAACAGGGTTTTC
Organism: Aeromonas sp. Y289-2; assembly: GCF_027705925.1. Classification (NCBI taxonomy): domain Bacteria; kingdom Pseudomonadati; phylum Pseudomonadota; class Gammaproteobacteria; order Aeromonadales; family Aeromonadaceae; genus Aeromonas; species Aeromonas sp. Y289-2. Next base: position 19,218 of record NZ_JAPDCH010000009.1, read on the forward strand.
GGACGCGGCTTGTCGTGGGCATCCTGCAGACGGTTCAGGATGGCATCGGCCTCTTTGTCGGAGATCGGTGCCGGACGGTCGGAAGTACCGCCGATGAAGCCCATGACACGCGGTACGTTACGTACCAGGTGCCATGTGGTTTCATCCATGATCATCTGGACCAGGACATAACCCGGGAAAAACTTGCGCTCACTCTTGCGCTTCTGGCCAGCACGCATCTCGACCACTTCTTCGGTCGGGACCAGTACTTCACCGAACATGTCTTCCATGCCATGCATCTTGATATGTTCACGCAGGGACTTGGCTACACGGCCTTCATAGCCGGAAAAAGCCTGCACGACATACCATCTCATACGTTGTTCACGTTGTTCAGTCATGGCTTATCCTTACACACCGGTAATCAGGTTGACCAACCAGACCAAGGCACCGTCCAGAACGAACAGCAGCAACCCCATCACGGCGGTCACCGCCAGCACAATCAGGGTTGTCTGAATGGCTTCCTGACGGGTCGGCCATACGACCTTGCGGACTTCCAGGCGAGACTCACGGGCGAATGCCAGTGTTGCCTTTCCCTTGGTGGTTTGCAGGGCTACTGCACCAGCAGCAGCAATGACAACGACCACACCCAAGGCGCGGACGGCAGCGACAACATCGTTGAGCAGGTAATTACCCACTACAGCGGCCGCCAGGATAATGAAAACCAGGCCCCAAAGCAGGGTATCCTTGCTTCCGCCCTGGCTCTCAGAACTAACACTCATACAACCCACCTGTATCTGACGTAACCAAAGACACAAAAGCCCCGTACGAGACGAGGTATATGGCAGGGGCGGCAGGACTCGAACCCGCAACCATCGGTTTTGGAGACCGCTGTTCTACCAATTCGAACTACGCCCCTACACAAGAAAGCCCCTATTATAGGGGCTTTGCTTTATTTATGTAAGCCAAAGATTAAGCGATAACTTTAGCTACAACACCAGCACCTACGGTACGGCCACCTTCACGGATAGCGAAACGCAGGCCGTCGTCCATCGCGATCGGCGCAATCAGGGTAACAACCATCTTGATGTTGTCGCCCGGCATTACCATCTCTACGCCTTCCGGCAGTTCGATGGTACCGGTCACGTCGGTAGTACGGAAGTAGAACTGCGGACGGTAGCCTTTGAAGAACGGGGTATGACGACCACCTTCTTCTTTGGACAGCACGTACACTTCAGATTCAAACTTGGTGTGCGGCTTGATGGTGCCCGGCTTGGCCAGTACCTGACCACGCTCAACTTCTTCACGCTTCACGCCACGCAGCAGGGCGCCGATGTTCTCGCCTGCACGACCTTCGTCCAGCAGCTTGCGGAACATTTCAACACCAGTACAGGTGGTAGAAACGGTATCTTTGATACCAACGATTTCTACGGTCTCACCTACTTTAACGATACCGCGCTCTACACGACCGGTAACTACAGTACCACGGCCAGCGATAGAGAATACGTCTTCGATCGGCATCAGGAACGGCTGGTCAATCGCACGCTCCGGCTCCGGAATGTAGCTGTCCAGGTGGCCAGCCAGTTCCAGGATCTTCTCTTCCCACTGAGCTTCGCCTTCCAGCGCTTTCAGTGCAGAACCACGAACTACCGGCAGGTCATCACCCGGGAAGTCGTACTCGGACAGCAGTTCACGAACTTCCATCTCGACCAGTTCCAGCAGCTCTTCGTCATCTACCATGTCACACTTGTTCATGAACACGATGATGTACGGAACGCCTACCTGACGACCCAGCAGGATGTGCTCACGAGTCTGCGGCATCGGGCCGTCAGTCGCTGCTACTACCAGGATCGCGCCGTCCATCTGGGCAGCACCGGTGATCATGTTTTTAACGTAGTCGGCGTGACCCGGGCAGTCTACGTGGGCGTAGTGACGGGTAGCGGTGTCGTATTCTACGTGGGAGGTGTTGATGGTGATACCACGCTCACGCTCTTCCGGTGCCTTGTCGATCTGGTCGAAGGCGAAAGCTTTACCACCGAAGTGCTTGGCCAGCACGTTGGTGATAGCTGCAGTCAGGGTGGTTTTACCGTGGTCAACGTGGCCGATGGTACCCACGTTAACGTGCGGTTTATTACGCTCAAATTTTTCTTTAGACATGATCGTCCCTCTAAACTAACGCTGAGTACGCGGTGGCAAGCTAACCACAGAACAGTTTATATGATGGATTTGAATCTGGTGGGAAAGAGAGAGGTACTGATGGCTGGTTCGCTTGCCGAACTCACCCTAGGGTGCGGCTCTGCTAACGCCTGAGCCATATCAGCATCTTGGAGCGGGCAGCGGGAATCGAACCCGCATCATCAGCTTGGAAGGCTGAGGTAATAGCCATTATACGATGCCCGCATTTCTCTAACCCAAAGAACTCAAACCGCAGAGAAATATGGTGGAGGGAGAAGGATTCGAACCTTCGAAGGCAGAGCCGTCAGATTTACAGTCTGATCCCTTTGGCCGCTCGGGAACCCCTCCAGACGCCAGATTGTCACAACGGTAATTCTGCTTGCACCCGTTGTGTTTATCGCTTTTGCACGGCAAATAGACGACAGACAGTCAAGCGTCGCGCATTTTATTGTAAGGTTTTGGGGGATGCAACCATTGAACCCGGCAAAATATGCTTTATTGCTGGGAAGTTTGCAAAAAAGCGGGGGCAAACAAGCCAATCCTGCTGCGTCCCTTGTCGCTCCCCCACCCTTGGTGTATGGTCGCCGTGCCCAAGAAACAGTGATGACACCATGACGACAGAGCATAACCCCTATCTGCAATTCACCCGCGAACAATGGGCGTTATTGCGCGATTCGGTCCCCCTGACCCTGACCGAACACGATCTGCAGACCCTGCGCGGGATCAACGAGAAGGTGTCATTGCGGGAAGTGGAAGAGATATATCTGCCTCTCTCCCGCCTGCTCAATCTCTATGTCAAAGCCAAACAGCGTCGCAGCCGGGTGCTGGAGCAGTTCCTCGGCCAGTCCCGCGGCAAGGGCACCTATATCATCAGCATTGCCGGCAGCGTGGCGGGGGGCAAAAGTACCACGGCCCGTATTCTGCAGGCCCTGCTGGAGCGCTGGCCGGAACACCCGCGGGTGGAGCTGGTCACCACCGACGGCTTCCTCTATCCCAACAAGGTACTGGAAGAGCGCGGCCTGATGCGCCGCAAGGGGTTCCCGGAATCCTACGATATCCGCCATCTGGTGGAATTTGTCGCCAATATCCGCGCCGGTCACGAGAAGGTCGAAGCGCCGGTTTACTCCCACCTTATCTACGACATCATTCCCGATGAGAAGAAGGTGGTGGAGCAGCCGGACATTCTGATCCTGGAAGGGCTCAATGTGCTGCAAAGCGGCATGGACTACCCTCAGGAGCCCCATCGGGTCTTCGTGTCGGACTTCGTCGACTTCTCCATCTATGTGGATGCCGATGCAGAACTGCTGCGCACCTGGTATATCGAACGCTTCCTGAAATTCCGCAGCGGCGCCTTCTCGGATCCCGACTCCTACTTCCATAACTACGCCAAGCTGGCGGAGAGTGAGGCGACCCAGATCGCCAGCAACATCTGGCAAGATATCAACTATCTGAATTTGCAAGAAAATATCCTGCCAACGCGTGAGCGAGCCAACCTGATCATGACCAAGGGCCATGAGCACGCCATCGAGCAGATCAAACTGCGCAAATGATGACAGCCATTGCCGGATAACGAAGAGGGGGCCCGCAGGCCCCCTCTTCTGTTTGGCATCATGAGCGCCCTTACTGACCCTCAATCACCCCGGCGCAGGGAGAGCTCGCCACCCAGATAGAACTTGGTGCCCTCCTCCGTCTCCAGCCGCAGGGCGCCGCGATCGTCGATGCCACGGGCGATGCCGCGGATCTCCTGATCACCCATCAGCAGGCGCACCGGGCGACCGGCAAAGTGATCGAGCCGGTTCCAGTCATCGACAAAGCTTGCCAGCCCCTGCTGCTCAAAGGTGTGCAGCGCCCGCTGCAGATGGACGATCATCCGGGCCGCCAGTTGATTGCGATCCACCAGTTCCGGATTGATGTGACGCAACTCGGCCCAGGCCTGATCGATCTTCTCCCCTTCGCGGGCAGGCATCGCCAGATTGAGACCGATGCCGATCACCAGATGACAGCTGGCCCCGGCGCTACCGCTCATCTCTACCAGAATGCCCGCCAGCTTGCAGCCCTGATAGTAGAGGTCGTTCGGCCACTTGAGCTCGACCCCCTGATAACCAAGGGACTCCAGCGCTTCAACCACTGCCACGCCGACCGCCAGACTCAGCCCCATGGCCGCCGCCATGCCTTGCTCGAGTCGCCAGTACATGCTGAGGATCAGCTGGCAACCGAAGGGCGAAATCCAGGGTTTGCCACGACGACCGCGCCCGGCTGTCTGACACTCGGCCAGACAGCTCTCGCCAGAGCGCAGCTCATTGACCCGATCCAGCAGGTGTTGGTTGGTCGAGCCAATGACCGGAAAACAGTGCACCGGCGCCATCGGGGCCAGTGCCTGCAAGGTAGCCTGATCATAGAGCGCCATCGGCACCGCCAGCCGGTAGCCCTTGCCGGTCAGGCTAAAGAGATCCAACCCCAGCTCCTTGAGCGCCGCCATGTGTTTGCTTACCGCCGCCCGGCTGATGCCGAGCTGCTCGCCCAGCTGTTCGCCGGAGTGAAACTGGCCGTCGCTGAGCAGAGTGATCAGGGTCTGTCTGATGGGAGTAAGGGTCATGAGAGCACCTCGTCGAGCCAGGTTTCACCGTGCGCACCCATAAAACGCACCTCGTGCTCCAGCACCACGCCAAACGTCTGCTCCACGCTGTCGCGGACATGAGCCGCCAGCGCGATCAGCTCCATGGCACTGGCGCCCCCCAGATTGACCAGCACCAGCGCCTGCTCCTGATGAACAGCGGCGCGACCGATGGCGAAACCTTTCAGACCACACTGATCGATGAGCCAGCCCGCCGCCAGCTTGGCCTGCCCTTCTCCGGCCGGATAGCAGGGCATCTGCGGATAGCGCGCCTTGAGATTCTCCGCCAGCGCGGCAGGCACCACCGGATTCTTGAAGAAGCTGCCGGCATTGCCGAGCACCGCAGGATCCGGCAGTTTGACCATGCGGGTGGCACAGACGGTATCGAAGATGGCCTGCGCCGAAGGCGCGTCACCGAGCGCCGCCAGTGGGCCATAGCCCTGCACCGGTTGCCACGCCTTGGGCAGTTTGAGCCCGACGGCGGTGATCAGGTGGGAATCCTGATACTCGTGTTTGAAGATGCTGTCGCGATAACCGAAGCGGCACTCTGCCGCCGCGATCCGTTCAATCTCGCCACTCTGCCAGTTAAACGCCTCGACATAGGAACAGAAGTCGGCCAGCTCAACGCCATAGGCACCGATGTTCTGCACCGGCGCGGCACCGACCGTACCGGGAATGAGCGCCAGATTCTCCAGCCCGAACCAGCCCTGTTGCAAGGTATGACGCACCAGCTGATGCCAATCTTCACCCGCCGCCACATGGAGCAACCAGTGATCGCCGCCATCTTCAGCGGTAATCCCCTTGAGCCGGTTGAGCACCACCAGACCGAGAAAATCGGTGGTGAAGAGCATGTTACTGCCGCCGCCCAGATTGAGGCGTGGCAACTGGTTGAGCTGTGGATCGGCACGCAGGGTCGCCAGATCGGCAACCAGCTCCACCTCGGCCAGCCAGAGGCAGTACGCATCGAGGGCAAGGGTGTTGAGCTTCAACAAGGAGGCGTTGGCATTCAGTTTCATCGGTCTATCCCGGCTTGGTGCAAGGGCGCAGTCTACCTCAAGTTGCCCCATGACGAAAAACCCGAGCCCTTTTCGGGGGAATAGCAGTGGTTTAGAGTAGGCGACTTCAACTGCTGAGGAATAACTCATGAACAACCAGTTTGCCGTCATCGGCCTGGGCCTGTTTGGCAGCGCGCTGTGCGAAGAGCTGCAACGGCAAGATGCCGAAGTACTGGCCATCGATATCGACGAGAGCAAGACCCGGCAAATCGCCGCCCTCTGCAATCACGTTATCGTGGCCGACGCCACCGATGAGGCCACCGTGGCCGAGCTGGGACTGGCCAATTTCGATATCGTCTTCGTTGCCATCGGTGACAACCTGGAGACCAGCATCCTCACCACCCTCGTCTTGAAAGAGGCGGGCGTGAAAAAGGTGTGGGTCAAGGCGCGCGACAAGTTCCACGCCAAGATCCTGCAGAAAGTGGGCGCCGACAAGGTGATCAACCCGGAGTGGGACATGGGCCGCCGGGTCGCCCAGAGCATGCTGGACAACCGGCTGTTCGACTATCTGGAGCTGGGCCACGACATGGTGCTGACCGAGTTCGTGATCGGCCTGCAACAGAACGGCCGGGAACTAGGTGACTTCCACCTGCTGCAACAGAGCGATTTCCAGCTGCTCGCCATCAAGCGTGGTGATGTGCTGCACAACGTGCTGACCGGCAAGATGGAGCTGCAACTGGGCGACATCCTGATCCTGGCGGGCAACAAGCACGCCATCGACCACTGGCTCGAAACCCTATGATCAACTGGCGCAGCAGCTACGCCTTCGCCCTCCATCGGGAACAGGACTCTCGCTGGAGCGAGGCCCGGCTGATCCTCGGCAGCTTTCTGATCATTCTGCTGATTGGCACCATCTTTCTGGTGCAACCCTCCAGCCACAATGGCGAGGTCACCTTCGTCAACGCCCTGTTTACCGCCACCTCGGCCATCAGCGTGACAGGTCTTGGCGTGGTGGATACCGGCACCGCCTTCACCCTGCAGGGACAGATTTTCCTGCTGATGCTGATGGAGATCGGCGGTCTGGGCCAGATGACCATGACCCTGCTGCTCATCGCCATCTTCAGCAAGCGGGTCGGTCTGCGCCAGCAGGTTCTGGCCAAGGAGGCGCTGGGACAGGAGGGCTCGGTCAACATCATTCAGCTGGTCAAACGCATCGTGCTGTTTGCCTTTATCGCCCAACTGATCGGTACCGGCATCATGGCGATCCGCTGGGTGCCCGAGATGGGGTGGGTGCACGGCCTCTATGTCAGCTTCTTCCACGCGGTCTCGGCCTTCAACAACGCCGGGTTTTCGCTCTTTGCCAACAACCTGATGGACTATAGGGACGACCCCATCATCAGCCTGACCATCGCCGGTCTGCTGATCCTGGGGGGGATCGGCTTTACCGTCATCGTCGATCTGGTGCGCAACCGCCGCTGGCGCAAGCTGAAGCTGCACAGCAAGTTGATGCTGCTGATGACCCCGGCGCTGCTGCTGGCCGGTACCCTGATGTTCTGGCTGCTGGAACACAACAACCCCGGCACCCTCGGCAAGGCCGGTATCGGTGGCCAGCTGCTGGCGGCCTTTTTCCAATCTGCCAGTGCCCGTACCGCCGGTTTCAATACCATAGATATCGGGCTGATGACCCCGGCGGCATTGCTGTTCCTGATGATGCTGATGTTTATCGGTGCCGGTGCCACCTCGACCGGTGGTGGTATCAAAGTCACCACCTTCGCGGTTGTGCTGCTGGCGACCAAGGCGTTTTTGACCAAACGGCCCCATGTCACCGCTTTTGGCCGCACCCTGTCGCCCCAGATCGTGACACGCTCGCTGGCCATCATCATCGTCAGCACCATGGTGCTGATGCTGGCGATGTTCCTGCTGATGGTGACCGAGGATCTGCCGTTCGACAAAATCATGTTCGAGACCATCTCGGCATTTGCCACCGTCGGCCTCTCTACCGGCATCACCGCCTCCCTGAGCGAGCCGGGCAAGCTGATCCTGGTGCTGGTGATGATCTGCGGCCGTCTCGGTCCCCTCACCCTGGCCTTTATGCTGGCCCGCCCGGTCGAGACCCGCATCCGTTATCCGGAAGAGAACGTCTATACCGGCTGACCAGCCATGAACACGGGGCAGCCACTGGCTGCCCCGTTTTTTATTCGGCTTGTTGCTGCGCCTTGAGCCAGCGCCCCGGGCTCACCCCCAGCTCCCGCTCGAATGCCCGACCAAAGGCAATACTGCTGCTGTACCCCGCCCCCAACGCCACCTGCACCATGGGCTCCCCCGCCAGCAGTTGCTGGCACGCTAGCGCCATGCGCCAGTGGGTCAGATAACCCAGCGGCGCTTGACCAACCCGCTCCTGAAACCTCGCGGCAAAGCGGGCCCGCGACATGCCGGCCTCCCGCGCCAGCGTGGCCACCGTCCAGGGTTCATCCCCACGCTGATGCATCACCGAGATCGCCTTGGCCAACTGGGGATCGGAAATGCCTGCCAGCATCCCCTGCTGACACACCCCTTGCTCGACCAGATGACGCAGCAGCAGGATCAACAGTACCTCCAGCAAGCGGGAGATCAGCGGATCCTGCCCGTAGCGGGGGTGAAACGCCTCGTCAAACAACTGGTTCAGCACCGGCGTCAGGGCAGGCAACTCACGTAGCGGCAGCACCAGCGAGTCCGGTAATGCCAGTTGCAACGGCGATGATCCCCCCTTGCCGAAGGCGACATTGGCGCACACCAAATCACAACCCCCCAGCGTTCTGGGTTCAAGCTTGTGAGGACGTCCCCGAGGAAACAGGATCAGGGTCGGCTCCTCGAGCAGCAAGCTGGCGCCCCCTTCTTCACGCAGCATGACGGCGCCGCTGCGCAGCAGATGAAGATGTCCGCCACTCGGGTAATCATCACTGGAGGAGTTCTGACACAGGTTGCCGGCGAAGAAGATCTTGGCTTCGGGGGAGGCATGAACCAACAGGGCAGAGAGTGGATCCATATTTGAGACGAATAGTATTTATTTGCAGACGATGAGTGATAAACCGTATCACGAATGGCGGCACACTGTCTCCCGTACCTTCACTACTACAGGAGAAGATCATGAGCCGTATCCAACCCGTATCCCAACCGCAACCCGCAGCCGCCCAGACCCTGGCCACCCTGCAACGCAATCTGGGTATGGTGCCCAACCTCTACGCTACCCTGGGCCACTCCCCAGCCCTGCTCAATGGCTTCCTGGCCTTTGCCGAGGCGCTTGGCAAGGGGCGCCTCACTGCCTCACAACGGGAGTTGCTGGCACTGGCCATAGGTCAAGCCAACGCCTGCCAATACTGTTTGTCTGCCCACACACTACTGGCGAGCAAGGCCGGATTCTCAGCCCAGGAGATCCGGGCTGCCCGGCTCGGCCAAGCCTCGGCTCCCCTTGATCACGCCCTGCTGCAACTGGCAACGGCACTGGTCAACCAGCGCGGGGTGATCAGTGACGAGCAGCTTGCTAGCGCCCGTGCCGCAGGCGTAGATGACGAGCTGCTGCTGGAGGTGCTCGGCCAGGTGGTCGTCAATACCCTGACCAACTATGGCAACCACCTGGCAGCGACCAAGATCGACTTCCCGCCCGTCACTCTGACCCCTTAAACAAGGAGCCTCCCCATGCAACAACATGACAAAGGCTTTCTGGTCGCCCTGGCGGGCGTGGTAATGACCCTGCTCTGGATCGGCGTCTTCAAGTTTACCCCGACCGAAGCAGCCGCCATCAAACCACTGGTAGCCAGCCACCCCTTGATGAGCTGGCTCTATGGCCCCCTGTCGGAACAGAGCGTATCGAACCTGATCGGGGTGGTCGAGATAGTGATCGCCATCGGACTGGTCGTGGGTCTATGGCAACCTCGCATCGGTTACTGGTGCAGCATGGGGGCTATCGTCACCTTCCTGGCGACGCTGAGCTTCCTGCTGACCCTGACAGGTGTCTGGAAAGTGGTTGATGGTGTGCCAGTCACCGAGTTCTTCCTGTTCAAGGATCTGGTGTTTCTCGGTGTGGTTCTGCACTACCAGCACAGGATCCGTGCCAGCTTGTCCACTCAGGCAGCCTGACAACAATGCCTTTGGCGCCCGGGATGGGCGCCTTTTTTCGTTATGCCGCCCTGGGCTGGCGCTTGCTGGCCGTCTTGCGCGGTCGGGGCCCGCCAGTCGTGCTGGCCGCCGGACTCTTGCGCTTGGTAAAACGCCGCTTGCCGGCACCCGGCGCCTCCTTGGGCAGGGCGCTGAAGCTGGCGCCGGAGTCCTGCCGCGCCCCTTCAATCAGGCCGTTGAGCTGCTCGGTGAGCGGCCCCATAAACTGCTGGTAGCTGCCGTGACGCTCGGCGATCTGGCCTAGGCTCTGCTCCCACAGCGCCGTCATATCCGGCGTGGTGGCCGTCGCAGGCAGCGCCTGCACCAGCGCCCGCCCGGTCGGGGTCGCCTTGATGCTCTTGCCCTGACGCACCAGAAAGCGGCGCTTGAACAGTAGGTCGATGATACCGGCACGGGTCGCTTCTGTGCCGAGACCATCGGTGTCGCGCAGGGTCTTCCGGATCTCGGGATCCTGCACATAGCGGGCGATGCCGGTCATGGCCGCCAGCAGGGTGGCATCGGTGAACGATTTGGGCGGCTGGGTCATCTTTTCCAGCAGTTCGCCCCGCTCGCAGAGCAGTTGCTCCCCCTCTTTGAGAGCCGGCAATGTGCCCGCTTTCTCTTCGTCGTCATCCTCTTCCACCCCGAGCAGTGCCTTCCAGCCTGCCTTAAGGATGCGCCGCGCCTTGGCTTGAAACAGACCACCGGCGATGCGCAGCAGCACCTTGCTGTCGTTGTATTCGAACGGGGGATAGAACTGCAGCAGATACTGGCGGGCAATCAGGCCATAGAGCTTAGCTTCGTCGGCCCCCAGCGTGGCGGGGTTGCCCTGCTTCTCGGTGGGGATGATGGCGTGGTGGGCATCCACCTTGCTGTCGTTCCACGCCTTGCTGCGGATCTTGCCGTCCGCCTCGGCAACCGCCTTGGCCAGTGCAGGCGCTGTAGCGGCGATGGCGCCGCACACCTGTTCGGCACGCTTGAAGTGGTCGGTCGGCAGATAGCGGCTATCGGAGCGCGGATAGGTGATGAGCTTGTGACGCTCGTAGAGGCTCTGGCAGATATCGAGCACCCGCTTGGCATCCATACCGAACCGTTTGGCGGCATCGATCTGCAGGCTGGAGAGGTTGTAGGGCAGCGGCGCCGCCTGCTTGCGGGCCTGCTCCTCCACCGATTCGACCTGTGCCGGTTGGCCGTTAATCCGACTCACCACCTTGTCGGCCAACGCCCGGTTGAGCACCCGCCCCTCCTCGTCCTGCCACGGCTGGCAGGCTTCAGACGGCAGCCACTTGGCGGTGAAGCGCTCGTTGCCGTCGGTCAGCAGATGGGCCAGCACCTCGTAGAAGGGTTTGGGCACGAAGGCCTCGATCTCGAGATCCCGCCGCACCACCAGCCCCAGCAGCGGGGTCTGCACCCGGCCAACCGAGAGCAGCTCGCTACAACCGGCCTTGCGGCCGAGCAGGGTGTAGGCGCGGGTCATGTTGATGCCGTAGAGCCAGTCGGCCCGACTGCGGGCCAGTGCGGAAACCGCCAGCGGCACGAACTCCTTGTTATCCCTCAGTTTGTCTAGGGCACGGCGCACTGCGGGCGGGTTGAGATCGCTGATGAGGCAGCGCTGCACCGGCTTGGTTTTCGGGTAGCCGAGAAAGTCGATCACCTCGTCGACCAGCAGTTGCCCTTCCCGGTCCGGGTCACCGGCGTTGACCACGCAGTCGGCCTGTTTGATCAGCCGCTTGATGACGGTGAGCTGGGTTTTGGTCTTGGGCTTGGCCACCAGTTGCCACTGAGCGGGGATGATGGGGAGATGCTCCATCCGCCACTGCTTGAAGGCGGCGTCATAGGCATCGGGCTCGGCCTGCTCTAGCAGATGGCCGATGCACCAGGTGACCACATCCCCCTGGGCTGTTTCGATAAAACCGTCGCCCTTCTTGTGGGGCTTGGGCAGGGCATCGGCAATGGCGCGGCCTAGCGTGGGCTTCTCGGCGATAAAGAGTCGCATCGGTGGCTACCTGCAATACTGTATATGCAGACAGTATACAACTGCCACCGCGAAAGCCCAACTACCCCTACTCGTCGAACGGGTGATCGTGGATGGCGGCAAACAACCGCGCCTGATTGAGCAGCGGCGCATAGTGGAAGGCATTTTCGCCATCTTCCGCCAGCAGGTAGTCGGTCAGCTGTTCGCGCACCGCCTCTTGCAAGGTCTCCAGCTTCCACGGCTTGGCGAGGTAGTAGTGCAACCCGCCGCGATTGACCGCTTCGACGGTGGCCTCCAGCCCCGCTTGTCCGGTCAGCAGCAATTTGCGGCTGGCCCGGGTGGTGGCACGCCGGTTCAGCTCCACCAGAAAATCGACCCCCAGGGTTCCCGGCATGATGTGGTCACAGAGGATCAGCGCCAGCTTGTTGCCGTCGCGCTCCCACTCCTCCACCACCGCTCGCGCCTCATCGACGCTCTCGGCGGCTTCCAGTTCGAAGTGGGAACGGAACGGGGCGAGATCGTGGATCACCGCATCCAGCACCTCCCGCTCATCGTCCACACACAGGATCAGATAGTGTTTGTTCATTGCTCCTCCTTGGCGACATGGTTTGGCACGCCGCGCGATTGATGCTGGCGACGGCTCAGGCCGCATGCTCCTTGTTGTGATGAGGTTCGCCCCCGTAACCGGCCTGCCCCATGCCGTCCATCGGCAGACAGACCCGCATCCGGGTGTAACGGCCCGGTTCGGAGGCCACCTCAATCCGGCCGTGGTGCTGTTGCACTATCTGCAGCGAAACGCTCAGACCAATCCCGAGGCCGAAATGGCCCTCCCGCTTGGTGGTGAAGTTGAGATCGAAGATCCGCTGCCACAGCTCGGGCTCGATGCCGCAACCGCTATCCTCGATCTCTACCATGACCCACTCGGGATCCAGCAACCCGGTGCGAATGGTGAGTCGCCCCGGGCCGCTCATGGCATCCAGACTGTTGGCGATCAGGTTGGTCCATACCTGTTGCAGGGCGATGGGGTGACAGCGCACCAGCGGCAACGGCTGGTACTCCTTGCAGAGCTCATGATGCTTGAGGCGGTTTTCGAAAATCATCAGGGTATCTTCCAGCCCCTCGTGCAGGTCCACCAGCGAGGGCTCGGCCCGATCCTGCCGGGCATACTGCTTGAGGCTCTTGACCAGATCGCCAATGCGACGGGCACACACTTCGATATTGCGCAGGAAGCTGCCGGTCTGCTGGAACAGCTCCAGCCGGGAGAGCAGGGCCTCCCGCTCGTCGGCAGTGCGGCCGGCAAACCAGCGCTGCCAGTTCAGCTCGTCATCCAGATTCATCTGCACCGCCAGCCGCGCCTGCTGGCGATCGCCAAAGCGCCCCTCAGCCTGCCGGGTCTTGTCACGGATTTCGCTGGTCGAGACCGGCTGGGAGGAGAGCGCCTGACAGAGGGTCTGGTTGCCCAGCCCCTTGATGGGGGCAGGCAGTTCGAGATTGACCAGATCGGGGATGGCGGCCCGCAGGGTCTCGCTGCCACGGATAATGGCCGCCACCGGGTTGTTCAGCTCGTGGGCGACACCGGCCACCAGCTGACCCAGCATCGCCATTTTTTCGCTCTCCACCAGTTGGGCGTGAGCGGCATCGAGGGAGTTGAGGGTCTGTTGCAGCCGCATCTCGGTGCGGATGCTGTTTTGCAGGCGACGGTTGAAGTGGCGCAGCAGCAGGTTGGTAAAGGAGGGGAGCAGTTCGCTGCGCGCCTGCATCACCCGGGAGAATTGCAGCTTGTCGAGCTTGATCACCTCGGCACCGGTCAGGGTCACACCGGTGGTGAAGGCGGGTTCGCCGGTCACAAAGGACATGCCCCCCACCAGCGAGCCGGTGCGGTAGTGCACCACCTCCTGATCGATCCCCTGCTCGTCCCGCTTGCGCAGCACCACCTCCCCCTTGGCGATAAACCAGAGGAAGCTGTTGGGCTCCCCCTCGCGGGTCAACACATGGCCCGGGCTGTAGTGGCGGCAGACCCGCTCCTCGTCATTGCCCTCGAAAAACTGGTAGAGGCCGTCGATCACCACCCGCGACAGCTCTTCATCGCTGCAGTGGGTGTAATCCATAAAGCCCTGCCGATAGGCTGCCAACTGGCGATCGACATGGGCTCGCAGCAGCTTCTGGTTGTCGAGCACGGCAGCATAGCTCAGCAGGTCAGCCTCGGGACGCTGCAATACAAAGTGGCTCGCCTGCTCGATCACCGCCCGGCGCAGGCTGCCATCGCGCCAGGGGCGTTGCAGGTAGTAGTCGAGACGACCGAGGTTGACCGCCTCGATGATCGATTTCATCTCCGGCTGGCTGCCGAGCAGGATCTTGCGGCACGCCTCGTGACGGCTGCCGAGGCGGATCAGAAAATCAGCCCCTCGCCCATCCCCCAGCTCGCTGTCACACACCACCACGGCGGGTGGCTGCCCCTTGCGATCCAGCTCGTCCAAGGCCAGCTCCGCCGACCCCTGACCGACCACCACCACCAGCGCGAAATGGCCGAGCAGCGGAGCCAACTCCTGTTCGAATTCGGCCAGCAGTTGCACGTTGGCGGCGACACACAGCAGCGAGAAAGGGCTCATCAGCGACACTCCGTTGAGGCTCACTGCTCACTATATCAGCGAATCTTGTGGGGTTTTGCGAGGGGGCTAACAGCTGTCGCGGAAAGTGCACAAATAGATAAAACAGAAAACAACTGAATTTAATTCGACAATTAAATCAATAACAAAACAAAAGACAAAATGTGACAACAATCAAAAATATAAACCATGATGGAGGTCAACGCCTTATCCCTGTCATTACTACTACTATTGGACTAGTACTATGTAGGTAATTATTGACCGTAGGAAAACGCCGCCATGATTGGAAAACTGATAAGAAAAACCTGGTTCTGGCTCCTGCTGCTCGGGGCCCTGCTGGGTGTCGCGGCACTGGGTGTCACCGTGACCGTGCTGCACAAGACCAGCTCCACCGAATTCTGCGTCTCCTGCCACTCCATGCAGACTCCACTCGCCGAGTATCAGGGCAGTGTCCACTTCCAGAACACCAAGGGGATCCGCGCCGAGTGCGCCGACTGCCACATCCCGGGCGACCCCACCTCCTACCTGTGGACCAAGATCCGCGCCGTGAAGGATATCTATCACGAGGCGATCGGCACGCTGGATACCCCGGAAAAGTATGAAGCCCACAAGCTGCGGATGGCCCAATCCGTCTGGGACGAGCTGAAAGCCAACGACTCCGCCACCTGCCGCAGCTGCCACAGCTACGAGGCGATGGACATTCTGGCCCAGCGCCCCAATGCCCGCGCCGAGCACCCGGTCGCCATCAAGGAGGGTCAGACCTGTATCGACTGCCACCGCGGTGTCGCCCACATCATGCCTGACATGAGCGGCCTGGCTGCCGCCGGTGCCAGCGAGCTGGCGCAGGCTGCGGCCCAGACTCCGGCCAACGTCACCACCCGCTACGCCATCGCCACCACCCCGCTGTTCCTCGATGCCGCCGCCAAGACCGACGAAGGCACCCTGATGCCCTCCACCAAGGTGGAAGTGCTGGCCAACGAAAACGGCCGCGCCAAGGTGCAGATCGAAGGCTGGCAACAGGATGGTGTGAGCGAAGTATTCTACGCCGCACCGGGCAAACGGATCCTTAGCGTACTGGTCGGCGATGCCGCCAAGAAAGCGCTGGTCACCGGCCAGAGCGAAACCGACAGCGCCACCAACCTCACCTGGCATCAGGTCAAGCTGACCGCCTGGGTAGACCAGAGCCAGCTTATCGGCGATCAGGGCAAGCTGTGGCAATACGCCTCCACCCTGATGTCCAACAACTGTACCGGCTGCCACGGCCTCACCGCGCTGGATCACTTTAATGCCAACCAGTGGATCGGCGTCATCAAGGGGATGGAATCTCGTACCTCCCTGACCCCGGAACAGGCTCGCATGTTGACCCAGTATGTCCAGAAACACGCCAGTGACATGAGCGCGGCCCACTAAGGCTGGCACAGAGGAAAACCGTTATGACTTTTTTCAATGACAAGAAGACCAATCTGTCCCGCCGCAACCTGCTCAAGGGGCTCGGCGCCTGCGCAGCCCTGCCCCTGCTCGGCGGCATTTTTCCCAAGAGTGCGCTGGCGCAAGCCATCTGCACCGCATTGAGTCAGTTCCCGACCCTGGTGCCCGCCCAGAAGGGCATTTTAACCGGCGCCCACTGGGGTGCTTTCGAGGCGATCGTCGAAGATGGCCGCATGGTGCGCGTCCAGCCGGTGGCCGATGATCCGGCGCCAAACGATCTCATCGACATGGCGCCGTTCCAGGTCCACGCCAAGAACCGCATCAAATACCCCATGGTACGCAAGAGTTGGCTGGAGCACGGCCCGGGCGCCAAACCCGAGCTGCGCGGTGCCGACGAGTGGGTGCGAGTGAGCTGGGACAAGGCGATCGAACTGGTGGCCGGTGAAATCCAGCGCGTGCAGAGTGACTTCGGCCCGCAGGCGATCCACGCCGGTTCCTATGGCTGGAAGAGTGTCGGCATGTTCCACAACAGCCGTACCCTGCTGCACCGCCTGATGAACCTCTCCGGCGGTTTCACCGGTTATGCCGGTGACTACTCCACCGGTGCGGCTCAGGTGATCATGTCCCATGTGATGGGCTCCATCGAGGTGTACGAGCAGCAGACCGCCTGGCCCAACGTGGTGGAGAACGCCGAACTGGTGGTGCTGTGGGGGGTCAACGCTCAGGTCACCCTGAAGAACAGCTGGAACATACCGGACCACGAAGGTCAGGCCGGTTTCATGGCGCTGAAAGAGAAGGGCACCCGCGTCATCAGCATCGACCCCATCTACAACGAGACCGCCAAGCTGGTCGGCGCCGAGTGGATTGCCCCGAATGCCTACACCGACGTGGCCATGATGCTGGGTGTAGCTCACACCCTCTACAGCGAGAAGAAGCACGATCAAGCCTTCCTCGATCGCTACACCGTCGGCTTCGACAAGTTCCTGAACTACCTGCTCGGCAAGGATGACGGCCAACCGAAGAGCGCCGAATGGGCGAGCAGCGTCTGCGGCGTCGATGCCAAGGTGATCCGCCAGCTGGCTCTCGACATGGCCACCAAGCGCACCATGATCATGGCCGGTTGGGGGATGCAGCGTCAGCAGCACGGCGAACAGCCGAACTGGATGCTGGTGACGCTGGCCTCCATGCTGGGCCAGATCGGCCTGCCGGGCGGCGGCTACGGCTTCAGCTACCACTACTCCTCCGGTGGCAGCCCCACCGCCAAGGGCGGCATTCTGGCGGGTATCTCCGCCGGTAACGCACCGAAGAACAGCCCGGCCCCGATCCCGGTGGCCCGCATCGCCGACTGTCTCGCCAACCCGGGCAAAACCATCGACTTCAACGGCCGCAAGGTGACCTATCCGGACATCAAGCTGGTCTACGTGGCGGGCGGCAACCCCTTCCACCACCATCAGGACACCAACAACCTGCTGCAGGCGTGGCGCAAACCGCAGACCGTGATCGTTCACGAGCCCTACTGGACCGCCACCGCCAAGCACGCCGATATCGTGCTGCCGGTCACCACCAGCTACGAGCGCAATGATCTGGAGATGGGGGGCGACTACTCCCAGCGCTATGTGTTCCCGATGCACCAGTGCGTGCCGCCGCAGTTTGAAGCCCGCAACGACTTCGACATCTTCAGCGCCATCGCCGCCAAGCTGGGCGTGCAGGAGCAGTACACCGAAGGCAAAGACGAGATGCTGTGGCTCAAGCAGATGTACGACGGCATGGCAGCGCAGGCCCGCGGCGCCCGCGTGGCGCTGCCGCCGTTCAACATGTTCTGGGAATCCAACAACTACATCCGCTTCCCGATCCCCGAAGCGAACCGCCAGTGGATCCGTCACGCCGATTTTCGCGAGAACCCGCTGCTCAACCCGCTCGGCACCCCGTCCGGCAAGATCGAGATCTTCTCCAACACGGTAGCCGGGATGGGTTACGCCGACTGCGCCGGCCATCCCAAGTGGTATGAGCCCAAGGAGTGGGTGAAGAGCGAGGTGGCGGCGCGCTATCCTCTGTCGCTCAACACCTCCCACCCGACCCAGCGGCTGCACTCCCAGCTCGACAACACTCCGCTGCGAGACAAGTTCGCCATCGCCGACCGCGAGGCGATCATGATCCATCCGCTGGATGCCAAGGCTCGTGGCATCGCCCAGGGGGATCTGGTGCGTGCCTTCAATGAGCGCGGCCAGATCCTGGTGGGCGCCCTGCTCTCAGAGGATGTGCGCCAAGGGGTGGTGCGGATCTGTGAAGGGGCCTGGTACGACCCGGCCAAGCCGGGCGAAGCGGGCAGCATCTGCAAGAACGGCAACGTCAACTGCCTCACCTTCGACGAAGGCTCGTCCAGTCTGGCGCAAGGCAACTGCGGCCACATGGCCCAGCTGCAGATCGAGAAGTACACAGGCCCTGTGCTGGCCAACACTGCCCACGCGGTACCGGCCAACGGCTAAGGCGATTGCCACCCAATAAAAACGGCGCCATCAAGGCGCCGTTTCTTTATCTGTCTGCCAAAGCGCAGGCATGGGGATGGGTTTAGAACACCCCTTCCTCCATATACTCCTGCGCGCACTCCACCAGTTGCGGCCACAGCTCTTCCGGCACCCAGGCGTCCGGGTCATCTTCATCCCCGTCGTACTGGCTCCAGAAATAGCGACGCAGTCCGGAGGCAAACTCGTCGCTGATCTCGGCCAGCTCCGAGAGCGGCCCCAACCAGGCGATGCGACGCAGGCCAGAGGCGAGATCGTTGATGGCATCCATCAGGGTGCGATCGTCGAAGCTCTGCTCCACCAGCAGGGTGAAGCGCTCGCGCGCCTGCTCGGTCTGCTCCTCGTCCAGCTCGCCCACATCGGCCAGCAAGTCGACAAAATCTTCCAGAAGGAACGCGATCAGGCCATCCCTGTCTTCAAACCACTGGATCTGGGCGCCCTTGACCCCCAGCACAGAGGCATCAAACGAATCGTCAAGGTGACACAGTGCCCACGGATCGTCGGTCATGCTTCTCTTCCTCAGGCTAAAACAAATGCCATATGTTATGCCTAGCTCTCGACTCTTGCCACCTTGGGCAACGAGAGGGAGGCGGCCAGACCGCCCAGTTCGGCGCGGCCCATGATGAAACTGCCCCGATAGGCTTCCGCCAGATCGGAGACGATATTGAGGCCCAGGCCCGAGCCCGGTACCTTCTCGTCGAGCCGCACCCCGCGCAGCACCGCCTTGGCGATCTGATCCTCGCTCATGCCGGGGCCGTCATCCTCGATACGCAAGGTGATCCAGCCCCCCAGCTCGGCGCTGGAGATGCGCAGCTCGCTGGCAGACCACTTGAAGGCGTTCTCCAGCAGGTTGCCTACCATCTCGTCGAAGTCCTGCTCTTCCACCCCGACCGCCAGATTGGCGGGCACCTGCAAGTCCACCGTCTTGCCCGGATAGAGGCGGGAGAAAGCGCGGCAGATGTACTCCACCCGCGCCCGCACAGGGGTCGAGACCCCGAGGATCTTGGCGGCACCGGTCACCCGCGCCTTGCCGAGGTGATAGTCGATATGACGCTGGATCTGGTCAAGTTGCTCGCCGATGGCGGCCTGATCCTCTGGCGGCAACTGGGCCACCTGATTGCGCATGATGCTGAGCGGCGTCTTGAGGGCGTGGGCCAGATTGCCGGTGTGGGATCGCGCCCGCTGAAGCAGCTCGCCGTAGTGGTGCAGCAGCCGGTTGATATCCTCCACCAGCGGCTGGATCTCCAGCGGATAGCGCAGCCGGAACCCCTCCTGATGACCCTCGTGAACCCGCCCCAATTCGCGGCGCAGCAGGTGCAGCGGCCGCAAGCCGTAGACGATCTGGAACATGAAGCCGAGCACCAGACCGGCGGCGGCAAAGCCGAGACCGAGGAACAGGCTGATGCGGGTCTTGTTGAGGGTCTGGGTCAGGGCGCTACTGTCCTTGGCCATCACCAGAGTGAACACCCGATCAGAGCCCGGCAGCAGCACGGTACGGGTCATGATCAGCAGCGGCTCCTTGTTGGGCCCCTTGCCGACAAAGAGGTCGGGATCGCCAAACGCCGACTTGAGGCCATCGCTCTTCAGGTTGGTATCCCACAGGGAGCGGGAGCGCCCCACCACATCGCGGCCCAACTCCAGCTGCCAGTAGTAGCCGGAGTAGGGTTGATTGAAGCGGGGATCGGAGAGGGAGCCGGTAACCACCGGCAGGCCGGTTTTGGCCACTTCCAGCCGGGAGAGCAGATCATAGAGCTGCAGGCGCAAACCGTCGGCCTCCGCCTCCTGCCAGTAGTTGCGCATCATGGTCTGCAGGCTGAAACCGGTGGCGAACAGAAACAGCCCGCACCACACCAGCGCGATGGCGACCAGTCGCCCCCGCAGGGTTCTCACCAGCCTCATTCGTTGATCCGGTACCCGAGGCCGCGCACTGTCTCAATCAGATCGGGGTTGGTTTTCTTGCGGATCCGGCCGATGAACACCTCCACGGTATTGGAGTCGCGGTCGAAATCCTGAGCGTAGATGTGGTCGATCAGCTCGCTGCGCGACACCACCTTGCCCCGGTGCTGCATCAGATAACCGAGCACCCGGAACTCGTGGGCGGTCAGCTTGATGGGGGTTCCTTCGTACCACACCTGCGACGCCGCCATGTCAAGCCGCACTCCGCCAATCTCCAGAATGGAGCTGGCGTTGCCTGCCGCCCGGCGCACCAGCGCATGGACCCGCGCCACCAGCTCGGCCACCTGGAACGGCTTGGTGAGGTAGTCATCGGCACCGGCGTTGAGCCCCTCGATCTTCTCGTGCAGCTGACCACGGGCGGTCAGCACCAGCACCGGGGTATCGATCCCCTTGCTGCGCCACTCTTTCAGCACGCTCAGGCCATCGCGCCCCGGCAGGCCGAGGTCAAGAATGATGGCATCGTAGGGTTCGGTCTCACCGAGGAAACCGGCCTCGTTGCCGTCGTGGCAGAGGTCGGTGACAAAGCCGGAGAGGCGCAGCTGTTCGGCCAGCTGGCCGGCCAGAATTTTTTCGTCTTCAACAATCAGAATTCGCATGAACAGGCTTCCACACAGGGGTTATTCATCATCCTCGACCGGGGGCTTTGGCGGTTCGAACAACCGCTCCAGATGGTGGCCCTTGGCCCACACCAGCTCAAGGTTGTCGGCCCGATAGGCCACCTTGATCACGCTGTTTTCCCGATCGATGACTCGCAGTTCATAGAGCCAGATACCATCCTCTTCCCCCAGATCCACCCGCAACACCCGCACCGGCAATCTGGCCGCCACCTCCATCATTTCATGGAAGGGCCGAACCCGTCCCTCATGGACAGCTTGCTGCAGCATGGCTTCATCAGGCGTGACCGCCTGCGCCAGCAACGGCAGCAATAACCCAAGCAGAGGGAGCGCTCTATTCATGGATGATTCATCTCCAAAAACCTAACATAATGGCGTTTATAGTCTGCCAGCCATGAATCCGGAATGAATATGATCCCGCGCAGTTTCCTGCTGATCCTTTGCCTGTTGAGTGCCACAAGCTGGGCGGCCCAGAGCCGTCTCGACATGGCCGGGCTGGTCAAACTCCTGCTGGCGCAAGGGTATCACGACATTCGGGAAGTGGAGCTGGAAGGGGACAAATTCGAGGTCAAAACCCTCAATCGCCAGGATCAGAAGGTGCATCTCATCGTCGATGCCTACACTGGCGAGATCAAACAACAAGAGGCCGATTAGGCCTCTTTTGCATTCCAGCGCCCCCGCATGGTGCGCAGCAGTTTCTCCCGCCTCGGCCAGAGCAGGGCGCAGGCCAGCAGCAGGTAGATGAGAGGCTCCCCCCAACCGCTCTTGAGCGACCACCAGTAATGCACCGGCACCAGCAGGGCGATGGCATAGACCCAGTTGTGCAGCTTCTGCCATGCGGCGCCCATGCGTCGCTGCAATGCGGGCAGCGAGGTGATGCTGAGGGCGGCCAGCAGCAACAGCGCTACCATCCCCACTACTATGTAGCTGCGCTTGACCAGCTCGCCGCCAATCAGGCCCCAGTCAAACTGCAGATCCAGCCCCAGCCACGCCATGAAGTGGAGCAGCGCCCAGGCAAAACACCAGAGCCCGAGGGGGCGGCGCAGCTTGATGAGCTGCCCCTGCCGCCAGCTCTTGGCCAGCGGCGACACCAGCAGGGTGAGCAGCAGCAGGTTGAGCGCCCCCTTGCCGAGGTAGTGGATAAGCTCGGGCACCGGATCGCCCCCCAGCAGACCTGCCGGAATGGCAAAAACCAGCCAAAGCAGGAAGCCGAGGGAGCCCAGATGCACCAGCGCCCGCAAGCCGCTGATATGGGCCGGTTTCAATCTCAGTACCATTGGCGCAGATCCATCCCCTGATAGAGCGAGGCGACTTCGTCACCATAGCCGTTGAACATCAGGGTCGGCTGACGCTTGGCGCCAAACACTCCGCCCTCGCCGATGAAACGCTCGCTGGCCTGACTCCAGCGCGGGTGATCCACCTGCGGGTTGACGTTGGCGTAGAAGCCATATTCGTTGGGAGCCAGCAGATTCCAGGTGGTCGGCGGCATCTCCTCTACCAGCCGGATCGAGACGATACTCTTGATGCTCTTGAAGCCGTACTTCCACGGCACTACCAGCCGGATCGGCGCGCCATTCTGGGCGGGCAGGGTCTTGCCATAGAGCCCCATCGCAAGGAAAGAGAGAGGGTGCATCGCCTCGTCGATACGCAGCCCTTCGACGTAGGGATACTCGATACCGCCGCCCAGCGAGGCCGAGGCCTGACCGGGCAGCTGTTTCGGATCGAACAGGGTCTCGAAGGCGACAAACTTGGCGCGGCTGGTCGGTTCGGCACGGCGAATAAGCTCCGCCAGCGAGATGCCGTTCCACGGCAGCACCATCGACCAGGCTTCGACGCAGCGCAGCCGGTAGATCCGCTCCTCCAGCTCGGTTTTGTTGATGAGATCCCACACATCCAGAGTGAAGGGTTTGGCGACCTCCCCCTCCACCTTCAACGTCCAGGGTTCTGGTTTGAGGTAATGGGCGTTGCGGGCCGGATCCGTCTTGTCGGTACCGAGCTCGTAGAAGTTGTTGTAACTGGTCGCCTTCTCTTCCGGTGTCAGCACCAGATCGGCTGGCCGGGTGGCCTGCTTGCTGTTGAGCGGCTTGGTGGCTAACTGGGGAGCATCCTCTTTACCGCGCAGCAGATCGAGTACACCGGCCTGAGTGGGAAACGCCAGGGTGGCCGCGCCCAGACCCAGCCCTTTGAGAATAAGGCGGCGGTCCTGATAAACGGCTTCCGGGGTGACATCCTGTTCGGTGAGGGGGTGGGCGGTACGACGCTTGATCAACATGAAAAACTCCCGGGGCTGAGTGAGGCAGTATGGATAAGACCCGCCCCGGCAGATTTTTATTTCACACAAATTTACATCATGTGGTGCAGGGGCAGTGCCTTGGCCATGGTGCCGACCAGAAACAGGACTACGAACACCAGCAGGGGAACGATCACATTTGGCGCCATCAGACTCACTCCATGAGCAGGACAGGGCCTCTAACTATGGCCGACTGTCAGGCCGGTCACCAATGAATTTTTTTCGCGAGCGCAAGCGTATTCCTGAGTTGAAAAGGGTGATGAAGATCACACACAATTCGGCCCCCGCTTGCCGCCCCGATTGCCGGGGGTAGGCTGCCCATTTTGCGAAGCCAACTGAAGAGTCGCCCCCATGAGCCCACTGATCGCCATCGCCATCACCACTGGAATTCTCTCCGCCGTCTGGGGCTGGATTGCCGTCGTGTTCGGCCTTATCTCCTGGGTCGGCTTTCTCGGCTGCACCAGCTATTTCGCGTCAAGCGGTGGCTACAAGGCGCTGCTGCAGACCATCTTCTGCAACACCAGCGGCATGCTGTGGGCACTGCTGCTGATCCATGGCGACAGTCTGTGGGGAGCGGGTGTGGCGGGTTATGTGATGACGGGGGTAGTCGCCACCCTGATGTGCGTACAGGCCAAGCAGCAGTGGCTCGGCTACATTCCCGGCACCTTTGCCGGTTGCTGTGCAACCTTCGGGGCGGCTGGCGAGTGGCGGCTGATCCTGCCCTCCCTCATCATTGGCGCCTTGTTCGGTTACCTGATGAAGGCGAGCGGCCTCTGGCTCTCCCATAAAACCCAGAAAACTGACGCCGCTCCGGCAGTAGTTGATCCCGCCTGATTTATCCCTTCGATTTGAAGTTTGCTGCTTCAATACCGTGCCGATTCAATAACTTGTAGAAATCGGTACGGTTTCTGCCCGCCATGTTGGCCGCCAGGGTCACGTTGCCCTCGGTGGTGCGCAGCAAACGGATCAGATACTCCTTCTCGAATTCGGCCCGCGCCTCGTTGAACGAGGGGATGCCGCCGCCACCACCGCTCAGGGCGGACTCCACCATGGAGACCCCGATCACCGGGCTGCAACAGAGGCTGGCGAGCTGCTCCACCACGTTGCAGAGCTGGCGCACGTTGCCGGGCCAGGCCGCGGCAGCCAGCATCGCCAGCGACTCGGGCGAAAAACCCATGGCGGCGCAGTCGCTGTGGCGGCTACGGTAATCGTCGAGCGCCTGACGGGCCAGCAGGGGGATATCCTCGCTGCGGGCACTGAGAGACGGCAAGGTGATATTGGCAACGTTGAGACGGTAGAAGAGATCTTCCCGAAAGCGCCCCTCCTCCATCGCCCTGACCAGATCCTGATGGCTGGAGCTGAGCACCCGCACCTCCGGCGTGCCCTGACCATACTCCTCCATCACCTGCAGCAGCTTGGCCTGCAGGGATTCGGAGAGGCTGCCAATCTCGTCGAGAAATAGGGTCGCCCCCTTGGCCTGCTCGAACAGACCGGACTGGCCATCTTCACCAAACAGCTGCAAGTCGAGTGACGCCCACGGAATGGCGGCACAGTTGATGGTATGAAGCGGCTTGTCGCGCCGCTGGCTGGCCTGGTGCAGCGCCTGCGCCATCGCCCCCTTGCCGGAGCCTGACGGCCCCATGATCAGCACCGGCACCTCCATGGTGGCAATGCTGTGAGCCTGGATCAGCAGCTGCTCCAGCTGGGGATTGCGTGTCAGGATCAGCGACTGCCACTCCTGCTGCTGTTTCGGCCGGGTCAGGCTGAGAGCATGTTCGATGGTGGCGAACAGCTCATCCTTGTTGATGGGTTTGGTCAGAAAGCTGAAGACCCCGGAGCGGGTCGCCTGAATGGCGTCCGGGATGGTGCCGTGGGCGGTCATGATGATCACCGGCAACCCCAGCCACTGGGCCTGGATCCGCTCGAACAGCGCCAGCCCGTCCATGCCGGCCATCCGCAGATCGCTCAGCACCAGATCGGCCCGTTGCTGACGCAACCGGTCGAGGGCCCCTTCCGCACTGTCGGCGGTATCCACTTCATAACCCTGACTGCGCAGCCGCATGCTCATCAGTTTGAGCAGGCTGACGTCGTCATCCACCAACAGGATCCGGCTCATGGTATTACCTCACGATTCTCGTTCAGCTTGCGCTGGTTGAGCTGGTCGTCGATAGCGGTCAGCTGCTCGATCTGGCGGCGCAGCCGCTGGATCTCCTGACTCTGGTCATCGCGACGGCTGTCGCGAGCCAGCAGCTGTTCGCCGAGGGCGATCCAGCTACGTAAAAAGGCCTGCGCATCGAGACCCAGTTCGGGCAACATCTGCTTCAGGCGCGCCAGACCGGCGGTGCGATTGGCCACAGATTCGGCGGGGTGGGAGTCCACCATCGCCAGACTGACCCGGCTCTCCAGATCGTCGGCCCCTTTCAGACGCTGACGCTCCTGCACCCGTTGCTGGGGGTGACTGGCCAGCAGCCAGTCGGAGTATTGCAGACGCACCTGCATCTCCTTGTTGGCAAACTCCATCCGCTTGGCAAAAGCGATATCGGAGGACTCCCGCTCTGCCTGTTGCGGCAGCAAGGAGCAACCCGCGAGCAGCCCTGCCATCAGAGCTGGAAATACGCGTTGTATCTTCATAGTCCTCATTTCAACGTCAACCTGAAACAGACATCCGCCTGTTCATCCTCTACCAGAACCAGTTCCCCCCCCAGGCTGTTGGCAGACTCGCGGGCGATGGAGAGGCCCATGCCCGAGCCTTTCAAGAGACCTTGCCGCAATGTGCTGCCTTGCTCGAAGGGTTCAAAAATGCGTTGCTGATCGGCCACGGGGATCTTGGGCCCCTCGTTGGCCACTTCCAGCCAGCTTATCTGTTCATCCTGCCCTGCCCTGATCCAGATATTGCCTCCGCTGGCGCCGTAACTGACGGCGTTGGAGAAGAGGTTATCGAGGATCAGTCGTAGCCGGTAGGGCTCCGCCCACAGGGTAACCGGCACGGTCGGCAAGTGTACACGGATCTGCTTGGACTCCAATGCCAGCCGGTACTCGGCAGAAAGTTCCGACAACATCGGCAGCAGGGGGATGGGCTCCAGTTCGAAGGCCTCCTGCTGACTGAGCCGGTTGAAGTCGAGCAGACGCTCGATCAGGGTCTGCAAACGCCGACTGTTCTCGTCGAGCATCTGGCAGATCTCCAGCTGATCCGGCGTCAAAGGCCCGACCAGCTGCTCGCAGAGCAGATCCGTCCCCTCCCTCAGCACCGCCAGCGGGGTCTTGAGCTCGTGGGAAACATGGCGCAGGAACTGGTATTTCTGCAGCTCCAGCTCCTTGAGTTTGTCGTGCAGCCAGACGATCCGCTCCCCCAACAATACCAGCTCGGCAGGGCCGTCAACCGGCTTGGGATCGGGTTCGACCCCGGCTCCCAGGCTCAAGATGCGCGACTCAATCTGTCGTACCGGGTGGATGATGAGGTAGGTGAAGATAAAGACCATCAGCAGGCTGAGCGCCGCCACAGCTCCACTCACCCACCAGAGCTCGCTGGTCAGTCCGGCGATGGTGAGCTGCACCCGATCCATGTGTTCGTCAACCCGGCTGCGGGTGACTATTTCGAGCTGCTTGTTGGCATCGTTGAACTGCTCGAGCTTGTCCCCCGCTGCCGCCGCCCGGGCCAACACGGCATCCTGCAGGCTGTCGAGCCAGGCCAGCCCCTGATCGAGCCCGCTGTAGAGCTGGCCGTCGGTGATGGAGTTGCGGTGTTCCGCCAGCAACACCCGATACCCGTCGAGTTGCTGCTGGTAGCTGGTGAGACTGCGGCGATCCCCCAGCACCGCGAAGCGGCGCAAAGTGCGTTCGATATCGATGGCTTGCGCCGTCAGCAGGGTGGCGCGGCGGGTATCCTTGACCGCCCGCTCCATCTCGTCGCTGGTGAGCTGACTGAGGTGGGCAAGGGAGGTGCTGTTGTGCCAGATCATGCCGCCCAGCGGCATCAATACCAGCACAAATCCCATCAATACCACCTGCAGCAGGGAGCGTGGGCGAACCTTGGTCATCATCTCTTCTCTTGCATTCTCACCGGTGCGCCAGCATAGCCGCACCGCCCCAAAAAACAAAACCGGCCAACAGGCCGGTTTGTATTATCTGGATTGTGGTGATTCACGCCAACGCGACAGAGGCCAGACAGATAATCATGATCATCGCCAGCGCGCCCGAGGCGGTCAACAGCGCCCATTTCAGCTCCACACTCATGCAAACCTCCTTTCTGCCAATCAGTGCCGGATCACAATAGATAAGACAATGTTAAGCCATAGTTAATCCGATAACCGTGAGCTGCGTATACATTTCAGATGAGCCCAACCCCGGGAAGGTGAGCATGTTCTATCTGTGTAGCATTGGTTCCAATATTGACCCGCATATCCATGTCAGCCGCGCGCTGGCCGAGCTGCTTGCGAACGTCGGCCCCCTGCGGCTGAGCTCGGTGATCCGCACCAAGCCGGTGGGAATGCACTCCAGCCACGACTTTCTCAACTGCCTGCTGGTGGTGGAGAGCCCGCTCGATGCCACCCGCCTCAAGCAGCACTTTGTCGCCCTTGAAGTGGCTCACGGCCGGGATCGCAGCGATCCGCTCTGCAAGGTGCACGATCGGCCGCTCGACATCGATATTCTGGCCAGCAACAGGAGCGGTGACTTTGCCTCGGCAGAGGTCGATTCCTATCTGGCGGAGCTGCTGGCAGAGCTCTATGGCCATGGCGAGGT
This sequence comes from Aeromonas sp. Y289-2, assembly GCF_027705925.1. NCBI lineage: Bacteria > Pseudomonadati > Pseudomonadota > Gammaproteobacteria > Aeromonadales > Aeromonadaceae > Aeromonas > Aeromonas sp. Y289-2. The sequence continues at coordinate 47,243 of NZ_JAPDCH010000009.1, forward strand.
GCATGACCCCAAGGTGGCGCTGCAAGTGATGCTCCCCGCCCCGTCGGGCAAGCTCAAACCCGGCAAGGGCTTGCTGACCCGGCAGGTCGGGCTGGAGCCGCTGGTGCTTGGCAAATCTTCAGAGAGTGGCCAGCGCGCGCCCGCCATCTACCTTGATGCTGGCCCCCGTCATATAACTGTTCCCCATCAGTAACTGCACCGCCTGCCAGATGGGCTCAAGCCCCCCCTCCCGCGCCAGCGGCGTTTTCGCCAGCACCTGCTGGCGCCATGCCTCGTCATGTTCATCGAGAAACAGGATCGGCCCCGGCTCTATGGTGTTGACCCGGATTGCCGGGGCCAGCTCGCGGGCAAAGCTCATGGCCAGCGAATGGGCTCCCGCCTTGGTGGCCACATAGCTGGCAAAACGGGGGGCCGGGGCATGGATATAGATATCGGTGATATGAATGATGCTGGCGTTGGGATTGCTGGCCAGCCGGGGGGCCAGCGCCCGGTTTAGCTGGAAGGGGGCCGCCATGTGTACCCGGTAGAACTGCTCGAACTGGGCCAGTTGCGCCGGCGGATCAGTGGCCTGCGGCTCGAAGGCCGAAGCATTGTGGATCACCAGCGCCAGATCCTGATGGGCAGCCAGCACATCGATCAGCTTGCCAACGTCCTCTTCCCGACCAAAATCCGCCTGCACCAGTTCGACCCCCAATGCAGCCAACGTGGCCAGCTCCGGCCGCTCGCTGCGATAGCTGCCCGTCACCTGCCAACCCGCCGCCACCAGCTGTTCACAGAGATAAAATCCGAGTCGACGGCCGCAGCCCGTAACCAATGCACGCATACGATCTCCTTTCCCTTTCATGGTCTTGCATGAACGAAGCCCGCCTGCCAGCGGATCACCGCCGATGGCTTGTACCTATCAATCCCTGCGGCACAAGCCATTGGTCGCGGGCCACCCACCCGCGTCATAGTGGCGGCATCCCCTCTTGCGGAGTCACCACCATGCTGAAAGTACACCACCACATGGGTCGCCTGACCCACTCCCTCACTGCCGGACTCGGCCTGGCAGAAGCGCTGGATCGCCTGCATCAATCGGGTCTTGGCGGCCTGCCGGTACTGGATGAGCAGAAACGGCTGATCGGCTTTCTTTCCGAACAAGATTGCATCCCCAGCCTGCTCACCGGCAGCTACCACTGCGATACCCGCACCCGGGTGGAGGATCTGATGAACCGCTCGCCCCTCTCGGTCGGGCCGGATGAGAGCATTCTGGATCTGGCTCGCCAGATGGCCGATGCCAAACCCAAGATCTACCCGGTGCTGCAACAGGGCAAGGTGATCGGCATCATCAGCCGCCGTCAGGTGATGCAGGCCCTCAACCAGCAGATGAAGGTGTGCCAGCAGACCTAGATCTGGTAACGCCCCTTGTCACCGATATCGAAGTGCAGGGGCATCCGCCACTTGGCCAGCGCCAGCAAGGTCAACAGGGCGCCGCAGACCAGCGCCACCAGTGCGGCGCCCCACTCCACCCGCAACCACTCCAGCAGCCATAGCGCCGGCAGCAACACGGGCACCAGCTTGATGCCGGGAATTGCGAAGCAAAACTGCTCCTTGAACGCCAGCCCGGAGAGCGTCGCCAACGCTGCCCCCAGCACCAGCGCATCCGGTGCCCCTACCGCCGCCAGGGCCAGCGCGCCCCAACCAAATCCCTGCAGAATCATGCGAATCCGCTTGTCGTAGATATGCAGCGAGAAGCCGCAGATTGCGCTTGCCACTGCCAGCAACATCAACCATTGTGCCGACGGGAGCAGTGCCATCCCGCTCAGCAGCGCCGCACCGCGGCAAAGCAGCAACAGGGCTGCCGCACTCAAGCCAAGGCGGTAGAGCGAAACGGTCAACTTGTCGATCCCGTCCAGCGGGCTCTCGATTTCAGGATTTGCCATAAACAGTCGCTTCTAACGGATCAGGTGCCATCCAATATACTGGAATCAGGTCTTGGAATATCTTCAAACGGGCTCAGGAGACGTAGTTTGCGTGTGATCCCCCTGTTTTGGTTGCTGTTTCCACTCGGATTGCCCGCCAAAGAGCTGGTGATCTGCGGCACCATGGAGCCCCCGCTCAAGTATCTCGATGCCGATCAGAAACCCCGCGGGCTCGATATAGACATCGTCACCGCCATCTTCGACAAGCTGGAGACGCCCTTTCGGATCGAGCTGGCCGACTCCGGTGCCCGCCTCACCCGCAACGCCGAAACAGGCGCCTGCGATCTGGTGATGACCCACTCCTACAAGGCAGAGCGGGAGAGTTATCTCATCTATCCCCAACAGGCCCATCTTCGCCACAGCTGGCACTTCTTCGTGCGCAAGACTGACCTGCTGAAGATCCGCTACGAAACGCTGGCCGATCTCAAACCCTGGCGCATCGGCGTGACCAAGGATTTCTCCTATACCCCTGAACTGGCAGCGGCCATGGCCGACCCGGCCTATCAGTTTCAGGAGATCACCATGAACCAGCTGCAACTGCGCAAACTGCTGGCCGGACGGATCGATACCGTGCCCATGCCGCTGGTCACCGCCTTCACCCAAATCAAGGAGGAGGGGCTGACAGGCAAGGTCGATTACCTGCCCAAACCGCTCAAGAGCAGCCCCTACTTCAACACCTGGGCCCGTGCACGGGCGGATGCACAGACCCCCGCCCTGATGGCGGCCTACGATGCCGAACTGCTGCGCATGAAGCGCAACGGCAGCCTCAAGGCCCTCTACGACAAGTACGCCATCCCCTATATCGAACCCTGATCAGGGGTCAGGGTTTCACATCCCGCAGGATCGGGTTTTGCAGCGAAATCAGGGTTTCAGTGGACTGGATCTCGTCGATGGTCTGGATCTTGTTGATCAGCACTATCTGCAGCTCGTCGATGGAGCGGGTCATCACCTTCATGAAGATGCTGTAGTGGCCCGTGGTGTAGTAAGCCTCCACCACCTCGTCCAGCGCCTGCAGCTTGGCCAGCGCCGAGGGGTAATCCTTGGCACTCTTCAGATTGATCCCGATAAAGCAGCAGACATCGTAACCCAGCTTCTTGGGGTTAACCTGCACCCGTGTCCCCTCGATGATCCCCGCCTGTTTCATCTTCTCCACCCGCACATGAATGGTGCCCGGGCTGACCGCCAGTTGTTTCGCCAGTTCGGCGTAAGGGATCCGCGCATTCTCCATCAGAGCGGTGAGGATGGCCTGATCGAGATTATCGATCCGGTAATTTTCCGGCATTTTTTTGCACTCCCGTTGACGATACCTCATTAAATAACGGCTTATTTTGAAGAAAAAAATACATAAAGCCTATTTCTATTATCGAATATTGAATTTAGTTGGCGATCCGTTGAAGAATCACCACATCCAACGGGGTTTGCAACAGGAATTCAGCATGAAACAGCACTACATTCGCAGCCAACAGCAGATCAGCTTCGTCAAAGAGATGTTCTCCCGCCAACTCGCCCAGCAACTGGGTCTGATGGAGGTGCAAGCCCCCATTCTGAGCCGGGTCGGTGATGGCACTCAGGACAACCTCTCTGGCCATGAGAATGCAGTGCAGGTCAAAGTGAAAACCCTGCCGGAGCACAGCTACGAAGTGGTCCATTCACTGGCCAAATGGAAGCGCCAGACCCTGGGGCGCTTCGGCTTCGGTCCGGGCGAAGGGATCTACACCCACATGAAGGCGCTGCGTCCGGATGAAGACAAGCTCACCCCCATCCACTCTGTCTACGTGGATCAGTGGGACTGGGAGAAGGTGATGCCGAGCGAGCGCCGCGATCTTGCCTATCTGCAAGAAACCGTGCGCGGTATCTGGGCCGCCATCAAGGCCACCGAGCGCGCGGTCTGTGCCGAGCATGAACTGACCCCCTTCCTGCCGGCGGAGATCCAGTTCCTGCACAGCGAAGAGCTGCTGGCCCGCTACCCGGATCTCGATGCCAAGGGGCGCGAGCGCGCCATCGCCAAAGAGCTGGGGGCAGTGTTCCTGATCGGCATCGGCGGCGCCCTCTCCCACGGCGAGCGTCACGATGTCCGCGCCCCGGACTATGACGACTGGAGCAGCCACAGCGAGCTGGGTCTGGCGGGTCTGAACGGGGACATTCTGGTGTGGAACCCGGTGCTGCAAGACAGCTTCGAGATCTCCTCCATGGGGATCCGGGTCGATGCCGAGGCGCTGCGCCGTCAGTTGGCCATCACCGGCGACGAGGATCGCCTGCAGTATGACTGGCATAAGGATCTGCTGGCCGCACGGATGCCGCAGACCATCGGCGGCGGCATCGGCCAATCCCGTCTGGCCATGTTGCTGCTGCAAAAAGAGCATATCGGTCAGGTACAGGTTGGTGTGTGGCCCTCTGAAATGAAGGCCGCTATCCCGGGCATGCTGTAAACGCGTTTATTTCATCGGTCTGGCCTGTGCGCAGTGGCACGCGGGTCAGCCCTGAAGGTGTGTGGCGGTGTGGACTGAACGAGCGCAGTCCGGACATGCTGTAAGTCGCGTGGTCATCCCTGATGGCCCACGGCGAAACCGGGGCTTGCCCCTGCGACCCGCTCAACCCACGTCAGGTCGCGTCACTACATTCCTCCCGGCAATCTTCGGATTGCCGTTTTTTTTGCGCCCGAATCCCCGCCACCAGATATGACAACGCCAGCCCGAAGGCTGGCGTTGCAAACATAGATGCGAGACTGGTTACTGGGTCATGGTCAGGCCGTTGCTGTCGGCCCCCAGCAGCAGTTTCTTGCCGGGCACGATGCGGCCGGAGAGCAGCGCCTGCGCCAGCGGGTTCTCCACCTTCTGCTGGATCGCCCGTTTAAGGGGACGCGCCCCGTAGACGGGGTCGAACCCGGCGTGAACCAGCTTCTCGAGCAGCGCTTCGCTCACCTCCACCTCGTAACCCTGAGCCTCCAGTCGCCCCATCAGGCTCTTGAGCTGGATGCGGGCAATGGACTTGATGTGATCCTCGCCGAGGGGATGGAACACCACGGTCTCATCGATCCGGTTGATAAATTCCGGCCGGAAACTGCGGGTCAGCACATCCATCAGCATGGCCTTCATCTCGTCGTAATCCTTCTCGGAGTGGTGCTCCTGAATGAGATCCGAACCGAGGTTGGAGGTCATGATCACCACCGAGTTGCGGAAATCGACGGTGCGGCCCTGACCATCGGTCAGGCGGCCATCGTCCAGCACCTGCAGCAGGATGTTGAAGACATCGGGATGCGCCTTCTCCACCTCGTCCAGCAGGATCACCGAGTAGGGACGACGGCGTACCGCCTCGGTCAGATAACCGCCCTCTTCATAACCCACGTATCCGGGAGGCGCCCCCACCAGACGGGCCACGCTGTGTTTCTCCATGAACTCGGACATATCGATCCGCACCATGGCATCCTGGGTATCGAACAGGAACTCTGCCAGCGCCTTGCACAGCTCGGTCTTGCCCACCCCGGTGGGCCCCAGGAACAGGAAGGAGCCGATGGGGCGATTCGGGTCGGAAAGACCGGCACGGGAGCGACGAATGGCGTTGGAGACCGCATCAACCGCCTCTTCCTGACCAATCACCCGGCTGTGCAGCTGATCTTCCATCCGCAGCAGCTTGTCGCGCTCCCCTTCCAGCATGCGGGCTACCGGAATACCGGTCCAGCGGGCCAGGACGTCTGCGATCTCCACGTCGGTGACCCGGTTGCGCAGCAGGCTGGTCTCCTGCATCTCGGCCTGGGTGGCGAGATCCAGCTGTTTCTCCAGCTCTGGAATGCGGCCGTACTGCAGCTCTGACATCCGGCCCAGGTCGCCTGCCCGGCGCGCCACATCGAGATCCTGACGGGCCTGCTCCAGCGCAGCCTTGATATGCTGGGTGCCGGCGAGGGCGGCTTTCTCGGCCTTCCACACCTCGTCCAGCTCGTTGTATTCCCGATCTTTTTCGCCAATCTCCTGATTGATCAGCTCCAGCCGTTTGCGGCTGGCGTCATCGTCCTCCTTCATCAGCGCCTGCTGCTCCAGCTTGAGCTGGATGATGCGCCGCTCGAGACGATCTAGCGCCTCGGGCTTGGAGTCGATCTGCAACCGGATGCTGGCTGCCGCCTCGTCGATAAGGTCGATAGCCTTGTCCGGCAACTGGCGATCCGCGATATAGCGGTGCGACAGCTGGGCCGCCGCCACGATGGCGGGGTCGGTGATCTGCACATGGTGGTGCAGCTCGTAACGCTCTTTCAAGCCACGCAGGATGGCGATGGTGTCCTCCACGCTCGGCTCTTCTACCAGCACCTTCTGGAAGCGACGCTCAAGCGCGGCATCTTTCTCGATGTACTGACGGTACTCATCTAGGGTGGTGGCGCCGACGCAGTGCAGGTCGCCACGGGCCAGCGCAGGTTTCAGCATGTTGCCCGCGTCCATGGCCCCTTCGCCCTTGCCGGCGCCGACCATGGTGTGCAGCTCGTCGATAAAGAGGATGACGTTGCCCTCCTCCTTGGCGAGATCGGTCAGTACGGCCTTGAGCCGCTCTTCAAACTCGCCGCGATACTTGGCACCGGCCACCAGCGCCCCCATGTCCAGCGACAGCACCCGCTTGTTCTTGAGCCCTTCCGGTACTTCGCCGTTGATGATGCGCTGGGCCAACCCCTCGACGATGGCGGTCTTGCCGACACCGGGAGCACCGATCAACACAGGGTTGTTCTTGGTGCGGCGTTGCAGCACCTGAATGGTACGGCGGATCTCGTCATCGCGGCCAATCACCGGGTCAAGTTTACCGATTTCGGCCCGCTCGGTCAGATCGATGGTGTACTTCTCCAGTGCCTGACGGCTCTCCTCGGCGTTGGCATCCTCCACCTTCTTGCCGCCCCGCACCTTGTCGATGGCCGCTTCCAGTTTTTCCTTGGTCAGCCCCTGCGCGCGCAGCAGCTCGCCCAGCGTTCCCTTGTCGTCGAGGGCAGCCAGCACGAAGAGTTCGGAGGAGATGAACTGATCCTTGCGCTGCTGGGCCAGTTTGTCGCAGACGTTGAGCAGGCGGCCGAGGCCGTTGGAGAGCTGCACGTCCCCTTCTACGCCGCTCACGCGCGGCAGGCGATCCAGCTCCTCACCGAGACGGGAGCGCAGGGCGTTGATATCCATCCCGGTCAGGGTGAGCAACGGACGGATAGAGCCGCCATCCTGATTGACCAGTGCGGTCATCAGGTGAACGGGTTCGATGAATTGGTGGTCACGACCCAGCGCAAGAGACTGGGCATCGGAAATAGCAATCTGGAATTTGCTGGTAAGGCGATCGAGGCGCATTGCACTCCCCCTTCAAACAGGCAGACGCCGCTTGCGCGGCAAACAACATAACTTTCTGAGATGAAAGATGAGGCCCGTACGGGCTATTTCAAGGGGCGATGCTGGTTATTTTTTCTGCAAGACGGGGCGAGAGCAGGATCCCCGCCTCTCTCATACGGATCTGTTCTTGAGAGAGACGGGCTATTACTTGGCGGGTGATTGCTTAGCGGGCCAACCAGATGAGGGAGGCCATCCGGCCGGTCTGGCCGTCGCGACGATAGGAGTAGAACTGCTCGCTGTCGCTGAAGGTGCAGTATTCGCCGCCATAGACGGCGGTAACGCCGGCACGGGCAAGGCGCAGCCGGGCCAGCTGGTAGATATCCGCCAACCATTTGCCGTCGTTGGACGAAGGGACGAACGCCGCTTCTGCTTCAGCCTGCTCGGCCATAAAGGCCTCGCGCACCTCTCCCCCCACTTCAAATGCAGTGGGGCCGATGGCCGGGCCCATCCAGGCCAGGATCTCGCTCGGCTCGCACCCCATGGCGGCGATACTCGCCTCCAGCACGCCCTCTTTCAGTCCACGCCAGCCTGCGTGGGCGGCGGCCACCACGGTACCGGCCCGATCGCAGAACAGCACCGGCAGACAGTCAGCAGTCATCACGATGCAGGCCTGATCCGCCTCATGGGCGCAGGCAGCATCGGCATCCGGCGCCCGCTCATAATGGCTGCTGACCTGATGAACCACGGTGCCGTGTACCTGATTAAGCCAGTTAAGGGGCCCCGGGATGGCGGCCGCCTGCTGCAGCCGCGCCCGATTGGCCTCGACTCGCGCCGGTTCGTCACCCACGTGGGCCCCCAGATTGAGACCGGCAAAGACCCCTTCACTGACGCCGCCATCCCGGGTGGTCGACAACGCCCTGACACACGCCGGGGCTGGCCAGTCGGGTTCGATCCATTTCATCTGTGACTCCTTCAATTCACCGATATAAAAACGGGGCTCCTGCAAGGGAACCCCGTTTGGCATCTGTTCGGGCCGGATGACGCCAGAAACCGACGCAGCAGGCCCTATCACATCAGTTCCAGACCAGATCGTCCGGCTTGGCGAGGGTGCCCTTGATCTGCAGCACCTCTTTCAGCCCATCAATTCCAGACTAAATCGTCCGGATTGGCGAGAGTATCCGCGCGCAGCACTTCCATCAGCTCTACCATGTCTTGCGGTGTAGCTGAATGCCACTGCATCACTTCCCCCGTGATGGGGTGAGCCAGTTGCAGCATGGTGGCATGCAGCGCCTGACGGTTGAAGTTACGCAGTGCCTGAGTCAGCTCGGGGGTCGCGTTGCGCAGCGGACGCAGACGGCCACCGTAAGCGGGATCGCCCACCAACGGGTGTTTGATGTGGGCCATGTGGACACGGATCTGGTGGGTACGGCCGGTCTCCAGACGCAGACGCAGACGGGTGTGGCCACGGAACTTCTCGTGAACCCGGTAGTGGGTCACAGAGGGGCGGCCATTGGGCACCACGGCCATGTGGGTACGCTGGGTCGGGTGACGGCCGATGGGCGCATCGACGGTGCCACCTGCGGTCATGTGACCGATGGCGATCGCTTCGTACTCACGGGTGATCTGGCGCGCCTGCAACGCTTCAACCAGATGGGTCTGGGCGGGTACGGTTTTGGCAACCACCATCAAACCTGTGGTGTCTTTATCCAGACGGTGCACGATACCGGCGCGGGGCACCTCGGCAATACCGGGGTAGCGGTGCAGCAGGGCGTTGAGGATGGTGCCATCCGGCGTACCTGCGCCCGGGTGAACCACCAGACCGGCCGGTTTGTCGATCACCAGAATGTGTTCATCTTCATAAACGATGTTGAGCTCGATATCCTGGGCATCCCAGCGAGTATCATCTTCCAGCTCGACATTCACATGCACCTGCTGCCCGGCCAGAATCTTCTCGCGCGGGGTGTTGGCAACCTGACCGTCCAGGGTCACTCTGTCCTGTAAAATCCACTCCTTGATGCGGGTGCGGGAGTAGTCTGGAAACAATTCGGCCAGGGCCTGGTCGAGTCGCTGCCCGAATTGGTGATCCTGGAATTCGCCTGTCAGTTCAATATGCTGGCTCATGTATGGTCTCTTGAGCGGGGGGTATCAATTCGAAATAATCCGGGTATTCTAGCTTTTCTTTTAGCCAAGCATAACGGATACTTTGCCAATTTCGTGGAAATGGACCGGATGTTGTTGATGGGAAAGAAGTCTCACCTGCTGATGTCGCTCGCCTTGGTCGCTACCTTGATCACAGGCTGTTCCAGCACCAAACCCAAGGTACCCGACGAACCGCCGGAGACCCTGTACCAGAAAGCACGCCTCAAACTGGACGTTGGCAATTACGTGCAAGCCACTGAATTGCTGGAGGCTTTGGACTCTCGCTACCCGTTCGGCGCCTACTCCAACCAGGTGCAGCTTGACCTCATCTATGCCTATTACAAGCAGGATGATACCGCTCAGGCGATCGCCAATATCGACCGTTTTATCCGCCTCAATCCGGCGCATAAAAATATAGATTACGTCTTCTACATGCGCGGTCTGACCAACATGGCGGCGGATTACAACTTCTTCCAGAGCCTGTTTGGTATCGATCGGGACGACAAAGACCCGGCTTATGCCCGTCAGGCATTCCAGGATTTCAAGACCCTGTTGCAGAACTACCCCAACAGCGTCTATGCCGCCGATGCCCGCGCTCGCATGATTGGCCTGAAGAATCGTCTGGCCCGATATGACCTGAGCGTGGCCGAGTATTACGTGAAGCGTGATGCACTGGTCGCGGCCGCCAACCGGGCCAAGCTGATTGTCGAAACCTACCCCGACACAGCCGAAACCGAGAAGGCACTGGAGATCATGGTCGAATCTTACGACGCCCTGAAGATGCCGCAGCTGGCCAAGCATGCTCGCGAAGTGCTGGCCAAGAACTACCCGGAAAACCGCCTCGCTCGCAGCTGAGAGCGAATAAACCGGTAATAGTAAAAAACCGATGCCTTGGCATCGGTTTTTTTATCGCTGCAATTTACCCTCAGCTGTTACCCGCAGATTGCTCTGCAGAGCTGGGGCAACGTAACGGCGCCTTCCCAGCGCCGTCCGTCATCGCAACTCTTACTTCGCGACATTACCCGCCACGTTCAGGGCATCCCAGGTGCGGGAGAAGGGCGGCGCATAGGCAAAGTCCAGCATGCCGAGCTGCTCGGTGGTCACCCCCATGGTGATGGCCACTGCCAGCGCGTCGATGCGGTGTACCGCCCCCTTGCGACCGAGGATCTGACCACCCAGCAGCCGCTTGCTGCCCGCCTCATAGACCAGCTTGACGTGGATGTCGGACTGTCCCGGGCAGTAGTTGGTGTGGCACTTGTCCTTGATCACCACGGTGCGATAGTCGATGCCCATCGCCTTGGCTTCCTGCTCGGAGAGGCCGGTACGGCCCGCCTCCAGCCCCAGCACCTTGAGCGCGGCAGAGCCGAGGGTGCCCGGGAACTCCAGCTCGGCCCCGGCCAGGTTCTCACCCACCATGCGCCCCAGCTTGTTGGCAATGGTGGCGAGCGGTACATAGACCTGCTGCTGCTTTACGCTGTGCCAGACGCTGGCACAGTCACCGGCTGACCAGACGTTGGCCAGCGAGCTGCGTCCCTGACGATCCACCTTGATGGCGCCGTTGCCGAGCCGTTCGATGCCGGTATCGGCCAGAAACTCGGTGTTGGGCTTGACTCCGGTGCAGACCACCACGATATCTGCCTCGTACTCGCCCTGGCTGGTTCGTACACCGGTCACCCGGCCATCCCCCAGCAGCGCTTCAACTCGCTCACCCAGATGGAGAGAGACCCCCTGCTCGCGCAGTTCGGTTTCGATGTGCTGGGTGATCTCGCCATCAAACGCATCGGGGATGACCCGATCCGCCAGCTCGATGAGACGCACCTCTTTGCCTTGATGGACCAGCGCCTCGACCACTTCCAGCCCGATAAAGCCGGAGCCAATCACCACGGCGCGGCGATTATTCTTGTCTTGCACCGCCGCCTTAAGCACCAGCCCGTCGGCCATCCGGCGCAGACCGAATACCCCTTGCTGCTGCAGACCGGGGATGGGGGGCATCACTTCGCGGGCACCGGTGGCAATCATCAGCCGATCGTAGCGATCGGTGAAGGTGTCGCCGTTGTGCTCCACCTGTAGGGTCTGGGCTGTTGCGTCAACGCTCAATACCCGATGGCCAATCTTGACCTCGATCCCCTTGGCAGCGAACTGCTCGGGGGTGAACTCGGCCATGTAGCCGGGCTCCTGAAACTCGTCGCCGACGAAGTAAGGCAGGCCGCAGGCACCGAAAGAGATCACTTCGGAGGCCTCATACACCACGATGTCGGCATCTTTGGCCAGACGGCGCGCCTTGGCAGCCGCGCTCATACCGGCGGCTTCACCACCGATGATCAGAATTCTCATAGTTTTTCCTCTCAATGGCGCAGGGAGGGCATGCCCTCCCTGCGGTCTATGACGGGAAAGAGTCGCCCCTTTCCACGGGCAGATCAACCGACAGCAAATCAGAAGGTGGACTCTTCGCCGTCCAGACTCACTTCGTGATCGCTGTTGAACACATGCATGTCGGTCTCGCCCATCAGGCGGCTGGTCACCGTCCCTGCGGTGATGGAGCCGGAGACGTTGAGCGCGGTACGGCCCATGTCGATCAGCGGCTCGATGGAGATGAGCAGACCAGCCAGCGCCACCGGGAAGTCCAGCGCGGAGAGCACGATCAGCGCGGCAAAGGTGGCGCCACCGCCAATCCCGGCCACCCCGAAGGAGCTGACGGTGATGATGGCGATCAGGGTCATGATAAAGCCGGGATCCATCGGGTTGACCCCGACTGTCGGGGCAATCATCACGGCCAGCATGGCCGGATAGATACCGGCACAGCCGTTCTGGCCGATGGTGGAACCAAAGGAGGCGGCGAAGTTGGCGATCCCCTCAGGAATACCCAGCGACTTGGTCTGGGTCTGCACGTTCATCGGGATGGAGCCCGCACTGGTGCGCGAGGTGAAGGCAAACGCCAGCACCGGCGTGATCTTCTTGAGGAAGCGAAGCGGGTTGATGCCGACCATGCTCACCAGCAGCAGGTGCACGACAAACATGATGGCGATGGCGCCGTAAGAGGCCATCACAAAGCTGAGCAGGTTGAGGATGTCAGCATAGTTGGAGCCGGAGACCACCTTGGTCATCAGCGCCAGTACGCCAAACGGGGTCAGGCGCAGCACCAGAGTCACCATTCGCATTACGATGGCATGAGCCACGGCCACGAAGTGGCTGAAGCTGGCGAAGATCTCCGGCTTCTTGCGGGCGATGCCGGTAGCGGAGAGGCCGATGAAGATGGAGAAGATCACCACGGCGATGGTGGAGGTCTTGCGCGCCCCGGTCATGTCGAGGAAGGGGTTGGCGGGAATGAACTCCAGCATCATCTTGGCAAACGACATGCTCTCGACGCTGCCGAGGGTGGTCTGCAGCGCGGCGCCACGAGCGCTCTCGGCGGCACCGGAGGTGAGCCCTTCAGCGGTCAGGCCAAACAGATTGGACATCAGGATGCCCGCCCCGGCGGCGATGGCGGTGGTGAAGATCAACACGCCTATGGTCATGGCGCTGATCTTGCCCAGCGCAGTGCCACCATTGAGCTTCAAGATAGCGCTGATGATGGAGACCATGATCAGCGGGATGATGATCATTTGCAGCAGTTTCACATAGCCGCTACCCACGATATCCAGATAGTCGATAGTCGATAGTCTGAACAATGACGGACGAACCAGCACCGTAAAGCAGTTGCAAAGCGGCGCCGAACAAAATACCGAGCCCCAGACCGGCAAATACCCGGCGGGTGAAGCTCACATGTTTTTCCTGTAACCGGTAGAGAAAGAACAGCAAGATGGCGGCGATGGCCAGATTGCCGATAACGCTAAATGTCATGGTATGACTCCCCAAAAAGCGGGCTTGCGCCCGAGAAACAAGAGCAAGCGCCATGCTTGCCCTGGCAACCGTGTCAGACGGTCTGCGCCGTCGTGACAAGAACAAGGGGGTCTATCGCCCCCTTGTCACAGATTCACTGCTTCTGCTGTTTCGCTCGCATGATGTTGATGATTTCGATGTCGGTATCCAGCATCCCCTCTTTGGAGAGGCGGCCCAGATTGGCGATGGTCTGGTCCACATCATCGGAGACGATCCCCTCGCTCTGGGGGACATGCAGGTTGTTGATGGCCATCAGCGAAGACTTAACCGCCGCCGAGGTGGAGGTGGAGACCTTCATGGAGCAGGCACTGCCCGCGCCGTCGCAGATGATGCCGGAGACATCGCCAATCATGTTGTTGATGCAGTGGCTGATCTGCTGATACTGGCCGCCCAGCAGCCAGGTAATGGCGGCACCGGCACCCATAGCGGCGGTACTGGCGGCGCAGAGGGCCGACAGCTTGTTCTGATAGGTCTTGATGTAGATGGCCACCAGATGGCTCATCACCAGTGCCCGGGTCAGCTGCTCGTCGCTCGCCTTGAGGAAGCGGGCAGCCGCGACCACAGGCATGGTGGCGGCAATGCCCTGATTGCCGGAACCGGAGTTGGACATGGCGGGCAGCATGGCGCCATCCATCCGCGCATCGGAGGCAGCAGAGGAGAGGCGCATCGCCAGGGTCATCAGGTCATCGGAGAGCAGCTTGCGCTCCACCTGCTCGGTGAGGATCTTGCCGATCTTCAGGCCGTAACCCTGCAACCCTTCGTCCGCCAGCGCCTGATTCATGGTGGCGGCCTCGCGGATAAAGTCGATTTCCGCCAGCGGCACTTCCAATGCAAAATCGACGATCTCCCGCAGGGTCATGGCCGGTTTGGCGGATTTGGCCGGCTGGATCTGCACGCCGGGGGCGCTGGCCTGCTCCATCAGCACCTCGCCATCCTTCTCCATCAGGATGATGCGGGTGTGGTCGGTACAGATCACCACCCGGGCGCTATGGCCCTCCACTTCGGCCAGCACCTCGGCATAGAGCACGTCCGGCACATCCTTCACATCCACCTTGATCACCGGCAACAACGTCTTGGCCGCTTCCACCTGCTCTGGTGTGAGGGTCTTGAGCACCTCCAGCCCGGCATCCGGGTTGCCCCCTGTGATGCCGACCGCAGCAGCCACCGGCAGACCGATCATGCCGGTGCCCGGCACCCCGACGCCCATGCCGTTCTTGAACAGATTGCCACTGACCCAGACGCTGATGCGGGTCGGGGTCTCCCCCAGCAACTTGCGGCAGTTGGCCGCCGCCAGCGCCACCGACATCGGCTCGGTACAGCCCAGGGCCGGCACCACTTCACGCTTGAGCAGGGTAATAAAGTCGGTCCATTGTGCTTTCATCGCAGTGTTTCTCATGTTCAGGGTGCCCGCAGGCAGTTATTGCTTGTTCAGATCCGCTTTGTGATTACGGATATGCAGATAAACAGTATGACGGGAGATGCCGAGCATCCGGGCAACCAGCTGGGCCGCCTCCTTGATCTCGAAGATCCCCATGTCGAAGAGCCGGGTCACTATCTCCTTGTTGCGCACCGTACAGGAGAGCGAATCATCCCGATCCACCTTCTCAATCACCTGGGTCACCAGATCATCCACCGAGCTGGCAAAGGTCTCGTTGTTGAGCGGAGCCGGTGCCGCTGGCAGCGCAAAAGTATCGAGCAGGCAGCCAAGGGAGGTATCCAGACTGAAGTTCACGCAGAGCATGCCGATGGGCTTGCCCTGCCGGTTGCTGATGGTGATGGAGGAGGACTTCATCAGCGTCCCGTCGCGGGTACGGCTGAAGTAGCTGCTCCACTGGCTGCCCGCCTCCCCCTGCAAGCGGTTGAGGGCAAAGTCGGTGACCGGCGCCCCCTCCCGACGACCGGTGACATGGCCGTTGGCAATCTTGATGACCGATGCATCCAGCGTATCGAACGCATGCAACACCACCTCGCACCCTGCGCCAAACAGCGCGGCCAGCGCCTCGACCGCGGGCTCGAAACTGGCGATCAGATGACGTTCTTCATCCGTTAACGAATTGATCTGGTCAGTAGTGGCTGCTGTGGACATATATTAGTAACTTTGAGTAAACCGCAGTTGATTCTACTATCAACAAGATCAACTAATGTTGAGCGGCATCCCCTTTTTGTTCGCCATTATGCCCACCTTTTAACAAAGTGCGACAAATTGTGAAGCCGCGCACAGCAGGGCGGCAACTCAGAGGTGATAGCGGGCCAGCAGCTGCTTGTAGGCGGGAGTCTGTTTGAACGCCTTGAGGGCAGAGGAGAAACGGATAGCCAGCTGGTCGTGGCCGGGCTTGTGGGTAAACGCGAGGAAGTTGCGGTTGTCGTCGGTCAGCAGGCGCGAGCCGTGGTTCACCTGATCCTGCAACCCCTGAGTGTGCAACAAATAGCGACCGACCAGCTCATTGAGCACCACCCCGTCCAGCCGACCGGCCATCATCAGATGCAGCTGTTTGATGGCATTCCCCTCCCCCGTCATCGGCATCCGGATCACCCCGGGATCGGTCAGAAAATCGGGACTGTAGGCATAATCTTCCTGAATACCTATCCGCAGACCCTTGAGGTCGGAGAGCTGCCTGAAATCCACCGGACGAACCGTCGGATAGAAGAGCACTTCGCCGCTGTAAGAGAGCGGCTCTTCGGGGTAGTGAAGCCAGTGCTGGCGGGAAGGTTCAAAGAAGACGTCGACTACCGCATCCCCCTGCTTGAGACGGGCCTGCTGCAGAACCCGCTTCCAGGGCAGCACCCTGATTTCAGTGCGATAACCCATCTCGTGCAACACGGTACAGGCCAGATCGAGATCGGCGCCAGCCAGCTCGCCATTGTCACCACGCATCACATAAGGGGGCCACAGCTCGGTCAGCAGCGTCAGAGTCGGCGGCTCGTCCGCTGCTACGGCCGAACCAGCACCAAACAGGAAGGCCAGCAGCCAGCCGTACAACCCGATCCTTCGCCAACCCTGACACCACATCATGGAGATCCCTCATGGTCCGTATGGATTGAGGATATACAAGGGATGAGCAATAAAAAAGGAGGCCGAAGCCTCCTTGATATTCACTCTCTGAATGGCACTTACAGTGCTTTCAGGATTGCCTCGACACTGGCCTTGGCATCGCCAAACAGCATCTGGGTATTTTCCTTGAAGAACAGCGGGTTCTGGACACCGGCGTAGCCAGTGTTCATGGAACGCTTGAAGCCGATGACGTTCTGCGCTTTCCACACTTCCAGCACCGGCATACCGGCGATCGGGCTGCCCGGATCTTCCATCGCGGCCGGGTTGACGGTGTCGTTGGCACCGATCACCAGCACGGTATCGGTATCGGCGAAGTCGTCGTTGATCTCGTCCATTTCCAGCACGATGTCATACGGGACTTTCGCTTCCGCCAGCAGCACGTTCATGTGGCCAGGCAGACGACCGGCAACCGGGTGGATACCGAAACGCACCTTGACGCCGCGGTCACGCAGCTTCTGGGTGATTTCAGCCACCGGATACTGGGCCTGCGCCACCGCCATACCGTAGCCCGGGGTGATGATGACGGAGCTGGAGTTCTTCAGCAGGTCAGCCACTTCCTCGGCGCTGGTTTCGCGGTATTCGCCCATCTCCTGATCAGCCGTGGAGGCCACACCATCGGAGCCGAAGCCTCCGGCGATCACGGAGATGAAGGAGCGGTTCATCGCCTTACACATGATGTAGGAGAGGATCGCACCGGAGGAACCCACCAGAGCGCCGGTGACGATCAGCAGGTCGTTGGAGAGCATGAAGCCCGCCGCCGCCGCTGCCCAACCGGAGTAGGAGTTCAGCATGGAGACTACCACCGGCATGTCTGCGCCACCGATGGAGGCAACCAGATGCCAGCCGAAGGCGAAGGCAATCAGGGTCATCACCAGCAGGGCGAAGGTAGAGCCGCCCGCGTTGACGAAGTAGACCATCAGGGCCAGAGAGGCGACCACGGCCAGCAGGTTCAGCTTGTGGCGGTGCGGCAGCATCAGCGGCTTGGAGGAGATGAGACCACGCAGTTTGCCGAAGGCAACCACGGAACCGGTAAAGGTTACGGCACCGATGAAGACGCCCAGGAAGATCTCGACCAGGTGGATGTTCAGCATGGCGCCGGTCAGGTGCTCGACCTGAGCAACGCTGTTGGCCTGCTCGAACGCCGCACGGGCGGCTGCCAGGGTGGCATCCAGATTGGAACCGACGGAGACGACGACCTCAGCAGGTGCAGAGGGGTGCAGATCGATGAAGCTGTTGAAGCCCACCAGCACTGCCGCCATACCCACGAAGCTGTGCAGCACGGCCACCAGCTCGGGCATCTCGGTCATTTCGACCTTGAGTGCCAGACGCACGCCGATGGCACCGCCAATCACCATGGCCAGAATGATCCAGTGAACGCCACTGGTCTCCGGGTTGAATACGGTGGCGAGCAGGGCGATAGCCATACCCGCAATACCGAACAAGTTGCCATGCTTGGCCGTTTCTTGCTTCGACAGTCCCGCGAGACTGAGGATGAAGAGCACGGCGGCAACGATATAGGATGCTGTTACCAGTCCTTGAGACACGTTAAACCCCCTTAATCCTTACGGAACATCTTCAGCATGCGCTGAGTGACGGTGAAGCCGCCGAAGATGTTGATACTGGCAATCAGCACGGCGATGAAGGCCAATGCGGTAACCAGAGTCGACCCTTGCCCGATCTGCAGCAGGGCACCGACCACGATAATGCCGGAGATGGCATTGGTGACCGACATCAGCGGCGTGTGCAGGGCGTGCGATACGTTCCACACCACGTAGTAACCGACCACACAGGCCAAGATGAATACGGTGAAGTGGGAGAGGAAGGCTGCCGGGGCAACGGAGGCGATCCAGCCGAAGGCGGCGATGCCGAGGGCACCGAACACGAACTTCTTGTTGGAGGGCTTGGCCTCTTCCTTCTTGGCGGCCGGTTTGGCGGCGGCCGGTTTCTGCGGGGCAGCAGAGACGGAGATGGCGGGCGGCGGGAAGGTCACTTCACCGGCCTGGATCACCGTCATGTTGCGCTGAACCACGTCTTCGAAGTCGATGGCAACGTTGCCGTCCTTCTCCTTGCACATCAGCTTCATCAGGTTGACCAAGTTGGTACCGTAGAGCTGGGAGGATTGGGCAGGCAGACGACCCGGCAGATCGGTGTAACCAATCACCTTGACGCCGTTGTCGGTGACATGCAGCTCACCCGGCACTGTGTATTCACAGTTGCCGCCAGCCTGAGCGGCCATGTCCACAATGACGGAGCCCGGCTTCATGCTGTCGACCATCTCTTTGGTGATCAGCTTGGGAGCCGGCTTGCCCGGGATCAGGGCGGTGGTGATGATGATGTCCACCTCTTTGGCCTGCTGGGCAAACAGCTCCATCTCGGCCTTGATGAACTCTTCGCTCATCACTTTGGCGTAACCATCGGAGGAGGAACCATCCTCACCGCCGAAGTCGAGCTTGAGGAACTCGCCACCCATGGATTCGATCTGCTCGGCCACTTCCAGACGGGTATCGAACGCACGCACGATGGCACCGAGGGAACCGGCCGTACCGATGGCAGCCAGACCGGCCACACCGGCACCGATCACCAGTACCTTGGCAGGCGGCACTTTACCGGCTGCGGTGATTTGACCGGTGAAGAAGCGACCGAACTGGTGCGCAGCTTCAACCACGGCGCGATAGCCACCGATGTTGGCCATGGAGGAGAGGGCATCGAGGGACTGGGCACGGGAGATCCGCGGCACCATATCCATCGCCATCACATTGATGTTGCGCTCGGACAGCTTCTTGACCAGCTCAGGGTTCTGGGCAGGCCAGATGAAGCTCACCAGAGTGGCGCCATCTTTAATTTGTGCGATCTCGGCATCGGTCGGCGCATTGACCTTGAAGATAAGGTCGGCTTGCCAGACATTCGGCACCACGCTGGCACCGGCAGCCTCGAAGGCGGCATCATCGAAGCTGGCCGACAGGCCTGCGCCGGTCTCGATGGCGACCTCGAAGCCGAGCTTTTTCAGCTGCTCGACGGTAGCCGGGGTCGCTGCGACCCGGGTCTCACCGGCGAGACTCTCTCTCGGTATTCCAATCTGCATGACTATTCCCTGATGGTTAATAAACAATCGCTGCCCAGTGTCTCACTTCTGACGAAACAAGACATGACCAAAGTGCAGGTCCAGGGCTCTTTGTTATGAAAATCAGTAGGCTTTACCTCAACCTCCTGTCATGGTCAGGCCCCCGCTTTTCAGGCGCGAAGGTGATTAGTATCAAATTTTGGAGTTTTATTACAACCGCAGTCCCGACGGCACTCGTACAGAATTCAGCCCATCCCTGGCTACGATTAAAAAAAACAAACCAAATTAGAGGCTTATACCAGTAAAAACGGCTGAAAAAAGTGATCCAACCAGTCAAAAAAAATGTTTTACCGGCCCTCTATCTTAGCGTTTTTTGTTCTTACGAAATCCGCTTTCGTCTCACTTCTCGCAGCGAAACGCCGAAAAGTAACATTTTCCCAACAAAAGCGGGGCCGCTCAGCCGCCAGATAGCGGGAGAGGGCCCCGGCAATTCAATCGTTTCGCCCGTTTGGCACCGATTGGCGGCCCTTACCAGGCCGCTTCATAAATATGCTGGCTCTGCACCAGATCGATATCGCTGTGCTCGCCCAGACGGGTCATGCCGTGCTCACCCAGCTTGCCGATCAGGGTGTCGATACCCAGATCTTTCAGACCGTAGTCGCGCAGTCGGGTCTTGACCCCCATCCGCTCGAAGAAGTCGCGGGTCGCGGCGATGGCATCGTCGATGCGCTCCGCTTCGCTACCGCTGTGCAGACCCCACACCCGCTCGGCGTATTGCAGCAGCTTGGCATGTTTCTGTTTGCGCTTGGCCTGCAGCAGGGCGGGCAGCACCACCGCCAGAGTCTGGGCGTGGTCGAGGCCGTGCAGGGCAGTCAGCTCGTGACCCAGCATATGGGTGGCCCAGTCCTGCGGCACACCGGCACCGATCAGGCCGTTCAACGCCATGGTGGCGCTCCACATGATGTTGGCGCGTACCTCGTAGTTGTGCGGCTCGGCCAGCGCCTTGGGACCCTCTTCGATCAGGGTCAGCAGCAAGCCTTCAGCGAAGCGATCCTGCACCTTGGCATTGACCGGATAGGTGAGGTACTGCTCCACGATGTGAACAAACGCATCCACTACCCCGTTCGCCACCTGACGCTCGGGCAGGGTGTAGGTGAGCACCGGATCGAGTACGGCAAAGCGCGGCATCACGAACGGCGAGAAGAAGTGCACCTTGTCGCCACTGCTGCGACGGGTGATGACGGCGCCCATGTTCATTTCGGAACCGGTCGCCGGCAGGGTCAGCACGGAACCAAGCGGGATGGCGGAACGCACTTCGCTGCCGACGGTCTCGAGAATGTGCCAGGGATCCTTGGCCAGATCGTAGTGCGCGGCAGCAGCGATAAACTTGGTGCCATCGAGCACGGAGCCACCGCCAACGGCGAGCAGGAAGTCGACCCGCTCGGCACGGGCCAGCTCTACGGCGCCCATCAGGGTCTCGTAGGCCGGGTTCGGCTCGATGCCGCCAAATTCAAACAGGGTCATGCCAGCCAGCTCGTTGCGGATCTGTTCCAGCAGGCCGCTGCGTACCACGCTGCCGCCACCATAGGTGATCATGACGCGGGCGTCGCTCGGAAGCTGCTCGCGCAGCTGGGCGATCTGCCCTTGGCCGAACAGGATTTTGGTCGGGGTATGGAGAGTAAAGTTGTTCATCGACATTGCCTTCTTCTGATAGTCAGGGCGGCCAGGCCGCGAAATCGTGATTGCATTTTTCTCCAGAACCACCCTACCATCAAGACAACATCCTGCTTGATTCTTGCCTATTTCTACAAAGCAGCGAAAACCGGAACTGTCGAATCAAAGAGCGCCCATGCAAAACCGTTACAGCGACCTCGCAACCAGATTGACCCGCCACGTCACCGCCCCCGGCATCACCCCATCACCGGTGAAACAGGTCAACCTCATCTATACCACCGAGCACCATGGCCGCACCCCGGTGCTCTACCAACCGCGGATGATCGTTATCCTGCAGGGACACAAGGTGGGTTATCTGGCGGATCAGGTGTTTCGCTACGACCCCAACCACTATCTGCTGATGACCCTGCCGCTCCCCTGCGAGTGCGAGTGCTTCGCCTCCCCCGAGCAGCCGCTTATCGGTTTTACCATCGAGATCGATCTGGTCACCCTGCAAGAGCTGCTGCTGGAGCTGGGCGATGCCCTGCCCGCCCCCGCGCCGCAAAAGAGCGGCGTCCACTCGGTCCCCCTGTCGGAAACCATGTTTTGCGCCGCCGAGCGACTGATCGAGCTGATGGATAACCCGTTGCACGCCAGGGTGCTGGGACCGCAGACGGTGCGGGAGATGCTGTTCCACGCCCTCACCGAGGGGGGCGGCCCGGCGCTGCAAGCGCTCGCCAATCGCCACAACCATGTGGGCCAGATCGCCCGGGTGCTGCGTATGATAGAGTCCCGTTATGCCGACAACCTCACCATGGAGGAGCTGGCGCGGGAGGTGAACATGAGCGTCTCCGCCTTTCACCACCACTTCAAGGCGGTCACAGCTACCTCGCCGCTGCAGTACATCAAGTCGTTTCGCCTGCACAAGGCGCGAATGATGATGCTGCACGACGGCATCAAGGCGGGCACCGCGGCGGCCAGAGTCGGTTACGAGAGCAACTCCCAGTTCAGTCGGGAGTACAAGCGCTTCTTCGGCAGCACGCCGACGGATCAGGCCTCCCGCTTCCGGGATGGTCAGTTGCGCATCATTGAGGGATAACAAGAGAGGGATTACTTATGCGTTCACTGCTTTGCCTGTTCACCGCTTTACTGCTGACGGCCTGTACCGGGATTGCCGATGGCATCCGCCCCGTTACCGGCTTCCAGCTCGATCGTTATCTTGGCACCTGGTATGAGATTGCCCGCCTCGACCACAGCTTCGAGCGGGGGCTGGAGCAGGTGAGCGCCACCTACAGCCTGCGGGACGATGGCGGCGTCAAGGTGCTCAACCGCGGCAAGCAGAGCGATGGCAGCTGGCGCGAAGCCGAGGGCAAGGCCTACTTCGTCGATACTCCTGACGAGGCGCGGCTCAAGGTGAGCTTCTTCGGCCCCTTCTACGGCGGCTACAACGTCATCGACCTCGACCCCGATTACCAGCTCTCGCTGGTGACCAGCTACAACCACGATTACCTCTGGATCCTCTCCCGCTCACCCAACCCGCCCAAGGCGAAGGTGGATGCGCTGGTCGCCAAAGCGAAGTCGCTGGGCTTTGCCACCGACCAGCTGATTTGGGTCAAACAGACTCCTTAAGCCAGTCGTGAAATAACAAAGGGCAGCCCGCGGGCTGCCCTTTCTGTTGCTGGCGTGGCGGGATGTCAGAGCTGGAAGCGGCCGATCTCCTGCTCCAGCCGCTCGGTCAACGACTTGAGTTCAGCCGCCTGCGCCGCCTCGCTGCCCGCCTGCTCGGCCAGCTCTTGCGAGACGTGGCGGATATTCTCGGTATTGCGGCTGATCTCGCCGGTCACCGAGGTCTGCTCTTCGGCCGCCGCCGCGATCTGGGTCGCCATGTCGCTGATGGAGCCGATCGCCTCGTTGATCCGGGCAAGGCTCTGGTTGGCGGCTTCCGCATCCTCCACGCTGGTACCCGCCAGCTGACGGCTGGTCTCCATACCACCCACGGCGCGACGAGTGGTCTGCTGCAGGGTCTCGATCATCTGCTGGATCTCGTCGGTGGAGTCGTGGGTACGGCGCGACAGCACCCGCACCTCGTCCGCCACTACCGCGAAGCCGCGGCCCTGCTCACCGGCCCGGGCCGCCTCGATGGCGGCGTTGAGCGCCAGCAGGTTGGTCTGCTCGGCGATGCCGCTGATGGTCGCCAGAATGCCGCTGATCTTCTGGGCATGGCTGTCCAGCTCATTGATGATCTGGCTGGCATCGGCCACTTCGTCCGCCAAACCGGTAATGCTGCGCTGACTCTGGCCAACCTGGGATTGACCGGCGACCGCCAGTGCAACCGCACCGGTGGCGGTGGTGGCGGCAAACTCGGCGTTACCGGCGATCTCCTGGGTAGCGGAAGCCATCTCGGTCACCGCGGTCGCCACCATCACGATCTCGTCCTGCTGCTGGCGCACCCGCTGACTACGGGCCTGCGCCCCGGCCGCCTGAGCGCGAGACTGTGCCGCCAGCTCGACGGTCACATCCCGCAACCGGCTGACGATACCGTGCAGCCGCGCCACGAACTGGTTGAAGTTCTGGGCCAGCTGGCCCACCTCATCCTTGCTGTGGGTGTTGATGTGAACGGTGAGATCCCCCTCGCCGTGGGCAATGTCGTGCAGGGCGTGCGCGACCCGACCGAGATCGGCGAACAGGTATTTGAAGGTGGCGGTGAGCAGGGCGCTGAATACCAGCATCAGCACCAGAGTCAGCCCCACCAGCTCCCACAGCAGACTGCTGAGCGGAGCCTCCAGCACATCGCGATACATCACCATGGCCAGCAGCCAGTCGGTGCCCGGTACCGGTTGTACCGCCAGCAGCACATCCCGCCCGTCGAGGGTGGCGGCGTGCAGCTCGCTGTTTTCACGGCCCCACTGCTGGAAGGTGGCGGCAGAGAGTCCCGGCGCCAGCTCGGCGATGGGCTTGAGCGCCAAATCCTTCTGCGGATGGCCGACGATGAGGCCGCTGCTGTCGAGCAGCATGGCGTAGCCCTCACCCTGCACCTTCATCGCCAGCACTTCGTCGATCAGCTTGTCGAGCGCCAAGTTGGCCCCCACGGCACCGACCAGCTCCCCCTGATGGCGCACCGGCTCGGAGAGGGTGACCACCAGCTTCTGCATGGTGACGCTGACATAGGGGGCGGTGACGATCAGCTGCCCCGCCTTCACCGCATCCTGATACCAGGGGCGCTCGCGCGGGTCATAGTTGCCGGTGTTGAGGGAGGGATCCTGCCGGGTCATCACCCCCTGCGCGGAGCCAAAATAGGTAAGCCCGAATCCACCGGAGGTGTAGGCCTGCTTCAGGTGGGGCACCAGCTCGGCTTGGGGGTTGTCGCTGATCAGGTTGACCAGCGCATGGACGGTGTTCTTGCGATCCGTCATCCATTCGCCGATGGCGACCGAGTAGGCGTGGCCATAGTTGACCGCCTCGCTCTGGATGGCGCTCATGGTGCGGGATTTTAGGGTGTGAAAGGCAACGATGCCGAGCAGTGATGCCATCAGCAGCACCACACCAAGACTGGTGGCCAGCAGCTTGCCGCGCAGAGAGAGGGTCATGACGACGAATCCTTGTTGTTGTGTCAGGCAGGGAAAACCCTGATGTATCAAAGGCTATCGGCCGCAATATGAACAGACTTTAGTGAATCTGTATATTTTCCCATCTATCAACAACAGAACGCGCTATTCGTGTGAACCAGATCGCTATTCCATGCTACTGACTCTTGTAACAACAAAGCAGCAGGCCGCCCGAAGGCGGCCTGTCACTTACCCCTGATATGCACCGGCGGAGTAGGTCAGCTCATAGCTGTGGCTGTAGATCTCGATGATGTTGCCGAAGGGATCTTCCATGTAGACCATGCGGTAGGGCTTCTCGCCCGGGTAGTACTCGCGCACCGGCATCCGCTGCTTGCCACCCGCCGCGACGATGCGCGCCGCCAGCCCCTCGACATCCGGATCCTGCACGCTGAAGTGGAACACTCCGGTCTTCCAGAATTCGAAGTTGTTTTCGCGCTGCTCGCTGTTGGGGAACTCGAACAGCTCGATGCCAATCTTGTCGCCGGTGGAGAGGTGAGCGATGCGAAAAGAACCCCAGCCCGGGCCGAACACGTCGTTGCACATCACGCCGATGGCGGAGTCATCCTCGGTGATGGTGGTCGCCGGCATGATGAGATACCAGCCCATCACCTTGGTATAGAACTCGACCGCTTTGTCGAGGTCAGTCACCGTGATGCCGATGTGGGAGAAGTTGCGCGGGTAAGTCATAAGTCACCTTGAAATTGTGTGTGGGAAACAGGTGACATGATAGGAAGGGGCGACATAATGAAAAATAAGGTCAAACTAATGGAATGCATAAATTAAATTTATGGTTAATCCGCTCTGGCTCCACACCCTGGTGGTGGTGCATGAAACCGGCAGTTTTACCCGTGCCGCCGAACGGCTGGATCTCACCCAGGCCGCCGTCAGTCAGCATATCTCGCGCCTTGAGGCCGAATTCGGCCCCCTGCTGCTGCGCAAGCCCCGTCAGCTGGAGCTCACTCCGCGCGGGCTGGTGCTGCTCGACTTCGCCCGCCAGCAGGCGCAGGCCGCCGAACAGCTGCGAGCGCGCCTCTCGGACGATGACCCTCACCACGGCGCCATCACCCTGTCCACCCCGGGCAGCATTGGTCTGCTGCTCTATCCCCTGCTGCTCGACCAGCAACAGGAGCACCCCGGACTCACCATCCAGCACCGCTTCGCCCCCACCCCCGACATAGTGCAGGCCGTGCTGGCAGGGCGCAGCGATCTGGGACTGGTGGATCAACCGCCGGAGCACCCCAGCATCGCCGCCGAGCCCTTCGCCCGCGAACCCCTCTGTCTGGTGGTGCCCAACGATGGCGAGGAGCAGAGCTGGCAGCACCTCTGCAAGCTCGGCTTTATCGACCACCCGGATGGCCGCAGCATGGCACAACGCCTGTTGGGACGACGCTACCCCGGCCAGCGCGTTGACGAGATCCCCCTGCGCGGCTTTACCAACCAGATCGGCCTGATCCTGGAGCCGGTCGCCCGCGGCCTCGGCTTTACCGTGCTGCCCCGCTTCGCCGTCACCGCCTTTGCCCAGCAGGAGAAGATCCGGGTGATCCAGAGCAACATTGAAGTGATCGACACCCTCTGGCTGATCTACCGCGCCGAGTGGCCGCTCCCCGCCCGCCACCAGCGGCTGGTCACCGTCCTGAAACAGCGGGTTGCTGCACATTGAACGCTCTTACGGCAGACATCGAGATCAATGTGACCACAGTTACCGAGGGCTAGCGGCAAGAAGGAGAAGAGAAAGGAGAGAGGGATAAATTGGCGAACGCCGGAAATGCGAAAGGCCAGCTCAATGAGCTGGCCTTTCTGAAAATGGCAGGGGCGGCAGGACTCGAACCCGCAACCATCGGTTTTGGAGACCGCTGTTCTACCAATTGGAACTACGCCCCTGCAACAAACGAGGCGTAGTATACAAAGCGGGTTTCAAAGGTAAAGGCTTTTTTCACACTTTTAATGCGATTGCACAAATCCCGAACAAGTCGCGCTTGTTTGTGCAGCAAAGCGGGATAACTTGCTGTATTTGCAGCCCTGCCGGGGTAGGAATGGGACATAAATGGGGGTAGGGTGAAATCAAGTACCGGGAGGCCACTTATGCTCAATTACCGATTGCTCCAACAACTGGCGCCCCTCAACTTCAGGGATGAACGCAAGACAGAGTCCCTGCCCGCCTATCTTGAACGGGTCGCGCCGCTGGTGCCCTTTATTCCTGAAAATGTGCTCTCCCAGTGGATTTACCGCCATTGGCGCGGTTTTGAGTCCAACTGGAGCTTTATCGATCTCGCCAACCATCAGTTCACCTGTGAAAGCTGGCCCACCGCCCAACTGGTGGATCAGGTGGACTCCCGCCATATGGAGGTGATCGAGCGCTGGGGCGAGATGCTGCGCAGCAACCGCTATGTGCGTCGCTCCTGGCTCGGCGAGAAGATGCTGAGCGAAGGCACCTGGCCCGAACCTGTCATCGTGCTGGTGCCGGAAGAGGGAGCCAGCTACCCGAACGGTCATCCCCTACCCCGCCCCTACTGCCTGCTGGAAGGACACCACAGACTCGGTTATTTGCGCGCCATGGCCCGCGATGGGGAATCGCTGAAAGAAACGCACAAGGTGTGGATTTGTCGTCATGTTTCCGCCACTTAAACGTTTTTCATGCTGAAATTGGCATCGGAAATAAAATTTTGACAATTAAAAATGCGGCCCTATAATCTGTCCGGTTTTGAAAAAGGTCGGGACGAAACGATGCAGTTTTTGATTCAGAAAACAGCCTTGCAGACGGGTGGTGCGCACCAGAGCGGCCCCGTTGTTTCCGGTTCCCACCCCAACGATCCCCAGTTATTTTTAAAAAAAGCCCCTGTTTCAGGGGCTTTTTTTTGTGCCCGAAAAACCTCCAATGATGTCAAAGGGAATGCAGACGATGACCAATCCACTCTATAAGAAACATGTCATCTCCATTTCGGACCTGACCCGGTCAGAAATGGAACTGGTAGTCTCAACCGCACAACGGTTGAAGGCTGAACCTGACACCAGCCTGTTGAAAGACAAGCTGGTTGCCAGCTGCTTCTTCGAAGCCTCCACCCGCACCCGCCTCTCGTTCGAGACCGCGGTACAGCGCCTTGGCGGCAACATCATCGGCTTCGCCGACGGTGGCAACACCAGCGCCAAGAAAGGCGAGACGCTGGCTGACTCCATCAAGATCATCGGCTCCTACTCGGATGCGGTGGTGATGCGCCACCCGAAAGAGGGCGCGGCCCGTCTGGCCTCCGAGTTCTCCCGCGTGCCGGTCATCAACGGCGGCGACGGCTCCAACCAGCATCCGAGCCAGACCCTGCTCGACCTGTTCACCATCCATGAGACCCAGGGTCGTCTGGACAACCTCAACGTCGCCTTCGTCGGTGACCTGAAATATGGCCGCACCGTGCACTCGCTGGCCCAGGCCCTCAGCCTGTTCAACTGCCGCTTCTTCTTCATCTCCCCGGAAGCGCTGGCGATGCCGGACTACATCTGCGAAGAGCTGGAAGAGAAGGGTATCCAGTTCAGCGTCCACCAGACCATGGAAGAGGTGATGCCGGAGCTGGACATTCTCTACATGACCCGCGTCCAGAAAGAGCGCTTCGACGAGACTGAATACAAGCACATGGCTGCCAAGTTCATTCTGGAGCTGGCGACTCTGGAAGGGGCCAAGCCCACCATGAAGATCCTGCATCCCCTGCCCCGCGTCGACGAGATCGATGTAGCGGTCGACAAGACCCCCCACGCTTGCTACTTCCAGCAGGCGGAGAACGGGGTCTATGCACGCCAGGCGCTGCTGGCACTGGTACTGAACGAAACTGTCTGAGCTTAGGGGAATATCATGTCTGACAAGAACCAACTGCAAGTCGAAGCCATCCGTCACGGCTCCGTCATCGATCACATCCCCGCTGGCCAGGGCATAAAGATCCTCAAGCTGTTCCAGCTGGTCGAAACCCAGGAGCGGATCACCGTCGGCTTCAACCTGAAATCCGGTGCGCTGGGCAAGAAGGACCTCATCAAGATTGAGAACACCCGCCTGACCGAGCAACAGGCCAACCAGCTGGCGCTGTTCGCCCCGAAAGCGACCGTCAACATCATCGAAGACTTCAATGTGGTGAAGAAGCACCAGCTGGAGCTGCCGGAGTTCATCGCCGGGGTGTTCCACTGTCCCAACTCCAACTGCATCTCCCACAACGAGCCGGTTGACAGCTACTTCCGGGTGCGCGAAGTGAAAGGCGTGGTACGGATGAAGTGCAAATATTGCGAGAAGTCCTTCACTCAGGACATCGTCAGCGAGCGTTACTGATATCTGATTGGGCCCCGCGGGGCCCATTTTTGAACCCTGTCACATCACCAAATTTCCAGTCAGCTATAATTTGCCATCGCAAGATGGTAATGCCCGCTCATTCCCTGCATATAGATGGATTATCAGTGTTTTTGCCTGATAACTGACTGCTATGGCAGATATCGCGCGTTTACCTCCGGTCATCATCAAAGGAATTCGCCGTGGTCAAAACCCTCAGTCGTCCCGTTGCCCAAGAGCCCGATCTGGCCCAGCTGGATGCCTGTCGCCAGATCATCGGTCAGCACTGCTACAGCACCCAGGAAGAGATCCGTCGCGAGCTGTCGGAGCGCGGCTTTGCCGACATCAGCCAGTCCACCATCTCCCGCCTGCTGCGCCGTCTCGGCGTCGCCAAGGCGCAAAATGCCAACGGCAAGAAGGTCTACACCCTGGTCGACGAGCAGCTGGAGCCCGCCGGTAGCACCCGCTCTATCCACGACATGGTGCGTGAAGTGGTACACAACCAGCAGATGGTGCTGATCCACACCACTCCGGGAGCCGCCACCGTGGTGGCTCGCCTGCTGGATCGCAACGCCAATCCCGAGATCATGGGCGCCGTCGCGGGCAATGACGTGGTGCTGGTCGCGCCGCGCCATATCAGCCGCACCCGTCAGGCCCACGCCGCCGTGGTACGCACGCTGGCGCAGGCCCGCTAAGCTCTTTCCCGCTAAGCTCTTTCCCCCAAATACACTGGGGCGACCTGCGGGTCGCCTTTTTGTTGCCTGCTATTTTGTGTCCATCACTTCTTGCGCCCATAAAAAACGGGAGCCCGCAGGCTCCCGTTTTATCTTGCTTGTTATCTCTCAGGAGAGCACGGCGCCCAGGCTCAGGCAGACCACGATCAGCACGGTCAGGATACCGAGCAGCGGAGCCACCCACTTCAGCCAGCGCACATAAGGCACCTTGGCGATGGCCAGACCGCCCATGACCACGGCGGAGGTCGGGGTCACCAGGTTCACCAGACCGGAGGCAGACTGGTAAGCAGTCACCACCAGATCGCGGCCCACGTTGGCGAAGTCGGCCAGCGGCGCCATGATCGGCATGGTCAGTACGGCCAGACCGGAGGAGGACGGCACCAGGAAGGAGAGCACCACTTCCAGCACGAACATCACGTTGATAAAGACGATGGTGGAGAGGCCGGTCACGATCCCTTCTGCACTGTGCAAAATGGTGTGAGTGATCATGCCGTTATCCATTACCACCACGATACCGCGGGCGATACCGATGATCAGCGCCACACCCAGCAGGTCGCGGGCACCATCGATAAAGTTGGAGGTCAGCTCCTCCTCGCTCATGCGGGAGATGACACCGACGATGATGGCGGCAGCCAGGAACACGCCGGAGATCTGCGCCATCCACCAGCCCAGCACGGCCACACCGTAGATCATCACGGCAAAGGCGGCGACGAAGATACCCAGCACGATTTTACGGGTCAGGGTGAACTCCAGCATCTGGTCGCTCTTGTTGCCAAGGAAGTGGGCACGGTTCTCTTCCCACTTGTCAGCCACCAGGGATTTGCTCGGATCGCTGCGCACCATCTTGGCGTAACGCATGACGTAGGCAACGCAGAGCAGCCAACCGGCGACCAGCATGGCAACGCGCAGCCAGATACCGTCGGTGAAGGAGATACCGGCGGCGTTGGCGGCAATAACAGTCGCAAACGGGTTGATGGTGGAACCGAGAGTACCGATACCGGCGCCCAGCAATACGGTTGCCGCTGCCACCACTGGGTCGAAGCGGGCGGCCATCATCACCGGCACCAGCAGGGTGTAGAAAGGCAGCGACTCTTCGGCCATGCCGTAGATGGTGCCGCCTGCGGCGAACAGCGCCATCAGGATCGGGATCATCCACTCTTCACGGCCACGCAGACGGTCGGTCACACGTTCAATACCGGCATCGATGGCACCTGTCTTGGTCACAATGCCAAGAAAACCACCGATGATCAGGATAAAGAGGGAGACGTCGATGGCGCCTGCCTCATAGGTGTCGTGGTTGTAGAGGCCATCGATAGGTGCCAGCAGCACGTCGACGATCCCCTGGGGATTCCCCTCCACCAGTTTGTAGGTACCCGCCACCGGCACTTCTTTGCCGAGGGCTTCGTTCATGGTCATCTCGTATTTGCCGGCCGGCACTATCCAGCTCAGGGCGGCCACCAGGGCGATCAGCACAAACAGTATCGTGTAGGCTGACGGGAACTTGAATTTGGTCATGGTCCAGCTTCCTTCTGTGGGTGTGGTATCCATGCAGGCTGCGGGTTGTAGGGTTAGAGGTATTATGCCGCTGTCACATGGTCGAAAAGCCGGGGGTCGCCCCCCGGCACCACTACTGCGACCTTAGTCGCCCAGCGTAGCAACCATCACTGCCTTGATGGTGTGCATCCGGTTTTCGGCCTCGTCGAACACGATGCTGTGCTCGGATTCGAACACGTCCTCGGTCACTTCCAGGCCTTTCATGCCATATTTGTCAGCCACTTCCTTGCCCATGGTGGTCTCGTCGTTGTGGAACGCCGGCAGGCAGTGCATGAACTTCACATCCGGGTTCTTGGTGGCGTTGATGACATCCATGTTGACCTGATACGGAGTCATCAGTTTGACGCGCTGATCCCAGGCTTCTTTCGCTTCACCCATGGATACCCAGACATCGGTGTAGAGGAAGTCAGCACCCAGCACACCCTCTTTCACATCTTCGGTCAGGGTGATGCGTGCGCCGGTCTCTTCGGCAATCAGGCGGCACTTGGCAACCAGCTCCTCTTCCGGCCAGAAGGCTTTCGGTGCGACCAGACGGATGTCCATGCCCATTTTGGCGGCGCCGACCATCAGGGAGTTACCCATGTTGTTGCGGGCATCACCCAGGTAGGCGAACTTGATTTGATCCAGACGCTTGCCCTTGCCGTGCTCCAGCATGGTCATGAAGTCGGCCAGGATCTGGGTCGGGTGGAATTCGTTGGTCAGGCCGTTCCAGACCGGGACACCGGCGTAGGCGCCCAGCTCTTCCACGATCTCCTGACCGTAGCCGCGGTATTCGATACCGTCATACATGCGACCCAGTACACGGGCGGTGTCCTTCATGGACTCCTTGTGACCGATTTGGGAACCGCTTGGGCCAAGGTAGGAGACTTGCGCGCCCTGGTCGAAGGCCGCCACTTCAAACGCACAACGAGTACGGGTGGAGGTCTTCTCGAAAATCAGGGCGATGTTTTTACCGACCAGATGCTTGCGCTCGTAGCCACCGTATTTGGCTTTCTTCAGGTCGATGGCCAGGTCGATCATGTATTGGATTTCGCGCGGGGTGAAGTCCAGCAGTTTCAGGAAGTTACGGTTACGCAGATTAAAAGCCATGATGAGTTCTCTCTATATACGTTTCAGACCAGTTCGGGCAGTAGTGTTGACTACGCATTCTCAGTACAGATATCGGTAATTACGCATGTACGGTGCGGGTGGCGACGATATTGGTGCCGGCTTCCCCCTTGAGGATGGCGAGGCCATCTTCCAGCGAGCCGATCCCGACCATGCCGCCGGTCGCTTTGACAAATTCACAAGAGGCTTCGACTTTCGGCCCCATGGAACCTGCATCGAACTTGACCCCGTCCAGCTCGTCCGGGCTGGTGACCCGCAGCGGGCGCTGGGTCGGTTTGCCCCAATCCAGATAGACGGCATCGGCGTCGGTCAGGATCAGCAGGGCGTCGGCCTTGATCTGCTTGGCCAGGTAGGCGGCAGACATGTCCTTGTCGATGACGGCTTCGATACCGGTCAGGCTCTGGCCATCCCAGGTCACCGGGATGCCGCCACCACCGGTACAGATGATGAGGTGGCCCTGGGCAATCAGGGTTTCGATGGCGTCGCCTTCAACGATGCGCTGGGGCAGCGGGGACGGCACTACGCGGCGGAAGAACTTGCCGTCAGCCTTGACCACCCAGTGCTTCTCTTCTGCCAGGGTGCGGGCTTCAGCCTCTTCGTAGACGGGGCCGATAAATTTGGTCGGGTTGGCAAATGCCGGATCCTTGGGATCAACCTGCACCTGAGTCAGCAGCGCGGTGACGTTGCGGCTCGGCATCAGGTTTTTCAGCTCCTGGATCAGCATGTAGCCGATCATGCCCTGAGACTCGGCACCCAGCACATCCAGCGGATAGGGGGATACCTTGGTGTAGGCGCTGTTCTGCAGGGCCAGCAGGCCGACTTGCGGGCCGTTGCCATGCACCAGCACCACGTTGTACTCCTGAGCGATCAGGGCGATGGTCTTGGCGGCCGTTGCGATGTTCTTGCGCTGGATATCCGCTTCCAGTGGCTCACCACGACGGAGCAGTGCATTGCCACCCAGAGCGACGACGACAGTTGGTTTTTTCATAGTGGTTAATCTCGAGTTTGGTTCTGTGTGGCGCCAGCTTCTGCCGGCGCCACGCCGTCTCATCAGATGCTGTCGCGTTCCATCGGGCAGCTCATGCAGCGGGCGCCGCCGCGGCCACGGCCCAGTTCATCACCCGGGATGGAGAGAACTGTGATACCGGCTTTGTCATATTTCTCGTTGGTGTAGGTATTGCGCTCGTAGCCCACCACCACGCCGGGACGTACTGTCAGTACGTTGTTGGCGTCGTTCCACTGCTCGCGTTCGGCTTCGAAACTGTCACCACCAGTGGTGATAATCTTCAACTGATCCACGCCCAGTGCTTTCTCGATAGCGGTGACGAAGTAACCCTCTTCCTTGATGTTCATGCCGGTGGCGCCGCCCGGAGTCAGGCTCCAGCACTGCACATCCTTGCGGATCACTTCCGGATAAACGGAGAAGGTGTCGATATCCATGTGGGTCATCACGGTATCCAGGTGCATACAGCTGCGGTGCTTCGGCAGCTCCATGGCGATGACCTGCTTGGCCTGACCATGTTTGAACAGGCTGCGAGCCAGGTGCTCGACACCTTGCGGGGTGGTGCGCTCGGACATCCCGATCAGCACAGCGCCGCGGCCGATCACCAGTACGTCGCCACCCTCGATGGTGGAGTTGTCGTAGTCACGCTCCTCGTCACCGAAGTACTTGATGAAGTCCTGACCGGCAAACATCGGGTGCCAGCGGTAGATGGCCTTCACATGGTTGGTCTCGCGGCGACGAGCCGGCTTGGCCATCGGGTTGATGGAAACGCCGCCATAAACCCAGCAGGAGGTGTCACGGGTGAAGAGGTGGTTGGGCAGCGGCTCGATGATGAAATCGGTCGGAGCGTGCATGCCCACTACCATGTTGACACCGCTGTAGGGCATCTCGGAGTAAGTCAGGCCGCCGGAGAGAATGCGGGCCAATTCGCGATGCGGCATGTCAGCCAGGAAGCAGCGCACGTCGTTGGCAAAAGAAGAGCCGAGGCGATAGTCGGAGACCTGATGTTGCAGCAGCCAGGTTTTGGCTTCCGGCACATCCAGGGTTTCGGCCAGCAGATTGGTCAGCAGGAAAACTTCGACATTCTGATCGCGCAGTACCTGAGCGAATTTGTCGTGCTCCTGACCGGCGCGTTCAACAGACAGGACGTCATCGAACAGCAGATCCTGGCAGTTGGAAGGAGTCAGACGCTTCAGACTGAGGTTGGGGCGGTGCAACATGACACGGCGCAATTGGCCAACTTCAGAACCTACATAAAATTTGCTCATGATTATATTCCGTCTAGCAGTGGTCCCTGCGAGTGATTGAATAGATTCCTTCTATTCATGCTCGTGGCTAAGGCGGGATATTCTTTATGTAGGGTAATCGGCTTATGTTCTATCCTGCCCTTGCCTTTCGAGACCGAGGTTAGCCCTGCGAATCACGACAAACTTAGACATTGATCACATTCACTCAGAACTGAATATATTCACCATCCAATCTATGACCCCGGTAGCAAATTGCGCATTTTCCACACAAATCGCACCGAATAACCATGCAAAATCACCCTGCTATATTTCAAATTGATTCATTTTTTATTCATGCCAGTTCACTGGGGTGATTAAATGAAAATAACAAAAACCGTTAAAAATCATCATAATAAATGAAGCGATAAATAGAACTTGAATATTATCCCCTATGTATTGAATACATCGCCGTGACGAGGGAAACGCGGGAGAAATAAATACTCACATCGACCACATTCACTGCATAAATCTTTTCTTGTTCCAGATCATGGCATTGATGCCAACCCCATCAGGCTCGGCCTCATAAGTCACCACCTCTATGTGTGGCTCAACTTAATATGCACAAAGTCCGCATCAAGGTGGGCAGCCATCCTCGTCAGTCATCACAACGCCTTTTGATACTTTTTTCATTAATTGAATTTATTCGTCTCACCTTGCACTGGCGCCAACCTCGACTTAACTCAGAAAGTGATCCAGATCACACAGGAATGGCACTACCAAGGAGTTGTTATGAAGATGAAACACATGCTGTTGCTCGCGACTTTGCTGCTCTCTGCGCTCCCCACCCTCAGTCAGGCTGAAGGAGCCCCTGCCATGCCCATGGTGGTATGCCATGTCGACAAGGCCCCCCAGATGCTGGTGCCTGACTATGTCTGCCGCTGGCAGGGAGGCAGCGTTCATTACTAGTCGAAACAACGAGAGGAGCATCACTCCTCTCGCCTTGTGATGAGACTGGCCCCTCCTATACTGAAATCAGCGGTTTTCTCATGGATAGGGGAACGTCATGATCTTGTTGGTCGGTGGAGAGAAGGGGGGAAGTGGCAAGAGCTGCCTGGCACAAAATCTGGCGGTCTACCTCAGATCCCAATTTCAGGGGGAGGTATTGCTGGTCGACTGCGACCCGCAGCGCACCACCTCTGACTGGATTCAGGAGCGCAATGACAACCCGGAGCTGCCACAAATCAACTGCGTGCAGCTCTATGGCAATATTCGCAACGACCTGCTCAGCCTGAAAAACCGCTACGACTACGTCATAGTCGATTGTGGCGGGCAAGACAACCGGGCTCTGCGCTCCACCATGGCTGTCGCCACCCACGCCCTTATCCCCTTGCGCCCGAAACGCCGCGACCTCAAGACCCTGCCCCACATGGAAGATCTCATCACCACCTGCAAGATGGTCAACCCGACCCTCAATGCAGCAGTAGTGCTGACCCAGTGCCCCGCCCTGCCCAATCAGGTAAAACGCATTCTGGAGGCGAAAGAGGTTTGCTCCTCGTTCGGTGTCGACGTCCTGAACGCCATCACCTATGGCCGCAACATCTATGACGACAGCGAAGAGAAGGGACTGTCGGTGATGGAGATCGAGCCGGATGGCAAATCCGCCGAAGAGATCCGGGCCATCGCCAAAGAGTTCCTGCAAGTGGGGGTGTGAGATGGGTCTGGCCGATCTAAAGAAAAAGCACCAGTTGCATCACCAGAAGAAGTTCACCGTCGACGAATTTATCGAAGATGCGGAGTTCTACGCCAAGGGCAAACCCAAGGTGGTCAGCCTTGAACTGGGCCAGCATCGTGACGAAGCCTTGTCGGCGCTGGCCTTTATCGAGAGTGGCGAGCACCTGAAGCCCAGCTACAAAAAAGCCACTTTCTCCATGAGCACGGTGGCAATCGACGAGCTGGGTAATCTGACCCAGCAAGATGGCATGAACAAGTCCCTGTTGCTACGCCTCTTTACCCACTACTTCTCTTCGCTGACTCCTGAAGAGCGCCAGACCATCTATGAGCGGCTCAACCAGCGCTCATAATTTCTCCTTTCAGCCGATCTTTGTGTGCCTCACCAACTCACCCCGAATGACCATCATCAGACTGCAAAATCTGTTTCTGAAGCAACCAAAACGCCGTGTAAGAGATCTGCCATTCCATATGTAAGCCAACAGCCGAAAAGATCCCCGAGATAATCGGAAGATAAGATCTTAAAACATGAAGATGAGCAACTTAACTAGCTGTTTATAAATGAATAAATCGAAACTCACCACTTTCGAAATAGCTAATGACAAAAACGTTTTCCAATCTGACGTTGTAGCCGGTTAGAAAATCCTTATAGTTACTCATGCACGGACGCAATGAAGTCGGTCAGGAAGACTGGCTGCCAGGGTTGGGCAAATGGACTCACCACAGGATGTGGTAAAGGACACCTCCCAGGACGGAGAAAGTGCGACGGGACAGGATGACTCGTCAGGCCAAGATGGCTAAAGGACACCCCAAAGGATTGGGAAGGGGAAACCTAAAGGAAGAGGTAAACAGTCAGGGATTGCAGGGAGCAACTTCGTTCAAGGATCTGAGCGATACGACTACCGGGGGCGACGCAAGTCGCCCCCATCTTTTTATCTGCGTTTCACCGCGACCATTGCTTGATTCCCAATTGCTTGCCTCAGCGCAGAGACTTCTTACCAGAACCTTCCCGACCCGCTGCTTAAGCAAAAATACATATGAAAGGGGCGCCACGATGGCGCCCCTTTCTGTTTTCTGATCGGCAAACAAGCTTATATCACGCGAGAAAACTGCTGCTGGCGCGCCTTGTTGCGCAAGTACACGTCGAAACACATGCAGATATTGCGGATCAGCAGCTGCCCCGTGGAGGAGACCTCCAGACCATCCTCCGTCATACGCACCAATCCATCGTTAATGAAGGTCTGCAGCAACTTGAGATCGTCGGCAAAATACTCTCTGAAATTGAGCCCGTGCGCCTGCTCGACAGCGGCAAAGTTCAGACGGAAATCACAGATAAGCCGCTTGATCACCTCACGGCGGATCAGGTCATCCTGATTGAGCGAGCAGCCTTTCCACTGGGCATGACCCAGCTCTGCAACCTGTGCGTAATAGGTCTTGAGCTCTTTCTGGTTCTGGGAGTAGGCATCACCGATCATGCTGATGGAGGAAACCCCCAGCCCCAGCAGATCACAATCACCTTGAGTGGTATAACCCTGGAAGTTGCGGTGCAGCTTGCCCTCGCGCTGCGCCACTGCCAGCTCGTCATCGGGTTTGGCAAAATGGTCCATGCCGATGAACTGGTAACCCTGGCCAGTGAGGAAGGCAATGGTGTCCTGCAACATGGCCAGTTTCTCCTGCGGCGCAGGCATATCCACCTCTTTCAACTTGCGCTGGGCAGCAAAGCGACTCGGCAGATGGGCATAGTTGAAGATGGAGAGGCGCGCCGGATCCGTCTTGAGCACTTCTTCCAGCGTATGGTGGAAACTGGCACGATCCTGATGCGGCAGGCCATAGATAAGGTCGAGGTTGGTCGAGCGGAAGCCTAGTTCACGGGCCCGTTCCAACATGGCTTTAATAAAGTCGTTGTCCTGCTCGCGGTTGACTGCGACCTGTACATCCTTGTTGAAGTCCTGCACCCCAAGGCTGATGCGGTTGAAGCCGACATCTCGCAGCACATCCAGCATGGTAATGGCAATCTCGCGCGGATCGACCTCGATGCTGAACTCCCCCTCTTCGGCGAAATGGAAGTGCTCACGCAGCATGGCCATCAGACGGCGCGTTTGCGCTTCATCCAGATAGGTGGGTGTACCGCCCCCCCAGTGCAGCTGGGTGACCAGACGATGCTTGAAGAGCGGGGCTTGCGCCTTGATCTCCTGCTCCAGGTAGTCGAGGTACTCGTCAGCCTTGTGCTGATGGCGGGTAATGACCTTGTTGCAGCCGCAGTAGTAGCAGAGCTTGTGACAGAAAGGGATATGCACGTAGAGCGACAGATTGCGCTCGGGATACTGGCCGGCAGCGCGGACAAAATCCGGATAGCCGAAGCTCTCGTTGAACTCCAGCGCAGTGGGATAAGAGGTGTATCGCGGGCCACTGTAGTTATATTTTTCGATCAGGGCCTGATCCCACACAATCTGTTCTGCTTGCACGCTCGCTTCCTCTCTTGTTGTTATTGTTGGCTCACCGACCTAACTGAAAATCCTTCAGCTGGGCCACATCCTTGAGGATCTGAGCCTCCAGCTCGGCCTCGTAGCCGCTGCGTTCGAGATCCATCTTCATCACTTCATTGCGCTTGAGGGCGCGTCTGGCCTCATGAGTCGGCATATCTTTCACCTTCTCATACAGCCCGTACAGACCCGGGAACTCGGCAACGAACGCTCGCCCCCCCTTGATCTGCAACGCATCCAGCAGATTGGTCAGCCGAATGGCGCCTTCGGAGTAATCGCACTGCCCCTCCAGCACCGCATGAGCAATGACCCGTACGCTATCCAGAATTCGCTCATTGCGAGCAGTTATAGCCTGCCACTGCATCGCTTGTTGTCGTCTCAGCCTGGCCAGCAGCATGCCTGCATAGATGGCCAACCCTGACAAAATCAGGCCGCCCAACAGGGCGGCCAGCATCCATCCACTCATCACTTTTTCTTCGGCTCAGGCTTGGGTTCCGGCTTGAAATCGACCTGGTTGAAACGGTCCCACAACTCCTCTTCGGAGGCCGGTTTTTGCTCGTCGAACTCGGCGTCATCGCCATCATCAAACGGCAGCTCATCATCTTCATCATCGTCGTTGTCGATGATGCCCAGCTCATCCATCAGCTCCTGATAACGGTCGACACGCTGATCAACCCAGGCCTGCTCAGCCGCTTCCAGAGTTTCACCGGCATCCAGACGATCCAGCAGATCATTCAAGCGGTCATCGTTTTCGATGGAAGCCAGCTCCTGCTCGGGCGTCATCACCAGCTTCTTCTCTTTCACCGCCTTGGGTGCTGCCGGCTTCTTCTGTTTGTCATCAACCACCAGTACTACCGGCTTGCGGGAACCGATACGCGGATCTTTGGACTGGCTGTTGCCAGACTTGCTCTTCGGCTGTTCAACTTGCTGACGAGAACCAGCCTTCAGGCCCTTCCGCTTGGCAGCCCGTTTACGCTCACGGCCTTCCTGAGCACTGACATCAGATTCTTTGCGCTTGCCAGTAGGCTTGCGAGTGGGTTGTTTGGCAGACATGAATGGCTAACTCCGAAAATAACTGGTTTGACCCGTACCCGGGATGATCTCACCCGGTGGGATACGATGCGAGGAACAGTAAGGCTGGAACAAGAGCAGGATCCCGCACCAATCAGGCCCAATCAGGCCACTGAACACCGCAGGATCGGTATCCTCTGGGCATGTTGCTGGTATTTTGACACAGAATGGCTAATCGGGTTAATGACCCAAAAGAAAAAAGGCAGCCGAAGCTGCCTTGATATGTTCATGCGTGCACCATCCTGAATGGCAAAACAATCTGTTTCGTCCTCTCCGTGACAACTTGTCGCCGCATCATATCGTTGTGTGGTCATCCTGACCTTATATTGGTCGTTCCTGAATGTGCGTGTGCCTGTTTGACCCGTCTCGACCGCATCCTGCCATCGTGCCGGGGAGTCTGCATCCCGCAACCCCATCCCGCTCCGGAGATGGTCACCATCCTGATCCTTCAATCCTTTGCCAGCTCATCCGAGCCCATGGCATCCCGCCACGCCAGCCATCCTCTGCTCACAACACCCTGTCGTGAAACCGCCACCCAATCCGTGGGTGAATCCATTAAGCCTACTGTACCAACTCTATAAAGCGGCTCAATCCACTCAAAACATTCTCAACATGTCGAAAAATATCAATACTCATATAATTCATTGATAAATAATGATTATTTAATATTTTATGCAATTTTATGAGCCTTGACCTGCCTTGAGAATGGGAGATCTCTTACAGAACGGGGGGATTAAACCGAGAATTATCTGAAAGCCATAAAAACAACGGGGAGCCCAAGCTCCCCGTTTCAACTCAAATCGACCGTATCGACTATATCAGTGCAGACCCGCCACATATTTGGAGAGGGCTTCGATATCCTGATCAGTCAGTTTCTTGGCAACATCCCGCATCATGCCATTCGGATCGTTGTCACGCGTGCCGGCACGGAATGCGGTGAGCTGAGCCTTGATATAGGCAGGATGCTGGCCGGACAGGTTGGGATACTTCGCCTGTTCGACACCCGAGCCACGGGGACCATGGCAAGCCGTACAAGCTGCCAGACCGCGGCTCATGTCACCACCCATATAGAGTGCCTTGCCCGCTTCGACCACGTCGTCAGGGACAGCGATAGGGGTAACCTTCAGGCTGGAGAAATAAGCCGCCAGGTCATCCATGTCCTGTTCCGACAAAGGTAACGCCATCGGCCCCATCACTGGCGCAACCCGGCCAATTTGACCAGAAGCGGCAGCCTTCAGTTCAACTAACTGCTTTTTGATATATGATGCGTGCTGACCAGCAATTTTGGGGTACATATCAACCAGGCTGTTTCCGTCCGGTCCATGACAAGCCGCACAAACGGCAGCCTTGGTCTGTCCCGCAGCGGCATCGCCCTTGGCTTGTGCCATCCCCGTTACGCCAACCATCAGAGCAAGAGTAATGACTAGGTTCTTCATGGCGTTCCAACTTTTCGTTATTAGGCTTCCAGATCCCATGCCGCTGAAGGCATGTTAAAATAAACGCGTTTAAGCGACGCTATTTTACACCATTTTACAAAAAAGTAACTCTATAACCCTCTATCTCCATGGGGAATTTACGTTGGATACACAAACTCTGAATTTCAATAAGGTGCATTTTGTGACCAGCGCACCCGACATCCGTCACCTGCCAAATGATGGGGGTGTCGAGATCGCGTTTGCCGGCCGTTCCAACGCCGGTAAGTCATCTGCATTGAACACCTTAACCAAACACAAGAACCTGGCGCGCACCAGTAAGACACCCGGTCGTACCCAGCTGATCAACCTGTTTGAGCTGGAACCGGGCAAGCGTCTGGTCGACTTGCCGGGTTATGGTTATGCGCAAGTTCCGCTGGAAATGAAGCTCAAGTGGCAAAAGTCACTGGCAGAGTATCTGCAGCGCCGTGAGTCATTGAAAGGTCTGGTGATCCTGATGGACATCCGCCACCCGCTCAAAGATACCGACATGAACATGCTGGAGTGGAGCTCGCACCGTCAGTTGCCCGTCATGCTGCTGCTGACCAAGGCTGACAAATTGAGCCCAGGCCCGCGCAACAACCAGGTGATCAAGGTGCGCCAGGCCGTTGCCAACCTCGGCTCCCAGATCCAGGTCGAAGCGTTCTCCTCCCTCACCAATATCGGTGTGGAGAAGCTGGCGCAAACCCTGACCGAATGGTACGTCAGTGGTGACGATACCGACCTGCTGAACGCTGACGAACAGCAACCTGCCGAGGAGTAATCTACTCCTCGCTCTCCTTGCAATTGGCGGAGCACTCCTCCGCTGATTGAAAGGGTTTCAGATTGCCGCTTTCACCTGCCTCACGACAAATACCCCGCATTCGCCTCCCCTGCTATATCCAATACTGCTTAAAGTTCATATAGATAGGCAGTTAATTCACAAAAATAATTAACTTAAGCAGGCGTTGATAGCGTTTTCAAATTCGTTCTTTCAAAACGAACAATAATTACAAAAAGAGACAAAAATGAAATTTAATTACAAAACCTAACCGAAAGGGATAAAAATGAGGCCGGACGACAGTGATGCCATCCAGCCTGAAATAATAAGTTCAAAAAATTGGGAAGAAGCTGAATCTTGAGTACCAGACGACAGGTATTCCTCAAGAAGCAGCCTCATTCTATCAAATGCATCGCCAATTTAAAGCATTTACTCTAAATGGCACGCATAAAAAAACACCCCGACGAGAACCTCATCGGGGCAGCTATTCAGCCACATTCAATTACGTGAAATAAAAGGTCTGAAAGATAGAACATCTTACCTCTGTACCCTACGCAGACAACTGTACAGCAAAGCAGCAGAAAGTGAAAGTAATTTATGTAATTTAGTTTCACAACTTACAGATTAAGAAAAAATCTTTTATTTTCATACAGATAAAAAAATCCCCAGTACGAATACCGGGGAGTTATAAAGGTGACTAGCTAGCACTTCCTCAACTATCTAGTTAGTCAGCGCCATTTCAAAGTAGTTCCGCTACAAAACAAAAAAACTTTGAAAAATCAGAGGTAGATAGCGCCATCCTCAGCAAACTCTTGTTCTTCAATGAGTTTTTTAGCCATGTCTTCAATATCAAAACGTACACTTTCGAAGGCTCTGACGATGTCATCCTCCCTCGTCAGCGCCAGACCTGTCATTCTCTCCAGCCGCCGCTGACTGATGTAACAATCTATCTGCGCCCCCATCTGCTGGGCAGGAAAACGCACCCGCTGTTCGTCAGCCTGCCACTCCATCAGGTCGGGAAACAGAATACCCTGGTTCATATCACCCCCAAGTTACGCTTCAACTCTCTCAATACCTGTTTAGTCCCGGGACGAATTCCGCGCCACACGGTAAACGCTTCGGCGGCCTGTTCCACCAGCATGCCGAGTCCATCCATGGTTTGACGGGCCCCATGCTGTTTGGCCCAACTGATAAACGCCGTATCCGAGGCGCCATACATCATGTCGTAGATGGCAATATCAGTGTGGATCAGGGCAGGGGCCAACGGCGGCAGCTCTCCTTGCAGGCTGGCGGAGGTAGAGTTGATGACGAGATCGAATGGCCCTGCCAACTGCTCATAGGTCTGAGCAGTCACAGGCCCCAGATCGTGGAATTCGGCAGCCAACTGTTGCGCTTTTGTGTGGGTACGGTTGGCGATCACCAGCTCGCTCGGCAACTCAGTCAGCAGCGGCGCCAATGCACCGCGAGCCGCGCCACCGGCACCCAGCAGCAGGATCCGGCTATCCGCCAGCGTCACACCATGGGACTTGAGATCGGCGACCAATCCAGCGCCATCGGTATTATCCCCCAGCAACACGCCATCATCGGTCAGCTTGATGGTATTGACCGCGCCCGCCCGCTTGGCCCTCGGGCTCAAGCGATCGACCAGAGTGAATGCCTGCTCCTTGAACGGCACAGTGACGTTGCAGCCCTTGCCCCCTTGGTCAAAGAAGGTGCACAGGGCTTGGGCAAACTCGTCGACGGCGGGTTCAGCCAGCCCATACTCCAGCTCTTGCTGGGTTTGTCTGGCAAACAGGGTGTGAATGAAGGGGGACTTGCTGTGGCGCACCGGGTGGCCAAAAACCAGATAACGATCCATCAAAGAGTTCCATCAGAGGGCAATATTCCGATTTAACGGGTTTTCACTCTCGGGAACAAGCCGAATAACGGCCAGTAAAAAGGGACCATCATGGTCCCTCGGGTCACAGCCACTCTCGCGGCGTGAGGTAATCGGTGTAGAGCAAGGCTTCAGGAGTGCCCGCCTCCGGCTGCCAGTCATACTCCCAACGTGCCAGCGGTGGCATCGACATCAGGATTGACTCGGTACGTCCGCCGGTCTGCAGCCCGAACAGGGTGCCACGGTCATACACCAGATTGAACTCCACATAACGGCCGCGACGATAGAGCTGGAACTCCCGCTCCCGCTCGCCATAGGGCAGTGCCTTGCGTCGTTCGATGATCGGCAGGTAGGCGTCGAGATAACCCCGACCTACCGCCCGCATAAAGGCAAAGCAGTCGGCAAAGGGCCAGCGATTCAGATCGTCGAAGAAGAGACCGCCCACCCCCCGCGTCTCGTTGCGGTGTTTGAGGAAGAAGTAGCGATCGCACCAAGATTTGAACTCGGGGTAGATCTCATCACCAAATGGCTGGCAGAGATCACGGGAGACCTGATGCCAGTGCTGGACATCCTCGGCAAACGGGTAGAAGGGCGTCAAATCGAAGCCACCGCCAAACCACCAAATGGGCTCTTCACCCTCTTTCTCGGCGATGAAGAAACGGACGTTGGCGTGGCTGGTCGGCACATAGGGGTTGTGCGGATGGATCACCAGCGACACGCCCATCGCCTCGAACTTGCGACCGGCCAACTCTGGCCGATGGGCTGTAGCAGAGGCAGGCATGGCATCGCCATAGACATGGGAGAAGTTGACGCCCCCCTGCTCGATCACAGCGCCGTGGCGCAGCACGCGGGTTCGACCACCACCACCGCCTTCACGGCTCCAGGCATCTTCCACAAAGTGTCCACTGCCATCGGCCTGCTCCAGACCACGGCAGATCTCGTCCTGCAACTGTAACAGGAAGGCCTTGACCTGGGCCACATCCGGTTTGCTCATCTTGTCTCCAGTCAG
This sequence comes from Aeromonas sp. Y289-2, assembly GCF_027705925.1. Classification (NCBI taxonomy): domain Bacteria; kingdom Pseudomonadati; phylum Pseudomonadota; class Gammaproteobacteria; order Aeromonadales; family Aeromonadaceae; genus Aeromonas; species Aeromonas sp. Y289-2. The sequence continues at coordinate 92,195 of NZ_JAPDCH010000009.1, forward strand.
GCAGGATCGTGAACGCCCTGTCCATTTTTATAGTTAAATCAATCCGATGAGCTCACCGCTCAGCGGATTGATAGCAAATCATGACGTATCCGCCAGCTCAGGAGGGGCGAATAATGGCGCCGGTTCGGGCGTCCTTGATCTCGGAGGGGTTAGCTTGGCCACCCACTTCACCGGGCAGGATATAAGCCAGCTTGCTTGCCAGCCGCTCACCGATATCGGCCACCCGACGGGCAGGCTCCTCACCGGTCAGGTTGGCGCTGGTAGAGACCAGCGGCTTGCCAAAGGCGCGACACAACGCCTGCACCTGAGGATGAGCCGTCACGCGCACCGCCAGGGTCTCGAACTGCCCGGTCAACCAGGCCGGCGTCGTCGCACGGGCAGGCATGATCCAGGTAAAAGGACCGGGCCAGCTGGCTTCAACCCGAGCCAGTTGCTCACCGCTAAGTTGGCTCAGATCGATGTAGTCCTGCAATTGCGCCAAATCGGCAGCAATCAGGATCAACCCCTTCTCCACCGGACGCTGTTTGATGGCCAGCAGTCGCTGCACCGCAACTTCGGAGTCGGGATCACACCCCAGACCAAACACGGCCTCGGTCGCATAAGCAATCACCCCTTCCTGCTGGAGGGCGGCAACCGCCTGTTCAAATTCATTTGGCATAGGAAAAATGCGGCAGCCTGGCTGCCGCCTCGTCACTTAGTAGCAAGTTGAATCCGTATGGCGGCGACCATGGCAAAGTGACGTGTTGCTGTTGCACAGGAAAAATACGACACATCCGGATCGCCATCCGTTCACTTACTTGAGTTGAGCCTGCAGGGCGGCATCCTTAGCCATCACCTCTTCGGCATTCTTCTGGCGTTCGGCCCGAACCTTGGCCGCCAGTTCATCATCGGCTACTGCCAGCATCTGGGCTGCCAGATAACCTGCGTTCTTGGCACCGGCTTTGCCGATCGCCACGGTCGCCACCGGTACACCACCCGGCATCTGCACGGTGGAGAGCAGCGCATCCAGCCCCTTGAGCGGGCCACCATCGATGGGTACCCCGATCACGGGACGAGTCGTGATGCCGGCTACGGCACCCGCCAGATGCGCCGCCAGACCGGCAGCACAGATAAAGACCTTGCAGCCACGGGCCTCGGCATCGGTCACATACTGATGGGTCGCAGCCGGCGTGCGGTGCGCGGAGGTGACTTTGACTTCCACTGCGATATCAAATGACTTGAGCACCTCGAGGGTGGTCTGCATCACGGGGAAATCAGAATCAGAGCCCATCAATACGGCAACAAAGGGTTTATTCATGGTGGGAATTTCCTTACTCCAAGTGGGGGGTTGAAGTTCACCGAAAACGTTTCAATCCGGTTGCGGCGGCCGGATTATACCTGCTCACTTTGGTGGCCGCATTTCTTTTGCGGACAGACCCAACGCAGAGTTCCCCTCACTTTTTTCTCTACCATGATGCCCCAACCACACGCGGGACAAGGCATGGGGATCGGCTTGTCGTTCACCACATATTTGCAGTGTGGATAGCCATCACAGGAGTAAAACTGCTTGCCGTAGCGGGAGGTACGGCTCACCAGATGAGCCTTGCCGCACTCGGGGCAGAGGATCTGGGTATCGTCGCTCTCCTGCAGGGATTCGATATGCTGGCAGGCCGGATACTGGGTACAACCGACAAACAGACCGTAACGCCCCTTCTTGATCGCCAGCGGCTCTCCGCAATCGGGACAGGCAGAACCTTCGAGCACCTTTTCGATGTCGCGGCCGGATGGCGTCAGGGAGCGTATGTAATCACAGGCAGGATAAGCAGAACAGCCAAGAAAGGGGCCATGTTTGCCCTGGCGGATCACCAGCTCGGCCCCGCACTGCGGGCACGGCTCGCGCTCGAAGGCATATTCGTGGGCTGAAAAGAGGTGATGATCGATTTTTGACATGGGCCGCGCCTTGAAATCCAGATGGCCTGAATTCTACCAGCGCGGCACCGGACTGTCAGTGAATGACGCCGTCTGACTCATCAAACACCAGCTCTTCCATCTGCTGGTAGGCATTTTCACTGCCCGGTACGTTGAACAGCACCATCATGACGACCCACTTCAGGTCATCCAGCTCGATATCCGGCTTGTCCAGCTCGAGCAGACGCTCGATACAGATCTCGCGGGTTTCGGCATTCAGCACTTGAGCCTGTTCCAGAAAGAGCAGGAAGCCGCGGCACTCGGTGCTGAGGCGCGCCAGCTCTTGCGGAGCATAGATACGCATCGAGCCTTGCGCGCTGGCGGTAACATAGACCTCCCGCTCGCTATCGTGCAGATTGGCCAGTCGCTCCAGCCAGTCGAGCGCCTTGTCGATCTCTTCTTTATCGAAACCGGCCCGGCTCAACTCGTCGGTGAGCTCATCCTGCTCGACCATCACATCTGCATCGCTGTGGATGTAGGTCTCGAAAAGGTACATCAATACATCAAACATGATTCGCCCTCCTCGCTCTGACGTATCCACCGGCTACCGCCATCACTGCACCGGCCAGCTCCAGCTCTACCAACCTGCCCAATACCACTTCGACAGGAAGCTGGGCCCGCTCGGCAACGGTATCCACGCTCGTGGTCTCATAATCTACGTTATCCAACAAATCGGCATAAGGCAATTCGCTATTATGCGGTTGCTCAGATGATGTAACCGACGGATCTGGCCGTGCGACCCACTCTGGCAGCTCTTCCACTATATCGGCAGCACTCAGCACAAGTTTGGCCCCCTGCTGAATTAATCTGTTGCACCCTATCGCCTGGGCGTTTTGCGGGGCACCGGGTACCGCAAACACTTCACGCCCATGCTCCAGTGCATAGCGTGCTGTGATCAACGAACCGCTCTGCTCGGTCGCCTCCACCACCAGAGTTCCCAGCGACAGACCACTGATAATACGGTTGCGACGAGGAAAATGTTCAGCCAGCGGCCCTTTATCCGGCGCCAGCTCGGAGATAAGCAAACCACCGCTCTCCAGAATCTGGCCTGCCAGCCCCTGATGGCGTTTGGGGTAGAGGCAATCCAGCCCGGAACCCAACACGGCAAGGGTGATACCGCCACAAGCCAGCGCTTGCTGATGGCAAACACCATCGATACCGAGCGCAAGGCCCGAGGTGATGGCTAACCCGCATCCAACCAGCTCGCTACAAAGGCGGGAGGCATTATCTTTGCCTGCATAGGTAGGATGGCGTGTCCCCACCATTGCCAGCTGGGGTAGCGACAGCGTAGCAAGATCGCCACGACAGTAGAGCAACAGGGGGGCTGCGGGGATTTCCCGCAACAAGGGTGGATAAATCGGGTGATCTTGCGGAATAAGGAGATTGTCAGGCAAAGCGGTCCAAGCCAGGCTCTGCTCAACCACCGGCGAGGGCCAGCGCAGTTGTTTGATCTGCTCTGACGACAACCCCATACCATGCAGCTGCGCTTCGTCGCTCTGGAACAGGGCCTCAATACTTCCCCCGGCCCGCTCCAACAGACGTGCAGCGATCACCGGACCGATACCGGTGACCGCATCGAGAGTTAGCCAGAGCGCTAGACGCGCGTCGGGGTAGTTCACGTCAGAAGTGAGTGACCTGATAGCCCGCACTCACCATGTCGTTACTCTGCATGATGAGACCGTAACTCAGCTTGTCATACACCTTGAACAACATGACACGGGCAATCGCTTCAGAGGGCAGTGGTGCCTTCTTGTTGCTGCTGTAAAACACCCGGTTAAAAACCGACGAGAGCTCCTTGTACTGTACATCGCCATTCTTGGTGACCAGAGCAGCACCGGGCCGTCTGACATCCAACACATCCCCGGCGACCAGTTGATCACGGCCACCCCGATTGATCAGCACCACATCAAACTTGCCACCGCCCCGGGTCTTGTTCGGCAAATCGATGATATAGCCCGGCGTGATGGCAGGGGCCGCTTTCGGTGTGAAGACGGCGGGCATGTTTTCCTGAGCCGGCAGCGGCATCACCTTGTCGCCCTGCAGCACTTCGCGCTGGTTATGAGTCAGAGTCACCTCAGTCCGATCGCCATCAAGACGCGCCACGGCCCGCACCACACCGGCAAAGATCGCCTCCTGGCCCAGCAGTTCACCGGTTTCGCGATCCTTGTAGACCACTCCGGGGTGATAAATGCCATAAACCTGCCCCGGCGTCAGGGAGCCCTGCACATAGAGGGTGTCCCCCTCCAGCATGCCGATATGTTTCTGATCCGACCCCAGCAGATAGGGCAAGGTTTTCTGCTGCTGGCTGTCAGCCAGAATATGGTCGGTTTGCAGGAAGGGGCCGATCTCGCTGATAGGCAGGGTCGGAATGGGGTTGGCCTTGTTCTCGTAACGGGTTTTCGGGCCGAGACGGATGACTTGCTTGCCACCCTGCATCGCCTTGCCGAGCCGGGGTTCACCATTGACCCAGCTCAGATGCAGTACATCACCGGGGTAGATCCAGTGAGGATTGGCAATCTGCGGATTGATGTTCCAGAGGCGGGGCCAGAGCCAGGGTTCGGAAAGATACTTGCCGGAGATATCCCACAGGGTGTCGCCTTTTTGCACTACATAGCTTTCGGGGTAACCCGCTTTCAGCCTCAGCTGATCGGCCAGTGCTGCCTGACTCACGGTCACCAGCAGGGAGGCGAGGATGGTTTGCTTCAGATACATAACACTCCCTGTTACTTCTGTACGCAAAGTGTTGCTGTTTTTTGTCGGCGTAAATGACTAGAATTACGCCAATATTGACTGCATTTATACGAAACTAAAGAAAAAACTATGGCCATTCTAGATGTATTGCGTTTTCCCGATGAGCGCCTGCGCACCGTTGCAGCCCCTGTCGAGACCTTTACACCCGAGTTACAACAGATTGTAGATGATATGTTCGAAACCATGTACGCGGAGGAAGGCATTGGCCTGGCCGCGACTCAGGTCGACATTCACCAGCGCATCATAGTGATCGATGTCTCTGAAAACCGTGAAGATCCTCTGGTATTGATCAATCCGGAGGTCATCGAGCAGTGCGGCAGCACCGGCATTGAAGAGGGTTGCCTCTCCGTGCCCGGCAGCCGTGCTCTGGTGCCTCGCGCTGAACAGATCAAAATCCGCTCCCTGGATCGCAACGGCAAGCCGTTCGAGCTGGAAGCGGACGATCTGCTCGCCATCTGCATCCAGCATGAGATGGATCATCTGGTCGGCAAGCTGTTTGTGGATTACTTGTCCCCGCTCAAGCGCCAGCGCATTCGCCAGAAGCTGGAAAAGATGGCCCGTGAAGATCGCAAAGTCCTCTGAGGATCTGCCCCATTGAATAAGCTGAAACTGATTTTTGCCGGTACTCCCGACTTCGCCGCCCGTCACCTGGCGGCGTTGTTGTCTTCCGACCACGAGGTCGTTGCCGTTTATACCCAGCCTGACAAGCCCGCTGGCCGTGGCCAGAAGCTCACCGCCAGCCCGGTCAAAGAGCTGGCGCTGGTCCACAACCTGCCGGTTTACCAACCTGCCTCTCTGCGCAAGGAAGAGGCGCAAGCCGAACTGGCCGCCCTTGGCGCCGACCTGATGGTGGTAGTTGCCTATGGCCTGATCCTGCCCAAGGTGGTGCTCGATACCCCGCGTCTGGGCTGCATCAACGTCCATGGCTCCCTGCTGCCTCGCTGGCGCGGTGCCGCACCGATCCAGCGATCTATCTGGGCGGGCGATGCCGAAACTGGCGTCACCATCATGCAGATGGATGTGGGATTGGATACCGGCGCCATGATCCGCAAAGTGACCTGCCCCATCGCCGCCGACGAGACCTCCGCCAGCCTCTATGACAAGCTGGCCGAGCTGGGCCCGCAGGCACTGGTCGACACCATCAATGCCATGGCCGCCGGTGAAACCGCTGCCGAGGCGCAAGATGATGCGCTGGCCAACTACGCCGAAAAGCTCTCCAAGGAAGAGGCCCGCATCGACTGGTCGATGGAGGCTGTTGCCATCGAACGCTGCATCCGCTCGTTCAACCCCTGGCCCATCAGCTGGTTTGAAGTGGCTGACCAGACCGTCAAGGTATGGCAAGCCGCCGTCATTGACAGCGACCACGGCCAACCCGCCGGCACCCTGCTCAAGGCCGACAAGCAGGGGATCGATATCGCGACCGGCAAAGGGGTACTGCGCCTTCTGACCCTGCAACCGCCCGGCAAGAAGGCGATGTCCGTTTCGGATCTGCTCAACTCTCGCCGCGACTGGTTTGAACCCGGCACGCAATTGAATTGAACTGGATTGAATTGACACAAGCGGGGCCCAGGCCCCGACTTGCGCATCTAAGGTAACTCTATGAAAACACGTGCACAGGCCGCTCTCGTTATTCAACAGGTGCTGGATCAGGGTCAATCCCTCTCCGCTGTTCTGCCTGCTGCCCAGGAGAAGGTTGCACCTCGCGATCGCGCTCTCCTGCAAGAACTCTGCTACGGCACCCTGCGCTGGCTACCCCGCCTCGATGCGGCAGTCAACGAGATGATGGACAAGCCGCTCAAAAACAAGAGCCGCATTTTCCACTACCTCATCCTGGTCGGTCTCTATCAGCTCATCTACACCCGCATTCCGGCTCACGCCGCGGTGGCCGAGACCGTCAACGCCGTCAAACTGCTCAAGGGCACCTCCCTGCGTGGCCTCATCAACGGCGTGCTGCGCAACTTCCAGCGCAGCGCCGAAGTCATTCTGCTGCGTATCGACCGCGTTCCCAGCATTCGCCTCGGTCATCCGGAGTGGCTCACCAAGCGCCTGCGTCAGGCCTATCACGATGAGTGGGAATTCATCATGGAGGCGAACAACCAGCGCCCCCCCATGTGGATCCGCAACAACAGCCAGCGCCAGAGCCGCGATGCGATGCTGGCTCGCATGGCTGAAGTCGGCATCAATGCCGTGGCCGGTGAAGAGGGCGAGGATTGCATCCTGCTGGAGCGTCCTTGCGATGTGACCAAGTTGCCCGGCTTCGAGGTCGGCGACTGCTCGGTACAGGATGGCGCTGCACAACAGGCCGCGGCACTGCTCGACCCGCAACCGGGTGAGTGGGTACTGGATGCCTGCGCGGCACCCGGTGGCAAGACTGCCCACCTGCTGGAGCGTCAGCCCAAGCTGGCTGGCGTGGTTGCCGTCGATGCCGACGAGAACCGCCTCAAGCGAGTGCAGGAGAACCTGGACCGCATCGGCCTGACCGCCAAGGTGATCCATGGCGATGCCGCGGCACCGGAACAGTGGTGGCCGGAGGGTCAGTTCGACCGCATCCTGCTGGATGCTCCCTGCTCCGCCACCGGTGTCATCCGCCGCCACCCAGACATCAAGTGGTTGCGCCGTGATCAGGACATCCGCGAGCTGGCCGAGCTGCAGCGCCGCATTCTCAATGCCCTCTGGGGCAAGCTGAAAAGCGGCGGTACCCTGCTCTACGCCACCTGCTCCGTATTGCCGGAAGAGAACCGCGAACAGATCCGCGCCTTCCTTGCCGCGACCAAAGATGCCAAATTGGTGCCATTGCACGAACAGGACACCCCGGACTGCCCGGGTCGCCAGTTCCTGCCGGGTGAAGCCGAGATGGATGGCTTCTACTACGCAAAGCTGGTCAAGCTGTGACGCTGACATGCTTCTTCCGGGGCAATCGCCATGCAGGCGAAATGCCCCTTTACTGCCTCAACGTGAGTAGACGTTCCCTATGAAAATCATCATTTTGGGAGCCGGCCAGGTCGGCGGTACTCTGGCCGAGAACCTAGCCGGAGAGAACAACGACATCACCATCGTCGATACCGACAGTGAGCGCCTGCGCGAGTTACAAGACAAGTTCGACCTGCGGGTGGTCAACGGGCACGGCGCTCACCCCAAGGTGCTGCGCGAAGCGGGTGCTCAGGATGCCGACATGCTGGTCGCCGTCACCAACAGTGACGAGACCAACATGATCGCCTGTCAGGTGGCCTACTCCCTGTTCAACACCCCGAACAAGGTGGCGCGGATCCGCTCGCCGGCCTATCTGACCGAGCGGGATCGCCTGTTCCTGCCGGAATCGGTGCCGGTGGATCACCTGATCGCGCCGGAGCAACTGGTGACCGACTATGTGCGTCGCCTGATCGAATACCCGGGCGCCCTGCAAGTGGTTGATTTTGCAGGTGGCCGCGTTGGTCTGGTGGCGGTCAAGGCCTACTACGGTGGCCCGCTGGTGGGCAACGCCCTCTCCACCCTGCGTGAGCACATGCCCAACATCGAAACTCGCGTAGCGGCCATCTTCCGTCAGGGCCGCCCGATCCGTCCGCAAGGTACCACCATCATCGAAGCGGATGACGAGGTCTTCTTCGTCGCCGCCGCGGGCCATATCCGTGCCGTGATGTCGGAGCTGCAGCGCCTCGAGAGCCCCTACCGCCGCATCATGATCGTCGGTGGTGGCAATATTGGCGCCGGTCTCGCCCGCCAGCTGGAGAAGCGCTACAGCGTGAAGCTTATCGAGCGCAACCAGAAGCGGGCGGAGCAGCTCTCCGAACTGCTGGAGAACACCATCGTCTTCTGCGGCGATGCGGCGGATCAGGAGCTGCTGGCCGAGGAGCATATCGATCAAATCGACGTCTTCATCGCCGTGACCAACGAGGATGAGGCCAACATCATGTCGGCGCTGCTCGCCAAGAAGATGGGTGCCAAGAAGACCATGGTGCTGATCCAGCGCGGCGCTTACGTGGATCTGGTGCAGGGTGGCTCCATCGATATCGCCATCTCGCCCCAACAGGCCACCATCTCGGCCCTGCTGACCCATGTGCGCCGAGCCGATATCGCCAACGTCTACAGCCTGCGCCGCGGCGCGGCCGAGGCGATCGAGGCGATTGCCCACGGCGATGAGAACACCTCCAAGGTGGTCGGCAAGACGGTGGGCGAGCTCAAGCTGCCGCCGGGCACCACCATCGGTGCCGTGGTGCGCGGGGATGAGGTGCTGATCGCCCACGATCGCACCAAGATCCAGCAGGATGACCACGTGGTCATGTTCCTGGTGGACAAGAAGTACATCCCGGAAGTGGAGCGGCTGTTCCAGCCAAGCCCCTTCTTCCTGTAACGTCTTCATGCGCACAGGCTGTCAAACCAGACCCGGCTCAGCTCCCCCAAGGGGATGGTCCGGGTCTTTTGTTAATCAACGACCAGGTTATCGAACATGATCAAGCTGCGTCCCATTATCTTCACCCTCGGGCTTGTGCTCTCCAAGCTGGCGCTCTTCATGTGGCTGCCCACCTTGCTGGCACTGCTCACCGGGTCAGAGGGATTTGTCGAGTTTCTCAAGTCCGTGCTGATCACCCACGGCGCTGCCCTGCTCTGCCTCCACTACGGTCGCAAGGCGGAGTTTCATCTGGGGGTGCGGGAGATGTTCCTGCTCACCACCTCGGTCTGGGTGGTGGCCTGCATCTTCGGCGCCCTGCCCTTTGTCTTCATCACCCACATCAACTTCACCGATGCCTATTTCGAGACCATGTCGGGGGTGACCACCACGGGCTCCACCGTGCTCTCCGGCCTCGACAACATGGCCCACAGCATCCTGTTGTGGCGTTCCATCCTGCAGTGGTTGGGTGGAGTAGGCTTTATCGTGATGGCGGTAGCCGTGCTGCCCTACCTCAACGTCGGCGGCATGAAGCTGTTCCAGACCGAGAGCTCGGACTGGTCGGACAAAAGCGCCCCGCGTGCCAAGACAGTCGCCAACAACATCGTCGTGGTCTATCTGGTGCTCTCCATGCTCTGTTTCATGGCCTACTGGGCCAGCGGCATGAACATGTTCGAGGCGATCAACCACGCCATGACCACTCTCAGTACCGGCGGCTACTCCACCTCCGATCAATCCATGTCCCACTTCTCCAACTCGGCACACTGGATTGGCACCCTGTTCATGTTCCTCGGTGGCCTGCCCTTCCTGCTCTATGTGCAGAGCCTCAACCACAGGGACAACAGCCTGTTCAAGGATGCCCAGGTGCGAGGCTTCTTCTGGCTGGTGGTCTGGGTCACCGTCATCATGACCTTCTATCTGTGGGAGAGAGACCTGTTCGGCTTCTGGGATGCCCTGCGCATCAGCTGCTTCAACATCGTCTCGGTGCTCACCACCACCGGCTACGGCCTTGGTGACTTTGGCACCTGGGGGCCGCTCGCCAGCATCGTCTTCATCGTGCTGCTGGCTCTTGGGGCCTGTTCAGGCTCCACTGCGGGTGGTCTCAAGATCTTCCGGGTACAGGTGGCATTCGCCCTGTTCAGAAAGCAGATGCGCCAGCTGATGCACCCCTCTGCCGTATTCCCGCAGAAGTACAACGGCCGGACGGTCAATGACGCCATCATCCGCTCGATGATCTCCTTCGTACTGGCCTACTTCGCCATCATTCTGGTGATAGCTGCACTGTTGGGCGCCATCGGGCTTGACCCCCTGACGGCTATCTCCAGCTCCATCACGGCGGTCGCCAACGTCGGCCCGGGCATGGGCCCGGTGGTCGGCCCCAGCACCAACTTTGCCAGCCTGCCGGAATCGGCCAAATGGCTTTTGTCATTCGGCATGCTGCTGGGACGACTGGAGATCCTGACGGTCGCCGTGCTCTTCTTCCCCTCCTTCTGGCGCCAGTAACCCCTTACTGCAAGCCAGCAAAAAGCCGCAGCGTTCATCCGCTGCGGCTTTTTTATCTCACCCACCCCCACGACCTTCGCTCAACGCTCATCAGCCCCATTACCGGATGGCCTGAACGAGCTCATCAGGATGGCCAGAGCGGAGCACAAGCATAAAAAAACGGACCCAAACCAAAGGTTTGGGTCCGTTTATCAGTGAACCGTCAGCGGCCGCAAGGGCTGCCGAGACTCAGCACATGGCATTAACCACGGCCAGAGCGCTTGCGATCCAGCTCGGTCAGCAATTTCTTGCGGATACGGATGTTCTTCGGAGTCACTTCTACCAGTTCGTCGTTATCGATGAACTCGAGAGCCTGTTCCAGAGTCATGCGGATCGGCGGAGTCAGCACTTGAGCTTCGTCGGTACCGGAGGCACGCATGTTGGTCAGCTGTTTGCCTTTCAGGCAGTTAACAGTCAGGTCGTTGGAACGGGAGTGAATACCGATCACCTGGCCTTCGTACACTTCGGTCGCGTGACCGATGAACAGACGACCGCGGTCTTGTAGACCGAACAGGGCGTAAGTCAGTGCTTTACCGGTAGCGTTGGAGATCAGCACGCCGTTCTGACGCTCGCCGATGCTGCCACCCTTGTGCGGACCGTAGTGGTCGAAGGTGTGGTACAGCAGACCGGTACCTGAGGTCATGGTCATGAACTCGGTCTGGAAACCGATCAGGCCACGGCTCGGGATCATGAAGTCCAGACGGACACGACCCTTACCATCCGGAGTCATGTTGGTCATTTCGCCTTTACGCAGACCCAGTTGCTCCATCACGGAACCCTGGTGCGCTTCTTCAACGTCCACAGTTACGGTTTCGAACGGTTCTTGCAGAACGCCATCAACGGTACGCAGGATTACTTCCGGACGAGACACAGCCAGTTCGTAACCTTCGCGACGCATGTTTTCGATCAGGATGGAGAGGTGCAGTTCACCACGACCGGATACACGGAACTTGTCCGGATCATCAGTCTCTTCCACACGCAGAGCCACGTTGTGGACCAGCTCCTGGTTCAGACGCTCCAGAATGTTACGGGAGGTCACGAACTTGCCCTCTTTACCGGCGAACGGTGAGGTATTGACCTGGAAGGTCATGTTCACGGTCGGCTCGTCAACGGAGAGCGGCGGCAGGGCTTCAACGGCACCGTTGTCACAGATGGTGTCGGAGATTTTCAGCTCGCCCAGACCGGTGATAGCGATGATGTCACCCGCTTGCGCGTCGGTAACTTCAGTACGGGACAGACCCAGGTAACCCAGCACCTGACCGACTTTACCGTTACGGGTCTTGCCGTCAGCACCAACGATGGTGACTTGCTGGTTGGTCTTGACGCGACCACGGGTGATACGGCCGATACCGATAACACCCACGTAGGAGTTGTAGTCCAGCTGGGAGATCTGCATCTGGAAACCACCTTCGGCATCAGCCTTCGGCGCTTCAACGTTGTCAACGATAGCCTGGAACAGCGGCTCCATGTTTTCGGACTCGACGTCCTGATCCATGGTGGCCCAACCGTTCAGTGCAGAGGCGTAAACAACTTTGAAATCCAGCTGTTCGTCAGTCGCGCCCAGGTTGTCGAACAGGTCGAATACCTGATCCATTACCCAGTCAGGACGAGCACCCGGACGGTCAACCTTGTTGATGACCACGATCGGCTTCAGACCCTGAGCGAACGCTTTCTGGGTCACGAAACGGGTTTGCGGCATCGGGCCGTCTACGGCGTCAACCAGCAGCAGCACGGAGTCAACCATGGACAGTACGCGCTCTACTTCACCACCGAAGTCGGCGTGACCCGGGGTATCAACGATGTTGATGCGGTAGTCATTCCAGCGGATCGCAGTGTTCTTGGCGAGAATGGTGATGCCACGTTCCCGTTCCAGATCATTGGAGTCCATGATCCGTTCCTGGCCTTCCGTGGAGCGGTCCAGGGTGCCGGACTGCTGCAGCAGCTTATCAACCAGAGTCGTTTTGCCGTGGTCAACGTGCGCAATAATCGCAATATTGCGTAAATTCTCTAACATTCTCGCCTCAATCACCGGGTAAAATTGGGCGCTAATTGTACTCTTGCCTTTGTGATCTGCCTAGCAGAATTGCAGTACATTCGCGCATAACAACAGATCTGGATCATAGACCTCTCTGACAAACCCTGCTTAGATGGGCGGTGACCGTATTTCGCGCACCATTACAGTGCACCAAAACGATCCACCATCGCACTAAATTGATGCAACGCGAGTCGAGATCGCCTGATTTTGGGGAGCCTCTTCAGCGAGATTGCCCTGAAATCAAGCTGTCACAAACTTGGCACGATACTGGCTTATGTGAATACGACGACGCATTCACCCAGAGAGTTTTAACACCGGAGGTTACTTAGCATGTCAGCCCAGAACGTTTTGGCCCTGATCCAGGAACACGAAGTCAAGTTTGTTGATCTGCGCTTTACCGACACCAAGGGTAAAGAGCAGCATGTATCCATCCCTGCTCACCAGGTTGATGAAGATTTCTTCGAAGACGGCAAGATGTTCGATGGTTCCTCCATCGGCGGCTGGAAGGGCATCAACGAATCCGACATGGTACTGATGCCGGACGCAGCCTCCGCCAAGCTGGACCCGTTCACCGAAGAGACCACCCTGAACATCGTTTGTGACGTGCTGGAGCCTGCCACCATGCAGGGCTATGACCGCGATCCGCGCTCCATCGCCAAACGTGCAGAAGATTTCCTGAAGTCCAGCGGCATTGCTGACACCGTGCTGTTCGGGCCGGAGCCGGAATTCTTCATGTTCGACAACATTACTTTCTCCAACACCATGGGCCACAGCTTCGTGAAAATCGAATCTGAAGAAGCCGCATGGAACTCCGGCACTGCCTATGAGCATGGCAACAAGGGTCACCGTCCGTTCGTGAAAGGCGGTTACTTCCCGGTTGCACCGGTCGACTCCTCCCAGGATATCCGCGCCGCCATGTGTCTGGTGCTGGAAGAGATGGGCCAGGTCGTTGAAGCTCACCACCACGAAGTGGCTACTGCCGGTCAGAACGAAATCGCTACCCGCTTCAACACTCTTACGCTGAAAGCTGACGAAGTGCAGGTACTGAAGTACGTGATCCACAACGTGGCCCACGCCTACAACAAGACCGTGACCTTCATGCCGAAACCCATGTTCGGTGACAACGGCTCCGGCATGCACTGCCACCAGTCTCTGGCCAAGAACGGCGTCAACCTGTTCGCTGGTGACCTGTACGGCGGTCTGTCCGAGATGGCTCTGCACTACATCGGCGGTATCATCAAGCACGCCAAGGCCATCAACGCCTTCGCCAACCCGACCACCAACTCTTACAAGCGTCTGGTTCCGGGTTATGAAGCACCGGTCATGCTGGCCTACTCTGCCCGCAACCGCTCTGCCTCCATCCGTATCCCGGTGGTACCGAGCCCGAAAGCCCGTCGTATCGAAGTGCGCTTCCCGGATCCGGCTGCCAACCCGTACCTGGCCTTCGCAGCCCAGCTGATGGCCGGTCTGGACGGTATCATCAACAAGATCCATCCGGGCGATGCCATGGACAAGAACTTGTACGACCTGCCGCCGGAAGAAGCCGCAGAAGTGCCGACCGTTGCCGGTTCTCTGGACGAAGCCCTGGCCGCTCTGGATGCTGACCGCGAGTTCCTGACCCGCGGCGGCGTGTTCAGCGATGACTTCATCAACTCCTATCTGGAACTGAAACAGCAGGATGTTGACCGTGTGCGCATGACCCCGCACCCGCTGGAGTTCGAACTGTACTACTCCGTCTAAGTCTCAGCAGACTGGCCGTTTAAATCAGGTCAGCTTGCTTAATCGTGACAAAACCCGCCATCTGGCGGGTTTTTTCTCTGATAGGATTAAGCAAAATACCGTCAAGGAGAGATGGATGAACAACAAGCATGGCATAGGGGTGCTCAGCCTCCTGTTGCTGACCTCGTTCGCTGCGGACGCGGCCAAGGTCTACTCCTGGGTCGATGGCAATGGCATCACCCACTACTCGGATGCGCCACCACCCGGCAAAAACGCCAAAGAGGTCGATCTGCGGGTCGCCCCGCTGCTGGGCAGCAGCGCGCCCAGATCGGTGCAAGTGGATAACTTCAACAGCCTGACCGGCGCCGATGCCAAGAAAGAAAAAGAGGCAGCCAAGCTGACCATCGAACTGCTCTCCCCGGAACAGGGCAGCACCCTGCGCGACAACACAGGCAACATCGTCTTTCAGGGCACCATCAGCCCCAAACCTCCGACCCAGTATGATGTGCGCCTGACCCTGGATGGCAAAGCCGCCCCCATCGTCAGCAACAGCCTCTCTGTCCGGGTCGAAAACGTCGATCGCGGCGCCCACGAGGCTCAGCTCGAGCTGCTCGCTAAAGACGGTACGATCCTTGCTAAATCCAGTGCAGTCACCTTTTACCTGCATAGAGCGAGCGTGACGCCGGCTCCCAAACCCACCCCCAAAGCCGACTAGGGGTGATATAGCGCACCGATGCGGGTAAACTCTATGCACCATATCGGTGCATAACAGGTGTGTAGCACCGTTTTAGGGAGAAACCTGTGCCAACCCGCTCGGACAACGCCAAAACACTCTTGGATAATTTGCTGACCGCCGTGATCCTGATGGATGAGCGGCTCTGCATCCAATTCGTCAACCCGGCGGCTGAACAGCTGCTCTCCCTCAGTGAACGCAGGCTGATCGGCATCGAACTGCCCCATCTGCTGGAACATATCTCCCTCGATTTGCAGCGGCTCAAGCAGTGCCTCGCGTCAGGGCAGGGCTTTACCGATAGCGAAGTGACTCTGGTGGTAGAGGGAGAACCGCGACTGGTGGAGCTGAGCGCCACCCCGATGGCCGACCACGAACAGCGTCTGCTGGTGGTGGAGCTGCGCAAGATCGACCAGCAGAAGAAGATCAGCCAGGAGCAGCAACAACATGCCCAGCAGCTGGCGGCCAAGGAGCTGGTGCGCGGGCTGGCCCACGAAATCAAGAATCCCCTCGGCGGCCTGCGCGGCGCAGCCCAGCTGCTGCAAAAAGAGCTGCCGGATCCGGCGCTGCGCGAATATACCGGCATCATCATCGAACAGGCCGATCGGCTGCGGGTACTGGTCGATCGGCTGCTCGGCCCCCAGCGCCCCGGCCGTCACCAGATGCACAATGTCCATTCGGTGCTGGAGCAGGTACGCCGACTGGTGGAGCTAGAACTCCCTCCCTCTGTTCGCATCGAGCGGGATTACGATCCCAGCATCCCCGAATTCGAGATGGAGCCGGATCAGCTGCAGCAGGCGTTTCTCAACATAGTGCGCAATGCCGCCGAAGCGCTCGGCGATCAAACCGGGCTTATCCGTATCAAGACCCGCACCGCGTTCCAGATCACCATCCACGGCCAGCGTTACCGGCTGGCGGCGGAGATCAAGATCATCGACAACGGCCCCGGCATTCCCGATGCCATTCGTGACACCCTGTTCTACCCGATGATCACCGGCAAGGAGGGGGGCACCGGGCTCGGCCTCTCCATCGCCCAGAACCTGATCGACCAGCACAAGGGGCGAATTGACTGCATCAGCTGGCCAGGTCACACCGAATTCACCATTTTTCTACCGCTTCGCAAGTAAGGGAACCCCATGACCGCCAAAGTGTGGATCGTCGATGACGACAGTTCTATCCGCTGGGTGCTGGAGCGCACTCTCGGCAGCGAAGGCTTCAACTGCGAGAGCTTTGCCGATGGCGAAGCCCTGCTGCACGCCCTTGAGCTGCGCTCGCCCGATGTGATCCTCTCCGATATCCGGATGCCCGGCATCGACGGCCTGAGCCTGCTTGAGCAGATCCATCGCCGTCAGGCCGATCTGCCCATCATCATCATGACCGCCCACTCGGATCTCGACAGCGCGGTCAACGCCTACCAGCGAGGCGCCTTCGAGTACCTGCCCAAACCGTTCGACATCGACGAAGCGGTTACCCTGGTGCGCCGCGCCGAGAATCACCTCAAGGAGCAGCGCACCAAGCGCAAGTCTCGTCAGCAAGAGACCACCGCCACTCCCGAGATCATCGGTGAAGCACCGGCGATGCAGGAGGTGTTCCGCGCCATCGGCCGCCTGTCACGCTCCAGCATCTCGGTGCTGATCAACGGTCAAAGCGGTACCGGCAAGGAGCTGGTCGCCCACGCCCTGCACAAGCACAGCCCGCGCGCCCACAAGAACTTTATCGCCCTCAACATGGCTGCCATTCCGAAAGATCTCATCGAATCGGAGCTGTTCGGTCACGAGAAGGGGGCTTTCACCGGCGCCAACAACATCCGCCACGGCCGCTTCGAGCAGGCTGACGGCGGCACCCTGTTTCTCGACGAGATCGGTGACATGCCGCTGGATGTGCAGACCCGGCTGCTGCGGGTCTTGGCCGATGGCCAGTTCTACCGGGTCGGCGGCCACCAGCCGGTGCAGGTGGATGTACGGATCATCGCAGCCACCCACCAGAATCTGGAGAAACGGGTCGCCGATGGCGAGTTTCGGGAAGACCTGTTCCACCGTCTCAACGTCATCCGCATCCACATCCCCGCCCTCAAGGAGCGCCGTGAGGATATCCCCCAGCTGGCCCGTCACTTCCTGCTGCGCGCAGCCAAAGAGCTGAACGTCGAGGCCAAGAGCCTGCACCCGGATACCCAGGCCTATATCAGCCGCCTGCCCTGGCCGGGCAACGTGCGCCAGCTGGAGAACGTCTGCCGCTGGCTCACCGTGATGGCCTCGGGGCAAGAAGTGCTGGTCGGCGACCTGCCTGCCGAGCTGCTCACCCCCATCACCCACAACGCCGAACCGGGCCAACCGGCGTTGCCCGGTTGCTGGCAGCAACAGTTGCAAGAGTGGGTGGCCAGCAAGTTGGCGCTGGGAGAGACAGACATCCTGGCCGATGCCATGCCCCAGTTCGAGCGGATCATGCTGGAAACCGCGCTGGAGCACACCCACGGCCACAAGCAGGAGGCGGCGCGCCTGCTCGGTTGGGGCCGCAACACACTCACTCGCAAGCTGAAGGAACTCGATCTCTCCTGAGTCCCTGGGAAAAACGATTCCCATCACGCCCTGACAAATCACCGCCCGCCAGAACCCCGTTTAACCATAAACGGGGTATCTTTTTTGAAAGCCCCGCCTAGAATGGCAGGCTTTCAAACCTGACTCGACGAGGGCGCCCCCATGATTGACAGATCTCTCCCCCTGACCGACCTGCACCGCCATCTGGACGGCAACATCCGCCCGCAAACCATCCTCGAGCTGGGTCGCCAACACAATATCCAGCTGCCCGCCTTCGAACTGGAAGCGCTGCGCCCCCACGTACAGATCGTCGAAAACGAGCCGAGTCTGGTTGCCTTCCTGAAGAAACTGGACTGGGGTGTGGCCGTGCTGGCTGACTATGATGCCTGCCGCCGGGTCGCCTACGAGAACGTGGAAGATCTGCTGCGCGCCGGTATCGACTATGCCGAGCTACGCTTCAGCCCTGCCTATATGGCGATGACCCACAAGCTGCACCCGCAGGGTGTAGTAGAAGCTATCATCGACGGCGTGGCCGCAGGCAGCCGTGACTTCGGTATCAAGACCAACCTGATCGGCATCATGAGCCGCACCTTCGGCACCGAGCAGTGCAATCAGGAGCTGGCCGCCTGTCTGGCCCACCGCGACAAGCTGGTGGCCATCGATCTGGCTGGTGACGAGCTGGGGTTCCCGGGCGAACTCTTTGTCGACCACTTCCGCAAGGTGCGCGATGCAGGCATGCGCGTCACCGTACACGCCGGTGAAGCCGCTGGCCCCGAGAGCATGTGGCAAGCCATTCGCGAGCTGGGCGCCGAGCGTATCGGCCACGGCGTCAAAGCGATTCAGGATCCGGCCCTGATGGCCTATCTGGCCGAGCACCGCATCGGCATCGAATCCTGCCTCACCTCCAACGTCCAGACCACCACGGTAGCGAGCCTGACCGAACACCCGATCCGCCAGTTCCTGGCCGCCGGCGTGCTGGCCTGCCTCAACACCGATGACCCGGCGGTGGAAGGGATCGACCTGCCGCACGAATATGAGGTGGCCGCTCCGGCTGCTGGTATGACCGCCAGCGAGATCCGCACCGCCCAGCAGAACGGCCTGACCCTGGCCTTCCTGAGCGATAGCGAGAAAGCCGAGCTGAGCGCCCGCGCCGCCAGCCGCTGATCCACACCGGCACTGCAAATAGAAACGGCCCACTTCGGTGGGCCGTTTCTATTTACGGAGTTCTGAAGATGGGTAAGCGCTAGGCAGACGGTAGATAGTAAAAGGCCCAAACAGGGTTTGGGCCTTTGCTGATGACGGTGCAGGTAAAAACTACTCCTGCTCCTTGTCGCGCTCCAGCGCCCGCTCCACCAGCGGCTCGGGCAGACTCTTGGTCACCTCCACCCCCAGCTCGCGGAAACGCTCGACCTGCGCAATCAGGTTGCCACGGCCGTTGACCAGCCGTCCCATCGCCTTGTCGTAGCTCTCCTGCGCCTTGTGCAGGCTGCCGCCCATCTGTTGCATCTCCTCCACAAACAGCCGCAGCTTTTCGTAGAGACGACCGGCCCGCTCGGCAATCTGGCGGGCATTCTGGTTCTGCCGCTCGTAGCGCCACAGGTTCTCGATGGTGCGCAGCGCCACCATCAGATTGGTGGGACTCACCAGCAGGATGTTGTGGTCGAGGCCGTAGCGCACCAGCGAAGGATCGGCTTCCAGTGCGGTGAAAAAGGCAGGCTCCACCGCTACGAACATCAGCACATAGTCGAGGGTACGCACCCCGGGCAGCTGCTGGTAATCCTTGCGGCCCAGCTCGCGGATATGGTTGCGCACCGAGGCGACGTGCTCCTTGAGCGCCACCGCCTTCTCCAGCTCGTCATCGGCGTTGTACCAGCGTTCGTAGGCGGTCAGCGACACCTTGGCGTCGATGATGATGTCCTTCTCCTGCGGCAGGTGGACAATAACGTCGGGCTGGTAGCGCTTGCCCTTCTCCACCTCGATATTGACCTGGGTGTGGTACTCGTGACCCTCGCGCAAGCCGCATTCGCTGAGGATCCGCGCCAGCACCACCTCGCCCCAGTTACCCTGCTGCTTGCTGTCACCCTTGAGGGCGCGAGTCAGCGCCGCCGCCTCTTCGGTCATGCGGGCGTTGAGCTCGGCGAGACGCTCCAGCTCGAACTTGAGGCTGTGGCGCTGGGCCGTCTCCTGAGCATGAGTCTCGCCTACCTGACGACGAAAGCCCTCGAGCTGCTCTTTCAGCGGGGTGAGCAGCAGATCGAGGCTGTTCTGGTTCAATTCGCGGAAGTTGCCGGAGTTTTGCTCGAAGATCCGGTTGGCGAGGTTCTCGAACTGCTGACTGAGGCGCTGCTCCGCCTCCTGCTGCAGTTGCAGTTTTTCGGCGGCGGCCAATCGTTCGCTGCGCAGGGTCGCTTCCGCATCCTTGAGGCGGGCGGTGAGCTTGATCAGCAGTGTCTGCTGCTGATCCAGCTTCTGCTGGCCCTGCATCCGCTCATCCTGCAACTCGTCGAAGCGATCCTGCAGCGCCTGATAACGCTCCTGCACCAGCATCAGCTCCTGAGCCTGCGCCGTGGCGGTACGCCGCCCGATCAGCCAGCCAAGCCCGAGGGCCAGCACTGCGGCGGGCAACAAGATCCCCCAGAGCCCGGGGTCGATCATTTGCGGCTCCGCTGACGCAGGAAGAGTTCGAGATAGCGGTTAACCAGGATCCAGAGCACCACGTAGATGAGGTAGGCGGCCAGCACCACCCACTTGTGGGTGTTGACGCCGGTATCGAGCTCGGCGAACTCGATATCCTTGATGCGGCAGTAGGCCCACATCAGCAGGGGAAAGACATAGAGCAGGGACGCACGCCAGAGAAATAGCCACATATGATTTCATTCAACCACGTAAAAAGACCTGCCTAGCTTACACAAGGGCAACTGCGCTTGCGATCCTGACGGCCGCTATTCTCTGGCCTGCTTCCCGAAACTTCGATAAAATTAACCCCTAATAGGTATCAGGGGCGAGCATGACTCACTATTTCCTCCGTTGGCTGACACAAGGTTGGCAAGCTTCCCGCAAGCCCGCCGTGGTTTGCCATGAAGCGCGCCCGCCGTGGGCCATCGAGGAGTCCCAGTACCTCTCCCTCTGCACCCGCTGTGGCGAGTGTTTCAAGGCCTGCCCGCGTGGTCTGCTCAAACCGGCCACCCAGGAGGAGTACGAGGGGAGCCCCATCGCCGGTACCCCGGTGCTCGATCTCGCCTGCGGCCAGTGCAGCTACTGCGGCAGCTGCGCCAGAGCCTGTCCCACCGGCGCCCTCGACCTGCAACTGGGTCGGCAGGTGCAGACCCGGGTGCAGATTGAAGAGAGCTGTCAGGCACGGCAGGGCTTCTACTGCCTGCTCTGTGAAGATGCCTGCCCGCAACAGGCGATCAAGGCCACGGCCGACGGCATCAACGTCAATATGGATGCCTGCAATGGCTGCGGTGCCTGCGGCCTCGCCTGCCTGCACGGCGCCATCACCCTGATCCGCCAGCCAGGCAGTCGCTAAAAACCACCTGCGTACAAAAGCAAAAGGGGCCATCAGGCCCCTTTCACATCTTGTTCAATATTCCGCGCCCCGTCAGGCCATGGTCACAATAGTCTCTTGCTCGATACCCAGCAGGTGGCAGAGACGATTGGGATCGCGCACCGCATCGGCCAGAGTGTACTCACCCAGCACTTCGAGGAAGGCGTTCATGGCGCGGCGCAGAATGCCCTGAATGCGGCAGCCGCCGGAGAGTCGGCAGTTTTCACGCTTGCAATCGACCGGACAGAGCACATGCTCCATGTCCATCACCACATCCCGCAAATTGATGGAGACCGCCGAGCGACCGAGGCGGATGCCACCGTGCTTGCCGCGTACCGTCTCGATGTACCCCTTGATGCCAAGCTGGTGCACAATTTTGACCACGTGGTTGCGAGAGATGCCGAAGGTATCGGCCACTTCGGTAATGGTCGACAGACGATCCCCCGGCTGAACCGCCAGGAAGGTCAGGGTACGCAGGGCGTAGTCGGTAAATCGTGTCAGTTGCATGGTCGCACTTGCCTCTTACTACAAGCCAGGAATCAGGACGACAACGTTGAGCTAAGAGGCAGGAGACAACCGGTTTGCCTCTGTTTGCCATTGGTTCGCCAGAGGGGGCCTGTCTCTTAATCTGAGTTGCGGAGTGACAGGTTAAGAGCAGCACAACCGGGTGTCGATGAAGATGCACATAAATCGACACTTTCTTTGATTGATCGCAAACTTGCCGGGTTAGCCCGGCGTTTACCCGCTTTATGGCGGGTAAATCTCCCGAACCATCCCCCTCACCAAGCCCCTTCGACCAGCAGCCAGATGGCCTGCGAACAGCCCCTCAATCGACAGTCAAGGAGGTGGTTCAGTGGGGTTGTTTCAGCCAGTTTTTCAGGGCAACCGAGGGGATGGAGCTCTCGGAGGCGACGGCAAACGCCCCCCAGTCCACCGCGCACTGCAACGCATCCTTGATCGCCATGCCCCGTGCCAGACCGTGGATCAGGCCACCGGCGAAGGCATCTCCCGCCCCTGTGGTATCGACCACAGATACTGGCCGAGCGGCGACCCGGATCTGCTCCTCACCATGGATGGCAACCGCCCCCGCCTTCCCTTCGGTCAACACCAGCCATTCGAGCTGCTCCCCCGCCAGCTGGCGGGCATGTTGCCAGGGGTCGCTCACCTCGCCGAGATCGGAGCGGGAGGCTACCAGCACATGGCAGGGACGGCGCGCTTGGCCGCCCTTGGGATACTGGGCCACCACGAAGCTCTTGCCGAGCATCTGGCGCATGTAGCTGATGATGGCGGTACCGGGATAGTTCACATAGAGGCAATCCACCCCATCCAGCGGCAGATCGCCGGGCAGGTCGGGACGCCGCGGGCGGCGCAGTATGGTGCGCTCGCCGGTGGAGTCCACCAGAATGAGCAGCTCGCCGGTCTCGCCGCCAAAGCGCTCCACATGGCTGCAATCCAGCCCGTAACCGGCCGCCTGCTCCAGCAGCCAGTCGCCGGTCTCGTCCAGCCCGATACGGGAAGCAATGGTCACCTCGTGGCCCGCCCATACCAGCCCGATGCCGGTGTTGGCCGCGCCGCCTCCCAGCCTGCGCCCCTGATCCACATATTGCAGCCGGGCCCCCGCCACCAGAGGTTCGGAGAGGGAGAGCACATGATCACAGTTGAGATTGGCAAGCAGCAGAATGCGGGACATAGAGACCTCGAACGATGGAGATAGCCCAAAAGAGACAGGCTGAACCCCGAGTAGAGCCCAGCCTGACAGAAGAGACAACCGGCTGCGATCGGGAATCCGATCGGGATCAATAGATGGGCAGTTCCACCCCGGCCAGCAGCTCGTCGATGCGCGCCTGACTCGGCTGCTGCATCACACTCTGGATCACCTCCTTGGTGAGGTGGGGCGAGAAGGAGCTGATGAAGTCATACATATAGTTCTGCAGCAGGATGCTCTTGCTGAAACAGATCTGCGCCGGGCAGGGCTTGAACAGGTGCTCCAGATTGATGGAGACCAGCCCGGGGCTGTCGGTGTCGTTGGCCACCAGCGAGGAGATGATGCCGATGCCAAAACCCAGCTCCACGTAGCGCTTGATCACTCCGGCATCCATTACCGTCATGTAGTAACTCGGGGTCAGCCCCGCCGCCTGAAACACCTCGTCCTGCACCTGACGACCGGTGGCGCCGCTCTCGTAACTTAGGATCGGGTAGTGGCAGAGCTGCTCCAGGGTCGGCTTCTTCACCTTGGCCAGCGGGTGATCCTGCGGCACCACCAGCGAGAGGGTCCAGAGGTAGGCGGGCAGCGCGATCAGCTCCTTGTCGAAGCCAATCTCGTGGGCAACGATGGAGAAATCGGAATAACCCTTGCTGATCTGCTCCTTGCTCGCCGACATCACCGGATGGAGGTGGAACGAGATCTTGGGATACTTCTTGGTGAAGTAGGTGACCGACTTGGGCAGCAGGTAGCGGGCGATGGTGTGGGTGGTGTGAATATTGAGGGTGCCCACGGTCGGATCCAGATACTCGCGGGAGATCGCCTTGATCTTGCTCTCGATGTTGAGCATCGCCTCGGCACACTTGATGATCTCCTCCCCCACCGGCGTGATGCGGTGCAAATGCTTGCCACGGCGCTCGAAGATCCGCACCCCCAGCTCGCTCTCCAGCAGGCCAATCTGCTTGCTGACCCCCGGCTGACTGGTGAAGAGCGCATCGGAAGCCACGGACACATTGAGGTTGTGGTCCCGGATCGCGATCAAATACTTCAATTGCTGTAGTTTCAAGGCGTCACACTCTCACACTGGTTTGGCTCAGACAGGTTTGGCTCAGGCCGGGACGGCAATCAAGCCAGACAAACAGGCCGCCACATGGGCGGCCAGTGTACCATCCGATCCCGACATCTCAGCGCTTGATCCTTCATTTTGCTACAAAATCTAGCATCCGAAGGGGTGGCTGACAAACCGGGTTCAGGCCGCGCCAGCCCGCAGCGGCAGGATCCCAAGAAACTGCAGCAGCCACTGCATCATGGTCGCCGAATCCACCTCCCCCTCCAGCGAGGAGAGGCTGCTCTGGTAGCGCTCGTCGGGCAACAGGCCGCGGCGCCGCTCGATCAGCGCCCGGTTGTACTCCACCGAGAACTCCGGATGCCCCTGAATGGCGACGATGTGATCACCCTGCAAAAACATGAAGTTGGGACAAAAATCGTTGCCCGCCAGCCGGGTTGCTCCCGGTGGCAGCAGGGCCACCTGATCCTGATGACTGGCCAGAATGCGGATCTGATCCCGCGCCGGCGCCATCCAGGGCTCATCTGCCAGCATGGGATGCACCGACACTCCCAGCCCCCACCCCTTGGTAGACTTCACCACCTCTCCGCCCAGCGCCTGGGCGATCACCTGATGACCGAAGCAGACACCGGCCAGCTTGACGTCGGCATCGTGCGCCTGACGGATCCACGCCCGCAGTGCCTGAATCCAGGGAATATCGCTATAAGCATCGTGGCGCGAGCCTGTGATGAGCCAGGCATCGCACTCGTGCAGATCCTCCGGCAATTCCCCATCAAGAGCCGACCAGACCCGAAATTCCAGTTCGGGGGCCAGGGCCGCAAAGCCCCTGATAAACATCTCGGAGTAAACGGGGCCAAAACGATCCGCCAGATCGGGATCGAGCCGGTCACAATCGAGAATTCCCAATCGCATCTGTTGTTCCTTTACAGAGTTCGCCCCCGCCAATCATTGACCGGCGGGGGCAAGAGGTTAGGCCATGAGCACGCGCCAGCGCGTCACTTCATGGTCGGCATGGAGAACTCGGCACCACTGCGCAGGCTCTGGGGCCAGCGCGCCGTCACCGTCTTCATCCGGGTATAAAAGCGAACCCCGTCCGGCCCGTGCATGTTGAGCGGCCCGAAGATAGAGCGCTTCCAGCCGCCAAAGCTGTGAAACGCCATCGGCACCGGAATGGGAACGTTCACCCCTACCATACCGACCTGCACCCGCGCCGTGAAGTCCCGCGCGGTGTCGCCGTCACAGGTAAAGATGGCGGTGCCGTTGCCGTACTCGTGCTCGTTGATGAGGCGCAGCGCCGTCTCGTAATCCGGCACCCGTACGATGGAGAGTACAGGGCCGAAGATCTCCTCGCGGTAGATACGCATCTCTGGTGTCACCTCGTCAAACAGGCAGCCCCCGATAAAGTAACCCTCGTCGTGGCTCAGCGTACGGCCATCGACCCGCAGCGCGGCCCCCTCGGTCACCCCCTGATCCACGTAGCCGCGGACCTTGGCAAGATGCTCCTTGCTGATGAGCGGCCCCATCTCGTTCTCCGGGCTCTGGCCCAACCCCGGGCCCACCCGCAGTTTTTCCACCAGCGGTGTCAGCTTGGCCACCAAGGCATCGGCGGTCTCGTCACCCACCACCACGGCCACCGAAATGGCCATGCAGCGCTCGCCCGCTGCCCCATAAGCAGCCCCCATCAGGGCTGAGACCGCCTGATCGAGATCCGCATCCGGCATCACCACCATGTGGTTCTTGGCGCCGCCCAACGCCTGCACCCGTTTGCCGTGGGCCGACGCGGTGGCATAGATGTACTGGGCGATGGGGGTCGAGCCGACAAACGACACGGCACCGACCCGCGGATCAGTCAGCAGCACATCCACCACCTCCTTGTCACCGTTCACCACGTTGAGCACGCCGTCAGGCAGACCGGCCTCCTTGAGCAGCTCGGCCATCCGCAGCGAGAGGGAGGGATCCTTCTCGGAGGGTTTGAGGATAAAGGTGTTGCCGCAGGCGATGGCGACCGGGAACATCCAGAGCGGCACCATGGCCGGGAAGTTGAACGGGGTGATACCGGCGCAGACTCCTACCGGCTGCATCATGGAGTAGCTGTCTACCCCGCGACCGACGTTGAGGGAGTGCTCCCCCTTGAGCAGATGGGGAATGCCGCAGGCAAACTCCACCACCTCCAGCCCGCGGGTCAACTCACCCTGCGCATCGGAGAAGACCTTGCCGTGCTCGCGACTGATGAGCTGGGCCAGCTCGTCTCTGTGCTGCTCCATCAACTCCTTGAAGCGGAAAAAGACCCGGGCCCGCACCAGCGGCGGGGTTTGTGACCAGTCGACAAAGGCGCGCTCGGCAATGGCGATCGCCTCCTGACACTCGGCGGCGCTGGAAAGCCCCACACTCCCCTGCTGCTTGCCGCAGGCGGGATTGAAGATGGCCCCTTGGCGCTCACTGCGACTCTCCTGCAGCTGGCCGTTGATGAAGTTGCTGACCCTGTATGTCATGTATCCTCCGTGATAACTGATGTGGTAAATGCGCTGAGCAAACCAACGCAAAGCCCCGCCAGTGCGGGGCCATCAAATGGGTTAAGGTTGTGCCTGCAGGGCATCCTGCAGCAGGGTGAAGAGATCGTCGATCTGGCTGCGCTCGATGATGAGGGGCGGCGACAGAGCGATGATGTCGCCGGTCACCCGGATCAATGCCCCCTTCTCGAAGCAGCGGACAAACACCTCGTAGGCGCGCTTGCCCGGCGCATCCGGCATGGATTCCAGCTCGATACCCGCCACCAACCCGTAGTTGCGCACATCCTTCACATGCTTGCAGCCCTTCAGCGAATGGGCCGCCTCCTCCCAGTAGCCCGCCAGATCGGCAGCGCGGCTGAGCAGGTTCTCGTTGCGATAGATTTCGAGGGTCGCGAGCCCCGCAGCCGCGGCCACCGGATGGCCGGAGTAGGTGTAGCCGTGGAACAGCTCGATGGCCCCCTTGCCTGCCGCCATCATGTCGTCATAAATGTGCTTCTGCACCAGCACCGCCCCCATGGGGATGGCGCCGTTGGTGAGCCCCTTGGCGCAGGTGATCATGTCGGGAATGACATCGAACTCCTGCGCGGCGAAGGGGGAACCGAGACGGCCGAAACCGGTGATCACCTCGTCAAAAATCAGCAGGATGCCATGCTTGGTACAGATCTCCCGCAGCCGCTTGAGGTAGCCTTTGGGGGGCATCAGCACGCCGGTACTGCCAGCGATGGGTTCGACGATCACCGCCGCGATATTGCTGGCATCGTGCAGAAAGACGATCTTCTCCAGCTCGTCGGCCAGCGCCACATCCTCCTCGGGCAGCCCTTTGGTGAAGGCGTTTTTGGCGATGTTGAGGGTATGGGGCAGATGATCCACCCCGGTCAGCAGGGAGCCGAACCACTTGCGGTTGCCGGGAATGCCCCCCACCGAGATGCCGCCAAAGCCGACCCCGTGATAGCCACGCTCGCGGCCAATCAGCCGGGTGCGAGTGCCCTGACCGCGAGCCCGCTGCCAGGCCAGCGCGATTTTCAGCGCGGTATCGACCGACTCGGAGCCGGAGTTGGTATAGAAGACGTGACCGAACCCCTTGGGGGCGATCTCCACCAGCTTGTTGGCCAGCTCGAACGGCAGGGGGTGGCCCATCTGGAAAGTGGGGGCAAAATCGAGATGGGAAATCTGCTGGGAGACCGCCTCGGCAATCTCGCGCCGACCATGGCCCGCGTTGCAACACCAGAGTCCGGCTGTGCCATCCAGTATCTTGCGGCCATCCTCTGAGTGATAATACATCCCCTCTGCCGACTTCAGGATGCGCGGCGCCGCCTTGAACTGCTGGTTGGCGGTGAACGGCATCCAGAACGCGGACATGTCGGAGGGCGTATTGATGTCGCTGATCGGTTTCATGGTCACCTCATCCTTAAGGTGTTTAGCAACTGTCGGCCAATGCCTATTAAATTAAACACCTGAATCCATAAAAAAGGGCCCGTTATCGCCCTGTCTGGTGCCACCCCTAGCTAGACGCATCAGCAGGGTGGTATAAGATATTTAACACAATTTTAATAATAGTAAACAGTCAAGGAGTGTCTATAGATGGATATCGGTCACCGCCTCAAGGCGGTTCGCACCAAGGCAGCCCTCTCCCAGCGCGAGCTGGCCAAGCGCTCCGGTGTGACCAACGGATTTATCTCCCAGATCGAGAAAAATCAGGTGAGCCCCTCTGTCGCCTCCCTGCGCAAGGTGCTGGAAGGCATCCCCATGTCGCTGGCCAGCTTCTTCACCGAAGAGACTGAAATGGGCACCGAAGTGATCTTCCGCGCCGCCGATATGCCGGATCTCGGCACGCACCCCATCAGCTACCGGCTGGTCGGGCACAGCCGTGCCAACCGCGCCATCGGCATGTTGCAGGAGGTGCTGCCACCGGGCGCCGACACCGGCGACGACATGCTGAGCCACGAGGGTGAAGAGTGCGGCATCGTCATCAAGGGCGAAGTTGAAGTGACCGTGGGCGAGCAGATCTACCTGCTGGGCGCCGGGGATGGCTACTACTTTGACAGCCGCACCCCCCACCGTTTTCGCAATAGCGGCGAGCAGGAGTGCGTGCTGATTTCGGCCAACACCCCCGCCAGTTTCTGACATTAAGACGCGCATCGGCAGGGGAGCAATGTTTAATGAATTGTTACAAGATGGATTTACAAGCGGCAGGATGTTTAGCATATTGATACGCGGAATCTGACTTTTGCCGGTTCAAGGAGTGAACATGAGTGACCTTACCCTGGCCCAGTGGCAACACAAGGCCGCCCATCTGACCCTGCCCTCGCAAGCCTTTATCAACGGCAGCTATCGGGATGCCGTCAATGGCGCCACCTTCGATTGCATCAACCCGGCCAACGGCAAGCTGCTGACCAAGGTGGCGGCCTGCGATGGCGCCGATGCCGAACTGGCGGTACAGGCTGCCCGTGACGCCTTCAACGACAAGCGTTGGAGCGGCCTGCCGCCGAAACAGCGCAAACAGATCATGCAGCGCTTCGCCGAGCTGATGCGCCTCAACAAGGTGGAGCTGGCGCTGCTGGAGTCGCTGGATATGGGTAAACCCATCGGCGATGCCATGGGCTATGACGCCCCCGCCGCCGCCAACTGCATCGCCTGGAACGCCGAAGCGATCGACAAGATCTACGACCAGGTCGCCCCGGTCGAGGAGTCCGCCCTGGCACTGGTGACCCGCGAAGCGCTCGGGGTGGTTGCAGCCATCGTGCCATGGAACTTCCCGCTGGTGATGGCCTGCTGGAAGCTGGGCCCGGCGCTCGCTACTGGCAACTCGGTCATTCTCAAACCTTCCGAGAAATCTCCACTGACGGCCCTGCGCATCGCAGGTCTGGCCAAGGAGGCGGGTATTCCTGACGGCGTGTTCAATGTGCTGCCGGGCTTTGGCCATACCGTGGGCGAGGCGCTGGCCATGCATATGGATGTGGATTGCATCACCTTCACCGGCTCCACCAAGATCGGTAAACATCTGGTGGAGTGCTCCGGCAAGTCCAACCTCAAGCGCGCCTTTATGGAGTGCGGCGGCAAGAGCCCCAACATCATACTGGCGGATGCGCCGGATCTGGACGCCGCGGCCAAGAGCGCCGCTGGTGCCATCTTCTACAACCAGGGCGAGGTGTGTACCGCCGCCTCCCGGCTGCTGGTGCAAAACAGCATCAAGCCGCAATTTATGGAGCGACTGCTGGCCCATGCCCGCGAGTGGATTTCGGCCAACCCGCTCGACCCTGCGACCCGCATCGGCGCCATGGTGGATCACATCCAGATGGAGCAGGTGCTGCGCTATATCGAGATTGGCAAGCAGGAGGGGGCCAAGCTGCTGCTGGGGGGCAACCGCACCAATATGGAGAGTGGCGGCTTCTATATCGAACCCACCATCTTCGACGACGTGACCCCTCAGATGCGCATCTTCCGCGAGGAGATCTTCGGCCCTGTGCTGGCAGTGACCGGCTTCGATACGCTGGAGGAGGCTATCGCGCTGGGCAACGACACCGACTACGGCCTGGCGGCGGCGATCTGGACGGCGGATCTCAACAAGGCGGTGAAAGGCTCCCGCGCCCTGCGCGCCGGTACCGTGTTCGTCAACAACTGGGACGGTGGTGACATGACCATGCCATTTGGCGGCTTCAAACAGTCCGGTAACGGTCGCGACAAGTCACTTCATGCGCTGGAGAAGTACACCGAGCTGAAAAGCACCTGGATTCAGCTGGAATAACACGACAAAGCAGCACTATCGGATCAAAAAGGGGGAGAAATCCCCCTTTTGCATTTTTGGCCTTCCATCACCGGGCTCAATCCTTATAATGATAAAAAAGCCAACATGTTAAATATAAAGACAAAAATGCTATTTTTTCTGGGAAGCGTACTTTTTCTGGTGATCGGTTTGCCCCTGCTGTTCTTCGTGCTGGGGCACGGCGAGGCCTACGTGACCTGGGGCCCCTGGATCTCCGCCATCGCCCTGATGTTGTGGTTGTTGATGGATGTCGACAAGATCCGCCGCGGTAAAGGCTGACCGGCCAGCCCCCCTCCTCTTATCCCTCAAACTTCGTTTATTCGCTTCTTCCCCCGCAAAAGGATCGCTACACTGATTTTTTGCGATGTTTTCCCGCATCCAACGCTTCAGTAAAGGTCATCCGCATGCCGCAACAGATCCAGCGTCAGGGCGTCATCTACGCCCTGTGCGCCTATACCCTTTGGGGCATCGCCCCCATCTATTTCAAGACCATCTCTGCCGTCCCGGCCGCCGAGATCCTGACACACAGGATGATCTGGTCCTGCGTGCTGCTGATGGTACTGACCCTGGCAGGGCGCCAGTGGCACAAGGTGCAGGCGGTGCTGCGCCAGCCAAAAGTGTTGCTCACCCTGGCGTTTACCTCAGTCACCGTCGGCGGCAACTGGCTGCTGTTCATCTGGGCCATCAACAACGGTCACATGTTGGATGCCAGCCTCGGCTACTACATCAACCCGCTGTTCAACGTACTGTTGGGAATGGTGTTTCTGAGCGAGAAGCTGCGCCGCCTGCAGTGGTGGGCGGTGGCGCTGGCCTTTGCCGGCGTGGCCATCCAGCTTGTCGCCTTTGGCTCCTTGCCCTGGATTGCGCTGGTGCTGGCGTCGAGCTTTGCCATCTATGGGCTGGTGCGCAAAAAACTGGCCCTCGATGCCCTCACCGGTCTGCTGATCGAAACCATGATCATGCTGCCGCCTGCGGCCATCTATCTGTGGGGCTTTGCCGACAGCCCCACCAGCCATCTCACCCAGAACGACTTGCACCTCAACCTGCTGCTGATCGCCGCAGGCGCCGTCACCACGGCCCCCCTGCTTTGCTTCACCGCCGCCGCGACCCGGCTCAAGCTCTCCACCCTGGGCTTCTTCCAGTACATAGGCCCCAGCCTGATGTTCATCCTCGCGGTCACCCTCTATGGGGAAGCGCTGGCGATGGACAAACTGCTCACCTTTGCCTGTATCTGGAGCGCGCTGGTGCTGTTCAGTCTGGATGGGCTGCGCAGCGGCAAAGCCGCGCCAAGCCGGACCTGAAACCGCCTCACCACCATCGACCCCGGCTCATCAGCCGGGGTTCTTTTTCGTGCCACCAGCGGCCTTCAGACTGCGACTTCCCCTTCTCCAGACCGACTCGCCATCAACAGACCACACCCGAGTCTCACTATCCCGCCAGAGAGCTATGCTATCCATGAACGGAGCCGAATGGAGGCAACATGCTCAAGCACATTCACGACAGATCTCTGCTTTTTGGTCAGATTCTGGGGATCATGGTCATTATCACGCTGATCTCCATCAGCTTTTTCGGGCTTTATTCGGTCCGGAGCGCAGCCGATCAGATGGGACAGGGGAAGGATGTGGTAGCCGATATTCTGCCGCCGCCCCTCTACCTCATCGAATCCCAGTTGCAGGTCTACACCCTGCTCCATGCCAAACCGGAGGAGCGGGAGATCCTGCTGCAAACCCTCACCCGGCTTCAGCAAGAGTTCGAGATCCGTAACCGCTTCTGGCAAGAGAGCAGCCTGAACGAGCCCCTCAGGGAGCTGCTGCTGGGGGAGCAAAAAGTGCAGGGGGAGCTGTTCTGGCAGTTGCTCAACGACAAGTTTGTCCCCGCCATCAAGGTGGGGGACCTGGCGCAGGCGGGCGCGATTGCGGCGCGCCTGCACACCCTCTATAACGCCCACCGGCTAGGGGTGGACGCCACCGTCATCCGCGGCAACGAGTATGCCGCCGAGCAGATGGCCCATCTCGCCAACACCACCCGACTCTGCTACGGCCTGCTGTTGTGCGCCGCACTGCTGGGGGCTGGGCTCATCTTCTGGCTGGGACACCCTACCCAACAGCGGCTGCTGGCCGCTGGCAAGGCGACCGCTGCCATCGCCGAAGGGGAGTTGAACCGTCCCATGCCAGAGCCGGGCCTCGATGCCATCGGCGAACTGATCCGCCAGATCGGGGCCATGCGTGACCAGCTGGCAACCCTGGTGGAGTCCCTGCAGCGCAGCGCCAGTACGCTGGATGATCGCGCCACCAGCCTGACCGCCATGGCACAACGGCACACCGATGACAGTCAGGCACAGGTCGGGGCGGCCCACCATATCGAACAGGCCATCAAGCAGCTCACCCACTCCATTGAACAGGCGGGTAGCCAGCTGCACCAGGTAGAGGAGCAAACCCTGCAGTCAGCAGAGCGGGCACAAGAGGCGACACTCGCCATCCACACCGTGGAACAGGTGATCGGGGAGCAAGTCACGGGCGTGAAGCAGGTCTCCCATACCATTTCGGATCTGGCTGGCCTCTCGCAGCAGATTGCCGGGCTGGCGGGCGCCATTCACGATATTGCGGAGCAGACCAATCTGCTGGCACTGAACGCCGCCATTGAAGCGGCGCGGGCAGGTGAACAGGGACGCGGTTTTGCCGTGGTGGCCGATGAAGTACGCTCGCTGGCGACCCGCACCGGCAGCGCCACCACAGAGATCAACACCATCATCGGCAAGATCCAGGATGTCAGCCTGCGCGCCGCCAGCGAGATGGATACCGAGCTGGCCCGGGTCGAACAGGCGGTCACTCACACGATGACAGCGCGCCAAAGCGTCGCCCGGATCGCGCAGAGCTGCGAGGAGATCAACCAGCGCATCGCTCAGGTCGATCAGTTGATGAGCGATGAGACCCGGCTGGTGCAGGGGATCCACCATCAGGTCGGCGAGATGTCGCGGTTGGCGGCCGAGGCCAACCAGAGCGCCAGTCAGGCCGCCGAAGAGGCGACCATGGTCGCCCAGCACGCCCGTATCCTGACCAGGCAGACTCACCACTTCCATCTCGACACCACCCGCCATTGATCCCCGGCGCTGACGGGAGTCAGCGCCCCCCTTTTTCTCTGCACTGGTTAAATGGGTAGCATTAGACTCCATGAGGGAATAGGATCCGCCCCTCTGAAAACCAACTGCAAGGATCAACTGACATGACTCGAAAATGGTCGCTCCCCATCGTGGCAATCGCGGGGGGAGCGTTACTCTGGCTTGGCAATACTTTTGGTATGAAATGGGCTCTGATGGCCCTGATCGGATTCGGCTTCGGCTTCACCCTCTCCTTCAGTCGCTTCGGCATCGTATTCGGTTGGCGCGAAATGCTGACCAAGCGCAACAGTTACTATGTGCGGGTTCACCTGCTCACCATCGCCATCGAAATTCTGCTGTTCACCACCTTCCTCTCCTTTAGCCACGCTCTCTTTGGCGATGCCATGGTGGGTAACGTGATGGCTATCGGCATTCCTTTCATCGTCGGTGCCTTCCTGTTCGGCATCGGCATGCAGCTGGCAGGCGTCTGCGCCACCGGCACTCTTTACTGCTGCGGCGAGGGACAACCCCGCTTCTGGCTGGTGCTGATCTGCTACGGCATCGGCACCCTTATCAGCAACCAGTTCCGCCCCGAACTGGAGGCCACCTTCTCCAGCCATGTGGTATTGGCCCGGGATCTGACCGGCAATATCTGGAGCGGCATGCTGCTCAACCTGGCGCTGGTCGCTGCGCTGTTCCTGCTGTTTCGCAACAGCGAACTCAAGCGCACCGGCGAGCTCAAGCCCCTCTTCAGCGGCGGCAATCTGTTCTGGCGCGATGGCCGCTTCACCGTGCTGACCGGCGGCATCATCATCGCCCTGCTCAACTCGTCCGTGGTCGCTCTGCACGGCTCGGCCTGGACCATCACCGGCGCCGTCTATGACATGGCGCTGCGCGGAGCCTCCCTGTTTGGCCTGTTCGAGAGGAACCCGAAACTGGCCCAGCCGCTCTTTATCAACCCCATGGTCGGCATGTTCTGGCTCGGTATTCTGGGGGCCATGCTGGCGCGCAGCCTGAGCGGTGGCGGCAACTTCGCCCCGATGCGGCTCGGCAACAGTCTGGCCTCCATCCTCGGCGGCCTGCTGATGGGAATGGGCGCCATGTACGCTGCCTGCAACCTCGGCGGCTTCTTCGATGGCACCGCCTCTGGCAGCCTGCATGGCTGGGTCTGGATGCTGATGGCCCTCGCTGGCAGCCTCATCGGCATTCGCCTGCGCCCGCTGTTCGGGCTCTGAGGCACGACATCGTAAACACCCCATAAGAAACGGGAGGCCAAGCCTCCCGTTTTTACATTTATTGCTCCCGTTGCTCTGCTTATTGGACAGGCTGGGAAACCCCTTCCAGATGGATTTCCACCCGGCGATCCGGTGCCAGACAGGCGATCAGCTCTTGCTTGGAGCGGCTGGCACAGCTGTTGCCAGTGACCGGATTGGCCTTGCCACGCCCCTCGACTCGTACCTTGTCGGCATACAAGCCTTTGGATACCAGATAGCTGGCCACGCTCTGGGCCCGCTTCTCGGAGAGGGCCAGGTTGTAGTTGTCGGAGCCGATGCGGTCGGTATAACCGATGACAGTTGCGACGCCATCTTTCGGATTGGCCGCCACAATCTGGCTGAACAGGGCATCGAGCGCCTGATTGGCAGCCGGTTTCAGGGTCGCCTTGTTGAACTCGAACAGCACATCGGAACTCAGACTGAAGGTCTTCGGCTCAACCACGGCTACAGGTGCCGGTTCGGCGGCCGGAGCGGGCGCCGGTGCTACGACCTCGCCACCTTGCTGACCGAAACGATAGAGCATCCCAAACGAAATCAGGCCGTTATCCATCTCGATACCGGAGCGATCGAGAGACGCATCTCCCAGCGGCGTGGTGTACTGGTACTCCAGACGGGCAGCCCAGTCACGATCGATGGCGTATTCGGCACCCAGCGCACCAACGAAGGCGGCGCCATGCTTCTTGCCGGTCTCGCTGGTATTGGCGAAGCTGATCTCGCTATCCGTCCAGGCATAGGCACCGCCCAGTCGGCCATAAAGATCGAGCACGTTCGTTGCCGGGAAGCTGATCTTCATGGTGGCCTGAATCATCTGGCTCTTGGCTTCGGTATTGAGGGTATTGGCGCCAGTGCCCGAAGTGGTGTCGTATTTGCCAAGCCAGTCATAACCCAGCTCGAAACCCAGGTTGGGGTTGAGCTGGTAACCGGCGAACAGGCCCAGACCCAGATCATCCGTGTTCTCGCTGGTATTACCCAACGTCTGGGCAATCGACTCGGCATACTGGTTGTGGTCAACGCCATAGTAATTGGACCAACCGGCCTTGCCACCGACATACCAGGTATTGTCCTGAGCGGCGGCCTGTACGGCTCCGGCCGCCAGCAAACCACTGACCAATACGGCAAGCATGGATTTATTCATATTTTCGCCTCTGCAATAAGTCGTTATGGGCGCCTGAGTGCGCACTTTCCCTGTGTGAAGCCGTCAGGCGGCCTCTCCACTATTCAGGGTATCCCATCCGAACGCAGCCTCAAATGACCAAGCCATCAGGAGTGTGAGCTTGCCAGCAATATCCGGCGTAAAAATCACCTGTGTACCTATTCACACTGTTTTGCCAGTTAAACCATGACGTTGCGTCGTACGGAGTGGACCTATCCACACGCAGCAATAGAAAAGGGAGGCATAACGCCTCCCTCCCGACGAGTTGTTGAAGCCCCCCTTGCTCAACTGGCCAGGAACAGCCGGTAGGCGGGGTCGTCGCTCACCTCTTTCCAGCCGTAGCCAATCTCGCGCAGGTAGTCGTGGAAGGCTGCTACGTCCTCATCCGGCAGCTCGAAGGCACAGAGCACCCGGCCGTAGTCAGCGCCGTGGTTGCGGTAGTGGAACAGGCTGATGTTCCAGCGACAGCCCAGGGTCTCGAGGAAACGCATCAAAGCGCCAGGCTGCTCCGGGAACTTGAAGCTGTAGAGACGTTCACCAAGGGGCCGGGCCGGGCGGCCGCCAATCATGTAACGCACGTGGTTTTTGGCCAGCTCGCTCTCGGTCATGTTGACCACCGGGTAGCCGTTGCCACCGAGCTGATCGATGATCTGGCCCAGCTCCTCGTCACCGCCGGTGAGACGCACCGAGACGAACAGCGACGCCTGCTCGGCATCGGCATAGCGGTAGTTGAACTCGGTCACCATGCGCGGCCCGAGCTGACGGCAGAAGTCGAGGAAGGCCCCCTTGCGCTCGGGGATGGTCACCGCCAACATACCCTCACGCTTCTCGCCAATTTCGCAGCGCTCCGACACGTAGCGCAGGCTGTGGAAGTTGACGTTGGCGCCGGAGAGAATGGCTGCCATCCGGCCCCCCCTGACCTGCTCCCGCTCGCTGTAGGCCTTGAGGCCCGCCAGCGACAGGGCCCCCGACGGTTCGGCAATGGCGCGGCAGTCGTCGAAGATGTCTTTCAGCGCGGCGCAGATCTGATCGTTGGAGACGGTCACCACCTCATCCAGATACTGGTTGCACAGGCGGAAGGTCTCCTCGCCGATGCGCTTGACCGCCACCCCATCGGCAAACAGCGAGACCCGCTCCAGATTGACCGGCTCGCCAGCCGCCAGCGCGGCCTTGAGGCAGGCAGACCCTTCAGCCTCCACCCCGATCACCTTCACATCCGGCAGCAGTTGCTTGATATAGACCGCCACCCCGGCGGCCAGTCCGCCGCCGCCCACCGGCACGAACACGTGGGTGAGGTGGGTATCCTGCTCCAACAGCTCCTTGCCGATGGTGCCCTGCCCGGCGATCACCTCGACGTCGTCAAACGGCGGGATCAGGGTGTAGCCCTCCAGCGTGGCGAGACGGCGGCTCTCGCCGTAGGCCTCGTCGAAGCTGTTGCCGAACAGCATGACGTTGCCGCCCTGACGGCGTACCGCATCGATCTTGATATCCGGCGTGGTCTTGGGCATCACGATGATCGCCTTGATGCCGAGCTTGGCGGCCGACAGGGCGACCCCCTGCGCGTGGTTGCCAGCAGAGGCGGCGATAACGCCGCGCGACTTCTGCTCCTCGGTCAGGGTGGCGATCTTGTGGTAGGCACCGCGCAGCTTGAAGGAGTGGACCGGTTGCAGATCCTCCCGCTTCAAACTGACATGGTTGCCGAGCCGCTCGGAGAGTTTTTTCAACGTTTGCAACGGGGTCACTCGCGCCGCCTCATAGACGGGGGAGAGCAACACCTTGCGTAGATAATCCGCCGCAGAGACCATGATTTATTCCCCCAGCATCGAGCGATCGCGCACCGCGCCCTTGTCGGCGCTGGTGGCGAACATGGCGTAAGCGCGCAGGGCAAAGGAGACCTGACGCTGACGATCGAGCGGCTTCCAGCCACGAGCCTCGACGGCGACACGGCGGGCAGCCAGCACGCTGTCGGCCACCTCCAGCACCATGCTGCGGGCCGGGATATTGATGCTGATGATGTCGCCATCCTCCACCAGACCTATGGTGCCGCCGGAAGCGGCTTCCGGCGAGACGTGGCCGATGGAGAGACCTGAAGTGCCGCCGGAGAAGCGGCCGTCGGTGATGAGGGCGCACGCCTTGCCGAGTCCCATGGATTTCAGATAGGTGGTGGGGTAGAGCATCTCCTGCATGCCTGGGCCCCCTTTCGGCCCTTCGTAGCGGATCACCACCACCTCGCCCGCTTTCACGGTACCGTCGAGGATGCCGTTCACCGCGCTCTCCTGACTCTCGAACACCCGGGCCGGGCCACGGAAGGTGAGGTTCTCCTCATCCACCCCGGCAGTCTTGACGATGGCGCCATTGACCGCGAGGTTGCCAGAGAGCACCGCAAGACCACCCTCCTGGCTGTAGGCGTTGTCCAGCGAGCGGATGCACCCTTCTGCTCTGTCCAGATCCAGCTCCGGCCAGCGACAATCCTGACTGAACGCCTTGGTGGTGCGGATCCCGGCAGGCCCTGCGCGGTAGAAGTCCACCACCTCCTGACTCGGCTGGCGGCTGACGTCATATTCATTGAGCTGTTCGACGAGGGAGCAACCCAGCACGGTGCGGGTATCGCCATGCACCAGACCCGCTTTTTCCAGCTGGCCCAGAATGGCGACCACGCCACCGGCACGGTGCACATCTTCCATGTGATATTTCTGGGTGGAGGGCGCCACCTTGCAGAGCTGTGGCACCTTGCGCGACATGCGGTCAATATCGGCCATGGTGAAGTCGACGCCCGCCTCCTGCGCCGCTGCCAGCAGGTGCAGCACGGTATTGGTGGAGCCGCCCATGGCGATGTCGAGCGCCATGGCGTTCTCGAACGCCGCCTTGGTGGCGATATTGCGCGGCAGTGCCGAAGCATCGTCCTGCTCATACCAGCGCTTGGCCAGCGTCACGATGCGCTGGCCCGCCAGCTTGAACAGCTGCTCGCGATCGGCGTGGGTTGCCAGCATGGAGCCGTTGCCCGGCTGGGAGAGGCCGAGCGCCTCGGTCAGACAGTTCATGGAGTTGGCGGTAAACATGCCGGAGCAGGAGCCACAGGTGGGGCAGGCACTGCGCTCCACCTGTTCGCTCTGGGCATCGGAGACCTTGGGGTCGGCGCCCTGGATCATTGCATCCACCAGATCCAGCTTGATGATCTGGTCGGAGAGCTTGGTCTTGCCCGCTTCCATCGGGCCGCCGGAGACAAAAATGACCGGGATATTGATGCGCAAGGCCGCCATCAGCATCCCCGGGGTGATCTTGTCGCAGTTGGAGATGCAGACCATGGCGTCGGCACAGTGGGCGTTGACCATATACTCCACCGAATCGGCAATCAGCTCCCGCGATGGCAGGGAGTAGAGCATGCCGCCGTGGCCCATGGCGATACCGTCATCCACTGCTATGGTATTGAACTCCTTGGCAACACCACCCGCAGCTTCGATTTCGCGGGCCACCAGCTGGCCCAGATCCTTGAGGTGGACGTGGCCCGGCACGAATTGAGTGAAGGAGTTGACCACGGCGATGATGGGTTTGCCGAAATCCTGATCGGTCATTCCGGTGGCGCGCCACAGGGCGCGGGCCCCGGCCATGTTACGTCCGTGGGTGGTGGTGGCGGATCTCAACTTCGGCATTGTCTCTACTCCCTGAATGCCCATATGGGCTCGATGCGTTATGCGGTGATGATACGAGTGGATCGGAATCGACCCTGGTGAAGACTCCTCTGGGAAGTTCTCACCGGAAGCGATTCGGGGAGGCACAGCGCCTCCCCTCTCTCATCAGTCGTTGACGGGCGTCAGCCAGCCCCACTTGTCCTCGGTCTGGCCGTTAAACAGGCCGAAGAAGGCGTTTTGCAGCTGCTCGGTCACCGGGCCACGGCTGCCAGCGCCCACCTTCATCCGATCGACGGAGCGCACCGGGGTCACCTCGGCGGCGGTGCCGGTCATGAAGATTTCGTCTGCCACATAGAGCGCCTCACGGGGCAGTGCCTGCTCACGCACCTCGTAACCCAAGTCACGCGCGAGCGTCATGATGGTGTCACGGGTGATGCCGGGCAGGATGGCAGCGGTGGCAGGCGGGGTGAACAGTACGCCGTTCTTCACCAGAAACAGGTTCTCCCCCGCCCCTTCGCTCAGGTAGCCGTTCACATCCAGCGCCAGCCCCTCGGCGAAGCCGTTGCGCTTGGCCTCGCGGCTGATCAGCTGGGATGACAAATAGTTGCCGCCCGCCTTGGCGCCGGTGGGAATGGTGTTGGGAGCGAGTCGGTTCCACGAGGTGACGCACACATCCACCCCGTTTTTCAGCCCCTCTTCCCCCAGATAGGCGCCCCACGGCAGGGCGGCCACCATCAGGTCGGCCTTGGCATCCAGCGGTGGATGCAGCCCCAGCCCCACGTTGCCGACAAAGGCCAGCGGGCGCAGGTAGCCGCTCTTCAGGCCGTTCTCGCGCACCACGGTGCGACAGGCTTCATTCACTTCGGCCTCGCTGTAGGGGACGTCCATCCAGTAGATCTTGGCGGAGTCGAACAGGCGGCGGGTGTGCTCCTGCAGACGGAAGATGCAGGTGCCCTTGGGGGTGTCGTAGGCGCGCACACCCTCGAACACCGAGGAGCCGTAGTGCAGGGCGTGGCTCATGACGTGCACCTGGGCATCCTGCCAGGGCACCAGTTTGCCGTTGAACCAGATGTATTGGGGGTGAGTGGCTGATTGGGAAGGCTGTGACATTGGCTTGGCTCCTTAAGCTCTGATCCGGGGTTGCTGTTCCAGTGCATCGACCCGGGAGACGTCCACCAGCTTCACCAGCTGGCTCCACAACTGCTGGATGGGACGTACCGACTCGACAGTAACCGTGATCCGCAGCTGTTGGCAATCCTGCTCCATGTTCAGAGCGCAGAGATTGAAGCCGCGGTGGCGCACCACCCGCAGCACCCGCTCCATCACTTCGGGTCTGGGCTGGGCATGGATATGCAGGGTGTGTTGTGCAAATGCTGGCTGGGCAAGGGTGTGCGGGTTCATGGGCGTTGCTCCATCATCTGGTGGTTGGCGACTCCCGGCGGAACCAGGGGCCAGACGTTTTCTTCCTCTGAAATGGCCACATGCAGCAGGTAGGCACTCTCGCTTGCCAGCAGGCGATCGAGGGCTCCGGCTATCTGCTCCTTGCACGTGATGGTCTCACCCGGAATGCCGAAGGCGGCAGCCAGGGCGACGAAATCGGGGTTGTCGGAGAGGATGGTCTCGCTGTAGCGGCCGTCGAAGAACAGCTCCTGCCACTGGCGCACCATGCCGAGGCGCTGGTTATCCAGCAGCACCATCTTCACCTTGAGTTGGGCGCGGCGGATGGTGCCAAGCTCCTGCACGTTCATCATGAAGGAGCCATCACCGCTCACCAGCACCACTTCATCCTCCGGGCGCGACATCTTGGCGCCGATGGCAGCGGGCAGACCAAAGCCCATGGTACCCAGACCGGCGCTGGAGAGGTGGTTGCGCGGGCTGGTGAAGCGCATGTGCTGGGCCACCCACATCTGGTGCTGACCCACATCGCAGGCCACCACGCTGCTCTCCGGCAGCCGGGCAGAGAGCTGCTTGAGCAGAGCCGGGGCATAGATTGCCTGACCCGGATGGTCGTAGCGAAACGCATATTCGCGGGCCATGGCGGCGCAGTGCTCACGCCAGGGGGCGATGTCGAGAGTCATGGCGAGGCGTGGCAACACCTGCTTGAGATCCGTGGTGATACCCACCTCGGCGGCACGGCGCTTGCCGAACTCGGCTGCATCCACATCGAGATGGATCACCTTGGCCTCGGGAGCAAACTCCTCCAGCTTGCCGGTCACCCGATCATCGAAACGAGCCCCTACCACCAGCAGCAGATCGCACTGCTGCACCGCGTAGTTGGCCGCCTTGGTGCCGTGCATGCCGAGCATGCCCAGATAAACAGGGCTGTCGGGGTCGAGCGCACCAATTCCCTTGAGGGTGGTGACCGCTGGCATGCCGGTTGCGGCAGCAAAGTCGCGCAACTGCTGCTCGGCATTGGCCATGCCCACTCCGCCACCGACGTAGAGCACCGGGCGCTCGGCGGCAGCCAGCAGGGTGCGGGCCGCGGCCAGATCCGAGGGGTTGAGCACCTCCGGCTCTTCCACTGCAAACAGCGGGCTCTGGGCAGGCACCGCGGCCAGTTGCACATCCTTGGGGAGATCGATCAGCACAGGGCCGGGGCGACCTTCGGTGGCGATGGCGAACGCCTCTGCCAACACCCGACCCAGATCGGCGGCATCGGTCACCATGAAGGAGTGCTTGGTACAGGAGAGGGACATGCCGAGCACGTCGACCTCCTGAAACGCATCGGTGCCGATGGCTGAACAGGGCACCTGACCGCTGATGGCCACCAGCGGCACCGAGTCGAGCAGCGCCTCCGCCAGACCGGTCACCAGATTGGTGGCGCCGGGGCCGGAGGTGGCGATGCAGACGCCCACCTGACCAGAGGCGCGGGCATAACCGACCGCAGCCATGGCGGCGCCCTGCTCGTGGCGGCAGAGCTGATGGGCCAGACCACCGTCATACAGAGCATCGTAGACCGGCATGATTGCCCCGCCCGGGTAACCAAACACCTGGGTCACACCCTGTTTCTTGAGAGCCTGTACCAAAAACTGCGCGCCGTTCATGTGGAAAATCCTGTCCTTTGGTCGAAAAAAAACCCCCGAGCTGTGAGGCTCGGGGGTCGCTTGTTTCGTTCTGTCCGGTGGTGGGTCTATCCCTTGTTCCGTGCAGCTAAACGAGCCCCGAGCGGTGAGATAATAATCACCACTAGGACCACAATAATGCTGACGAAACGGGAGGCCATGTTCATAGTTACAACCGGAAATCCTGTGAAATTGGGGCGATTTGACCGCGAATGGCTATTAGAACTAGCACGGTGATTTTTATTGGGCAAGACTTTTTTCTGTGACAACCCACTGATTTTGGCTATTCCCCAGCCGGAACTCTGGAATAAAAAACCAACAACAACCAGTTAGTCAGAACATATATCAACTCAAGGACGGGATTTATGTCATTAGCTGTGGTTTATAGCCGTGCCAGCCTCGGGATCGCGGCTCCGCAAGTTACAGTGGAAGTTCACCTCTCCAACGGCCTGCCCGCCTTCAACATGGTCGGCCTGCCGGAAACCTCAGTGAAAGAGTCGCGGGATCGGGTGCGCAGCGCCCTGCTCAACGGCAACTTCGAGTTCCCGAGCAAACACATCACCGTCAATCTGGCCCCAGCCGACCTACCCAAGGAGGGAGGCCGTTTCGATCTGGCAATCGCCATCGGTATTCTTGCCGCTTCCAAGCAGATACCTGCAAAATATCTGCTCGATCACGAATTTTTAGGGGAATTGGCCCTGACCGGAGAGATCCGCCCTGTGCTCGGGGTGCTGCCCGCCGTGCTCGCCTGCCGCGATGCGGGACGCACCCTGCTGGTACCGCGAGAGAATGGCCCGGAAGCCTCTCTCATTCAGGATGCAGAGGTGCGCACAGCCCATCAGCTGCTGGCCGTCACCGCCTGGCTGGCAGGCCAGTACGAACTGCCGCTGCCAGATCCCCAAAGCGCGGAGAGCCTGCCCGATGTACCGGATCTGCAGGATGTGATCGGCCAGTCTCAGGCCAAGCGGGCGCTGGAGATCGCCGCTGCTGGCAGCCACAACCTGCTGTTCATCGGCCCGCCCGGCACCGGCAAGAGCATGCTGGCGAGCCGTCTGCCCGGCATTCTGCCGCCGCTCAGCGAGCAGGAGGCGCAGCAGACCGCCGCCATCCACTCCATCGGCGGCCTCACCCCGCGCGCCGGTCACTGGCACCACAGACCCTATCGCACACCCCACCACAGCGCTTCAGCAGTGGCGCTGGTGGGCGGTGGCAGCCACCCGCGGCCCGGCGAAATTTCGTTGGCCCACAACGGGGTGCTGTTTCTCGACGAGCTGCCCGAGTTCGAGCGCAAGGTGCTCGACTCCCTGCGCGAGCCGCTGGAGACGGGCCACATCACCATCAGCCGGGCCGCCCGTCAGGTGGATTTTCCCGCCCGCTTTCAGCTGGTGGGCGCCATGAACCCCAGCCCCTGCGGCCACTATGGCGACGGCCAGACCCGCTCCAGCCCGGATCAGATCTTGCGCTACCTCGGCAAGCTCTCCGGCCCCTTTCTCGACCGCTTCGATCTGACGGTGGAAGTGCCACTGCTACCCAAGGGGAGCCTGACCGGCAAGGCGGAGCGGGGGGAGTCTAGCCAGCAGATCCGCGATCGGGTACTGGCGGCACGGGAGCGCATGCTGAGCCGTAACGGCAAGCTCAATAACCTGCTTGATAGCCGTGAGATAGAGGATATTTGCCGCTTATCACCGCAAGATGCCGAATTTTTGGAGAACGCCATCCAGAAGCTGGGGCTCAGCATCCGGGCCTGGCATCGCATCCTGCGGGTGTCACGCACCATCGCCGATCTGGCCGGGCAACCCGCCATCGGCAAGGAGCATCTTATCGAGGCGCTCGGTTATCGCGCCATGGACAGGCTGCTGTCGCGACTGCGCAGCAGTTGACAGAAGGGAAAGGGTGAGTCCGACACCGTAACGGCTCTGAATGGTCTCACGGGCAATCGGCTGATATTATGGCCACAGATCTGACCACTTGATGG
This sequence comes from Aeromonas sp. Y289-2, assembly GCF_027705925.1. Lineage (NCBI taxonomy): Bacteria > Pseudomonadati > Pseudomonadota > Gammaproteobacteria > Aeromonadales > Aeromonadaceae > Aeromonas > Aeromonas sp. Y289-2. The sequence goes on from NZ_JAPDCH010000009.1 coordinate 136,615, forward strand.
CCCTTTATCGACAGCAAGACGGACCCGACTCATGCCCAACAAGCTGACAGAGCGACTGCGCGGCAGCCTCTCCACCCTGCTCTATTTTTTCAACACCCTCTTCTGGTTTGTCCCCATCTTCTCGCTGGGTCTGCTCAAGCTCCTGCTCCCCCTCAAGGGGTGGCGCACCCTCTGCAACTGGCTGCTGGATGGCTGTGCCAGCTGCTGGATCGGTTTCAACAATCTGATCCAGAAAACCATCATCAAAACCCCTTTCGAGGTGGTCGGAGTGGACAAAGGGCGCCGGAATGAGTGGTATATGGTGATTGCCAACCATCAATCCTGGGTCGACATACTGGTACTGCAGCGGGTTTTTAACCAAAAAATCCCCTTCCTGAAGTTTTTCCTCAAGAAAGAGCTGATTTGGGTACCTTTTCTCGGTCTGGCATGGTGGGCGCTCGACTTCCCCTTCATGCGGCGATATTCCAGAAAATTTCTGGAAAAACATCCCCATCTGAAGGGAAAAGACATTGAAACGACCCGTAAGGCCTGCGCCAGGTTCCGCCACATTCCGGTGAGTGTGATGAACTTCGTCGAAGGCACCCGCTTCACCGGCAGCAAGCATCAGAAGCAGGGCTCGCCCTATCGTCATCTGCTGCTCCCGAAAGCGGGGGGCATCGCCTTTACTCTGGCCGCTATGGGTGATCAGTTGCATCAACTGGTGGATGTCACCATCGCCTATCCGGACGGCATCCCCAGCTACTGGGACTTCATGTGTGGCCGGGTCGGGCAAATCAAGGTTCAGGTCCGCTATTTGCCGATCGACCGCAAGCTGGTGGGGGATTACTTCAATGACCCCGAGTTCCAACAAGAGTTTCAACAGTGGTTGAACGGGATCTGGCACGAAAAGGACCAGACCCTGAGCCAACTGCTGGCAACCAAGGCGCAGTAAACATTCATGCTATCCCTGCTTCCCGGCCCGCTGGTGCTGATCATCAGCGCCGGCCTGACCATCCTTTTCACCGCCTTGTGCGCCAGCCTGATCCTGCTGGTGTCGCTGGCCAAACTGCTGCTGCCGATCCCGGCCTTTGGCCGCGCCTGCAGCCGCCTCAACAACCGCTTCATGCGCCTGTGGCTGGCCTGCAATGCGCTGGTGATCCGCCTCACCACCCGCATCGACTGGCAGGTGGAGGACAGCACCAAGCTGCGCAAGGATGGCTGGTATCTCATCATCAGCAACCATATGAGCTGGACCGATATCGTGGTGCTCGGCCACCTGTTCCGCGACCGGCTGCCGGTGCCCAAGTTCTTTATGAAGCACGAGCTGATCTATATCCCGCTGTTGGGGCTCGCCTGCTGGGGGCTCGATATGCCCTTTATGCGTCGCTACTCACGGGAGTTTTTGCTGAAGAACCCGCACCTGCGCGGCAAGGATATCGAGACCACCCGCAACGCCTGCGAGAAGTTTCGCCACATCCCCACTACCGTCATCAACTTCGTGGAAGGAACCCGCTTCACCGAGCAGAAACGGGATGCGGCCCGCTCCCGCTATCGTCACCTGATGCCGCCCAAGGCGGCGGGGCTGGCCTTTACGCTGGCAGCCATGGGCGAACAGTTCGACAGCCTGATCAACGTCACCATCCGCTATCCGGACAACGCCGAGACCCCGTTCAAGGACTTCCTGATGGGGCGGGTAAAACGCATTCAGGTGCGGATTGAGGAGCTGCCGGTGAATGAGCAGCTGATAGGAGATTACTTCAACGACAAGCAGTTCAAGCGCGGTTTTCAGGAGTGGCTAAACCAGCGCTGGCAGGAGAAGGACGAGGTGCTGGAGGGGTGGCAGAGCGGTCAGGCGCCGCTGCCGGTTGCCGCCAAATCCGGGGAGGAATCCAAAGAGAGTGCCGAGGCCAACTCGGCCAACTGATCTTCGGAAAAGACAGCAATCCCGTGGCGGCGCAGCAGGGCGGTGGTCTTGCCCTCGCCCGCCACAGAAACACCTTCGAAGCGGCCGTTATAGATACGGCCGCTGCCACATGAGGGGCTCCCCTCTTTCAGCAGGGCGAAGCGAATGCCCTGCGTCTGACAGATTTCCAGCGCCAGCTCGGCGCCGCGATCAAACTCGGCAGTCACATCCAGTCCGCTCGCCGTCACTACGCGCTCGCCCTGCCGCTCGGCAGGAGGGCGCGGGGTCAGCAAACCGCCCGCCACTTCGGGGCAGAAGGCCAGCACCCGCCCCTCGGCACCCAGCGCACTCAGCCAGTCGCTGACAATCCCCTTGCTCTGACCATCGTAACGCACTGGCTGACCCAGCAAGCAGGCACTCACCAGCACCTTGTGCACGCCGGTCTCACTCATGCTTCCGCTCCATGCATCACCTGATCGAACATCACGCAGCAGGGGCTCTCCAGCCGGTAGAGGATAGCGGGACGCTGTTTGCCGGTGCGCTTGCGGCCGGTATCCACCAGAATGTCGGCGCGATGGATCCGCTTGCGAAATGCCGCCGTATTCATGGGTGTTTGCAGGATGATTTCGAAGGCGCGCTGCACCTCGGAGAGGGTGAACTCGGGCCCCAGCAGTTGCAGCGGCAGGGTGCTGTAGCGGCTCTTGATCCGCAGCCGCTCCAGCCCTTTGGCGATGAGCTGGACATGGTCAAAGGCGAGGCTCAGCCCCGGCAGATTGGCGAGCGGATGCCAGCAGCCGTGGATCGCTTCCACTTCCGGATCCACCAGGCAGAGATAGACCAGGGTCGTGGACCAGCCGCGGGGATCCCGCTCCAGATTGCCGAGGGTGCAGACCTGCTCGCTGTAGCAGTGACCGAGCCCCCACTCCGCCAGCAGACGGCGCTGGGCGGCATCAAGATCCCGATCCTGAGTCTCGTCGATGCGCAGCGCCGGCAGTTGCCAGCAGTGGGCAAAGGGGGGGCGATCGCGGGTCTCGAGCAGTAGCTCGAGCCGCTCCTCATGCAACCGCAGCACCACCATATCCAGACTCATTCTCAGCATGCCGATCGCCCTGCTCGCCTTCCATTAATGTTTGGTAGATAATATCACACGAATAGTATGTGCAGGAGCCAATCATGGGAACCGTCGCCAGCCTGGATATTGATGCGCAGAAGGGCTTTACCCCCCTCTGCCCGAACGAACTGCCCGTCGCGGGCGGTGATGATATTGTGGCTGCGCTCAACGCTCAGGCCACCCTCGCCACGCTGCGGATCGGCAGCAAGGACTCTCACCCCGCCAATGCCGACTGGGCCGTTTCTGACCCCGCAGGCATGCTGTTGCCGCTGGATCTGCCCAACGCCGACCTCACTTGGCCGGTGCACTGCGTACCGGGTAGCAAGGGCTTCGAGCTGCTCGACGGCCTGCCCGCACCCATCGACTATGACTTCTTCGTCTGGAAGGGGGTCGAACCGGATCTCCACCCCTACGGCACCTGCTTCCACGACCTGGCCGAACGGCGCAGCACCGGACTCATCGAATTTCTGCAAGCCCGCAAGGTCGATACCGTACTGGTCGGCGGTCTCGCCACCGACTACTGTGTCAAAACCAGCGTGCTGCAACTGCGCCGCGCAGGTTTCCGGGTGATCGTCCATCTCGATGCCTGCCGTGGCATCGCCCCCGAGACGGTTGCCAGCGCCCACACCCAGATGATCGAAGCTGGCGCCGAACTGGCCCAGACCCTGATCGATGTACAACGCCTGCTGGACGCCTGATATGCCACCGATTCTTACCAGCCTGCTCGATACCGACGCCTGCACGTTACATATGCGGCAGGGGAGCTCCATCGTGCTCACCAGTCTGCGAGGAGCCTGATATGCCCCCAATCCTCACCAGCCTGCTCGACACCGACGCCTACAAGCTGCATATGCAGCAGGCGGTGTTCCATCGCTATCCGGATGCCGAGGTGGTGGCCGAGTTTCACAGCCGCAATGAAGAGGATCTGCTGCCCATGATGGGGCAGATCGAGGAGCAACTGCGCCTCGCCGGTTCCCTGCGACTGACCAGGCCAGAGCTCGATTTTCTGGCCGAGCGTCCCTTCTTCACCCCTGACTACCTCGACCACCTGCGCCGCAAGCCACTCGACGCCTCCCTGCTCAAAGTGTTCGAGCAGGATGGCCGCATCAATGTGCGGGTCGAGGGCCCCTGGCAGGATGTGATCCTGTGGGAAATCCCGGTGCTCGCCATCATCAGCGAGATGCGCAACCGCTTCCGCTACCCCCAGTTCGGCGTCAGCCACGCGCTGGAGCGGCTCGATCAGAAGATCGACAAGCTGGAGAAGGAGCTGAGCAGCGACGAGATGAGCGAGTTTAACCTCATCGACTTCGGCACCCGCCGCCGCTTCTCTCACGCGGTACAGGATGCGGTAGTGGGCCGCCTCAAGGAGCGGCTGCCGGCGTTTCGCGGCACCAGCAACTACATGCTGGCCCAGAAGTACAAGCTGCCCGCTGTCGGCACCCAGGCCCATGAGTGGTTCCAGGCACACCAGCAGCTCGGCTTCCCGCTGGAGCACAGCCAGCGCGCCGCCCTCACCAGCTGGCTGGACGAGTTCACCGACCATCTCGGCATCGCCCTGACCGACTGCATCACCATGGATGCCTTCCTGCGGGACTTCGACTTCGAGCTGGCCAGCAGCTATCAGGGCTTGCGCCACGACTCCGGCGATCCCGTGGTGTGGGGCGAGAAGGCGATCAGCCACTATCAGCGCCTCGGCATCGATCCTACCGACAAGACCCTGGTCTTCTCCGACGGGCTCAACCTCGACAAGGCGGTGCAGCTGTTCCGTCACTTCCGTGGCCGCATCAACACCAGTTTCGGCATCGGCACCAAGCTCACCTGCGATCTGCCCGGTGTCAGCCCGATGAACATCGTCTTCAAGCTGATCGAGTGCAATGGCGGCCCGGTCGCCAAGATCTCCGACAGTCCGGGCAAGACCCTCTGTCGGGATGCGGAGTTTATCCGCAACCTCAAACAGGCATTCCACGTCGGGGTCTGATCTTCCCGATCACCAGAAAACAAAAAGCCCGCCGGTTCACACCGGCGGGCTTTTTTATCGACTCAAGGGGTATCAGTCTTTCTTGGCCAGCAGGAACTGCACCAGCTTGTTGAACTGCTCTTGAGAGGTGATGGATTCAATCTTCACCATGTACTTGCCGTTCACCAGGAAGGCCGGCACACCGCGAATGTTGTAGCTCTCGGTGTTGCGATCGAACTGGGAGACCATGCCGGAGACGGCGAAGCTGTCGACGGCACCGTCGAACTCTTCAGCCGGTACGCCGTTGTCCACGAAGATCTTCTTCACATCGTCACGGCTCATCGGCGGCTGACGTTGGGTGTGGATCTTGGTGAAGATGGCCGGAGTCAGCTTGGCTTCGGCATTGAGCAGGCTGGCAACAGCGTAGGCACGCTGCATCTCGGGGCCCATCTCGCGACCGAGGAAAGCAACCGGGTTCTTCTTGAGGGGCACACCCTCTGGCAACCCGGCCTTCAACTGTTCAACGATCGGTTCGAAGGTAGCGCAGTGCGGGCAGTAGTAGGAGAAAAACTCCATCACTTCCGGCTGAGCACTGCCAGTCTGTTTGACCACATCGTAGTTGACGCCTTCCTTGAACTCGGGGGCGGCGTGAACCATGGGGATCATCAGCATGGCAGCAAGGAAAAATAGAACTTTTTTCATGATGTTTCCTGTTAAGGGATCACTGTGAGGCACGCCCGGCGAACCGAAGCAGTGCCAAGCCTATTGTTTCGCCATGCTGACGTCAATGGTCAGGGCCGGAGATCGAGTCCCCCTTGCCGCGCAAGCTCCCTTCTATTTCACCAGTTTGGCATCAGGCTCAACGGCGGCGCCTTGAGTGCCTCCAGCTGATCGTGCAGTGTCGCAATCTGCTGGCGCCAGTAGTGATCGGTATTGAACCAGGGGAAGTGACGGGGGAAGGCGGGATCTTCCCAGCGCCGCGCCAGCCACGCCATGTAGTGAACGATGCGCATCGCTCGCAGCGGCTCGATCAGCGCCAGCTCCCGCGAGTCGAACTCCATAAACTCCTCGTAGCCCGCCAGCAGGGTGTCGAGCTGGATCTGCTGCTCGTGGCGCTCGCCGCTGAGCATCATCCAGAGATCCTGAATCGCGGGGCCGGTGCGGCAATCATCGAGGTCGACAAACATGGGGCCATCGCGCCAGAGGATGTTGCCCGGGTGGCAGTCGCCATGCAGGGAGATCTGCGCCACATCCAGGGTCATGGCGTCGCTGACATGCTTGATCAGCTCATCGAGTACCCCGAAGAATTGCTTCGCCAGCCCGCTTGGCAGCCACTCGCCAGACGCCAGCAGCTGACGCGGTTCGTGCAGCATGCTCTCCACATCGAGCCGCACCCGATGGTGGAACGGCTTGCTGGCGCCGATCTGATGAATGCGACCGAGGAAACGCCCCACCCACTCAAGCTGGTCGAGATTATCCACCTCGAACTGGCGGCCACCGACGCTCTGCCAGATGGCAAAGGGGTAGCCCTCGTGCTCCAGCAGGGTCTCGCCCGCGAAGGCGAGTGGCGCGGCGACCGGGATCTCAGCCTCTGCAAGGCGGGTGGCAAACTCGTGCTCCTCGAGGATCTGGGCCCGGCTCCAACGGCTGGGACGGTAGAACTTCACCACATAGCGGCGACGATCCTCATCCTGAAACTGGTAGACCCGGTTTTCGTAGCTGTTGAGCTCGATAAGGCCGGAGTCGAGCCGCAGGCCACTGAGATCGAGCGCATCCATGATGAGGTCGGGATTGAGGTCGGAATAGTTGAAACGCATGTCATCCACCATAAGAAAGGGGCGCCGTTGCGCCCCATTCTATCACTACTGACCGGCATTGCCGTGCTCGCTGGTGACCAGACTGGCGTCACGCGCAGTTACAACCGGCTGATAAACTTGCTGCCCTGGCGCAAGTTACCCTTGCTGTCATCGGGCGCCGCCCCCTCCCGTTTCAGCACGAACTGGATATCCAGCGCCGGCCGTTTCAGGTTGTAGGGATCGACCGCCAGACTGACCGGCAGGGTGTAAATCTCGCCCGCCTTCAGGGTCACTTCACGGGGGCCGAACCACTGATACTCGGGCAAGCCCTCCACATCCAGCTGGTAGGTCTGGGACTGCAGGGTCTTGTTGAGGATCTTGAGGGTGTAGGTGTTCTCGATAAGCCCCTCGCTGTTTTCGCGGAACAGCTGGTTGCGATCCCGCAGGATATCGAGCCCCATCGGCATGATGGACATGGCGTTGTAGACAAATACCCCCAGCATCACCGCCATCACCAGCCCGTAACCAATCAGCTTGGGCCGCGCCACATGGGTCGAGTCGTTGGCCAGCTTGTGCTCGGTGGTGTAACTGATGAGCCCTTTAGGGTAGCCCATCCGCTCCATGGTCTGGTCGCAGGCATCGACGCAGGCGCCGCAGTTGATGCACTCGTACTGCAGGCCGTCGCGGATATCGATACCGGTCGGGCAGACCTGCACGCAGAGATCGCAGTCGATACAGTCGCCCAGCCCCATCGCCTTGGGATCTGCCTTGCGGGAGCGGGCACCACGGGTCTCGCCACGCTTGGTGTCATAGCCGACGATGAAGGTGTCCTTGTCGAACATGGCGGACTGGAAGCGGGCATAGGGGCACATGTGGATACACATGATGGCACGCATCCAGCCAGCGTTGCCGTAGGTAATGATGGTGAAGAAGATCACCCAGAACAGCACCCATCCGCTGGCCTGCAGAGTGAAGAGGTCCGGCACCAGTTCAGTCACATCCTGGAAGTAGGCAACGAAGGTCAGGCCGGTCACCAGCGAGATCGCCAGCCAGGCCAGATGCTTGGCCCCCTTGCGAGCCAGCTTCTCGCCGCTCCAGGGCGCCTCGTCCAGCTTGCGCCGTTTGTTGGCGGGCCCTTCCAGCTTCTCTTCAAACCAGATGAACATGAAGGTCCAGACCGTCTGCGGGCAGAGATAGCCACACCAGACCCGACCGAGGAAGGTGGTAATAAAGAAGAGTCCGAAGGCGGCGATCATGAAGAGCCAGGCGAGCAGGGTCAGATCCTGCGGCCAGATGGTGGCGCCAAAGATATGGAACTGCTGGTGACCGAGGTCGAACAGCACCGCCTGTCGCCCGTCGTAACGCAGCCAGGGCAGCAGCACGAACAGCGCCACAAAGAACCAGCCCATGGCCTTGCGCATCCGCTGCCAATACCCTTTCTGAGCCCGCACATAGATGCGGTTGCCCGGGTTGAATCTGTCGTCGCTGGCTTTGAACGTATTGGGGTTGAAGGTCCCGGTTACGCCCTTGTCGGTGACGTCCTTGATATCGATTTTATCGTGGTCGGCCATTGCAAGACATCGCTCCCTTATTTGTTATGGAGCGGATTATATCTTAAACAGCATGCTAATTGTGTGGATTAGATGTATCTAATATTGGGGTTGGATCGCAATTTTCGGCAACAAAAAAGCGCATCACCACAAGGTGATGCGCTTCCGCTAAAGATTCACTTGATTCCGCGCGCCTTGAGTAGTGCCTCTTTGAAATCGGGCACATGATCCTTGGCCAGACCGGGGATCATCGCCTGCTTGTCGGATTCCCGCATCTTGAGGTGATAGATCAGCATGTCGTCGGTCAGCTCGGACAGAGGCCCTTCAAATCCCGCTTCTTGGGCCAGTTTGGCAACAAACTGCACCAGGCTGAGATCCTGTTCCTTGATCCAGGCAGGCTGCAACAACTCCAGCAGCTCTTCGATACGATGACATTGCATAGACAACCTCTTTAATCTGTCACGTTAAATTCAGGCAACCTTACCCATCAAGGCTACTTCGATTCGATCCCGCCCATTATGCTTGGCCTGATACAGGGCCGCATCCGCTTTTTGGATCAAATCGGCGATTTTCATGCTGTTGTCCGGTATCAGTGTCGCAACACCAAAACTACATGTGACCCGACCGGAGACCAGTGACTTCTGGTGCGGGATGGCCAGCTCCTTGAGCGCCTGCCGCACATTGTCCGCCACCTGCAATGCCCCCTGCATGCCGGTGCAGGGCAGCAGCAGGGCGAACTCTTCGCCACCGTAACGGGCCGCCAGATCGTCCTCGCGCCGCTCCACCTCGGCCAGCAAGCCAGCCACCTGTTGCAGGCAGTCATCCCCCAGCTGATGGCCGTAAAGATCGTTGAACTGCTTGAAGTAATCCACATCCACCAGCACCAGCGACAACGGCGCCCGGGCGCGATGGCAGCGCCGCCAGGCCCGCTCCAGAGAGTCGTCGAGATGGGCGCGGTTGGCGATGCCGGTCAGGCCGTCGAGGCGGGAGGTGAGACGCAAATGCTCGGAGACCGCCTTCAGTTCGGCAACCAGTTCGGCGTTCGAGAAGCGGTGGTGGAGCGAGGCGATCTGATCCCGCCGCATCCGGCGCAACAGGGTCGGCAGAAAGACAAAAAGATAGCCCGCCAGCATGCAGGAGACGATCCGCTCCTGCTCGTTGCCATTGCCCAGCTCGAACAGCATCGCCATGCCCAGCGGCAGGGCGGAACCATAGAGGGTACGGCGGCTGCCAAACAGCATGATGGCGCTGCCGGTAAGAATGAGGCTGGAGAGCATCATCATGGCGGCCCGGTAGGTATCGGGCAGCTTGTCCATGTAGAGCAGCACCCCGAGGGCCCAGATGATGGAGGTGATGGTGGCTCCGATAAAGAGCTCCCGCTCCAGCACCGGCAACGGAGTCTGGTGCAGGCGGGCTCGACGCCAGCGCAGGTGCCAACCCCGACCCAGCAGCCACAGGAAAGTGCCTGCCAGCCAACCGAGCGCTTCGATGGCGGGTAGATAGTCGTGAAACAGCAGACTCCAGCCAAATGCCAACACGCCCAAACAGGGGAGACTGAACGATGCATGGGTATAGAGCTGGGCCATAATGGCCTGCTTAACCTGGCGTGTCACACTCTGGGTCAACTGAGTACTCCTGTACAAGAGCCGAGCAGTCTACCATTACCCCCTGACCCGCAACAATAAAGCGCCGCTTATTAAGAAGTTAATCAATCAATAACGATTTCTTCTGCGCTGGCAGGTGAGTCCTTGCTCACCCCTTCTCCAATTCGTCGAGGATCGGGCACTCGGGATTTTCATCCCCGTGGCAGCAGCAAACCAACCCTTCCAGGGAGGTAAGCATGGCCTGCAAACCGGCAATGCGGGCGCGCAGATCGACGATCTTCTCCTGCGCCAGCTTCTTCACCTGGGCGCTGGTTCTGTGTTCGTCACGATAGAGCGCCAGCAGCTCCTGACACTCCTCCAGATTGAAGCCGGTCTCCCGCGCCCGCTTGACGAAACGCAGCTCGCGCAGCGCTGATTCGGTGTAACTGCGATAGCCGTTGTCACTGCGTACCGGGGCTGTGATGAGGCCAATGCTCTCGTAATAACGGATGGTCTTGGCGGTCAGCCCTGTGGCCTTGGCAACCTTGCTGATGTTCATTTATGCCTCCTTACTGATCGGGTTGGATGCTGGCCCGTGCGCCGCCCTGGGCTGCCAGCGTTTCAATAACAGGGAATTGCTCAAAACGGTGATGCTGCTCAGGGCCATGGCCGCCCCCGCCAGCTCGGGGCTCAGGTAACCCAGTGCCGCCAGCGGAATGCCAATGATGTTGAACACGAAGGCCCAGAACAGATTCTGCTGGATGGTGCGCCAGGTCGCCGCCGAGATGTCGATGGCATCGGCCACCAGCCGCGGATCAGAGCGCATCAGGGTGATGGAAGCGGTCTCCATCGCCACGTCGGAGCCGGAGCCCATGGCGATACCGACATCCGCCGCCGCCAGCGCTGGGGCGTCGTTCACCCCGTCCCCCACCATGGCCACCAGCCCGCGGGTTTGCGCCCGCAGCGCCTCCACTTTCTCCACCTTGCCCGCTGGCAACACGGAGTCGAAGGCCCCGTCCAGCCCCAGCTTGGCGGCGATATGGGCCACGGGGGCCGGCGCGTCGCCACTCACCAGCCAGCTGGCGATGCCGCGCTGACGCAGGGTGGCGATGGCATCCTGGCTCTCGGGACGCAGGGTATCAGCCAGCGCCGCGATGCCAGCCACAGCACCGTCGATGGCAACCCAAACCCGGGTCGCACCATCGGCGGCTTGTTCATCCTGTTGCGGCATTTCAATCTCGAGCTGGGCCAGCAGGGAGCCATTGCCGATAGCGACCCTATGGCCCGCCACCTGACCGACAATACCAGCACCGACCCGCACCTCGACCGCGTCGGGCTGGGGCAATACCGCCTCTTTGCCGACCGTCTCGCGCATCGCCAGCGCCAGCGGGTGTTCACTCGCCTGCTGCAGGGCGGCGGCGAGGCGCAGTTGCTCGTCATTGCCACTCCAGCTCGCCAGTACAGGCTTGCCTTGGGTCAAAGTGCCTGTCTTGTCGAAGATAAGCGCCTTGATGGCGTGGGCCTTCTGCAGGGTATCCACATCCTTGATCAGAATGCCGTGGCGCGCCGCGACTCCGGTACCGGTGACGATGGCCGCCGGGGTCGCCAGCCCCAGCGCACAGGGGCAGGCGATCACCAGCACCGCCACAGCCGCCAGCAGGGCCTGACCGAAGTCGTTGCTGATGGCGTACCACACCAGCAGGGTGAACAGGGCGATGGCCATCACCACCGGTACGAACACGGCGGAGACCTTGTCCACCAGTTGCTGCAACGGGGCCTTGCCCATCTGGGCACTCTCCACCAGTGCGATAATCTTGCTGAGACTGGAGTCCTCCCCCACGGTAGTGGCTTCGATCTCCAGCACGCCGGAGCGGTTGATGGCGCCGCCCAGCACCTTGTCGCCCGCACTGCGCGGCACCGGCAGACTCTCCCCGGTGAGGATCGACTCGTCCAGCTCGCTGGCGCCGCTCAAGATTTTGCCGTCCACCGGCACCCGCTCACCCACCAGCACCCGCAGCCGATCGCCACGCAGCACCTCGTCGATGGCGACACTCTGCCAGCTCTCGCCACGCCAGACGGTGGCAGTTTCCGGTCGCAGCGCCATCAGTTCGCGAATGGCGGACTGGGTGCTGCGGCGGGCTCTCGCCTCCAGCAGTTTCCCCAACGAAATCAGGGTGATGATGATGGCGCTCGCTTCGAAATAGAGCTTGCCGCTGGCTGCCATCCCCAGCGTCAACAACAGATAGAGGCTGTAGAAGTAGGCGGCGCTGGTGCCGGTTGCCACCAGCACATCCATATTGGCTGCGCGGTTCTTGATGGCGAGCCAGGCGCCGCGATAGAAGCGGGCCCCGATCCAGAACTGCACCGGGGTGGTGAGCAGCAGCTCGAGCCAGGCGGGTAGATGCCAGGGGAACAGTCCGGCCATGGCCAGCATCCCCACCAGCAGCGGCAAGGTGAGCAAAGCCGAGATGATGACCCGGGTCTGCGCCTGACGGGCTGTGGCGGCCTCCTGCGCTTCCCGCTCCAGCAACTGCTGGCGGCGGCCGCTGGCCGAACCCTGTGCCAGTTGGGCGCCAAAGCCAAGCGCCTCGATCTGCTCGCGCAAAGCGGCTGGCGTCTGCATCCCGGGGACCAGCACGATCCGGGCCTGTTCGATGGAGAAGTTGACCTCGGCCGAGATAACGCCGGGCAGCGCGGCCAGCATCTTGTTTAGTCGAGCCGAACAACCGGCACAAGTCATACCGGTAATTTGAAACAAAAAGGTCTCGCTGCCGTAGTCGTAACCCTGACTCTTGATGCTGTCGAGCACCGCAGACAGGCGATCGGGGCTGGCCAACTCGATGGCCGCCTGCTCCAACGCGAAGTTGACTGTGGCCTCGACCCCTTCAAGCTTGTTGAGGGCGGTCGTGATGCGGCCTGCGCAGTTGGCGCAGCTCATGCCGCTGAGCGGCAACTGCAGATGAATGGGTGATTGAAGATGAGTGGTCATGTTGTTCCTCCCCCGGAACCCGTCGGCACCACAAAACGCCGACGGGCAAACCCTAACCTTTACTGTAAGGGTAAGCTCAAGCCACATGATCCACTTTTTGCAGATGAAAAAAACGGCGCCCGTTTGCTGCCAGAGAGCAAACGGGCGCCGCATTCAGCTATTGCGCGGTGTGAGCGGAGTTCAGATACCGTACTGGGCGCGGTAAGCCTTCATGGCAGCCAATTGCGCCGCCAGCTCCGGCTGCTCGGCCTGCTTCTCTTCCAGATAGGCAATCAGGTCGCTCATCTGGATGATGGCGATGATGTGGGCGCCGTAGTCACGCTCCACCTCCTGAATGGCGGAGAGCTCGCCCTTGCCCTTCTCCTGACGGTCCAGCGCGATCAGTACGCCAGCCAGCGAGGCGCCGTTGGCCTGGATCAGATCCATGGATTCGCGGATAGCGGTGCCGGCGGTGATGACGTCATCCACCAGCATGATGCGCCCCTTGAGCGGGCTGCCCACCAGATTGCCACCCTCGCCGTGATCCTTGGCCTCCTTGCGGTTGAAGCACCAGGGCACGTCCACATCGTGCTGCTCCACCAGCTGCACCGCGGTAGCGGAGGCGATGGGGATCCCCTTGTAGGCCGGGCCAAACAGCACATCGAACTCGATACCGGCATCCATCAGAGCGGCGGCATAGAAGCGGCCGAGACGGGCCAGATCGCGGCCGCTGTTGAACAGACCGGCGTTGAAGAAGTAGGGGCTTTTACGACCGGATTTCAGGGTAAATTCACCGAATTTGAGGACCTGTTTCTCCAGGGCGAACTCGATAAATTGACGCTGGTAGGCTTTCATTCTGGCTCCTTGCTTGGCTTGTCGTTGTCTTGTGTGGGGGTATAAAAAAACGCGGTCAATGCCGCGTTTTTAAAATCAGGAGAGCGACTGCTTCTGCAGCGCAATGATGTCGGCGATGCCGCCCTTGGCGAGGGCCAGCATCTCCAGCAGCTCTTCGTGGGTGAAGGGCTCGGCCTCCGCGGTGCCCTGCACCTCGATGATGCGACCATCTTCGGTCATCACCACGTTCATGTCGGTCTCGGCGGCGGAGTCTTCGATGTACTCCAGATCGCAGATGGCTTCACCCTGATACATGCCGACGGAGACGGCGGCGATCATCTGCTTGAGCGGGCTCTGCTTGATCATGCCCTTCTCGACCATCCAGTTCAGCGCATCCACCAGCGCCACGCAGGCACCGGTAATGGAGGCGGTACGGGTGCCGCCATCGGCTTGCAGCACATCACAGTCAACTGTGATGGAGTGCTCGCCCAGCGCAGTCAGGTCTACCGCCGCGCGCAGGGAGCGGGCGATAAGACGGGAGATCTCCAGAGTACGGCCACTCTGCTTGCCGGAGGCCGCTTCGCGGTTCATCCGGGAGTGGGTGGAGCGCGGCAGCATGCCGTATTCGGCAGTCACCCAGCCCTGATTCTTCCCTTTCAGGAAGCGCGGCACGCTGGTGTCGACGCTGGCGGTGCAGAGCACGCGAGTGTTACCAAACTCCACCAGCACTGAGCCTTCTGCATGTTTGGTGAAATTGCGGGTAATGGTAACCGGGCGAAGTTGCGCGGCACTGCGATCGCTTGGACGTGACATGGAACGGACCTCTGGGCTGGCTCAAATTGGCGGGGGATTATAAGTGATCCTGCCCCAAATATCAGCCGCTAAAACCACGGCATCGGCTGACGAGCAGGGCCGGGCTGAGTATACTGGCCGCACACTTCATCAAGCCCGGAACAATCAATGATTCACAGCATGACCGCCTACGCCCGCAAGGAATTCAAGGGCGACTGGGGCACAGCCGTTTGGGAAATTCGTTCGGTCAACCAGCGCTATCTGGAAACCTACATTCGCCTGCCGGAGCAACTGCGCAGCCTGGAACCGGTTCTGCGTGAGCGTTTCCGCGCCAAGCTGCAGCGCGGCAAGGTGGAGTGCAACCTGCGTTTCGAAGCCGCTCAGGCCGCTGCCAGCCAGCTGCACATTAATGAAGAGCTGGCCAAGCTGATCATCGACAGCGCCAAGTGGGTAATGAAAGAAGCGGGCCAGGGCCAGCTCAACCCGGTCGACGTGCTGCGCTGGCCGGGTGTCATGGCCGCCGCCGAACAGGACATGGACGCGGTCGCCACCGAGCTGCTCGGCGGTTTTGACCAGACCATGGAAGATTTCCTCGCCTCCCGCGCCAGCGAAGGTGCCAACCTCAAGGCGCTGATCGAACAGCGTCTGGCCGGTATTCAGGTGGAAGTGAAGAAGGTGCGCGTCCACCTGCCGCAGATCATCGAATGGCAGCGCCAGAAGCTCACCGACCGTCTGGCCGAAGCCAAGGTTGAGCTGGATCCGGCCCGCATCGAGCAGGAGATCGTGCTGCTGGCCCAGAAGATCGACGTGGCCGAAGAGCTGGATCGTCTGGAGATGCACATCAGCGAGACCAACAAGATCATGAAGAAGGGTGGCGCCTGCGGTCGTCGTCTCGACTTTATGATGCAGGAGTTCAACCGCGAGTCGAACACCTTGGGCTCCAAGTCCATCAATGCCGAAGTGACCCAGTCCGCCGTCGAGCTGAAAGTCCTCATCGAGCAGATGCGCGAGCAGATCCAGAACATAGAATGATGTTTTTGGCCGTTTCAGGCTGTTTCACATGACTCGCAAACCCCTGATTTTCAGGGGTTTGTTGTTTTTGTGTGATTTGAACTGTCCGTAGCTGTCCTGATAAAGTGGTATCACGTTTGGTATCACGATACGACGTGATACCACTTTTTTGAGAACGTGATACCACTAGTCGAAGGACTGCGCATGAGAGCAAGTACACTCACCAAGAAGATCAAGGAACAGGATGCTGAAGATGAGAAAGAGGGAAAACTCGGCACCACCAATAACATCAACGTGGGTGATGGCTTGTACCTTCGAAGACTCCCCAGCGGCACCCGTAAATGGGTATTCCGCTATACCAACTTTGCTAAGAAGCGAGTCTGGTTCACGATAGGGTCATATCCTCATTTATCGCTGGCTCAGGCTCGTGGTGAGGCCTCCCGCCTAAATGCCGACATAGAAAATGGCAAAGACCCGTCAGCAGAGCGCAAACGCGATCAGCAAGAGATTATCAAAACCGTCGATCAGCTGTTTCTCGACTGGTATCAGCATGATGTCAGCCGACGACTGAAGAACCCGCAAATCCCCCAGCGTATCTACCGGAAAGAGATAGCCCCACACATTGGCAAGCTGGCATTGAAAGAGGTTAATGCCCGCGATATCCGCGCCATCATCCATAAAGTCGCTAACTCTGGGCGCAAGGCCACAGCGAACGATGCCCTGATGGTCTGCAAGCAGCTGTTCAAACATGCCATCAAGCTCAACTTGGTTGACTACAGCCCAGCACAAGCATTCACCATGTCAGATGCTGGTGGACTGGAAATAAGCCGGGATCGCATCCTGAGCGTGGATGAACTAGATGTACTGTTCAGGGTACTACGCAAGCATCGCGACCAGTTCGCCCGAGAGAACTACCTGGCGATCGCCTTGCTGGTTCATCTTGGTGTGCGTAAAAACGAATTGATTGCCGCCATGTGGAGTGAGATCGATTTTGACGAGCAAGTATGGCGACTCCCAGCAGAGCGCAGCAAAACCGAGGTGGCGATCACCGTACCGCTGAGTGCCACCAGCCTGGAGTGGTTCAGCGAACTAAAGGTGCGCGCCTGCGGATCGCCCTATGTCTTCCCATCTCGGCGTGCCAGCAAACGGCGCGGATATATCTCCAGTGACACCCTTAACCATGCCCTGGCCAAACTGTTTGGCCAGAAGGTCGACAGCAAGAAGCAACCGACTGCCAATATGCTGGGTGAAGCTGGCCTGGAGCACTTCACTGTCCATGACTTGCGACGGACCTGCCGCAGCTTATTGGCATCGTTAGGGGTGCCAAGCCACATTGCCGAGCGCTGCCTTAACCACAAGCTCAAAGGTGTTGAGGGGATCTACAATCGTCACGATTACCTGAACGAACGCAGGGAGGCATTTGAAAAATTAGCCTGCATGCTGACACCCATCATCAACGACATGCCGAATGTCGTTCCCTTCACCAAGCAACTTTCAAGATAAGGCTGAGTCATTAGCACTATGAACCATGCACCAAATCCACTCGACATACTTCCGCTCAATAGCTCCATCAAGCAGATCATGGAGCAATATCCTGAACTGAAAGAGTCATTACTGAAGGTTAAAATTGCATTTGATTGGCTTGAAGGGGCCGACCTTAAGTTGCAGCAACTCAGTAGCAAAAAAAGTTTTTTTGAGTTGGCGGAATTAGCCAAGCGAGATGATGCGGGTTTGGATGGTGATAATCCATTCGAAGGCGAAGAACCATACCTGTTGTTGAACCAAGATATCTGTCATGGGCTGGGCGCCCTTGGTCTTCGGCACCTGGCCAAACATATTCACACTTTGACCACTCGAGATGTTCTGCTGGCACGTGCAGTGCCTCATCAACGGCTGCGGCAAAAAACATCACGCAAAGCCAAAGAGTATGGCCGAAAAGGGGGTGCAAAAAATTCAGAAAAACGACAACCATTACGCGATGAAATAGGAAGACTTGCCCGCCCGCTCTTCATTGAAAATCCAAAACTTAAAATTATAGAGTGTGCGCGGCTAATTGAGAGAGAAGTCCTCGAGTTCATCAAAAAATCCCCACATGAATATAAAGATATTGGCAGCAAAAATGACCCAGATGAATACTTTGAATTTATTAAAAGTTATGTGAGTGAACATAAACGTCAGTGCGCAAAAAATAAGCATTCGAACATGAGCTACCCCCCTAGCTGCATTTCATAACACCTACGCACACCCCAAAATCCCTCCGAACAAACCCAAACAGCTGATGAGTTTTAACCGGAGGGATTTCATGTATTCAGAGACTAACCGCCAGCAAATCCTTGCGCTCTATGGCCACCCCCAAGACCGTTTAGTACGGGAAAATGAGCGTAAAGCCATCACGACCGTCTCCCGTACTCACGCCTGGGTATTGGAACAAAAGGGGGAATTTCCCAAACGCAAAAAGCTGGGTGCGAGCTGCGCCTGGCTACTTTCAGACCTGCTGGTCTGGATCCACACACGCTGAGAAGAGGTAACAGATGGGAAACAACATCCTGGACTATCTGAAACCCCCAGCACCGGAACCAATCCCGATCGTCAAAATGAAAGAGCTATGCACCTTATTTGGATGCTCTCGCATGACCATCTATCGCTGGATGGCTCATCACAAACTGCCTGCACCAATCAGGCATAACAACAAGCGGCTTATTGGTTGGGATAGGGAAGCAATAAACACCATGTTAAAGCGTAATTAACGCTCAGTGATGGGGGCCTCGAGCCTCCTCTTTTGGGCTCTTAGTGTGACAACCTGTGACATTTATTACGTTTTTTTCCCTGACGTTGGCAGAAACCAACATGCCCCAACGCCTTGACCTGACTGGGCTGCCAGCAACGGGACAATCCCTACAAGAACAGGATATTAATAATATGGCTTTTATTGAGAATAATTCTCGAGAATATCTTAAGCCTAATTTTGAGTACGGTGGTCATTACTGGCCGGTGATCTGCAGATACCAGATCCGTAAAGACATCATGCACGGCATATTCAAGTTACTCGGCCAGTTCTATGAGAAATCTAGCAAACTAATCGCGATCAGGTTGGAGCTAAAAATGAAACAATGGAGCCCGGATAACAAGCTCGTCAGCCTTTTTTTCAAACAGCTAAAGCGCAAGTTATGCAAGCATTACGGCCGCTGTTACCACGGGTATATCTGGGTGAGAGAACAGAACCATGCCACTGCCCAACACTACCACACCGCATTGCTGGTGGACGGGCACAAAGTCAGACACTCCAACACCATCAAGCAGCTCGCTGAGTGTATTTGGCAACACGGCTATTTGAGTCTCCCCAAATGCCCCTTTTACAGGGTTCATCGCAGTCAAATCCCGCGATTCCAAGCGTTGATCTACCGCTTGAGCTATTTGGCCAAAGCTGAAACAAAAGGAGACCGGCCACCAGCTGTCAAGGATTACCAAATCAGCCGTAGTATCAGGAAGCAGTAACTATGCATAAGCGAATTTATGCCCCAAGGATTCCATCTGAAATCCCTTTATTGAGCCAAATGGGTTTCTATCAGCGCAAGCGATTTTGGCGTTATCACCAAGAGAATCTGGCAAGGTTAGTGCTTCATAAGGGGATTAGTATCAAGGAGTATGCCGAGATGCACGGCCTTGAGTTGCGACTGGCTTATACAAAGTTCAGGAGCGTGGGTGTAGCCGCGCTTAGACAAAAATTTTGGGCTCGACATCGCAAGCAATTTAACCAAGAGCTGGCCGCTAACGGGATGACGGTTGAAGCCTATATCGAGCGGCATAAGCTACATCAAAAGAATGCGCGGCAGCAGTTAACGCGCAAGCCAATGAGTGCAATCTGGGAGATGCATTGTCGTCGTTATGCACACCAATCAACATTCAGGAAACTCACCATCGCCCAGTACGCAAAAGAGAATGATTTGAACCCCTCCACGACTCGACACTACATCCATAAAGGTGATTGTTAACCAAAATAAAAAATCCCAGAGAGCATGTAAAAAATCACAACCAACAAAAATACATATAAATATCAATAGGTAAGGTCTGTGCTACGTGATCACTTATGGTATGAGGTGATCATCAATCACGCACAGACCCCCATCTGGTGGCTGGTGGATATAGATCGTCCACCAGCCATCTCATAGTGCTTTGCAATGATCCCCCGCACACTCCAGATGCCATCCACTGGCCCCAAGCAGGTCGCTGTGACAAGATAAACCCCCTGTTTTTTCTCGCTCCGGTCGCCCGATGAAAGAAACCCTGCCCAGCTATGAAGCCATGATGCCTGCCGTGCTCAAGGTATTGGCCGATGGTGTCGCCCGCCCTCTACGTGAGGTATTCGAGCGGGTTTGCCAGCACTATGCCTTTACTCCTGAGCAGTTGGCCGACACCTTGCCCAGTGGCCGCCAAACCACGCTGCGCAGCCGGGTTGGCTGGACCAAGACCTATCTGGTCAAAGCGGGTCTCATCGAGCAACCCAAGCGGGGCATTTGCCTTATCACCGAACGGGGTAAGGCGGCGCTGGTATCGGGGCAATCTATCGACAACCACTATCTGGCCCAATTCAACGAGTTCGTGGCGTTTACCCTAGCCTCCAGTGAGAGCGCAGGCAATACGCAACAAGCCATGGCGATCCCGACAGACACGCCAACACCAGAGCAGGCCAGCACCCCTCAAGAGCAGATTGAGCAGGCACTATCTGCCATCAATCGCTCCCTTGCCGATGACCTGCTTGCCGAGATCTTGGGCCTTTCCCCTCGTTTCTTTGAACAGCTGGTGGTCGATCTGATGGTGGCCATGGGCTATGGCGGCAGCCAGCAGGATGCGGCTCGCACCACTCGTTACAGCAGTGATGGCGGGATCGATGGCATCATTAAGGAAGACCGACTGGGGCTCGACTCCATCTACCTGCAGGCCAAGCGCTACACCGATAAAACCGTCGGACGTCCCGAGATCCAGTCCTTCGCGGGGGCGCTGGATCTGCACAAGGCCCGCAAAGGGGTCTTTATCACCACCGCCAGCTTTAGCCGTGAGGCGCAGGAGTATGTCGGACTGATTGAGAAGCGCATCGTGCTGATCGATGGTGCTCGTCTTGCCGCCCTGATGATTGAATACGGCGTCGGCGTCACCACACGCCAGACCCTCACCATCAAGACCCTGGATTCGGATTACTTTCTGGAAGATTGACTACCATGCCAAACAAGTCACTGAACTTCGAAATGCTGCGCCGCAAATGGCCCGAGATAGCCGATCTGGGGGCGATGGCGGAGAGATATGTCTACGACGACCCGGAGACCTCACTGGTAAAACTACGCAACATGGTCGAGTTGATCGTGCGTTGGATTTATCGGGAAGAGCGTTTGCCCCAAGGCTATCGACCCAACCTGTTCGATCTCATCAAGGACGATGTATTTGTCGACCTGATGCCAAAGCCCATTCACGGGAAACTCGATATCCTGCGCCAATACGGCAACAAAGCCGCTCACGGCGAGAAGTGCGAGCAGAAGCACTCGGTCTGGCTGCTCAAAGAGGGTTGGCTGATCGCCGCCTGGCTCTATATCCGCTACGACAACGGCAATCAGCAGGAATGTGGCAGTTTCACCCAGCCAGCGCAGCAACCCGTTGAACTGACAACAGATGCGTTGAAGAAAAAGGCACATGAGCTGGAGAAAGCCTGTGCCGCCCTCAAGGCGGCCGAAGAGCGTGAGATCGCTATTCTGCGTGACCTGCAGCAAGCCAAAGAGCAGGCCGACGAGCTCAAAGCTCGCCTAGAACAATCCCGTCTGAAGAACCAGCAAGCGGTCAGCCTGCTCGACATGAACGAGGCCGAGACTCGCCGCCGCCTTATCGATGCCCGCCTGCTCGATGCCAACTGGGATATCTCGAATGATGGCAGCGATACCGAACAAGTCAGTCAGGAAGAAGCCACCCTCAAGCAGCCCACCAAGACAGGTAAGGGGCGCGCTGACTATGTGTTGTGGGATGACAACCACCAGCCGCTGGCGGTGATTGAAGCGAAAAGCACTCAGGTCGATGCCGAAGCAGGACGCCAACAAGCCAAGCTCTATGCCGACTGGCTGGAGGAGAAATACGGTCAGCGCCCGGTCATCTTCTACACCAATGGCTACGACATCTTTATCTGGGATGATCATCCCGCTCATGGCTATCCACCACGCCGCCTGTTCGGCTTCTACAGCAAGGCGAGCCTGCAACACCTGATCCAGCAGCGCACCAGCAAAAAGGATCTGTTGCAAACCCCCATCGACACCAATATTGCCGGGGGCGGGACTCGCCTCTATCAGTTGGAATCCATTCGCCGCGTGGCGGAATCGTTCAGCAATAAAAAGCGCAGCGCCCTGATCGTGCAGGCCACCGGCACCGGCAAGACCCGCGTCTCCATCGCCCTGACCAAGTTGCTGCTTGATGCCCGCTGGGTGAAACGGGTGCTCTTTCTGTGCGACCGCAAGGAGCTGCGCAAACAGGCCCGCAACGCCTTCAACGAATTTATCAGCGACCCTCTCTGCGTAGTCGGTTCCAGTGACAAGGCGACCCAGCAGACCGCCCGCATCTTTATCGCCACCTATCCCGGCATGCTCAATATCATGGAGCAGTTCGATGTGGGCTATTTCGATCTCATCGTGGCCGATGAATCCCACCGCTCCATCTACAACGTCTACGGGGATCTGTTCAAATACTTCGACTGCCTGCAAGTGGGCCTGACCGCGACGCCAGTCGAGATGGTTAGCCGTTCCACCTGCCAGCTATTCGGTTGTGACTACAAGATGCCCACCGCCGAATACTCGCTGGAAAAGGCCATCGAAGATGATCATCTGGTGCCCTACGAGGTGGTGACTCACACCACCAAATTCCTGCGCGAGGGGATCAAACGCGACAATCTGACCGATGAGCAAGTAGCTCAACTGGAAGATGACGGCATCGACCCCAACGAGCTCGATTTCGATGCCCAGAGTATCGACAAGGCCATCTACAACAAGCCGACCAATGCCGCCATCATGCGCAACTTGATGGAGAATGGCATCAAGGACAAGGATGGCCAGTTGCCGGGCAAGACCATCATCTTCGCCCGCAACCACCAGCATGCCCTCTTGCTGCAAGCCGTGTTCGATGAGCAATACCCCCAGTTTGCGGGTAAGTTCTGCCAGGTGATCGACAACTACGACCCCCGTGCCGAGCAGTTGATCGACGACTTCAAGGGCGATGGCAAAAACCACGACCTTACCATCGCCATCTCGGTAGACATGCTCGATACCGGCATCGACGTGCCCGAAGTGGTCAATCTGGTCTTTGCCAAACCGCTGCGATCCAAGGTGAAGTTCTGGCAGATGATCGGGCGCGGCACCCGCCTGTGCAAAGATCTGTTCGGGCCGGGCAAGCACAAGGAGAAGTTCCGCATCTTCGATCACTGGGGCGTGTTCGACTACTTCGAGCAGGAGCCCGAAGAGGTGGAGCCTGCGGTCAGCAAATCCCTCGCTCAGCAACGCTTCGAGGCCTGGTTGCAACTAGGGTGCAGCGCCTTGAAGAAATTTGACCGGGATGCGCTCGACAAGGTGACCCTGCTACTGCGCTCCCAACTCGATGCGCTGGATGACAGATCCATCTCGGTACAAGAGCGCTGGAAAGAGAAGGCACGCTTGAGCGATCCCAAGGTGCTGCGGCAATTTTCACCGGCTACCCAGCAGGCGCTGCTCACCGAAATGGCCCCCTTGATGCAGTGGCTCGATGTACGCGGCCAAGGTGATGCTCTGCGCTTTGATATGGACATGATCGCCGCCCAGCAGGCGCTCTATGACAACCCGGAGCAGTTGATGCAGAGCTACCACAAGGTGGCGGAAAAGGTGGAACTGCTGCCGCCCCATTTGGCGCAGGTACAGCAACACGGCGAACTGATCAATCAGTTGCGCGAGCTGCTCTGGTGGCAGCAGGCTGATTTCGATCAGCTGGAACACGCTCGCATCACCCTGCGCGACATCATGCACTTGATGGAGAAAACCCCCACTCCTTCAAGCCCGCCGCTGGTCACCAACATCAAGGAAGACGAGGGGGAGTATCAGACCGGCCAGCGTAAGACCAATATCAAATCAGTGGATTTCAAACTCTACCGCAAGCAGGTACAGGGCGTGCTGGAACCCCTGTTTGACAGCAACCGGGTGCTGCAAAAGATCCGTCGTGGTCAGCCGGTTACCGACCAGGAACTGGACGAACTGCGCAAACTGGTGCTGGTGCAAAACCCCAACGTCGATATCAAGGTACTGACCGACTTCTATCCCGAAGCCAGTGCAGGGCTCGACAAGATCCTGCGTACCCTGGTGGGGATGGATGGAGAGGCGGTGGCCGCGCGTTTCACCGCCTTCGCCGCCGAACATCACCTCAGTGCGGTTCAGATGCGCTTCCTCGATCTGCTGAAAAACCATATCCGCACCTTTGGCACCATCGAGATGAAGCAACTGTTCGAGCAGCCATTCACCTCGGTCAACAGTCAGGGGGTGACCGGGGTTTTCCCCGATATGGCACAAGTCATGGCCCTCAAGGCCATCGTCGACGGGTTTGCCGTCGAAACCGGAAAGGCGGTGCCCTAAAAAGCGGAAGGAGCATCAATGCCCATCCCGCCAAAAATCGCGGTACAATCGCGGCCATTCCAATCTGGCACTGATGGCCCGCCCTGTGCGGGCCGCTTATTCTAGTCTGTTGGCCGCCCACTGACGCGCCAGCAGCCTCTCAATCTTGTATGGAACAATCATGATCACCGGCGAACTGAAAAGTAATATCGACAAGTTGTGGGAAGCCTTCTGGGTCGGCGGCATCACCAACCCGCTGACCGTGATCGAGCAGATCACCTTCCTGATGTACTCCCGCATGCTCGACATGCAGGAGAGCAAGGACGAGCAGCGGGAGGTGCTGGCGGGCATTCCTTTCAAACACCGCTTTGCCGAGTTCGAGCAGGACTATCGCTTCTCCCGCTACGCCAATCTGGGGGCGGACGAGATGCTGGAGACGGTGCGTGACGGCGTCTTCGATCACTTCCGCAGCCTCAACCACGAGGGCTCCATCCTCAGCCACTTTATGAAGAATGCCCGGCTGGAGATCGTCAAACCGAGCCTGCTGGTCAGCGCGGTGGAGATGATCAAATCCCTCCCCATCGATCAGGGCGATACCAAGGGCGATCTCTACGAATACCTGCTCTCCAAGCTCACCACCGCCGGGATCAACGGCCAGTTCCGTACCCCGCGCCACCTCATTCGCGCCATGGTCGAGATGATGGAACCCAACCCCGCCCGCCATGAACGCATCTGCGATCCTGCCTGCGGCACGGCGGGTTTCCTCTCCAACAGCTACGAATACATCGTCGAGCGCTACACCAGTGCCGACAACGTCCACAGCCAGCTGGTGGCCAACGAACGCGGCGAGCTGGAAGAACAACAAGTCTTCGCCGGCGATCTGCTCGCCGACTATCGCCACCACGTCGATACCGACATGTTCCACGGCTACGACTTCGACGCCACCATGCTGCGTATCGCTGCCATGAACCTCATCATGCACGGAGTCGAACAACCCGACATCCACTATCAGGACACCCTCAGCCAGGGCTTTCGCGATCACTTCCCGGACGCCAGCAACGAAGGCTTTCACCTGATCCTCGCCAACCCGCCCTTTACCGGCACCCTGGACGAGGAGGACATCGACCCCAAGCTGCTCGGCAAGGTCAAGACCAAGAAGACCGAGCTGCTGTTTATCGCCCGCATCCTGCAAATGCTCAAAATCGGCGGGCGCAGCGCCACCGTCGTGCCGCAGGGGGTACTGTTCGGCTCATCCAGGGCCCATGTGCAACTGCGCGAGCTGCTGGTGGAGCACAACCAGTTGGAGGCGGTGATCAACCTCCCCTCCGGCGTGTTCAAGCCCTACGCCGGGGTCGCCACCGCAATCCTCATCTTCACCAAGGGCGGCGCTACCAGCAATGTCTGGTTCTATGACCTGCAAAACGACGGCTACAGCCTCGATGACAAGCGGAGCCCAATAAGCCAGAACGATCTGCCCCATCTGGTCTCAAGCTGGCAGCACTACCGCAAGCAGGCTCATATGCCGGTCGGCAACTTTATCGGCCACCAGCTCAGCCGCCAGCTCGCCGAGCAGTTCCCCAATAACGAGCATCTGAAAGACGAGGGGGGCGTTGAGCGGGATTATCAGGATCGCACCCAGCAAGCCTTTATCGTGCCCAAGGCCGAGATAGCCGCCCAAAAATACGATCTCTCCATCAACCGCTATAAAGAGGTTGTCTATCAGGAGGAGAGCTATGAAAACCCCAAGGTCATTTTGGGGAAATTAAAGGCATTGGAAGCGGAAATTCTGGCCGATCTGGCAGAGCTGGAGAAAATGTTATGATGTTGCGAGCCTGCGATTTCGATAAGTCATGGCCAATCGTTTCTTTAGATAAAGCTGTAGATTTTCTTGATAACTTAAGGAAACCAATAAAAGCATCGGAGCGAACTGAAGGCGACTTCATTTATTACGGTGCAAATGGACCACAGGGAACCATTGATGATTACATCTTTGACGAGCCATTAATTTTGCTTGCTGAAGATGGAGGTCATTTTGGAAATCCGAATAGAGACATTGCTTATATCGCAAATGGGAAATATTGGGTTAACAACCATGCTCACGTTCTAAAGCCAAAAGATGGGGTTGATATTAACTTCCTGTATAGAGTATTACAACGATACGATGTAACCCCATATATAAAGGGTGCAACCAGAGCGAAATTAACCAAAGGGGACGCATCCAAGATACTTATTCCTGTTCCTTCACCTGAAGTGCAGAAACGCATTGCCGCGATTCTGGATAAGGCCGACGCCATCCGCCAGAAGCGCCAGCAAGCCATCGCCCTCGCCGATGATTTCCTGCGCAGCGTCTTCCTCGATATGTTCGGCGATCCCGTCACCAACCCGAAGGGGTGCAAATTACTTCCAATGACCGAGGTCTTCCACATTAAAACTGGAAAACTGAACTCCAACGCAGAAGTAAAAAGTGGCGTCTATCCTTTCTTTACCTGTGCAAAAGAAGTCTATCGCATTGACCATTATGCCTTTGACCAAGAAGCTCTATTGTTAGCTGGGAACAACGCGCAAGCAGATTACGATGTTAAACATTACATAGGTAAATTTAATGCCTATCAGCGCACATATGTATTGTCACTAAAGAACGAGAATTGGAGCTATCCATTCTTTAAGTTTGCATTGGAGTTTCAACTTAGCAATCTGAAAAACTCATCAAAAGGCAGTAATACGAAATACATCACTATGGAAATAATGAGCCGAACAATGCTTCCATCCCCCAGCCCTAGTGAACAGAGTGAATTTGCGACTTACTTTAAGCAACAAATGGATATGCGAAATATATTAGATAAATCCCAACAGGAATCCAACGCCTTATTCAATTCTTTAAGCCAAAAAGCCTTCTCCGGCCAGTTATAACAATAGTGGGAGCACAGGATGAAAATTAGCGCACTGACTATAGGCGGGTTTAAGGGCATAGCCCAAACAGCTCATATTCCCCTGGCACCGATCACCCTACTCTTTGGTGCCAACAGCACCGGTAAGAGTACCGTGCTGCAAGCCTTGCTCTATCTCTATGAGGTGATCGTTGAGCGCAATTTTGATCCCCAGTACAGCTCCATTACCGGTGAGCAACTCTGGCTTGGCGGATTTCACAACCTGGTGCATGGCAAAGATCTCAACAACACCATTACCTTGGGCGCTACGTTGGACTTTCGGGATGCTACCGCAGATATCTGGCACGATTTCCTGACCACCCCAGAAGATTGGCTGCTTGAAACCAACTTACACTACGGGCCGGATGCAACCGCGGACATCATCTCATTTGAGCTGGATATCAGCTGGGATGACTTCAAACACAGAGCATTCGTCAGCCGCTTCGAGTGCTCAAGCCAAGGGCAAACTTACCTACGGTTTGAGGTGCAAGCGGGCAAACCCGATGTGGCCATTACTCACTATGCTCCACTTCCCCATTGGTACATCGATGAGGCCTTTGAGTTAGGAAATGTTTTTGCTTCCGGCCAGTGGGAAACCGTATATATCCGAGGCCAAGATGCCCTCCCTCCCGTTACCAGACGAATTGACTTGTCTGGAGCCCAAGTCACATGGGAGGAAATTTATCCTGATCATCCGTTGGCAGCTCGTCTGTTTGTCGAAGCAGCACTATCGCAAGCCGCACTGGCACCACTTCGACTCCTGGGCCAAAAGCTGCTCAACTTGCTCCATATAGGCCCATTGAGAATTGTGCCTGGAAGAGGAACTGTGCTTGAAAGCAGGCCCAAGAGTAGCCGCTGGTACGATGGCACGGCAGGCTGGGATCACTTTGCTTTTGGTTCTGATGGGTATCGCAAGCAGGTTAATCAGTGCTTCAACCATGTGGATTTGCTCAATTCCAGTTATCACTTCAAAGCCAGCTTTCAAGGAGAGGCTCCGCTACAACAGCGTCAGGTGCAATTAACCGAAGCTAATGCCAATACACCGCTGCGCCCTTGTGATGTCGGTGTCGGAGTATCTCAAGTATTCCCCTTTATTGCCGCCACCAGTCTGGAACAATCTGGCGTGATGGTCTCTTGCGAACAACCCGAGCTGCATATCCACCCCAGATGGCAGCTCAGCCTCGCCGATATGATGCTGAACGCCTGCCGCAAGGATCCAGAACGGATGTTTTTGGTAGAAACCCATAGCGAGCACCTGATGTTAAGGCTGCTTAAGCGACGCCGCCAATCCGCAGAGGGTGACATCACTGATAATCACAGCTGTTATTGCCGCAAAGAAGATATCCAGATTATTTTCTGCGAGCAGGAGAACGGAAAAACGCGCCTGCTGCCGATCAAGACAACTGACGAAGGGGAATTTGATGCCCCTTGGCCAAATGGTTTCTTTGCTGAACGCCGGGGGGAGCTGTTCTAATGCTGCATCTCGAATTTGCTATCTCCCCGAACCAAATCCGAAATATGGCCGACCTCAACCTGTTAGAGGCCCGTTTGGGATTTGATAAAGGAGCGGTTCTCTCGCGCTTCCCTGAAAACTGGCTTAAAGAGGTATCAGACCACCTTGCCACTGCGTTAAATGCCCAGCAGATAGATAAAGCAACAGAGAAACTCCTCAGGATCAAAGAGTCACGCTTGGTTAGCTTTAACCGTGAATACGCGGGAGCCCCATGGCGTGAAGCTGCAGTGGACAGCCATCAAGCCCAACCTTTCCACCGTGTTGTTGACGGAACGACAGATAATCGCCCGTACTACATCGCTAACTGGCAAGACCTTGATGATGACGATTTTGATTTCAATACTCAGTTTAATCGTGACGCGACATCACTTGCTGGAGCGGCCAAGGCCTTATTACTGAATGCCGAAAAGGTAACTATCTATGACAACTACATTTGCCCAACACGCCCTGGCTGTCGAAAAACTCTGCTAGAAATAATGCGTTTTTGCCTGAAGCCTGTTGAGCTCCATGTATTTTCCGAGGAAGAGAGAAAGCCAGGTAGAACACAACGAGAGCAAGCATTGGCGCACTTCCAAAGAGATTTACCTGCAAATGTCTCTCTATTCTGGTACTGGTTGGACGATGCTGGAGACGGTCTTTTGCATCAACGCGGCTTATTCACGGGCAAGGGGGGGGTTATCTATGATAGAGGCTTCGAGGAGCCTCGAGATCTAGACCAACGAAGAACACCAACCACGATCACCCCGATGCCTCGCGTTCTGCTAGAAGACCGCTCTCGCCTATTTAATCCTGCGCAACTTGGTACTGGGCTATCTCTTGTTGGGTCAGCATGGCAATCACATCCATAACTCGTGCAGCCACAACAACCGTCAGATATACGGAGTAAACAACCATGACTTGTTTCAGCATCGAAGACCTGGCTGACCTCAGTGCTCTGAGCGAGTCAGAACAAGTCGAGTTTAAGTGGGGGTCAGGCCGGTATTTTGTGCCTATACCGTCAGCTACAATGGACTCCATTCAGTAAAACAAGTGGAAAAACTTACCATAATGGTAAACAATGTGATAAATGTTAGTGCCTATACGGGGCAACCACCGGATCAAGCCGGAGATGAACGAATCTACATCGACAATGGCCCGCTCTACCCTGTAGACGACGTGCGGCAGTTACTTGATGCGGGGGATGACAAGACCACTCTCTGGACACGCAAGTGCATTCAGGATGTTACCGGATTGGGTTATGAGATTGCCGATGTGCGCCAGTTGCTCCAGCAAGCCATTACCGAAGGCCATTACCTGAATTCGGAGTGGTGCGTACAGCGGCCAACTGGCCCATGGGCAGCCTGTGACGGCTACCGGCTACAGCGCAACGAGTGGGTCGACACGGCGCGCAAAGAGATGCGTTTTGAATATTATGTGAAGTTTGCGATTGGTAAGACGGGGCAAATCTTGCTGCTGGTCTCCTGCCATATGTCGCAATAAGGGATCCAAGATGACGATTCAAACTTGTCCGATTTGTGGGGCTGGGCTGTTACACCCCCACAGTGAATTAATGGCCGTTGAGCATTTGGGCCAGCACGGCACCATCGAAAGCCACTATGCCGTATGTGATGCTTGTGGCAGTGCGCAAGCGGGGGCCACCGAGGCACGCTTAAACAAACGCGCCATGATCGCATTTAAAAAACGGGTGCAAGGTCTACTGACCGGCAACGAAGTGCGCGAACTGCGCAAGCGCTGGGGGTTGAGCCAGGAGGATGCCGCCAAAGCTTTTGGTGGCGGCCCGGTCGCCTTCTCCAAGTACGAAGCGGACGACGTGATGCAATCCGATGCGATGGATAAGTTATTACGGCTGGCTGCCGACGTCCCCGCCGCGCTGGATAAGCTGCTGGCCGATGCCAAAGTCCTACGCCAGGCCGAACACTGGGAAAATGTCGTTGTGGTAAGCTTCGCCCAGTATCGCCAGGCAAAAGCTGCTTTGGTGCAACGCCATGAGATCTCGAACGAGGTAAGTTATGGCTAAAGTCAGCAAGTCTCTACAGCAGGCCATTGAGAGCCTGCACATCGCCGATGTCTATCTCAAGGCAACCCGAGCCCAAAGTCAGGATGAATTCGATCCGAAGTTTTTTGATGCACAGACCGAACTGCAGGTGCAACAGATGCACGTCGTGCGCCGTAGCGAAGTGATTCAGATCGAGGGTGATGGCCAGCTACTGCGGGTCTATATCCGTCTCGGGGCACGTTGGATCATGCCACGCGAAGGCGATGAACCAGAGGTCAAAGCCTTTGTTGAGGGTGATTATATTGCCGAATACCAGATGGTCGTCCCCCTGGAACAGGCCGCTATCGATGAATTTGCCCTGAAAAACGCCAGCTACCATGTCTGGCCGTACTGGCGTGAATTTCTAAGCTCTCAGTGCGAGCGCCTGCGCCTACCCCGAGTCGTCCTGCCCACCACACAATTTTCTCGGCAATAGGGATCTGCGGCGAGTTCAAGCAAAAGAGTTATACCCTGCCGGGTGTCTCGCACCCTACACCGGATGAGGTTTTCTCTTTTGCCTCAACATCCCAAGAGATGGGTAATGGTAGCTCCACACATAACGAAGAGAGCTCCACATATAGCGGCCAGAGCTCCACACATAGCGAAGGGAGCTCCACATATAACGACCCAAGCTCCACACATAGCGATGAAGGATCCACAGAAAACGCAACTAGAGATCTGCACGGGCGGCTAATCTCAGAGCATTTTGACGCCCCCTATATCGATGATGTGGCTCACCTGACTGAAACTATGCGCCAGCATCTCTTCCAGCTGGCTTGCGAACCGCGCCAGAAGAAGCGCCTAGACCGCAGCACCATGGAGGCCGCACTGATCCAAGTTTGTCAGGGGCATTTCGTCTCCATCTCTGCACTTGCCAGCATCGTCGAGAGAGATGCCCAGTCCATCCGGCAGCAGTATCTGAAATCGTTAGTGGACTCAGGCAAGCTCAGGCTGGCGTTCCCACAATATAAAACGCACTCGAAACAAGGCTACATCGCAGTTGCTGTTGGTCATTGATAGCACCACTCTCAAATCCCAAGGGAGAGCTGTGCCCCTAGGTGTATGGTCCCGAAATGAGGTGGTGCAATCGCAGCTATTTCCAGAGTGGTAGTCACAGCCGAACCTTGAACTCGATCGATTGGATGGACGACGGCTTTGCCTGTCAGTCCTGTGCAGAAAAAAACTCGGTGTGGAATCCCCCGGTTTAGTCAGATGGTACGTGGCAAATGTGGTATCACAAACGGTATCACATTGGGATTTAAGGTCTTAATAAATAGCCATAAGCCATTGAATTTCATTAACTTAAAATGTTTATACAACATTCAGATCCAGAACATCGAGTGATGAGTCGCTGACTATCCGGTTGTTGCCTGCAAAAGAGCCCTTGATTCCTCAAGGGCTCTTTTATTTTCAGGCCATGGGATTTCCACCAGTGAGCCAACGAGCGAGAGAAGCCCTAGCCTATCGGCATCACCAGCGCCGGTTGGTGCGGGTCGCTCAGCCGCTCGGCGAGGTAGTCCACCAGCAATCGAACCTTGGGGGAGAGGTGGCGGTTATGGGGATAGAGAGCCCAGATCCCCTCCGCTGGGGCCCGTAGTTCGGGCAGCAGCTCGATCAGCTCCCCTCGGGCCAGATGATCGCTCACGTAGTAGTCCGGCAACTGGATGATGCCGATCCCCTTGAGCGCCGCATCCAGCAGGGCATGGCCGCTGTTGCACTGCAACAGGCCGCGCACCCGCACGCTGTGGGGGCGACCATCCAGGGTAAAGTGCCACTCGTCACTGTTGCCCACCAGACAGGTGTGGCGGGTCAGCTCGGAGAGGCTATTGGGTATGCCGTGGCGGGCGGTGTAGGCCGGTGAGGCGCAGACATAGGGCACCCGCTGCGCCAGCTTGCGCGCCACCAGCGTCGAATCCTTGAGATGGCCTAGCCGCAGCGCCAGATCGTAGCCTTCATGCACCAGATCCAGCAGCTGGTTGGTGAGGTTGAGGGTCACCTCCAGCTGGGGGAAACGCACCATGAAGTCGTTCACCAGCGGGGCGATGCGGCTCTCGCCGTAGGAGACGGGGGCAGTAATGCGCAGGGTGCCCTGCGGCACCGCCTGATGGCGCCCCACCGCCAGCTCCGCCTCATAGAGGTTGTCCAGCAGCTGACGGCAGTGGCGATAGTAGATCTCGCCAAGCTCGGTGAGCCGTACCTGACGGGTGGTACGCAGCAGCAACTTGGCCTGCAGCCGATCTTCCAGCTGTGCCACCTGACGGCTGACCTGCGCCACCGACACTCCCAGCTTGCGTGCCGCCGGGGTAAAGCCCCCCTGCTCCGCCACGCTGACAAATTCACAGATCCCTTCCCAGCCGAACATTATTACCTGTGTGTAAAAGTGATTTGAGATTTGCCCTCATTATCACCAAATCGGCGGGAAACTACACTGGATGTCCGAACCCATTCTCCTCACCCTGCTCAACAATAAGGACATCCGTCATGGCACAGGTTCAAAGCATCAAGTGTAAGGCCGCCATCGCCTGGGGCCCGGGCCAGCCCCTCTCCATCGAAGAGGTCGAGGTCATGCCGCCGCAAGCGGGCGAAGTACGGGTGCGCATCGTCGCCACCGGCGTCTGCCACACCGATGCCTTCACCCTCTCCGGTGAAGATCCGGAAGGGGTCTTCCCCTGCATCCTCGGCCACGAGGGGGGCGGCATCGTCGAATCGGTCGGCGAAGGGGTCACCAGCGTCAAGGTGGGGGATCACGTGATCCCGCTCTACACCCCCGAATGCGGCGAGTGCAAATTCTGCAAATCCGGCAAGACCAACCTCTGCCAGAAGATCCGCGCCACCCAAGGCAAGGGGCTGATGCCGGACGGCACCACCCGCTTCTCGAAAGATGGCCAGCCCATCTATCACTACATGGGCACCTCCACCTTCAGCGAATACACGGTGCTGCCGGAGATCTCCATCGCCAAGGTGGACCCGGCCGCCCCGCTGGAAGAGGTCTGCCTGCTCGGCTGCGGCGTCACCACCGGCATCGGCGCCGTGATGAACACCGCCAAGGTGAAGGAAGGTGAGAGCGTCGCCATCTTCGGGCTGGGTGGCATCGGCCTCTCGGCGGTGATCGGGGCTCGCCTGGCCAAGGCCGGCCGCATCATCGCCATCGACATCAACGAGAGCAAGTTCGAACTGGCCCGCAAGCTGGGCGCCACTGACTGCATCAACCCGAATGACTATGACAAGCCCATCCAGGAGGTAATCGTCGAGCTCACCGACGGCGGCGTCGACTTCTCGTTCGAGTGCATCGGCAACGTCAAGGTGATGCGCGCGGCGCTCGAGTGCTGCCACAAGGGCTGGGGCGAGTCGGTCATCATTGGCGTGGCCGGCGCCGGCCAGGAGATCAGCACCCGTCCGTTCCAGCTGGTCACCGGCCGGGTCTGGCGCGGCAGCGCCTTCGGCGGCGTGCGCGGTCGTAGCGAGCTGCCGAGCTACGTGCAGCGCTATATGCAGGGCGAGTTCAAGCTGGACGACTTCATCACCCACACCATGGGGCTTGAGCAGATCAACGAGGCATTCGATCTGATGCACCAAGGCAAGAGCATCCGCACCGTCATCCACTACTGAGCATGATCACCCCGCCCGCCATCGTGGGCGGGGTGCAGGAGTCCTTCGATGAATCTGGAGATTATCAGCAGCAACAAGAGCTTCGGCGGCTGGCACAAGCGCTATCGCCACCACGCCAGCGTGCTCGGCTGCGAGATGAATTTTGCCATCTATCTGCCGCCTCAGGCCCTCACCGGCCAGAAGGTGCCCGTACTCTACTGGCTCAGCGGCCTCACCTGCACCGATGAGAACTTCATGCAGAAGGCGGGTGCCCAGCGTATCGCCGCCGAGCTCGGCATCGCCTTGGTGGCGCCGGACACCAGCCCCCGCGGTGACGGCGTAGCGGACGATCCCGGTTATGACCTCGGCATGGGCGCGGGCTTTTACGTCAATGCCAGCCAGAGCCCCTGGCAGGCGCACTACCAGATGTATGACTACGTCACCCGCGAACTGCCTGACTTGATAGAGACCCACTTCCCGGTCTCGACCCGCCGCGCCATCAGTGGCCACTCCATGGGCGGTCACGGTGCGCTGATCGCCGCGTTGCGGGAGCCCGGTCGCTACCGCTCGGTCTCGGCGTTCAGCCCGATCTGCCACCCGAGCCGCTGCCCCTGGGGCCAGAAGGCGCTCGGCGCCTATCTCGGCAGCAATCCCTTGTTGTGGCAGGAGTGGGATGCCTGCCAGCTGCTGCGCCACCAGCCGGTCACACCGCTGCCAACCTTGGTGGATGTGGGGCTGGATGATCCCTTCCTCGCCGAGCAGCTGCATATCGATGCGCTGGCCGAAGTGGCCGCCAGCAAGGGGTGGCCGCTCGAGCTCAACCGCTACGAGGGCTATGACCACAGCTACTTCTTCGTGGCGAGCTTTATCGAGGCGCACCTGCGCTTTCACGCCCGCCACCTCTGATCAAAACAGGCCCGTGACGGGCCTGTTTCAGTTGTGGTGATCGGTTGATATCAGCTGCCCGCTCGGGTCACGCCGCCGGAGCCTGCGATCTGCTGCTCCACCTTGGGATCGCCCCAGTAGGCGATGTTGCCTGAGCCGGCGATGCCGACTTTCAGCGTCTCCTGCGCCCGTACAGCCACATCACCGCTGCCGGCGATATTGACCTCTACCTCCTTGCCGCGCATCTCGCTCCCGAGCACGTCGCCAGCACCGGCAATGTTCAGCTCGATGGCCTGCGCCGAACCGCTGCCCAGCTCCAGACTGCCGGTGCCAGCGATATTCCCTTCCAGCCGTTTCAGCTCCAGCTGACTGGCGACGATGTCACCGGTACCGGCCACCGACAGCACCAGCTCATCCCCCTTGAAGCCGCTCAGATCGCCGTTGCCGGTCCCGGCCAATGCCAGTTCGTTCAGCACAGGCAAGGTGATGGTCAGCTCCAGCGGCTCGGTAGGATCGAGCCGGTAACCCTCCTTCACCTCGATCTCCAGCTTGTCGCCGCTCTCGGTCAGCTCCAGATAGGGCAGCAGGTTCTCCTGCCCCTTGATCAGGATGCCGCGCGGCTCCCCCGCTACCAGATGGAGGGTGGCAGGCACACCCGCCAGCACCCGGGTCACCCCGTCACCGAGCCCCTGCTGGCGCTCGACCACAGCCCCCGTTCCGGTCACTCTGGTCTGATCCAGCCAGTGACAACCACTGAGCCCTGCCATCAACATGACAACCATCATCCATTTCATCGCTACTCTCCTCCTTATGTGTTGGCCATCCAGGGCCAATTGGTTTTCATGCTTTGCAAAGCGTGAGCCAAAAATTAACTTAATGATTCAAAAGGAAATAACCATTAAACCCAGAACAAACCGAAGAATTAAGAGAACCATTTAGACCATATTTTGGTAAAAATAACCATTCTCGAACGGATATGATTGTGGCTGATTGGCGGGTCACCCTGCCGGTCACTATGCTGACAGCCCGTGGAAGTTTTTAATTGCCCTGCCGGTCTGTTGAGCCAATAGTGGTACTTCGTGCGTACCAAGCTCTCCATTGCGGTAATGTCATTACCACTGTCTTGTCAGTCTTCACCGCCAACAAGGAGTCAGAGCGTGACCCAAGCAAGCCCTCTCTATGCCACCGCCACCGGTCTGCCGGAACCGACTCGCACCCCGTTCCTGACCGGCAGCGATCCCGAGCAGAAACGGCGCGAACTGCTCACCTACTTCTGCCAGACCTTCGATCTCTACGATTCGCTGTTCGACTGTCTGGCCGATGAGCGCGCCTGGTTCAACAAGGCGATCCCGCTGCGCCACCCGCTCATCTTCTACTACGGCCACACCGCCGCCTTCTTTATCAACAAGCTGCTGGCGGCGCGCCTGATCGACCAGCGGCTGGATGCCCGCATCGAGGCCATGGTTGCCATCGGGGTGGACGAGATGAGCTGGGACGATCTGGACGAGACCCACTACGACTGGCCCAAAGTTAGCGAGCTGCGCAGCTATCGGGCTAAAGTCCGTTCGCTGGTGTGCGATTTCATCCGGCAGATGCCGCTCACTCTGCCCATCGACTGGCAGAGCCCAGCCTGGGTGATCCTGATGGGGATAGAGCACGAGCGCATCCACCTCGAGACCTCCAGCGTGCTGATCCGCCAGTTGCCGCTCGCCTGGGTGCGGCCGCAGCCTTATTGGCCCGCCAGCCCCGAAGCCCGCCACCGCATTGATCAGGTACCCGCCAACAGTCTGCTGCCGGTGGCCGGCGGCAAGGTGCGCCTTGGCAAGCAGGACGCCACCTACGGCTGGGACAACGAATATGGCGAGCGCCAGATCGAGCTGGCCCCGTTTCAGGCCAGCCGCATGCTGGTGAGCAATGCCGAGTACCTCGCCTTCGTCCAGGCGGGCGGCTACGGCCAGCAACAGTGGTGGGATGAGGAAGGCTGGGGTTGGTGTCAGTACGCCAAGGCGCAGATGCCCACCTTCTGGGTCGGTGACCCCACCGAACCCGGGCAATTGCAGCTGCGGCTGATGACCGAGCAGGTCGCCATGCCCTGGGACTGGCCGGTGGAGGTCAACCAGCTGGAAGCGGCTGCCTTCTGCCGCTGGAAGGCGGCCAGGACCGGACTCCCCATCCAGCTGCCGAGCGAGGCAGAGTGGCAACTGCTGCGCGAGCAGCTACCCGGCGATCAGCCGGACTGGACACAGGCCCCCGGCAATATCAATCTGGCCCGTTTCGCCTCCTCCTGCCCGGTGGATACCTGCCCACAAGGGGAGTTCTTCGATCTGGTGGGCAATGTCTGGCAGTGGACCAGCACCGCCATCGATGGCTTCGACGGCTTTAAAATCCACCCGCTCTACGACGACTTCTCTACCCCCACCTTTGATGGCAAGCACACCCTGATCAAGGGCGGCAGCTGGATCAGCACAGGTAACGAAGCGCTCAAATCATCCCGTTACGCCTTCCGGCGTCACTTTTTCCAGCATGCGGGTTTCCGCTATCTGGTCTCCTGTTATCAGGAACCCGTTATCGTGAATCCCTATGAAACCGACACGCTGGTCGCTCAGTACCTCGACTTCCAGTACGGCCCGAGCCACTTCGGGGTAGCCAACTACGCCAAGACGCTTGCTGATCTTGCTGGCGAGCTGTGCAGCAACCACCAGCGGGCACTGGATATCGGCTGCGCCACCGGCCGTGCCAGCTTCGAACTGGCCCGCCACTTCCAGCATGTGGACGGGGTGGACTACTCGGCCCGCTTCATCGATGTGGCGCTGGCCCTCGCCACTCAGGACAGTTTCCGCTACGCCATTCCGCTGGAGGGTGAACTGGTAGAGTATTGCGAGGCGCGCCTGTCGAGCCATGGGCTGGGGGCGAGTCAGGCTGAGCGCATCCACTTCAGTCAGGGGGATGCCTGCAACCTCAAGCCCAAATATGACCACTACGATCTGGTGCTCGCCTCCAACCTGATCGACCGGCTGCGGGAGCCCGCTCGCTTCCTGCGGGATATCGCACCCCGACTGCGCAGCGGTGGCCTGCTGGTGCTCACCAGCCCCTACACCTGGCTGGCGGAATATACCCCGCCCGCCAACTGGCTCGGCGGCATTCGCGAAAACGGCGAGGCGCTCACCACCTATCAGGCGCTGCAACGGCTGCTGGCAGCCGAATTCGAGGAGCACTGCCCGCCCCAGGATGTGCCCTTCGTCATCCGCGAGACCGCCCGCAAATACCAGCACACGGTGGCGCAGCTGACCGTCTGGCGCAAACGCTAATCCGCCGTCGGCATGCAGATGAGAAGAGGGAGGCCAACGAGCCTCCCTCTTGTTATGGCAATAAAAACGTCGCGAGTATCAATGCCCCTGCTCGTGATAGCGGCGCGCCAGCACGGCGCAGACCATCAGCTGGATCTGGTGGAAGATCATCAGCGGCAGCACCATCACCCCGACGCTGGCGGCCGGGAACATGACGTTGGCCATCGGCACCCCGTTGGCCAGACTCTTTTTCGAGCCGCAGAAAACGATGGTGATCTCGTCCGCCTTGTCGAAGCCGAGGCGGCGGCTGATCCAGACGTTCCAGCAGAGCACCAGCGCCAGCAAGACGCAGCTCAGCAGAACGATACTGGCCAGATCGTACCAACTTACTTGACGCCAAATCCCCTGCACCACCGCCTCGCTGAAGGCGACATAGACCACCAGCAGGATGGAGCTCTGATCCAGCTTGCCGATGAGCGGGCGATGGCTATCGACCCAGCGACCAATAAGCGGACGCGACAGGTGGCCGACCACGAACGGCAGCATCAGCTGCACCATGATGGCCTGGATGGAGTGCCAGGTGTCGATCCCCTCCCCCTGTACGTGGATCATCATCCCCACCAGCACCGGCGAGAGGAAGATGCCGAGGATGCTGGAGGCCGAGGCGCTGCACACCGCCGCCGACACATTGCCCCCCGCCATCGAGGTAAAGGCGATGGCCGACTGCACGGTGGCAGGCAGGGCGCAGAGATAGAGGAAGCCGAGGTAGATGGCCGGGCTCAGCCAGCCCGGTACCAGCGGGGTGAGCAGCAGCCCGAGCAGCGGAAACAGCACGAAAGTGCTGAGCATCACCACCAGATGAAGCCGCCAGTGACCGAGGCCCGCCAGCAGGTTCTGGCGCGACAACTTGGCGCCATGCATGAAGAACAAGAGCGCCACCGCCAGCTTGGTCAGCAGACCGAACCAGACGGCCACCTGCCCCTCGCAGGGAAAGAGGAAGGCCAGGGTGACCACCGCAATCAGCACAACAGTAAAGGGATCCAGACGCACGAAAGGTCTCCATCAGAAGGGCATCCTGCTGCCGTGACGGCAGTCAGGATTGGGGAGGACAAGAAACAGAGCGGGAGATGTCTGGCACCTCCCGCTAAAACGAACCTCCAGCTTACCCCGATAACGGAGAGGCGCAACGTTGTGCAGCGGTTAATTGTTCATCAATGCTTAACGCCTTTGCTTTGTCGAATAGCGGAAGTTGCTGACCCGCGGCCAGATAGCGCCAAACCGGCGCTAAATGGATAAAAAAACGGGCGACCAAGGCCGCCCGTCCCGCTTTTTCGCTCAGCCGATCAGCGCTGGCTGGCCAGCTTGCCGCTGCCGCTTTTCTTCTCATTACCGGCGAGCTTGCGGGCCTGTCGCTTCTCGAAGCGGGAGATCCACCAGTAGGCCAGTGCCGAGAAGACCGCGGTCATAAAGACGTTGATGAAGAAGGCGCGCACCAGATCCACCCCGGCCGGGAATGCGGAGGCGCTCATGCTCACCACGAAGATGGCAATCAGCACCGACACCACGCCCATCCCGAACTTGCGCGACCCCATGCGGAAGTCACGGGGGGTGTCGTCATGTTTCCAGCGGAACACGAAGTAGGCCACCATGATGAAGATCGGCGGCAGCATGGCAGTCCCTGCAGTGAGGTTGATGGCGGTGTTCATCATCTGCTGCACCGACTCGGAGCCGAAGCCGTTGACCACCAGCATCGCGAACACGAAAACAAACTGCCACCAGGCGGCGCGCACCGGCACGCCGTGCTCGTTGAGCTGGGTGGTCTTCTCGCCGTAAACCCCCTGCGGGATCTCGGAGAAGTGGATCTTCACCGGCGCCGAGGTCCACATCATCATGGAGCCGAACATGGCGATAAACAGCACCACGCCGACGAAGCGGCCCACCAGCGCCTCGGAGAGCCCGAAATACTGGGCCATGCCGGTGAAGATCTCCACCATGCCGCCGGCATAGGTGAGGCTCTCGCGCGGCACGAACACGTTCACCAGCAGGGAACCGACCGCATACATGGCACCGATGACGATACCGGCACTGATGATCACCTTGATAAAGGACTTCTGGCCGCCCTTCACATCGTTGAGGTAGGCAGCTGCCGTTTCGGCACCGCCCGCCGCCTGGAAGATCCAGCACATGATGCCGAGGGTCGCCCAGTTGACGGTGGGAGTCATCGCCTCCAGCGTGATGGGCTGGGCCGGCACATGATCGCCACTCAGAGCCATCAGGGCACCCAGCACATAGATGGCGAACAGGGCAAACACCCCATAGGCCACGATCTCCGCAATCTTGCCGAGCCAGCTCGCCCCCTTGGTGGAGATGTGGGTCGCCGCCGCAAACAGCACGATGGAGATGATCGAGGTGACCATGGGCGAGAAGCTGTACTCATAGCCCAGCATGGCGTAGGAGGCGTAGGCGATGACGTTGGGCAGCAGGGAGACAAACCAGAACAGGTTCACGAACCAGTAGAGAAACGAGCCCAGATAGGCCATCCGGGTGCCGAGCGGTTTTTTAAGCCAGTCGTACATCCCCGACTCGGAGTTTTTGTTGGCCGAGACGAACTCGGCGATGATGAAGACGAACGGGATGAAGTAGACGATGGTCGCCAGCAGGAAGATCGGGGCGGAGCTGAGCCCCAGCTCGATGTTGTTGTTGACGATGTTGCGCACGTTGAACACGGCGGCAAAGGTCATCGACAACAGGGCAAACTTGCCTATGGTGCCGCGTACGGATTCAGACATGGTGTCCTCCAGTGGACTCGCGTTCCCTGCGGGGAGCGCTGTGACTCTGTGATGTGTTCGGCAAGGGTCTGTTGGCCCCGCGCTTTACTCTCTTGTTATGATCGGGCCGCGTGGACAGCCTCGTTGCTGAACCGGTGCCGTCTCCCGCACCGGCTCGCAATACCATTCAGACGATCGGGGTGCCCGGCGCCATCGGCACCCGCGGTTGCAACAGTACGCTCTGGCTCTCGTCCGGGGTCTCGGCGCAGAGCAACATGCACTCGGATCGCTCGCCGCGCATCTTGGTGGGCTTGAGGTTGGTCAGTACCACCACCTCGCTGCCCATCAGCTCCTCTTCGCTGTAGTAAGGCACCAGACTGGTGACGGTCTGCAGCGGCCGCTCGCCCCCCACGTCGATCTGGACGATGTAGAGTTTGTCGGCCCCGGGGTGACGCACCACCTCCAGCACCTTGCCCACCTTCATCTCGACCCGTTTGAATTCGGCAAACTCGATCGTCTCGCTCATTCTCTTTTCCTTTTCTGG
The DNA here is from genome assembly GCF_027705925.1 of Aeromonas sp. Y289-2. NCBI lineage: Bacteria > Pseudomonadati > Pseudomonadota > Gammaproteobacteria > Aeromonadales > Aeromonadaceae > Aeromonas > Aeromonas sp. Y289-2. The sequence continues at coordinate 178,246 of NZ_JAPDCH010000009.1, forward strand.
TTCAACGGTTTGCGGGTGGCCAACGGCCACCCGGTTTGATTGGGATTCAATGCAGTGGCTATGGCGTCTGCATGGCAACCTGCGCCGTCGGCTGGGCCTCTTTCGCACGCGCTTCGGCGCTGAGGGAGGCTTCGTATCTGTTGTATTTCCACCAGGCGAAGCCGAGGAAAATCACGATCCCGCCGACGTTGTAGAAGATGATGGTCATGATGTCGGCGCCGGTCGGGAAGGTGGAGGCGAGGAAACCCACCGAGAAGATGGCGATCAACACCGAGACCACGGTGATACCGGTAGTGCGCGAACCCATCTTGAACTCCCGCGGCAGGTGGTCGAGCTTCAGGCGCAGATTGAGGTAGGCCAGCATGATGAACAGCGGCGGCAGCATGGAGGCGGCGGCGGTCATGTTGATGACGGTGTTCATCAGATCCTGCGCTGTGTTGGAGCCCAGGGTCGGGATCACCATCAGCGGCAGCACGATGAGGTACTGGATCCAGGCTGCACGGGCGGGCACGCCGTTCTCGTTGAGCTCGACCGTCTTCTTGCCGAAGATGCCGGCCGGGATTTCGGAGAAGAAGATCTTCACTGGGGTCGCCGTCCACATCAGCAGGGAGCCGAACATGGCGGTGAAGGAGACCAGCCCGACGAAGCGGTTCATCAGGATCTCCGGCAGACCGAAGTAGGCCGCCAGCCCCTCGAACACCTGCACCGAGCCGCCGGTATATTTCAGGGTACCGCTCGGTACGAACACGTTGATCAACAACGACGCGATAGAGTAGAGCACGCCGATAAAGATCCCGGCGATGATGATCACCTTCACGAAGGACTTGGAGCCGCCCTTCACGTCATTGACGTAGACCGCCACCGACTCGGCGCCACCGGCTGCCATAAAGATCCAGGTAGTGATGCCGAGGAAGGCCCAGCTGAAATCGGGGATCATGGCCTCTACCGTGATGGGGTCAGCCGGCTGCACGCCGCCCACAAGTGCCGCACCTGCCAGCAGGATGTAGGAGAGGGTCAGCAGCAGCATCAGGGACGAGGTCACCGAGGTGATGGGGCCAAGCATCTTGGCGCCGTTGGTGGAGACATAGGTGGCAAAGGCAAACAGCACCATGCTCAATGCCGTGGTCGCCACCGGAGTGAGAATGTACTCGTAGCCGAGGAAGGCATAGGAGGCGTAGGCGATGACCCGCGGCAGCAGCGAGGTGAAGAAGAAGAGGTTCACGAACCAGTAGGTGTAGGCGGAGATAAAGGCCCAGCGACCGCCGAGGGAGCTCTTCACCCAGGCATAGACGCCCGCTTCGGAGTTCTTATTCAGTGACACAAATTCCGCAATGATCAGGCAAAACGGAATGAAGTAAAAAATGGTGGCCAGAAAGAACATCGGTGCCGAGGCCAGACCGATCTCGATGTTGTTGTTGATGACGTTGTTGAAGCTGAATACCGCCGCGAAGGTGAGCGACAGCAGACCAAACTTGCCTATTGTATTGCGTTTGGAATCAGACATGGGGCATCTCCAGACCTGTAGTTATCTCAGCGAAAGAACGGGGCATTAGTTGTAGGGTGAGCCCCGCCCTTCCGGCTTTTGTCAGTGCAGAACCGGCGGCTTGTTATTTGTTTTTGAAGTAGCCGCCTTCGACGGTGACCTTGATGATCAGCTTGCGCACCGGGCTGTCGCCGACGAACCGGTAAGCCTCGTCGTTCTCGAAGATCACCACCTGACCGTTGCCGACTTTCTGGCGCTCGCGCACCTCGCCGGCCAGCCACTCGCGGTCGGTGGTGTCGTCATAAACCTGCTCGACCTGCAACTCCGACTTGGCAGCCCACTCCACCGTCTCTTCCCCTTCCAGGTAGTAGTGAACGTCGAAGTAGCGGCGCTGCCCCTCGAACAGGGAGGTGGCCGGGCTGGCCCCCTCCTGCAAGCGATAGGTGAGGGAGTCACCGATGGAGTGGCAGATCCCGGGCTTGAGGTTGGCCAGGTTGTTGATGGCCTCCACGCAGCGGCCCCACTTCTTGCCCTCCCGGTAGATGTTTTTGAACAGGGTCAGGTTGTCCAGGGTGATCATGCGAGGTTCCTCCCGCCGTTGATGGTGAGATCGAGCCCGGCCAGCGCAGCCGGATTGAGGTTGCCGCGAGCGATGGGCAGCAGGGTCAGGCCGAAGCTGAACGGCTCGAAGCGCACCCGCCAGGAGTCCAGCACCTCGGAGCCCCAGGAGTTGGAACCCAGCCCCAGCACCTTGTGATCCAGATTGAGGGTGAGATAACCGCTCGGCTCCAGCTCGTTGATGTGCTGCGCCGCGTGGATATGCTCCCAGCTGTAGGGCCAGACGCTCAGGTTGATGGGGGCATCGGGCCGCACGTAGAGGCCGGCGCCGTGGCGGTTGGTCAGGGTCGCCCAGCGCACCTGCTGGCGGTTGCCGTTGTCCTGCGGGAAGGGGTAGTGCTCCCACATCTCGCTGACTGTGCTCTGGAAGCTGTCGATCCAGTTGCTCTGGCGGCTGTCCTGATAGTTTTCGCCCGGCCCCATGCCGTAGTAGTGCACCCGGTCGAGATCCTGACGAATACCCAGCTCGAAGCCGATCTTGGGGATGATGTCGTCATAACCGCCGTAGGGCTGACCGGAGAGTGCCACGTGCAGCTGACCGTTCGGGCTCAGGGTGTAGACGTAGCGGCAGCGCATGCCGAAGTCGAACACCGGCGGCGCGATCAGGCTCTCGACCGTCACCTCGACCGCCTCACCCAGCTGGCGCCAGCTCAGAGTGCGGAAGTGCTCCTGCATGATCTGCAGGTGGTTCGGGTGCCACAGGCTCTCGTACTCCTGCTTGTGGTTGTCGATCATCGGCTTGAAGAAGGTGAGACGCGGCGCCCGCTCGATAAGCTCATTGCCATCCTGCTGCCAGCTCACCAGCTTGCCGTCGAGGCGTGAGAAACGCAGAGCAAAGCCGCTGCCACTCAGGGTCAGCGCGAGCCGCTCGTCGGCAATCTGCAGCGCAGTAGCGTTGGGATTGGCAAAGGGCTGCAACTGGCGAGTCGACTCTTTCAGCCGGAACTGGTACTGGCCCAACTCGTGCTCCGCCGCGCTGTAGCGGGTGGCAGTGGCCTTGATGACCCGCAGCTGGACGAAGGTTTCCCGCCCATCAAGCATGGGCAGTTCGAGTTGCAACTCGGTGGTGGCACCGGGAGCTACCCCTTCCAGCCGGATCTGCTGGCTGGCCAGCAGCTCGCCCTCTGCCTTCACCTCGACCAGCAGGCGGATGTCGTCGAGAGTGGAGAACCAGTAACGGTTTTCCACTTCCAGCTTGCCGCTCGCCAGATCCAGCGCACGCACCTTGACCGGGCAGATCACCTGCTTGTATTCGCGCAAGCCAGGCCCCGGGGTCTGATCCGGATAGATGAGGCCATCCATGCAGAAGTTGTAGTTGTTGGGGTAGTCGCCGTAGTCGCCGCCGTACTTGTAGACGGGGCGGCCCTGCTCGTCCTGATCCAGAATGCCGTGATCGCACCACTCCCAGATGTAGTGACCCTGAATGTGGGGATGACGGTCGAAGACCTGCTGATATTCGCTGAGGCCACCCGGGCCGTTGCCCATGGCGTGGGCGTATTCGCAGATAATACGCGGCTTCGCCATCGGGAACTCGCCGAAGCAGTTCATCTGGGAGACGCGGGAGTACATGGTACTCACCACATCCACCACCTCGGCATCGCGATCCTCTTCGTAATGCACCAGCCGGGTCGGGTCGATCGCCTTGCAGCGCTGGTACATGGCCCTGATGTTGCAGCCGTAGCCGGACTCGTTGCCGAGCGACCAGATGATGATGGAGGGGTGGTTCTTCTGGGCGTGCACGTGGCGCTCGATGCGATCCACGAACACCGGCTCCCAGAAGGGGTCGTCGGTGATGCGGCTGAGATCGCCGACGTTGGCAAAGCCGTGGGTCTCCACGTCGGTCTCCGCCATCACGAACAGGCCGTACTGGTCACACAGCTCGTAGAAGCGCGGGTCGTTCGGGTAGTGGGCGGTGCGCACCGAGTTGAGGTTGTGCTGCTTCATCAGCACGATGTCGCGCTCAACACGATCCATGCCGACCGCGCGGCTCTTGAGGTGGTCGTTGTCGTGACGGTTCACCCCATGCAGCTTGAGGTAGTGACCGTTGACGTAGAAGAGGCCATCTTTGACCTTGATTTCACGCACCCCGACTCGCTGCGGGATCACTTCCAGCAGCTCGCCCTGACCGTTGTAGAGGGAGAGTTGCAGCTGATAGAGGTAAGGGTCTTCGGCGCTCCACAGATGGGGGTTGGCCAGATCCAGCGTGAAGCGGCAATCACACTTGCCATCGATGGCGAGATGGTCGAGGGCGCCACTGGCGATCTCGCTACCCTGATCCAGCAGCGACCAGACCAAGCGGTGATCACGGGCAGGCGCACCCAGATTATCCAGCTGGATATCGCAGCTCAGGGTGGCGCTTTGATTGTCATCAGCCAGCGCGGTGCGGATGAAGAAGTCCTGCACATGGGTGGCCGGTTTGCCCACCAGATAGACGTCGCGGAAGATCCCCGCCATCCACCACATGTCCTGATCTTCGATATAGGTGGAGTCAGCCCACTGCATCACCCGTACCGACAGCAGGTTCTCGCCAACCTTGGCGTAGGCACTGATATCGAACTCGGCGGTGAGACGGCTCCCCTTGCTGAAGCCGACATACTGGCCGTTCACATAGACCTCGAAGTAGGTCTCCACCCCGTCAAACTTGATGATCACCTGCTCGCCGTCCCAGGCTGGGCTCAGCATGAAGCTGCGCTGATAGGCGCCGGTGGGGTTGTTGGTCGGCACGAAGGGTACGTCGATGGGGAAGGGAAAACCTTCGTCGGTGTACTGCAGCTGACCATGTCCTTCCATCTGCCACATGTTGGGCACGGTGATCTGGCCCCACTCGCTCATGGGGCTGTGATAGAAGGCCTCCGGCACCTGCAGGGGGTGGTCGAAGTAGTGGAACTGCCACTGGCCGCCAAGGCTCAGAAAACGGCGGCTCAGCTCGCGCTGCATGGTGGCCGCCAGCGCGTGGTCGGCATAAGAGAAGAAGTAGGCGCGCGGGGCCAGCCTGTTTTCACCAACGAATTGGACGTTTTCCCAGTTATTCACATGTCCTCCCGGAACAAGGCAACGTTAACTGGGTAAACTCTAGATAAACATTTACTAAATATCAGCTTTGGATTGGTAAAGTTTTAACCTGATCACAATGGACAGATGGTTTTGTGAGCGAGATCAGAAGCGGGAGATAAAGGAGGACAAGATATGGATGAGTGGCATGGATGTTGATAGCCGTTGGCTGAACTGCAATAAAATCAACGATAAAACAATATGATATGACGTAATGGGATGATGTAGGAAAGAGGTTTGCTTGGGAGAGGTGTCGCACCACCGCAAGATGGTGCGACTAAAAAGCTCGTTATTTTACTAAAATCAGCGAGTGGTGCCACGCAGGGTCAACTTGCTCGGTACCAACACTCGGAGTGGAATATCCCGCTCGTCTCGCAGCCGCTCAACCAGCAAATTGACCCCCTGGGAGCCCATCAGCTCGGAGTGGATCCGCACCGTGGAGAGCGGCGGGAAGGTGAACTTGGCGGTCGGAATATCGTTGACGCTGATAAGCTCGATCTGCTGGGGAATCGCCAGTCCCTTCTCGTGAATGGCACGCAGCACACCAATGGCGATGGAGTCGGAGGCGACGAACAGCGCCTTGGGCCAATCGCCGGCCAGCATCTCCTTCGCCAACTGGTAGCCGGAAGCGCTGGAGAAGTCCCCACGATAGAGATCGCTCTCCTGCACCACCCCCAACCGCTGGCCATAATCGCGGAAGGCCAGTTCACGCAGATCCGGATTCTCATCCTGACCACCGATATAACCGATGCGCTGGTGCCCCTGCGCGATGAAGTAATCGACGACCTGCTGGCTGATCAGGGCGAGATCCACATCGACCGAGTCGAACTCTCCCTGTGAACGGCAGTCGACAAACACCAGCTGGCTGGAACAAGCCCTTAGCTGGACGAGACGCTCGGCTGTGAGGGTACCGACCACCAGAATGCCATCCACGGCGCTCAGTTCGCGCCCTTCACCGCAGTTGTAGAGATGGGTCAGTTCGATATTGAGGCGGGCACTCTGGGTCTCGATGCCATAACGGATAGCGAGATAGTAAGGGTCGTTGACCTCGGTACTCTGGGGATAGGCATAGACCACCAGAAAGTGCAGCTTGCTCTTGTGTACCCCCTTGCGGGCGCTGCTGGTCTTGTACTCCAGCCGCTCGGCAATCTCGAAGATCCGCTGCTTGGTCTCTTCCTTGACGCTCAGGCTGGGATCCTCGTTCAGTACCCGGGATACCGTGGCGAGAGAAACCCCCGCTTCCTGTGCAATTTCCTTCAACGTAGCCATCAATACCTCGCTGGCAGCATCACGTGTTAATCGGCAACGGCTAAAGAGTAACGGGCAATCCCTTGATAGCCCAGCACTTTTACTAAAATCCCGGTGGCATGGCAGATTTTTGGAACACAGAAATGCAAAAAGGCCTCCCGAATGGGAGGCCTCTTCTAAATAGGTGCCTGACAGTGTCCTACTCTCGCATGGCGAATGCCACACTACCATCGGCGCTACCGCGTTTCACTTCTGAGTTCGGCATGGGA
>NZ_JAPDCH010000010.1:0-11933 GCF_027705925.1 Aeromonas sp. Y289-2
GCGGGAATAGCTCAGTTGGTAGAGCACGACCTTGCCAAGGTCGGGGTCGCGAGTTCGAGTCTCGTTTCCCGCTCCAATCTCTCTTCAAATTCAGTATCTTTCCCCCCAAGCTCACGAATTAAGTTTCTCCATACAATCGCAGCCACATTCAGTTGGTAGAGCATGATCCGCGCTTGCCAAGGCTGGGGTCGCGAGTTCGAGTCTCGTTTCCCGCTCCAATCTCTCTTCGAAGTTTTCATAATCCCTTTGAATTTCCCCTCACATCGCGCTGCGATGCTTTGTCGTATCTGGCGTTTACTCAGCGTGTCTCTGCCACCTCCTGCAAACAGGAAGGGGGTACGAGTTCATTGTGCGGGTTGTACGTGGGAAAGGTGGTTGGCAGGAAGAATTGCGGGCAAAAAAGAGGAGGGGCCTTGGCTCCTCCTGCATGATTCACTGGCGCGGGCTTAGACCAGAGTAACGTTTTCAGCCTGAGGGCCTTTTTTGCCCTGGGTCACAGTGAACTGGACTTTTTGACCTTCAGCCAGGGTTTTGAAACCAGTGCTCTGGATGGAGGAGAAGTGAACGAATACGTCCGGACCCTGGGATTGTTCAATAAAGCCAAAACCCTTGGTTTCGTTGAACCATTTTACCTGGCCGGTGCGAATGTCAGACATGTGCTAAATCCTATCAATAACAAAATGAAACTAAGCCCGTGCTGGGCTGCATTTGCCTTGCAATCAGGGGTTGGCTCATGACTGACCACGTCTCTTTGTCCCAGTAGCACGTAGAACAATCCCTGTCTAAAGCACAAACGATTGTACGTTAGCGCCGATCCTTGTCAATTTGACCCCTTTCGTTTTTTGAACAAGCTAAAAATATTGTGAAGTCAGTAGCTTATTTGAAGATATTTGACTGAAAAAAAACGGGAGGCCAGCGCCTCCCGTGTTGTTATTCCTTGAGGGCGAACCCTTCGCCCTGCCGGTCGTAGCGGTAAACCGCCTGACCGTAGGAGCGGATCTCCACCCGCTGGATGCGGCGGGTGTCGTCCACCAAGATGAAGATAGAGCGGCCCGATTGCAGGCGGGTCAGGGGGCGATCCGGCCCCTCGATGGCGATCAGGCGGCTCAACTCGGCACCGGGTAACTCGAATTTACGCCAGATGGAGTAGAGGGTCTCACCCGCCTGCACATCGTGTTGCAGCCAGGTGCCGTTGACCTTCTCTTCGACCGGCTTGGCTGCCGCGGGGGCACTGCCTGCCGCGCCACTGCCGACAGTTAGAGCTTGAGCAGGCACGGCCAGCGGCACTTCCAGTGAGCCGGAAGGGGCTGCTTTGGGGGCGGATGGTGCCGGCTCCCAGGCCAGTACCAGCAACCAGAGCGGGATCAGGATCAGCAGACCTATGGTGTTTTTGCGGGGCAGCGGGCTGGACAGCTTGAATTTGCCTGCTTTGGCATCCTGGCGGCGTTGGCCGAGGTTGCTCATCCCTTGGCCAAAACGTTGGCGCAGGGACAGGGTCGCGGCATTGATGCGATGGAGCAGGGATCCTTGTGATTCGTCTTGGCGACGCTGCTGGGCTCGTCTGTTATGGCCTCGTGGGCGACGGTCCGGGGTGGGCACGGCATTTACCTCTCACTACATTGCCTGCCATCAGGCAAATTCGTCGCCTATGGTAAACGGACTCGCCCCCGAGGGGGAGAGTCCTGAGGCGGAAAATTATCAGCTGAGACGAAATTGACCCAATAATTGCTGCAATTTGTCGGCAGCCTGACGCAAAGCCTGGCTGGCTTTGGCCGTTTCGGTCGCATCCTGAGCAATGTCGTTGGCCAGTGCGTTGGTTTTTGACAGGTTGCCGGAGACGGTTTCTGAGACCGAGCTCTGCTCTTCGGCGGCGGAGGCGATCTGATAGGTCATGTCGTTGATGGTGGAGATGGCCTGGTAGATGCTGCCGAGCGCCTCTTCCGCCAGATCCGCCTCGCCCACCGCCTGATGGGTCAGCTGCTGGCTCTGGGTGATGGCGTTGACTGCATTGGTGGAGCTGAGGCGGATCTTCTCTATCAACTCCTGGGTGTTCTGTACCGCCTGTTGGGTATTGCCCGCCAGTTTGCGCACCTCGTCGGCGACTACCGCAAAGCCGCGGCCCTGTTCGCCAGCCCGTGCAGCCTCGATGGCGGCGTTGAGAGCCAGCAGGTTGGTCTGGTCGGCAATCCCCTGAATGACGGTGAGGATGCTGGTGATCTGGGCGCTGTCGTGAGCCAGCCCTTCCACCACTTCGGCCCCTTTACCGGCTTCTGCCGCGACCTTGTGCATCGACTGGATCACCTGCTGGAAGCGCTCCTTGCCCTGATCGGCGGCGCCTTGCGCCTGTTTGGCCGAGTCGGCGGTATTGTTGGCGTGGGTCGCGACCTCCTGACTGACGTAGGACATCTCCTGCACCGCGGTCAGCATCTGCTCCATCTCCGCCTGATGGTGCTGCAGGTTGTTGTCGGTCTGACCGGCGATGCGATCGGTGTCACCGGCGTAGCGGTTCACCTCGCTGGCAGTCTTGAGCACACCCCCGAGCAGCCCTTGCAGCTTGTCGATAAAGCGGTTGATCCCCTTGGCGAGATCCCCCAGCTCATCCACCGAGCGGGTTGCGAGACGTTTGGTGAGGTCCCCTTCACCATCGGCGATGTCATCCACCAGGCTGACCATCTGGCGGATGGGACCAGTGATGCTGCGGGCAATCACCAGCATGGTGGCCAGCGCCAGCACCAGTACGATAAAGGCACCGACCAGCTGCTGGGTCACCGCGGCCCGGTTCATCTCATTGAGCTGGCTCTCCAGTTGATCGGCGCCCGCCAGTACCACCTTGTAGGGCAGGGTGACGATGATGGCCCAGTTGCGGCTCATTCCCGGCACCATGATGGGGACGGAAATACGGAATGACTCGTCCAGCTCTTGACGCTGAACTTCCGGTTTCAGGTACTGCTGCCACTGGTTGCCCAGCACCTTACTTGCGCTGCTGCCGAGCAGGCTGGCATCGCCGCTGGTGCCGGTGATGACACCGGCGGCGCTGACGATCAGGGTTTCGCCCTTGCCGTCATAGATATTGCTGTTGAGGCTCTTGGCCTGACGGCTGATGGAGTCCACCGCCAGATCCAGCGCGGCGATCCCCTTGAACTGACCATCCACCATGATGGGGGTGGTGATGGTGCTCACCAGCACCTGCTGGCCGTTGATATCCACCTTGAAGGGATCGATGAGGCAGGAGCGTCCTTCCCGTTTCGGGCAGGCGTAGTAGTCGTTGGCCGGGTTGCCGAATTCGTCCGGGTCGGTTTTTTCGATGGAGAGCAGCAGATCGGTACCGATTTGATCCTTGTCGCGATAGAAGTAGGGCACGAAGCGCCCCTTGTCATCACTGCCCAGCGCACTCTGGCCAGCAAAGCTGGCATCCTGACCGTCGAAACCGTTGGGCTCGAAGCCGGCAAAGGCGCCATAGAGCTGGGGCTCCAACGCCAATTGTGCCTTGAGCAGGTCGGTGGCCTGCTGGCGATCCAGCGGCAGTTTGCCCTGTTGTTGCAGGGCGAGGGCGCTGGCCATCTGCTGGGTGTAGGAGAGCCCTTTTTGCAGCAGTTGGGTGATGGTGGCCGCCTCGGCGCGGGCATTGGCGCTGACCTTCTGCCATGCCTCCTGTTGCAGCGCTTCACGGCTGGAGCTGATGGTGAGTTGTTGGGTCTGTTTGCCGGAGTATTGGTTGAGCAGGATCAGGATGACCAGGGCTGCGGTCATGGCGATCCCGGCCATCACTAGAATGCGATTCTGGATAGAACGGAACTGCATCGTCTCTTCCTTGTTCGTGAGAAGTGTGGTGAGCGTTATTTGGGTATCGACCGGAGGAGGCAGCTCTCCAGCATTGTGCATAGCAAATCGGAAACGGGGCTTCTGTTTTGCGATCCTCTTCAAATATCGGGCTACAGATACAAATGGCGACAGATTTAATCCCCTACTTTAGCCCGCAATGGCGTCATGGTTTTCCCATCCGTGATTGTCGGTGCTAAAATGCGACGGTTTTTTCTAACGAATTGGCCCAAGGCCCTCTACACAAGGCTTAAAGATGAAAGTCAAAACCCGTTTTGCTCCCAGCCCGACCGGCTTTTTGCATGTCGGCGGTGCCCGTACCGCACTCTATTCCTGGTTGTTTGCAAAGAACCAGGGCGGTGAGTTCGTGCTGCGTATTGAGGATACCGATCTGGAACGTTCCACTCAGGAGGCGATCGACGCCATCATTGAGGGCATGGAATGGCTGGAGCTGAACTGGGATGAGGGCCCCTACTACCAGACCAAGCGCTTCGATCGCTACAACGGTCTGATCGACGAGATGCTGGCTGATGGCCGCGCCTACAAGTGCTACTGCTCCAAAGAGCGTCTGGAAGCGCTGCGTGAAGGCCAGATGGCCAATGGCGAGAAGCCCCGCTATGACGGCAAGTGCCGCGACCACGCCCACGATCACCCGGCCGATGCGCCGCACGTGATCCGCTTCCGCAACCCGACCGAAGGTTCCGTGGTGTTCGATGACCACGTCCGTGGCCGCATCGAGTTCGCCAACACCGAGCTAGACGATCTGATCATCCGCCGTACCGACGGCGCGCCGACCTACAACTTCTGCGTAGTGGTCGATGACTGGGATATGGAGATCACCCACGTAGTGCGTGGTGAAGACCACATCAACAATACCCCGCGCCAGATCAACATCTACAAGGCGCTGAACGCGCCGGTGCCGGAGTTTGCCCACGTCTCCATGATCCTGGGTGACGACGGCGCCAAGCTCTCCAAGCGCCACGGTGCAGTTTCCGTGATGCAATACCGCGACGATGGCTACCTGCCGGAAGCGCTGCTGAACTATCTGGTGCGTCTGGGCTGGTCCCACGGCGATCAGGAGATCTTCAGCCTGGAAGAGATGATCAAGCTGTTCACCCTGGATGCTATCTCCAAGTCCGCCTCAGCTTTTAACACCGACAAGCTCTTGTGGCTGAACAACCACTACATGCGCAGCCTGGATCCTGCTTATGTGGCCAAGCACCTGGCCTGGCACATGGAAAACCAGAAGATCGACACCAGCAATGGCCCGGCACTGGCCGACGTGGTCACCCTGCTGGCCGAGCGCTGCAACACCCTGGTTGAGATGGCTGCCCAGAGCCGCTATCTGTTCGAAGAGTACGAAGCCATTGACGAGGCGGCCGCCAAGAAGCACCTGCGTGGTGTGGCTGCCGAGCCGCTCACCTTGGCCAAAACCAAGCTGGCTGCACTGGATAGCTGGACCACCGAAGCGCTGCACGAGCTGATTGAAGCGACCGCTGCCGAGCTGGGTCAGGGTATGGGCAAGGTTGGTATGCCGCTGCGCGTGGCCGTCACCGGTCTGGGCCAATCCCCTGCCATCGACGCCGTAATGGCACTGGTGGGCAAGGAGCGCGTACTGGCGCGTATCGACCGCGCACTGGCTTACATCGAAGCCCGCATGGCTGCCGAGTAAGTGCTGCCGATGTGGCAGACGAGGGGATTACCCCGCTCTGCCACATACTGAATAGCAAAAATCCGAAACCACTGGTTTCGGATTTTTTTATGGCCAGCGCACAGGCCGAAAATACTTTGGATAAAAAAATGCCAGTCAGCTGACTGGCATTTTTATTGGGACAGAGTGCCGCTTAGTGGCTGTCGACCCAGACGAACTTGAGCACGAACAGCAGGGCGACCACAAGCACGCAGGGGTTGATTTCGCGCCAGCGACCGGTGCCCGCCTTCATCACGCAGTAGGAGATGAAGCCGACGGCGATCCCCTCGGTGATGGAGAAGCTGAACGGCATCATGACGGCGGTCATAAAGGCCGGTACCGCTTCGGTCAGATCTTCCCACTTCACCCGGGTCAGCTCGGAGCACATCAGCACGCCCACATAGATAAGGGCGCCAGCGGCGGCATAGGCCGGCACCATGGCGGCGACCGGAGAGAAGAAGATCGCCAGCAGGAACAGCAGGCCGACCACAATGGCGGTCAGACCGGTACGGCCGCCGACGGCGACGCCGGAGCTGCTCTCGATAAAGGCGGTAACCGAGGAGGTGCCCATGAAGGCGCCGCCGACGGAACTGACGCTATCGACCATCAGCGCCTGTTTCATGCGCGGGAAGTGGCCCTTGTCATCGGCCAGCTTGGCGCGGTTGGTGACGCCGATCAGGGTGCCGGAGGAGTCGAACAGGTTGACCAGCATAAAGGAGAAGATGATCCCGGCGAGGCTGATATCGAGCGATCCCATCAGATCCAGCTGGCCGAACACCGGTTCGATGCTGGGGGGCATGGAGACAAAGCCCTTGAAGGTGACATCGCCAAACAGCCAGCCCAGACCGGTAGTGACCACGATGGCGATCAGCACGGCGGAGTGGACGCCGCGGGCGGAGAAGATGCAGATCAGGAAGAAACCGAGCAGACCCAGCAGGCAGGGCAGGGAGGTGAGATTGCCCACGGTTACCATAGTCGCGGGGCTGGCCACGACGATCCCGGCGTTGTGCAGGCCGAGCAGGGCGATCAGCAGACCGATACCGGCGGTGATGCCAACCCGCAGGGTGAGCGGAATGTTGCCGATCAGCCAGTAGCGCACCCGCAGCAGGGTGAGGATCAACAGACCCATGGCGCCCCAGAAGATGGTGCCCATGCCCACTTGCCAGGAGTAGCCCATACCTGCAACCACCACGAAGGCGAAGAAGGCATTGAGGCCCATGGCGGGGGCCAGCGCGATCGGCAGGTTGGCCAACAGGCCCATCAGGATGCTGCCGATACCGGCGATGAGGCAGGTGGTGACGAACACGGCCTGGGTGTCCATGCCCGCCGCAGAGAGGATCTGCGGGTTGACGAACACGATATAGACCATGGTCAGGAAGGTGGTGATACCGGCGATCACTTCGGTGCGGGCGGTAGTGCCATGGCCTTGCAGGGCAAACAGGCGCTCAAGCAATCCTTGCCCGGCGGCCTGATTGGCAGCTTGGTGTTGTTGATTCATGTTGGATTCCAATAGGTGACGTGAAATAAGCAGCAGGGGAACGGGCTATCCCATCCATGCGGGGTAAATTGCCCTGTTTCTGGCGGTTAAGTAACCAGACTCGTCCTGATACCGTGACAGCGCGCACATTTTTACACAGGCGGCGCCGTTTACAAACCCCGGATCTGCGAAGCAGATCAATGAATAGAGTAAAAATTCAAACGTTTGCTTTTTGAGCGTGAAAAAAGGTTCTCAGCAGAGAACCTTTTATCGAAAATTGGGGGCTTAAAGGGTCTTGAAGTAGCGCTCGACCAGCTGGGCCAGCACCGAGTCGAGCCGGTCTTGTACCTCACCCAGCTCGCGGCCGAAGCGGCGCAGAAAGAGGCTTGCCTGCTCTTCGGTCAGCTTGCGCCCCTCGATAAAGAACTCCTGCTCCGGTAGTTGCTTGTCGTAGCGGGGGATCAGCACCCAGCTCACCAGCTCGGGCTCCACGGCGGCAAAAATCTTGGCGGCAGCAGCACAGAAGGTCTCTATGTGCTCCTTGCCATCCGGCCCGAGGCAACCCGGTTCAACCCGGATCTGGATGGTGAGTTTTTTCTCTATGGGGGTCGTCATCGTGCTACATCCATGCAAAGGCATCCGTCTAGGATTGTAAGTCAAAAGGCAAGAGAAAGGGGAGCCGAAGCTCCCCTCAACACGCAGTCAGCCTTATTTGGCGATGCGCTTATATTTAGCGCGGTGCGGCTGGATCGCCTCGGCGCCGTAGGTCTTCTTCTTCCACTCTTCGTATTCGGTAAAGTTACCTTCGAAGAACTCGATCTTGCCCTCATCCTGATAGTCCAGGATGTGAGTGGCGATACGGTCGAGGAACCAGCGGTCGTGGGAGATGACCATGGCACAACCCGGGAACTCCAGCAGGGCGTTCTCGAGGGCGCGCAGGGTTTCGATATCCAGATCGTTGGTCGGTTCATCCAGCAGCAGTACGTTGCCGCCGGTCTGCAGCAGCTTGGCCAGATGCAGACGACCGCGCTCACCACCGGAGAGTTCGCCAACCCGCTTCTGCTGGTCGGAACCCTTGAAGTTGAAGCGGCCGATATAGGCGCGGCTCGGGAACTCGTAGTTGCCGATGCGCAGGATATCCTGACCATCAGCGACCTCTTCGAATACCGTCTTCTTGTCATCCATGCTGTCGCGGAACTGATCGACAGAGGCCAGCACCACGGTTTCACCTAGCGTGATGGCGCCGGAATCCGGCTGCTCCTGACCCGACATCATGCGGAACAGGGTCGACTTACCGGCACCGTTCGGGCCGATGATGCCGACGATGGCACCCTTCGGAATGGCAAACGACAGATCGTCGATCAGCACCCGATCACCGTAGGATTTGCGCAGGTTGGCCACTTCCACCACCTTGTCGCCGAGGCGCGGTCCGGGCGGAATGAACAGCTCGTTGGTCTCGTTGCGCTTCTGGTAGTCGTTGGTGTTGAGCTCTTCGAAGCGAGCCATACGGGCCTTGGACTTGGCCTGACGGCCTTTCGGGTTTTGACGAACCCACTCCAGCTCTTTCTCGATGGACTTGCGGCGAGCCGCTTCGGAACTGGCTTCCTGCGCCAGACGTGCGTCCTTCTGCTCCAGCCAGGAGGAGTAGTTGCCTTCCCACGGGATACCTTCGCCGCGGTCCAGCTCCAGGATCCAGCCTGCCACGTTGTCGAGGAAGTAACGGTCGTGGGTGATCGCCACTACAGTGCCTTCGTAGTCGTGCAGGAAGCGCTCCAGCCAGGCCACGGATTCCGCATCCAGGTGGTTGGTCGGTTCGTCCAGCAGCAGCATGTCCGGCTTTTCCAGCAGCAGACGGCAGAGCGCCACACGGCGGCGCTCACCACCGGAGAGGTGTTTGATCTTGGCATCCCAGGCCGGCAGGCGCAGGGCATCGGCCGCACGCTCCAGCTGGTTTTCCATGTTGTGGCCGCCCTGGGCCTGGATGATGGCTTCCAGCTCGCCCTGTTCGCGGGCCAGCTTGTCAAAGTCAGCATCCGGGTCGGCGTAGGCCGCATAGACCTCGTCCAGGCGGGCCATGGCGCGCTTCACCTCGCCAACGGCCTCTTCGACCGCTTCGCGTACGGTCTGCTCCGGCTCCAGCTTCGGCTCCTGCGGCAGGTAGCCGATCTTGATGCCGGGCTGCGGACGGGCTTCCCCTTCGATCTCGGTATCGATGCCTGCCATGATGCGCAGCAGGGTCGATTTACCGGCGCCGTTCAGACCCAGTACGCCGATCTTGGCGCCCGGGAAGAAGCTCAAGGAGATGTTCTTGAGAATATGACGCTTGGGCGGCACTACCTTGCCGACCCGGTTCATGGTGTAAATAAATTGAGCCATTGGCTAATTCTCTTCCTTTTCAGCAGGTTAATGTCATGGCATTAACAGACTGATGTCGTGGTGGGGCCAGGTCGACACAGGTCAACCGGGTTCCAAAAAACCCGTCGATTGTAAACCAACGGACGAGGGGGGGCAAAGGTGGCACCCGGCTATGTCCCCCCTTTGCCGCAGCGGTCACGCCTTGCTGCATCAGCCGTGCAATTTGGGCATGATGTGGGCTGCCGTTTTGTTCCGGAGCCGTCATGAAACTATCTCCTCAAGCCCCCTCACTGGCCGCCTTTCTCTGCACAATGGGATTGGACGCCGCGCTGAGCGAAGCCATCAGCCTGCGCTTGCCACGGCAGACACTGCGCGCCGGTCAGGTGCTGTTGGCGCAGGGGTCAGAGCAGGAAGCTGCCTTCTATATCGAAGTGGGCATCGCTCGCGCCTGCCACTACACCCGGGACGGACAGGAGCGCTGCAAGGAGTTCTACTTCGAAGGGGAGCTCTGCCTGCTCTATGACAGCTGGCTCACTGGGTCGCCCGCCCGCTACCAGCTGGAGGCGCTGACGGAGTTGCAGGTGGTGCGGGTGCCGCTCACCCTGCTGGATGAGCCCGCTTGGCAGCCGGTTTGCGTGGCCCTGCTACGCCTGCAGCTCGGTTACAAGGAGCGCAAGGAGGCGTTTTTGCTGCTTCACTCTCCCGAGGAGCGTTATCGGGAGCTCTGCCACACCTTCCCTCACTGGCCTGCGCGGCTCACTCAGGTGCAGCTCGCCAACTATATCGGTATCAGTCCGGTCACTCTGTCACGGATCCGCAGGCGCATTAACACGGGTTAATGCCGCTCTCCGACCATCCCCTCAAGCTGCGCCATCCAAATGACGGATGAGGTGTGGATGATGTCGCTGTTTCTGTGGTCGCAGCTGGTGGTGAGCCTGGCCTTGTTGCTCGATCTGTTGTCGTTTCAGTTGCGGGATCGCCGCAGGATCCTGGCCTGTCTGGCCCTCTCCTGCGCGCTCAATGCCGGTCACTTTGCCCTGCTCGGGCAGTGGTCGGCCGCCAGCCTGTTGCTGCTGGCCAGTATGCGCTTTGTTGTGAGTATCTGGCTGGTTCGCCGCATCTTGATGTGGTTTTTCATGGGGTTGGCCTGTGCGGCTGCGCTGGCGACCTATCAGGGCCTGCTCTCATGGATCGGGCTGCTGGCGAGCCTGCTGCAAACCCGGGCGGCCTTCTGCCAGGATGATCGCCTGCTGCGGCGCTGGATGCTGCTCGGCACCCTCTGTTGGTTTGGCAATAACCTGCTGGTGGGTTCACCGGTGGCAGCGCTGATGGAGGGGCTGTTTCTGGTCAGCAATCTGGTGGGTTACTACCGCCACTATGGCTTCGATTATTGTGGGCGTGCCCGCCACAGTGGCCGCAGAAAGAGGCGTGTGTCGCCTTCCGATCGGGCGAGCTTCTGATTTTCCGCTCAGGGCTGTTTGTGGCCAGCGAAGTAGAGCACCCGTTTCACATACTCCTGCGTCTCGTCATCGGGTGGGATCCCGCCATAGCGTTCCACCGCTTTTTCCCCGGCATTGTAGGCTGCCGAGATCAGTACCCAGTCGCCATCGAAGCGGCGATCCAGCCATTTGAGATAACTGACGCCACCCTTGATGTTCTGGGCTGGATCGAATGGCCGGGTTACCCCGAACCGTTGCTGGGTTTCGGGGATGAGCTGCATCAGCCCTTGGGCATTCTTGGGGGAAACGGCACGGCTGTTGAGATTGGATTCGGCGATGGCAATCGCCAGTACCAGCCGGACATCCACCTTATGGTGTTTGGCTGCGTGGCGCAGCATGGTGACCAGTTTTTGCTTGGCAGGAGGCTGGCGGGCAACCCAGGTGTCGACATTGAAGGGGGTGGAAGGGAGCCCGGCCAGATAGCCACCCTGACTGCCACGGATCCCGATGCCGCACTGATCACCCATGGGGGCATTGCCGATGCGAGCGTTGTAGTAGCGGGCAGCCTGTCGGTTACCAAGGCGCATTGCCATGGCGAGGTAGCTGTTGGCCAGCTTGGCGCTGCGCACCGAGGCGGGGCCGGTGGCGAGCAGGCGGCCGATCCGGAAATATCCCTCTGGGTTGCCGGTACTGGCGGCGACACAGTAGAGGGCGATGGCCTTTTGCAGATGACCGTGTTGCTGGGCCACTTGACCCTGCTTGATCGCCGTCAGCGCCTTGGGGGCCTGTCTGAAATCCCTGCCTTGTGCCATCGCCCGCGGCGTACCTGCCAGTAACAACGACAAAAAAAGCAGCAAAAACAGTCCGTTTTCGCTGATGTGCCTCATGGGTTATCTCCTGTTTGAGTACAGAAGATATAGAGGAACATGGCTGCTATCGCCACGAACCCAGTGGATCATGTTGTTATAGCGGGGGGATTTCAGAGAGCAAAACGGTATGGAACTTATAGGCTAGCCAATTGTGCCCTCAATCTAAAAATAGATTGCAAGGGACGTATTATTGGTCAGGCTGAGCTCCATCAGCTCCATCAGCTCCATCAGCTCCATCAGCTCCATCAGCTCCATCAGCTCCATCAGCTCCATCAGCTCCATCA
>NZ_JAPDCH010000010.1:11943-166580 GCF_027705925.1 Aeromonas sp. Y289-2
CATCAGCTCCATCAGCTCCATCAGCTCCATCAGCTCCATCAGCTCCATCAGCTCCATCAGCTCCATCAGCTCCATCAGCTCCATCACCGCCGTTGCCGCCGTTGCCGCCGTTGCCGCCGTTACCGCCGTTACCGCCGTTACCGCCGTTACCGCCGTTACCACCGTTACCACCGTTGCTTCCCAGTACGGAGACTGGTTGGTTGTTACTAAGTGTTGAGCAGTCATCCCCTGTTGGGCATGGGGATTGCGCCCACAGCGAAGCACTTTGCAGGCAAGCAAGTAGTATCAGGCTCGAATAAAGTGGGGAAGTTGAGTTCATGATATCGACCTTGTTAGATGAAGAAGCGTTGGCATAAGGATTTCTTAACAAACTCAGACATCCAAGTGGTAGGTAGATTCGTCTGGTTGGGCGGCTGGTAACTGGCGATATATCAGTCCAATTTCGCTGACAACCCAGAGCGAAAGCAGGGCCAGCAGGCTGAGCAGGGGAAGCAGAGAGTGGCTCTGGGTCAGGGCATAGACCGCAATGGCGGCACCGGTCAAAAGCAGGGTTCGGATCATGAGGTGGCTCCTTGTCGTCATGGGGGTGTTGCGTGGCCACGGACAGAGCGCCTGGGGTCGGGAGTTGTTCCCGGGTGGCACGAAGCGCGCTGAGTATATTGCGTCATGCCGCTGCCGATCCGTGGTGTCATCACACTTTCCATAGTCATGGGTTTCGTATCGAGTTGAGCCCCGCTAGGTGCGGGGCCAGTAATGGTTTGACGGTCAGAAGAAACCGCCGTTGTTATCGTCACTGTCGGCCCAGCCGCCACTCAGGTTATCGTCATCGAGAAAATTGCTGCCAGCATCGGGAGGTGAATCCCAGCCGTCCCAGCGCACCGGTTCCGCATCGACCGGATTGGCGATGGGCGCTGGCTCTGTGATGTCGATGATCTCCTCAGGCCGGTTGTTGTGAAACAGTCCGCCGATCATATCGGCCAGCATCACGCCACCGGCCACACCGGCGGCGGTTTGCAGGGCGCCGCCCAAAAAGGAGCTGGTACGGAATGCTGGCTGGGCAGGCGCGGATGCCGGTGGCGGCGTAAAGCGCGGAGGCGGGCTGCTTTCGCTACCAAACAGGCCGGAGAGAAAACTGCCACCACTTGGGGCGCTCTGGCTGGCTTCCAGCTCCTTGACCCGCTCGTTGAGGCGAGTAAGGGCAGCCTGCTGAAGCAGCAGCGCCTGGGTCATGTAGTAGGGGGCATCGGGCTGCTGGGCCAGATGCTGGCGGATCAGCTGATCCGCTTGTTGGTCTCGCTTGCTATCCCTGGCTTGCGCTTGCTTGAGGCGGTCGAACAGTCCATCGATCAGACCCTGTTCCTGTGATTGCATCTCAAATCCTCGCTATGGTGCGCAGACAGTGCGTTTAGCCATCCTAAAACCCGCGGGGCATCAGTGGTATCTGATTAACTCATCAATGACCGAGGGGCTACCCGCGCTTGTCAGCGGCAGGCCGATAGTAGTCGAGATACCAGCGGACAAACTCGGCAACCCCCTGCTTGAGGGGCGTAGCGGGGCGCAGGCCGGTGAGGGTGTGCAGCGGCTCGCTGTCGGCCCAGGTGGCGTGCATGTCGCCTGCCTGCATCGGCTGCATCCGCTTGATGGCGGGCTTGCCGATGGAATCCTCCAGCGCCTCGATAAAATCGAGCAGCCGCACCGGCTGGCCGTTGCCGATATTGAGGATGCGGTAGGGAGCGGCGCTCTCGGCCGCGCTCTGCTCGCTGGCGTGCCAATCGGAATTGGGGCGGGGCGGCTGGTCGGCCACGGCGAGGATCCCCGCGACGATATCGTCTATGTAGGTGAAGTCGCGGCTGAGATCGCCGTTGTTATAGACGTCGATAGGCTCTCCCGCGAGGATGGCGCGGGTGAACTTGATGATGGCCATGTCGGGCCGCCCCCAGGGGCCGTAGACGGTAAAGAAGCGCAGCCCTGTGGTGGGCAGGTCATAGAGCGCCGAGTAGGCGTGGGCCATCAGCTCGCCGCTCTTCTTGGTGGCGGCGTAGAGGGAGACTGGGTGATCCACCTGCTGCGCGGTGGAGTAGGGCATCTGATCCCCCATGCCATAGACCGAGCTGGAGGAGGCGTAGAGCAGATGCTGAATCCCGTGGTGACGACACCCCTCCAGCACCGTCAGCATGCCGGTGAGGTTACTGTCGGCATAGGCGAACGGATTGTCGATGGAGTAACGCACTCCCGCCTGTGCCCCCAGATGGATCACCCGCTCGAAACCGTGACGGGCAAAGAGAGCCGCCATCGCCTCGCGATCCGCCAGATCCAGCCGCTCGAAGTGAAAATGGGGGAAACTGGCCAGCTGAGCCAGCCGCGCCTCTTTCAGACTCACCTCGTAGTAGTCGCTGAGGTTGTCGATCCCCACCACCTGATGGCCTGCGGCGCACAGCTGGCTGGCCACGTGAAAGCCGATAAAACCGGCGACGCCGGTGACCAGATAGATCATGGTTGAGTCTCCGGGTTGCAACTGGTGTTGGCAGGCGGCTTTTTGGCGGGAAGATGTGGCCGCCCGATGGCGTGATAGTCAAACCCGATCTCGCTGAGCTGGCGCGGATCATAGAGGTTGCGGCCATCGATGATGACGGGCTGGTTGAGCAGCGCTTTCAGCTGCTGGAAATCGGGGGCGCGAAACGCCTGCCACTCGGTACAGATCAGCAGGGCATCGGCCCCTTCCAGTGCGGCCTCCTTAGTGGGGCTGAGCTGCAGATCCGGCCGCTCGCCGTAAAGCTCATGGGCGCGCTCCATCGCCTTGGGATCAAAGGCCTGCACCCGGCCACCGGCAGCCCAGATGGCGGCCAGCAGCGGGCGGCTCGGCGCATCGCGCATGTCGTCGGTGCCGGGTTTGAACGCCAGCCCCCACAGGGCGAAGGTGTGACCGCGCAGATCCGGCCCGAAGCGGGTCAGCAGGGTTTGCGCCATCTTCTGTTGCTGGCGCTGGTTGACCTGCTCTACCGCCGCCAGCAGCGGGGCATCGCAGCCGACACTCGCCGCAGTATGACGCAACGACTTGATATCTTTGGGGAAGCAGGAGCCGCCGTAGCCGCAGCCCGGGTAGATAAAGTGGTAACCGATGCGGGGATCTGCCCCCATCCCCTGGCGCACCGCCTCGATATCGGCCCCCAGCTGCTCGGCGAGGGCTGCCATCTCGTTCATAAAGGAGATCTTGGTGGCCAGCATGGCGTTGGCGGCGTACTTGGTGAGCTCGGCGCTACGCAGATCCATCACCACGATCCGGTCGTGATTGCGGTTGAAGGGGGCGTAGAGGGCACGCAACTGTTCAAGCGCCCGCTCGCTGTCACAGCCGATGATGATGCGGTCCGGCCGCATGCAGTCGTTGACCGCCGCTCCCTCCTTGAGAAACTCGGGGTTGGCCGCCACCTCGCAGGTGAGGGTCAGCCCACGTTCGGCCAGCTGTAGTTCAATGTGTTCTCTTACTTGCTGCGCCGTGCCGACCGGTACTGTGCTCTTGGTCACCACCAGCTTGGGGCGGCTCATCAATCGGCCTATGGTGTCGGCCACCGCCAGCACATGTTGCAGATCGGCCGAGCCATCCTCGTCAGCCGGGGTACCCACGGCGATCAGCAGCAGGTCGGCGTGTGCCACGGCAATGGTGGGATCGACCGTGAAGCTCAGGCGGCCGCTGGCCAGATGGCTCTCGACCAACGGGGCCAGCCCTGGCTCGTAGAAGGGGATCTGCCCAAGCCTGAGGGCGGCGATCCGTTCATCATCCACATCCACGCAGCAGACCTGATGGCCCACCTCGGCCAGAACGGCTGCCTGCACCAGCCCGACATAGCCTGTGCCAAAAATGGTGACCTTCATGAAAAGTGCCTCGTGCTGTGAATGGAGTGATGGCGCGCTTAAACCGCGGCATGCTGCATCTTGGTGCAGCGGGTGTCAATGCCAGATGACAGGCACCAGAATGGGGCGTTCAGCCTGCCTGTTGTGATCCTTTTCACAAAAAATAGACTGGACCCCATAACGAAGCCCTGTGGACAGGGCTCGCAGCCCGCCCGCAACGGCAGGCGACAGACACTCTCTCTTTACTTCGCTTGGATACAGGTTATGGACAACACCTCGATTCGCACTGCTCATCCTATTTATGAGGATGTGCTGGCCCTGCTGACTGCGGCCGGCTTTGTTTCCCTCGGCATCTTTCTGTTTCATCAGGTTGGTCTGCTCACCGGCGGCACCGCCGGGCTGGCACTGCTGCT
This sequence comes from Aeromonas sp. Y289-2, assembly GCF_027705925.1. Taxonomy (NCBI): domain Bacteria; kingdom Pseudomonadati; phylum Pseudomonadota; class Gammaproteobacteria; order Aeromonadales; family Aeromonadaceae; genus Aeromonas; species Aeromonas sp. Y289-2. The sequence goes on from NZ_JAPDCH010000010.1 coordinate 16,206, forward strand.
GCAAAAGGTGACCGGCATCAGCTTCGGCCTGCTGTTTTTCGGCATCAATCTGCCCTTTTATGCGCTGGCATGGCTGCGGATGGGGCCACGTTTTACCTTCAACACCTTCGTCTCGGTGGCGGCGGTCTCCTACATGACCGATCACCTCAACGGGGTGTTGCAGATCGGCAAGATAGAGCCCCTCTATGCGGCGCTGATCGGCGGTACCCTGATCGGCATGGGGCTGCTCATCATGTTTCGCCACAAGTCGAGTCTGGGGGGCTTCAACATTCTGGCGCTCTTTATTCAGGATCGCTTTGGTATCCGGGCGGGCAAGCTGCAGATGGGGCTCGATTGCGCCATTGTTGTTGCCTCGTTTTTCGTGGTGCAGCCCTGGATCCTGGCGCTCTCCATCGTGGCGGCGGTTATCTGTAATCTGGTGTTGACACTCAACCACAAGCCGGGCCGCTACCAGATTGCCTGACGAGCAGCGGCCGTGACGCGATAATGCAAGAGTGACCCGATAGCACGAGGCGGCCTGATGGCCGCCTCGTCTGTTTCTACCCTGGTGTTTGTTCGCTGCACCTAGCTCGCCTGCTCCAGCCTGCTGTCGCCGCTTATAGCGTTGCCGCTGATGGCGTGACTACCGACGGCGAGCGGGGTGTGACAGGCCACCTGATGATGGGACTCATCACACGCCTCAAGCCTTGGCGCCTTGCTTTTGCACAGCTCGGTCGCATGGGGGCAGCGCTGGTGGAAGTGGCAGCCGCTTGGCGGCGAGATGGGGGAGGGCACATCGCCGGTCAGCAGAATGCGCTGGCTGCGCCTGCGCGGGTCTGGTACCGGAATGGCAGAGATCAGCGCCTGGGTATATGGGTGGCGCGGCGCCAGATAGAGCGACTGGGCATCCGCCAGCTCGACGATCCGTCCCAGATACATCACCGCAATCCGATCCGAGATGTGTTTGACCACCGACAGATCGTGGGCGATGAAGATGATGGAGAGGTTCATCTCCCGTTGCAGGCTGAGCAGCAGGTTGACGATCTGCGACTGCACCGAGACATCGAGGGCCGAGACTGCCTCGTCGCACACCAGCAGCTTGGGCTTGAGGGCGATGGCGCGGGCGATGCCGATCCGCTGGCGCTGACCGCCGGAAAACTCGTGGGGGTAGCGATCCACCGCACTGCCCGGCAGGCCCACTTTTGCCAGCAGCTCCTGTACCCAGCCGCGCCGCTGCTCAGTGTTGCCTTTACCGTGGATGATAAAGGGCTCCTCCAGGATCTGGCCCACGGTGTGGCGGCTGTTGAGGGATTCTGCAGGGTCCTGAAACACCATCTGCATCTCCTGACGCAGGGAGCGCATCTCCTTCGGGCTGAGGGCGGTGATGTCGCGCCCCTCGAAGGTGATGGTGCCTGCGGTCGGCTCGAACAGCTTGAGCAGGCTGCGCCCGAGGGTGGACTTGCCGCAGCCCGACTCACCCACCAGCCCCAGCGTCTCCCCCTGTTTCAGGTCGAAGCTGATGCCATCCACCGCGTGAACCGTATATTGCTTGCGCAGGAACCCGCCTCCCAGCCGGAAGTGCTGTTTCAGATCCCTGACCGATAACAGAGTGCTCATACGGTCAACTCCTTCCAGTAGTGACAGGCGACATGTGAATGAGGGGGATTGAGCCGCGCCATGGGCACAGTAGCCTGCTTACCCCGGAATAGCGGTCGCACATTTATGACCCATGGAAGCGCGTTCATACGGTCAACTCCTTCCAGTAGTGACAGGCGACATGGTGGCGCGGATTGAGTTGCTCCACCGCCGGAATGGCGCTGATGCAGAGATCGGTCGCATGGGGGCAGCGGTTGGAGAAGCGGCAGCCAGCGGGCATCTCGTGCAGGGCTGGCACCTGTCCCTTGATGGTCTTGAGCAGGCTCTTGGGCTCATCCTCGAGCCGCGGGATCGAGCTCATCAAGCCGTGGGTATAGGGGTGACGGGGATGGTCAAACAGTTCGAACACATCGGCCTGCTCTACCGCCCGCCCGGCATACATCACCACCACTTCGTCACACAGCTCTGCAACCACCCCCAGATCGTGGGTGATAAAGATGATGGCCATCCCGGTCTGGGCCTGCAGCTCTTTCATCAGTTCGAGGATCTGGGCCTGAATGGTGACATCCAGCGCCGTGGTCGGTTCGTCGCAGATAAGCAGGTCTGGCTCGCAGGAGAGCGCCATGGCGATCATCACCCGCTGGCGCATACCGCCGGAGAGGTTGTGAGGGTAAACGGCAAAGCGCTGGGCCGGTTCCGGGATCCCCACCTTCTGCAGCATGGCGATGGCCGCGGCTTTGCGCTGGGCCTTGTCATACTCGGGGCGATGGAGGCGAAACACCTCCATCAGCTGCTCCCCCACCGTCTGCACCGGGTTGAGGGCTGTCATCGGCTCCTGAAAGATCATCGAGATGCGGTTGCCGCGCACCTTGTACATCTGATCCGGCGCAAGCGACAGCAGCTCCTCCCCCTGAAAGCGGATGGAACCGGCCACCACCTGACCGTGGGGCTTGGGCAAGAGCCCCATGATGGCGAGTGAAGTGACACTCTTGCCACAGCCGGACTCGCCAACGATCCCCAGCGTCTGACCCGGGGCCACCTTGAAGCTAACCCCGTCGAGCACCTTGATCTTGCCGTCATCGACGGCGAACTCCACCTCGAGATCGCGTACTTCGAGGATTGGGGCCTGGTGCTGGCCGTTATCAGCGGCGAACTCCACCCCGTTATCCGGTACGTCAAGAATGGGGGCCTGGGTGTTGGGCATAACGGCTGCTCCCTTCGCAATGGCCTGAATATCAATGACGTGCATAGGTCTTGTCGAGCAGGTTGATGGGCGCCAGCGCCTCCCCTGCCTCCTTGGCGTTGCGGGTCTCTTCCTTCACCTTGGGATCGAGCCAGATCAGACCGCCACTACTGTGAGGATAACCATCCATCGGCCAGTAGAGCAGATCCGGTGTGTTCTTGGTGGCAGGCACCTCCGGCAGCATCACATAACGCCAGCTGCTGGCCCGTACATAGTTGAGCTGCACCCCGGGCACGAAGATGGCGAGATCATAGATGCGCTGCTGGATCTGCTGGGAGAGCTTGGCCCGCTTGGCCATGTCGAATTCGACGTTGTAGGCGTCGATCAGCGCGTCGAGCTCCTTGTCCGCTACGTTGAACAGGTTGTTGGTCTGCGGTTTGTTGGCGTTGGCGGAGTGGAAAAACTCCCAATATTGCGGATAGAGACCGCCGCCGCCCCAACCGAGCCAAGCCGCTTCGTGTTTCTTCTCCAGCATCACCTTGAAGCCGGTGGCGCCATCCACCAGATTGAGCTCCAGATCCAGACCCGCTTTCTTGGCCTCTTCTTTCAGCACGGTCAGTCGCTTGGAGTGCTCCTGACTGGTGTAGGTGAGCGCCAGCGTCAGCCGCTCACCCTTCTCATTTTGCAGGATGCCGTCAGGCCCCGGCTTGTTGTAGCCGCCCTTGGCAAAGTACTCCCGCGCCTTGCCAATGTCATAAGCCCGCTCCGGCAGCGTGATGTCAGTGAACTCGCCAAAGCCCGAGTCGAAGGTGGTGGCTCTGTCATAGTCGCCGCGCAGCACGGTCTCGATCATCTTGTCGATGTTGAAGGCGTGCTGGATGCCGAGGCGCACGTTTACGTCCGCCAGCTTGGGGTTGGCCACATTGAGGTGAACCCCCTGACCGCCCTGTTTGGTATCGGTCATGGCCATTACTTTCTGCACGTAGCCTTTTTTGTACTCCGGGGTGACCGCTTTTTCATGCCACCAGTTGGGCAGGATCATCTCGAAGGTATCGATCTCCCCTTTCAGGAAGTGGCGGAAGGCGATGTTGTGGTCGCGGATCACCTGAACCTTGATGGTGTCGATGTTGAATCTGTGCTGGTTGTAGCGATCGTCTTTTGCCCACCAATCCTTCTGCTTGCTGAAGGTGACCGACTTGCCCTTCTTGACGTCGCTGATCACGTAGGGACCTGTGGTGGGCACCACGGCCCAGTTGTACTGCTTCACCCAGTTGGGGGTCAGCTTGTAGTAGTGCTTGGGCTGGGGCCACAGCTCGGTGGTGTTGAGCAGGTCCATCTTGGCCTTGCGGTTGCCCGCTTTGACCATAATGGTGTGATCATCGATCTTCTCTACCGCTACCACTTCAGTGGTGTAGTAGTTGTTGAACCAGGGCCCCTTGATGTGTTTGGAGCGCATCATCTCGTAGCCGAAGGTGTAGTCGTCAGCATTGACCGGCTTGCCATCCGACCATTTGGCGCGGGGATCCAGCTTGAAGTAGACGGTCTGGCTGTCTGGCGCTATGGCCCAGTGGGTCGCGAGCGAGGGGATGGGGTTGCCGGTATTGGGGTGGAAGCTGATGAGTCGCAACTGGTTATCGAGAATAAAGGAGCGGAACGATCCGTTGGAGTCAGGCCCCACGGTGCGAAACGTCAGCGGAAAGCTCTCCACAAACATATTGAGGCTGCCGCCCGACAGGGCCTTGGGGGAGGCGAACACAGGATCCGTGTCGTTGGTCTCCCATTTGAGATCCGCGGGCAGGCTGGCCGCCCAGACCCAGGATCCGTTTACCAGCACAAAGAGAGCACCTATCCATTTGATTTTATTTTTCATGTTTGACTTCCAGGTCTGGCCCCTGCACTGGGGGTCTTGATTGATAACGGGATTATCCCTTGCTCCCGGGACCGCCGATGGCGGCGGCCCGTCCTTTATTAATCACTGTTCGTTACCCGGCGCCTGCCGATGCGCTGGCATCGGCTGGCTTATTGGTAACGGGTAAATTTGCGCGGATCGAACGCCTCGCGGATCGCCTCACCAATAAAGGAGACCATGATTAGCACCAGACTCACCGCCGCCACCACCGAGCTGACGATCCAGATGGCATCCAGATTGTTGATGCCCTGGGAGAGCAGTTCCCCCCAGCTTGGGGTCGGCGGTGCCAGCCCGAAGCCCAGATAGTCGAGTGCCGTCAGGGTGGAGATATTGCCCACCACGGCGAACGGCGCCAGGGTGACGATCATCATCAGGGTGTTGGGCAGGATGTGGTTGAAGATGATCCGCCCGGTGGTCGCCCCTTGCGCCCGCGCCGCCATCACATAGTCCCGCGCCCGCTCCTTGTAGGTTAGGGTACGCATATACCAAGTGATCCCCATCCAGCCGAACAGCACGTTGATGGCGACAAACAGGCCGAAGTTGGGCTTGGCAAGCGACACCAGGATCATGATGACGTAGAGAAAGGGCACTTGGGACCAGATCTCGATAAAGCGTTGCAGAATGAGGTCAAAGCGGCCGCCGAGAAAGCCCATCAGACAGCCGATTGTGACCCCGATGGCGTAACTGGCCGCCAGCGCGATAAAGGCAAAGCCGATGGCGATGCGAAAGCCGTAAACCAGCCGTGCCAGCACGTCGCGGCCGCTGGTGTCGGTGCCGAGGAAGTGGCGCTCAGCCGCGCTGGGGGCGTAGGGCGGGTAGGCATCCTCCTTGAAGTCCTGCTCGTAGGGGTTCCAGGGTACCGGCGGCAGCAGCACCCAGTCGCCCTGGCCCTCTGCGGCAAACTTGGCTTTGAGCTGGCGGTAGTTGGTTTCGTACTCGTAATCGAGCCCGAACTGCTGACCGGGGATCACATCGCCATAGGTGGGGAAATGCAGCTGGCCCTGATAGCTCACCATCAGTGCCCGGCTGTTGACCAGCAGCTCCGCCAGCAGGGAGAGCAGCACCAGGGTGGTGAAGATGATGAAGGAGTAGTAACCGCGCTTGATCGACTTGAAGCGCTTGAGTTTTTTCAAGGTAACCGGATTGAGCTTCATGGTCAGTCTCCAAACCGCACGCGGGGATCAACAAGGGCAACGCAGATATCGGAGACGATATTACCTATCAGCATCAGCATGGAGGTGATGGCCAGAATGCCCATGACGGTGGGGTAGTCCCGCTCGACGATAGCCTCGTAACCGAGCAGGCCGATGCCGTCGATGTTGAAGATGGTCTCGATGAGGAAGGAGCCGCCAAAGAAAACGGTGAGCACAGACCCCAGGTGACTGGCGATGGGGATCAGGCTGTTGCGCATGGCATGGTCGGTGACCGCCTTGCGAAACGGTAACCCCTTGGCCACCGCAGTACGCACATAATCGGCCGACAGGTTCTCCATCAGGCTGTTTTTCATAGTCATGGTGAGGATGGCGAAATCACCGATGGCGTAGGCGATAAGCGGCAGCAGGGCGTGGGCAAAGACAGTGCGGATCTGATCCCAGCTGCTCTCCATGTATTCAAAGTCATCCCCCGGAAAACCGCCCATCGGCAGCCACTCCAGATGGAAGGCGAAGACGGTGATGAGGAAGATCCCCACCACGTAGGCGGGCAGGGCATAGGCCATGTAGATGAGCATGGAGCTCAACGAATCGAAGCGGCTGTTGTGCCTGAGCGCCTTCGCCACCCCCAGCGGAATGGAGACCGCATAGCTCAGCAGAAAGGTCGCCAGTCCGAAGAAGGCGGTAACGGGGAGCCGCTCCTTGATGAGATCCCACACCGGCTCGTAGTAGCGGGTCGATTCGCCCAGGTCCAGCACCGCCAGCTTCTGCAGCCACTCCCAGTAGGCGACCAGCATGGGCTTGTCGAGGCCATAGAAGGCCTTGAGCTCCTCGATCTGTTCATCGGAGAGGGCCTGCGCCCCCTTGCTGCCACTGGAGCGGCCAGATTCATTCTGGGAAACCTGGGCTTGCAGCAGCATGCGTTCGACCGGACCGCCCGGCACGAAACGGGTGATGGTGAAGACGAGCAGGGTGATACCGAGAAACGTCGGGATGATCAAAAGCATCCGGCGTAGGAAATACGACAGCATGGTGGAACCTCGTCCTTGTTGTTCTTTTTTGCGGCCAGTCAAATCCGGTGACGGGCCTGTCCTTCCTGGCATTACGCGCTGGATTGGTTGCCAAACAGCAGACAATCCGCTTGGCCACTGTAAAAGCTCTGCAACAAAAATCAAGTACAAGGAAATGGAAAACTGGCACAAATGACCCGCTGAGACCAAAAGCATCGAAAAATGACGTTTTTTATCTGAAAAGTGAAAATCAAAACAAAACGCTACTACTCAACATTATTTTAAAAAATATAAACAGCTGTTTGTTTGAGTTTTTAATGTTTTTAAGTTGTTGATTGGTAATGTTTTTGTTTGAGTTGTGAAATTGAAGGAAAACGATGTCATCTCGACAACTTTATCTGTTATCCCCATGAGGACGGTCAGGTGTAACCCTCATGAAGTTAGTGTTTTATTCTTATTAATGCCGATAAATCAAAATAAGATATAAAAGGACAGCACGTTAACTAATAAGTTCATCAAATTTTAATTCAGCGCCATTTACGCCATTTAACAATACCTTTACATTGCGCGAGTTGTTTTTGGCAGAATTATTCACTAATTATGCCGGTCAAAATTAATACACTCCGCTTATTCTACGCCTGACCTCGCCATACCCCTGCTCCATTGACGTCGCTAGTCAAAGATTGATAAGCCTTACACATCGCTCCAAAGAGGGCGGTATCAGGAAGCAAACAATAAACAACCAGGAAGGATATAAGCGATGCTTAGGAAGAGCAGAATCTCTGCTGCGATTGCGTTCGCCTTGGCGAGCCTTGCGGCGGCCCCATCCGTATCTGCCGAAGAAGGGCAGAACGTCGAAAAACTGCAGAAAATCAAAGTCACTGGCTCCCGTATCTCCCGTGTTGATGTTGAGGGGGCGACTCCGGTTGTCTCTGTCAGCAAAGCCCAAATTGAACAGTCTGGTCAGCAGACTGTGGCCGATTATCTGAAACAGGCCTCCTACAACTCCTTTGGTGGTTTCTCCCCATCCTCCGGTAGTTCCGCCCAATCACAAGCCACAGTAGGGCTGCGTGGTCTTGGTGAAGATCGCACGCTGGTGCTGCTTAATGGCAAGCGTATCGCCGGTTCTCCCTCCATGGGCGGCACTGCCATCAACCTCAACACCATCCCCATGGCGGCGGTTGAGCGGGTGGAAGTGAACCTGGATGGTGGCTCCGCCCTGTATGGCTCTGATGCCATCGGCGGCGTTATCAACGTGATCCTCAAAGAGGGTTTCGAAGGGCTGACTTTCCAGGGACGTATTGGTTCACCGACCGAAGAGGGTGGTGACGAGCAGAGTGGTTCCATCGTTAGCGGCATCTCGGGTGAGAAAGGCTCCCTGATGATGGTCTACGAGCACGATGTGAAAGACGAGATCTATTACAAGGATCGCGACTATCTGGCGAAAGAGGGGGCTACTGCTCCGAGTCTCTATGGCCGCAATATCAAGGGAGTGGATGCCACTACCGGCAAGACGGTTACCCGTACCCTGAATGGGGTTGACTGTGAAGGTACCGGCACCGGTTTCGTCACCAAGGGCACGGCTTGCCGCTTCGACTTTGCTCAAGTCGCTGCCAAGACTGCCTCTCGTACCCGCGACACCGTCTACCTCAACGGTCGCTACCATATCAACGACAATGTGGATTTCGTGCCACAGATGATTGGTTCTCGCGTCACCAGTTTTGGCCGCTTCGCGCCAGCTGCCGGTGCCTTCACCGTGGATGGTTCCACCCCTGAAAGCGCAGCAGTTCTGTCTGCCAACAACTTCAGCACCGCCAAGGCTGCGACCGTTTACTACCGCTTTAACAACGTTGGTCCCCGTGACAACGATGTGACTGACTTGACCGGTACCCTGAACCTGGGTTTTGAAGGGGTGGTGCCGACCGAAGCAGTAGGCGATCTGGAATGGAATGCTGGTTACATGTATTCCAAAACAGATAACCAGAGCACCGGCAATGGTTATGTCTTGGCACCCGCTGTGGAAACGCAGGTCAATACCGGCAAGTTTGTTAATGGCAGCTTCTCTGATGCGGCGACCAAGGATCTCTCCTATACCACCAGCCGCAATTCCAAGATGGACTTCTTCCAGTGGTACGGCGGTGTAGGTTGGGATATGGGCGAACTGCCCGCTGGCCCGGTCAGCTGGTATCTTGGGGCCGAGTATAACGATTGGGTTTACTCCGATACCTATGACAGCCAGTCCGAAGCGGGTAACGTACTGGGTTCATCCGGTAACTCCGGTGGTGGTGTGCGCGATGTGTTTGCCACCTATATCGAGAGTCTGATCCCCATCACCGAGCAGATCGAGCTGAACCTGGCGGGTCGTTACGACAAGTACAGCGACTTTGGCAGCGCCTTCTCGCCCAAAGCGAGTTTGCGTTATCAACCGCTCGACCAGCTGATGTTCCGTACCTCCTGGTCCCAGTCTTTCCGCGCGCCGGGTCTGAACGATCTCTATGCGGCGGATGCCCAGTCAGCGGACTTTGCCAAGGACTATGTCTACTGCCAGGCCAATGGCATTGCCAACTGTTCCGAAGCGCAGTACGAGACAACACGTCAATCCAACAAGAACCTGAAGGAAGAGACGGCTGACACCTTTACCATCGGTGCTGCTTACAACCCGCTGGACAACCTGAACCTGTCGCTCGATTACTACTACATCAAGATTGATGACGTGATCCAGCTGGCTACCACCCAGACCCAGTTCTATCAGGAGCTCAATACCGGCAGCAACCCGAACGTCATCCGTGATGCCAACGGCGATGTCGAGAAGGTCTATGCCGGCATGGTCAACCTGGGGCAGCTCAAGACCAGTGGTATCGACTTCAAGGCGGACTACAAGTACGACTTCAACTCTTTCACCCTGCGTTACGACTTTGGCAGCAGCTACATCCTGAAATATGAGGAAGGTCTGTTTGCTGGTGGCCCAATGGTCGACAAGAAGGGCTGGAATGGCAAACCCGACTTCCGCTTCAACTCCGGGATCGGTGCCAACTTCCCGCAGCTGTGGAATCTGGATACCTACCTGAGCACCAACTATATCGACTCCCAGAGTCAGGACTATGTGGATGACAAGGAAGAGGGCCATATCGCTTCCAACACCATCTGGAACCTGAACGTGGCGGTTGATACCAGCTGGAATGCCAAGATCCAGACCGGTGTGAAGAACATGTTCAACCGCGGGCCTTCCCTGTCCAACGATGGTTTCACTTACGATGAATACCTCTACGGCATCGACGGTCGCGTCTACTACATCGACTACACCCAGAAGTTCTAATCAACCCTGTTGATATACAACCTCAGCCGGCCCGGTCGGGCCGGCTGTGCCCAACGTCCAAGGAAGTTACGGAGATAGGGTAATCCTATGAAGACAAGGACCATTACAATGAAGAAAGCGCTCCTTGGCAGCCTGGTTTCGGCCGCCTTGTTGACCAGCTTCAATCTGAGTGCCGCCACTGCCGGTCAGGCCGTGGACGCTCAAGCCGCCACCGACAACGCATCCAAAGTTTCCCAGCAGAAGATCGACAGCTATGCCGAATCTGCCGAATCCGCATTGGCCCAGTACAAGGCCGCCCTGCGTCAGGTCGACAGTCTGCGCACCTACAACGAGCAGGTGAGCAAGATGGTCGAGTCTCAGAGTGCCGAGCTGGCGTCGATGCAAAAGCAGATCGCCCAGATCGACCAGACCAGCACCGAAGTGGTGCCCCTGATGCTCAAGATGATCGACTCCCTCGAGCAGTTTGTGGCGCTGGATCTGCCGTTCCAGAAGGTCGAGCGCGAGGACCGCGTGGCGGCCCTGACCGACCTGATGAACCGGGCCGATGTCACCATCTCCGAGAAGTACCGCAAGATCCTGGAGGCTTACCAGATCGAGGAGGGCTTCAGTCGCACCATCGAGGCCTACAAGGCGAGCCTGGACAAGGATGGCAGCGAGAAGACCTACGAGTTCCTGCGCGTTGGTCGCATCGCGCTGCTCTATCAATCCCCGGATGGCAATGAGACCGGGATGTGGAACAAGAAGACTCGCCAGTGGGAAGAGTTGCCCCAGGAGTATCGCAGTGCGGTTGAACAGGGCCTTCGCATCGCCAAGAAACAGGCGCCTCCCGCGCTGATCAAGCTGCCGGTTCAAACTGCGGAGAAAGCATCATGAAAGGAATCAAACTTGCGATTGCCTCCCTGATTGCGGGAGCAACCCTGGTCACCCTGCCGGTGACCGCCGCCGAAAAACCGGTGGATCTCAATGCGCTGCTGAATCAGGTCAAGGCCTCCAGCCTGAGCGAATCCCAACTCAACAAGGAGCGGGAAGCCCGCTTCCTGGCTGACAAGAACGAGCAGGGGGCGCTGCTGGCCAAGGCCAAGGCCGAGCTGGCTGCCGAAACCGCCAAGGGCGAGCAGCTCAAGGCGACCTTTGATGCCAACGACAAGCAGCTGACCGAACTGACCGAAACCCTGCGCCAGCGTTCCGGCAACATGGGCGAGATGTTCGGCGTACTGCGTCAGTTCGCTGGTGAGTTCAAGGGGATCTTCAACGCCTCCGCCCGTCGGGTCGAACATCCGGAGCAATCCGCCCTGTTGACCCGTCTGGCCGAGAGTAAAGAGCTCCCCTCCAGCGACGATCTGGAAGCGTTCTGGACCACTACCCTCAGTCGCATGGTGGACGGTGGCAAGGTGAGCCAGATCCCGGCGACCGTGGTTTACGGCGAGGGCAACCAGGCCGAGAAGACCGTCACCCAGATCGGCGAGTTCAACACTGTCTCCGAAGGCAAGTACCTCACCTTCGTGCCGGAGACCGGCAAGTTCGAGCAACTCTCCCGTCAACCGGAGAAGAGCGTGCTGGCTCCCATCGCCGAGTTTGAACAGGGCGGTGACGGGGTCAAGCCCATCTTTATCGACCCGTCTCGCGGCGTGATCCTCTCCCTGTTGGTGCAGTCACCGACCCTCAAGGAGCGTATCGATCAGGGTGGTTCCGTGGGTTATGTGATCCTGGCATTGGGGGTCATCGGTACCCTGCTGGCCATCTTCTGCGGTATCCGCCTGTCGCTGATCGGCTCGTCCATGCGCAAGCAGCTGAAATCCGATCAGATCATCAAGGGCAACCCCATTGGTGACATGCTGGGGGCCTACCAGAACCATCGCGGTGACAACATCGAGGATCTGGAGTCCAAGCTCGACGAGATTATCCTGCGCAACGTGCCCAAGTTCGAGAAGGGCATCAGCCTCATCAAGCTGATCGCCTCCGTCGCGCCGCTGCTGGGCCTGCTCGGTACCGTAGTGGGGATGATTGCCACCTTCCAGGCCATCACCCTGTTCGGTACCGGCGATCCCAAGCTGATGGCGGGCGGTATCTCCGAGGCGCTGGTGACCACCATGCAGGGTCTGGTCGTCGCGGTGCCCATGCTGTTCCTCTACACCATTGTGCAAACCCAGAGCCGTCGTCTGATCCAAGTGCTGGAAGAGCAGAGCGCCGGTTTCGTCGCCCGTTATCAGGAACGTCTGCACGCCTCCAAAGCCGCAGCGTAAGGAGTCACCCATGTGGTTCTGGTTGATTGAAGAAGTCGAGTCGGTCCGCCGGTTTTTGGGATTGGGGGGCGATGTACTGGTCGCCCTGTTCTTCCTGACCCTGATGATGTGGGCCCTGTTGCTGGAGCGCTGGTTCTACTTCATGGCGGTCTACCCCAAGCAGGTGAAGCAGACCAAGGCGACCTGGCTGGCCCGCACCGATCACCTCTCCTGGTCTGCCAAGCAGATCCGGCGCGAGCTGGTCTCACGGGTTGCCATGGCGGTGGACAAGGGGATGCCTGTCATCAAGGTGCTGATCGCCCTCTGCCCGTTGATGGGGCTGCTCGGGACCGTGGTGGGGATGGTGCAGGTGTTTGACACTTTGGCCATCACCGGCACCGGTTCGCCGCGGGCGATGGCATCGGGGATCTCCAAGGCAACGGTACCGACCATGGCGGGCATGATCGCCGCCCTTTCCGGCCTGTTTTTTGTCAACCAGCTCGATCACAAAGCCAAACTGGCGGTGCAAAAGCTGGAAGACAACCTGAAACACGGTTGATGCAGGATGCATACCCCCGGCGAGGCATGGCCTGCCGGGGGCACAGAACAAGCAAGGAGTTTCTGCTATGAGAAAACGTTACAGCGACAGCGGTGCTGACGAGGCGGCTATCGATTTGACCCCCATGCTGGACATAGTGTTCATCATGCTGATCTTCTTCATCGTCACCACCTCCTTCGTCAAGGAGTCCGGTGTCGAGATCAACCGTCCCAGTGCCAGCACGGCCGAGACGGTGAAGAAGGGCAATATCATGGTCGCGGTGCGCGAAAACGGTCAGGTCTGGGTCGACAAGCGGGTGGTCGAGGTGGGTGCGGTGCGCGCCAACATCGAGCGGCTGCGGGCCGAAAACCCGGAGAGCGCCGTGGTGATCCAGGCCGATAACGAATCCCGTTCCGGTCTGGTGGTGCAGGTCATGGATCAGATCCGCATGGCCGGTGTCCAGAACATCTCCATCGCGGCAGACAAGAGCAGCTGATGCCGGAGAGAGACCTATGAGATACCTGATATCGTTGGCGGTCTCCTGTGTGGTGGTGTTCTTTCTGTTTCTGGGAATGAACAAGCTGATCACACCGGATCACCGGGAGCTGGTGGAGAAGGATGACGTCACCATGACCGATTTCATCCGCCTCAAGCCCCAGGAGACCCTGCAAGAGAAACAGCGGGAGCTGCCCAAACCACCGCCGCCCAAGCGTCCGCCGCCGCCTCCCGAGATGGAAGTGGCCAGCACGGATCGGCCGAAGATGGAGAGCGCTCCGATGGACATGCCCAAGCTCGACATCCCGGTCAACATCGGTGGTGGCAACGCGCTGGGTGCTTACAGCACCGGCGGCGGTGGTGGCGGAGTCGGTGGCAACAACGGCGCTATTCCGCTGGCAACCTTCGAGCCCATGATGCCCCGCAAGGCCGCACTGGCGGGGCTGGCTTCCGGCAAGGTGCTGGTGGAGTTCACCGTCACCGAGCGCGGCACCGTCAGCAACGTGCGGATCGTCAAGGAAGAGCCGCGCAGCTATGACCTCGGTAAAGAGGCGCGCAAAACCATCGCCAAGTGGACGTTCAAACCGGCCATGGTGGATGGCAAGCCGCAGGCGAGCCGTATGCAGCAAGAGATCGAGTTTGCGGTCAACTAAGGAAGGTGGCGATGAACAAGTTACACAAGATGATCCTCGCCCCGGTCGCCATGGCGGTGCTGCTCAGCACCGCCAGTTGGGCCGCCGAGCAGCCGGCCCTGTCGGATCGGGCCTATCGGGCGGTCAACAAGGCGCAGGAGCTGATCACCGAGAAGAAATACGGCGAGGCCAATGCCAAGCTGCAAGATGCCCTCTCCGGCGCGGGCGAGCGGGTCTACGACAAGGGGGTCATATTGCAGACTCTCGGTTTCGTAGCTGCCCAACAGGAGAAATACGGTCAGGCGACCAAGTACTTTGCCGATGCCATCGCGACAGGCGGCCTGCCGCCACCAGTGGCCCAGCAGGTGCGCTACAACCTGGCCCAGCTCTATATGGCGGAGGGCAATTATCAGGGGTCGATCAAGACCATGAAGGAGTGGTTTGCCAACCAGGGCAAGGATGACAAGCCCAACTCCCATGCCTATATCACGCTGGCCAACGCTCACGTGCAGCTCAAGCAGTACCGTGACGCGATCCCGGCGGTGGATCAGGCGATCAAGCTCTCGGCAGGTAAAGCGCCGGAGTCCTGGTATCTGCTGAAGATGGGGGCTCACTACGAGCTGAAACAGTACAAACCGGCGACCGAGGTGCTGACCTCTCTGGTCAACATGTTCCCGGAGAAGAAGAAGTACTGGACCCAGCTGTCGGCCATGCATATGCAGGCAGGCAACGATGCCAAGGCGCTGGCGGCGCTGGAGTCGGCCTACAACCTCGGCATGTTGACCGAGGCCGCCGAGCTGCAGCGCCTCGCCAACTACCTCGCCTTCACCGGTATTCCCCATCGCGCCGCTCGGGTGATGGAGAAGGGGATGAAGGACGGGGTGATTGAGCAGAGCGCCGGCAACTACAAGACCCTGGCCAACTACTGGCATCAGGCCAAGGAGCTGGATCCGGCCATCGATACCTTGGCCAAATCCTACCAGCTGGCCCCGAGCGCCGAATTGCAGCTGAAAATGGCGCGTATGATGATCCAGAGCAAACGCTATCAGGATCTGGTGGCGCTGGCCGCCAAACCGGCAGCCAATGCCAATGGTGAACAACGTGCGGATCTCAAGTTCCTGACTGGGGTCGCCTATTTTGAGCAACAAAAGCCGAAGGAGGCCCTCAACGCCTTCACCCAGGCGGCTCAGAATGGCAACGTCAGCGGTCGGGCATCTCCGTGGATCAGCTTCCTCAAGGAGCAGAGTGGCACCGGGGAGGCAGCCGTCCAGTAATTCCAATGACAACTACCTGTAGTCCCTTTTATGGTTGCCTGGTGGCTCCATTAACCGCTCTTCGGAGCGGTTTTTTTATAGCTGAAACCGGCACCGGCGGGTGGCCGACACACGGTTTTATCCCTCTTCATGCCAATACAGAGCCTCCGTCGACATTGGTCTATCTCCCCAGATGCGACAAACGTTTTAACCACTGCTGCAACCCTGAAGCAAGGTGGTGCAGCGCTGTGGTTGACGGGGGCTCGTGTGGCTTGCTGACAGGCGGGCCGTGCCATTCATCTTTCACTCAGCTGCGACTTGCCAGTGTGGCTTTTGCCCTGTTGATAAGCGTCACATCGAAAACGGCTACTTTTAAACAAGAAAAGCAACATATGGAAGTTGAAATTTTGGCCGACTCAGGAAAGAATGCGCGCTCGGTTATTGGCGTCGTGGGGCAGGTTAACCCGCCACCGGCAGACCGAGGATGAGACGGCCCCCGGCCCATTTGGTATAGGAAACCACACAGGAATTTTATGAATCCCCTTCGCACTGCCGCTTCGGCCCTTTTATGCACATTTGCGCTGGTCAGCCAGCAGGCTGCCGCCGTCGAGTACCGTCTGCCTGCGGCCAACAGCCGCCTGATCGGTGAAAATCAGGAATATGTGGTGCCTGCGGACAACCGTCCGCTGGAGCAGATCGCTGCTGACTTCCAGCTGGGTCTGACTAACATCATGGAAGCCAACCCGGGCGTTGATCCCTATCTGCCGAAAGCGGGTAGCACCCTGATCATCCCCCACCAGCTGATCCTGCCCAACGCGCCCCGCGAAGGGATCGTCATCAACGTTGCCGAGATGCGTCTCTACTACTACCCGAAAGGGAAGAACGTGGTGGAAGTACTGCCCATCGGCATCGGTCAGCTGGGGGTAAACACCCCGGAGAACTGGATCACCAAGGTAGAGCGCAAACGCGCCAACCCGACCTGGACTCCGACCGAGAACATCCGTCGCCGCTATGCCGCCCAGGGCAAGACTCTGCCGGCAGTATGGCCAGCTGGTCCGGATAACCCCATGGGTCTGCACGCCCTCTACATTGGCAACCTCTATGCCATCCACGGCACCAACGCCACCTTCGGTATCGGTCTGCGGGTGAGCAGCGGTTGCGTGCGTCTGCGCGCTGACGACATCAAGTATCTGTTCGACAACGTGCCGGTCGGCACCCGCGTCCAGTTCGTCAACCAGCCGGTCAAGACCACGGTCGAGCCGGATGGCGGTCGCTACATGGAAGTACATGAGCCGCTGTCGCGCACCGAGGAGGAGTTCAACTCCACCGCCTCCGTGCCGCTCCCGATGACACCGGCCATCACCCGCTTCATCGCCCACGCCGAGTCTGACTCCAACGTGGTCAAGCAGGTGCTGGAACAGCGTACCGGTATGCCGACTCGCCTTAATCCCTGATTGAGCAAGTTGGCGGTGCCGCGCGCACTGGCTGAATAAAGAAAACGGCGACCATCTGGTCGCCGTTTTTTATGGGGGAGTCACCGCTTGCTTACTGCACGCAGACGGGGCAGAAGGCGTAGGTGCCTTGCGGATCGTTGAAGCGGGTGAGCGGGTCGAGACTGCGGTTCACTTCCACCAATGCCTTGCCAAATCCAGCCGGCAGCCAGCTTTGCAACTGGGGGGCCAGTACTTGGGCACTGCTGTCAAACAGCTGGCGCAGGAACTTGTCCTTGGTGGACTCCTCCTGCTCGATGGGGGTCACCTGCCACTCCTTGAGGTTGGCGAGGTCGGCGGCGGCCTTGATGGCGTCATCCAGATTGCCGAACTCGTCCACCAGGCCCAGGGCCTTGGCATCCTCACCAGTCCAGACCCGACCTTCGGCCGCCTTCTCGGCCTCTTCCGGGCTCAGGCCGCGGCCCTTGCTGACCAGACCGATGAAGCGCTGGTAGGTATCTTCCACGCTCAGCTGGATTGCCTGACCGACGTGATCCGGCAGGGCGCGGGTCGGGCCGACGCCGACGTAATCTGTGGTGCCAACCCCGTCGGTATGCACACCAAACTGGGCCAACGCCTTGTCGATGGTGGCGAACATGCCGAACACCCCGATGGAACCGGTGAGAGTAGTCGGGGAGGCGAAGATCTTGTCCGCATCGGCGGAGATCCAGTAGCCACCGGAGGCGGCATAGCTGCCCATGGAGACCACTACCGGCTTGCCAGCCTGTTTCAGGGCCAGCAGCTCGGCGCGGATCTGCTCGGCGGCGAAGGCGCTGCCGCCGGGGCTGTCGACCCGCAGGACCACGGCTTTAACCTTGTCATCGCGACGGGCATCGGCCAGCAGGTCGGAGAGGCTATCACCGCCTATGGTACCGGCAGGCTGGACGCCATCCATGATGGCGCCGCTGGCGACCACCAGACCCACCTCATCCTTGCCGCTCTGGGGATATTGTTCCGGAATGGCAGCCAGATACTCTTTCAGGCCGACCCCTTTCCAGCCGTGGTCGTCCGCTTCACCCACCTCTTTAATGACCGCCTGGGTCATCTCGTCGCGGGTGGCCAGCTGATCCACCAGACCGTTGTCGAGGGCGTAGTTGGCGGCATTGCCACCGGCTTTGCGCAGCAGCTCGAGGAAGCGATCCTTGCCTGGCGCGACCGCCTCGGGTTCGATCTCCCGCTGCTCGGCTACGTCAGCCACATAGGATTGCCACAGCTGATCCAGCCAGCGCTGGTTCGCCTCCTTGCTCTCGGGGGACATCTCGTCGCGGGTATAGGGTTCGACGAAGGATTTGTAGGTGCCGACCTTGAATACATGCGGGGTGATGTTGAGCTTCTCCAGCGCCGACTTGAAGTAGGTCTGGTAGACCCCAAGCCCCTCTATTACCACGGCGCCACTCTGGTTGAGCAGCACGTGATCGGCGTGGGCCGCCAGCAGGTATTGCCCCTGAGTGTAGAAGTCAGCCATGGCGATCACCGGTTTGCCGCTCTCCCGGAAGGAGTCGATGGCGCTCGCCACCTCCTGCAGTTTGGTGAAGTTGGCACCCTGCAGTCCTTGCGGCTTGATGACCAGCGCCTTGATGCGCTCGTCATCCTTGGCACTCTTGATGGCCCACAGCAGGTCGGAGAGAACGATCTCGCTCGGCTGCTCATCGCTGCTGTCCATCTGGCGCAGCAACTGGACTGTGGGATCTGTCTGGGTGCGTTGCTCCACCAGCACGCCGTTGAGATTGAGGGTCAGCGCCCCTTCGATGGGCGCCTTGGGGGCCTCTTTCTGGCTGACGCTGAAGACGATGACCAGCACTACGATGAGAAACAGCAGATTGACCAGCATCAGCCGGGTGAAATTGAGCAGGCGCCACAGGCTGCGGAACAACCAACCCAGACCTTTGAAAATAGACATAGTCGCGTTATCGCCCTGTTAATGGGTAGAGAAGAGCCATTATTAACCAGTTGCGGGCGAAATTGCCATTTCCGACTGGCGGATCCCGTCTATCTTCGTTCAGGGCACGGCTGTTCGCTGAAAAATTGTCCAAACATTTGTTTGAAAAAGAATTTTCGATTCTTTACTCTAGCCTCAGTTTGATAACAAAAAATTAACTGGAGGCATCGTGAGCCGCTATCCGACCCTGCTGACCCCGCTCGACCTTGGTTTTACCCAGCTGCGCAACCGCGTCTTGATGGGCTCCATGCATACCGGCCTCGAAGAGGAGAAGGGCGGTTTTGACAAGCTGGCCGCCTTTTATGCCGAGCGCGCCCGTGGTGGCGTTGGCCTTATCGTCACCGGCGGCATCGCCCCCAATCTGCGCGGTCGGCTGGTACCTCACGGCTCCCAGCTGAGCTTCCCCTGGCAGTTAAGCAAGCACAAGAAGGTGACCAGCGCCGTGCATCAGGAGGGGGGCAAGATAGCGCTGCAGATCCTCCATGCCGGTCGTTACGCCTATCATCCGTTCAGTCTGGCGCCGAGCGCCCTCAAGGCCCCCATCTCCCCGTTCAAGCCGCGCGCCATGAGCGAGCGGCAGATCCGCGGCACCATTCGCGACTTTGCTGCCACCGCTGCGTTGGCCAAGGCGGCCGGTTATGACGGTGTCGAGGTGATGGGCTCGGAAGGCTATCTCATCAACCAGTTCATCTGCGAGCGTACCAACAAACGCACCGACGGCTGGGGCGGCAGCAGCGAAAACCGGATGCGCTTTCCGGTGGAGATTGTCCGCGCCATCCGTGAGCGGGTCGGCTCCGACTTCATCATTATCTTCCGCCTCTCCATGCTGGATCTGGTGGAGCAGGGTTCGACCCTGGAAGAGGTGATTGCCCTTGGCAAAGCGCTGGAAGCGGTGGGGGTGACCCTGATCAACACCGGCATCGGTTGGCACGAAGCGCGTATTCCCACCATTGCCACCAGCGTGCCGCGCGGCGCCTTCAGCTGGGTGACCGCCGAGCTGAAAAAGCATCTCAAGGTGCCGCTTATCACTACCAACCGGATTAACACCCCGGAGGTGGCAGAGCGGATTCTGGTGGGTGGCGAGGCGGATATGGTCTCCATGGCGCGCCCCTTCCTGGCTGATCCCGAATTTGTCATCAAGGCGGCCGAGAACCGGGCGGACGAGATCAACACCTGCATCGCCTGCAACCAGGCTTGCCTCGACCATGTGTTCAAGCAGAAGCGTGCCTCCTGTCTGGTCAATCCTCGCGCCTGTTTCGAGACCGAGCTGACCTTTGGCCGTGTGCCCCAGCCCAAAAAGCTGGCGGTGGTGGGGGCGGGCCCGGCCGGGCTGGCGTTTGCCTGCTACGCTGCCGAGCGCGGTCATCAGGTGAGCCTGTTCGATCAGGCCAGCGAAATCGGCGGCCAGTTCAACTTCGCCAAGCAGATCCCCGGCAAGGAGGAGTTTCACGAGACTCTGCGCTATTTTGCCAAGCGGTTGGAGAAGTGCGGCGTCGAGCTCTATCTCGGCCAGCGCCAGAGTGCCGAGAGCCTGCTCGGCGGCGGTTTTGACGAGGTGATCCTCGCTACCGGTATTCGTCCGCGCACCCCCAATATTCCGGGCATCGAACATCCCAAGGTGATGAGTTATCTCGATGTATTGCGGGATCACAAACCGGTCGGCCAGAAGGTGGCGGTGATCGGTGCCGGCGGCATCGGCTTCGATGTGGCCGAATTCCTTGTGGAGAAAAGGGTCGAGAAGAAGGTGGAGACGGATGCCGATGGGCACCGTGATCACTGGCTCAAGGAGTGGGGCATCGACAAACAGCTTGGCGAGCGCGGTGGCCTCACGGTTCCTGAAATCGACGCCCCCGAGCGCCAGATCTGGCTGCTCCAGCGCAAGGAGAGCAAGGTGGGCGACGGACTTGGCAAGACCACCGGCTGGATCCACCGTACCGTGCTCAAGAACCGCAAGGTGCAGATGCTCTCCGGGGTGCAATATCTGGGGATCGATGACGAGGGCTTGCACATTCAGGTGGGCGAGAGCAAGCAGTGTCTGCCGGTGGATCAGGTGATCGTCTGCGCCGGGCAGGAGCCCCTCAAGGAGCTGCAGGCCGGGTTGCAGGCGGCAGGCAAGCCGGTGCATATCATCGGCGGAGCCGACGTGGCTGCCGAGCTGGATGCCAAACGCGCCATCCGGCAAGGGGCCGAACTGGCTGCGGTCATCTAGCCAACTGTGCCCTCTTGTCCTTTATAGTGCGATAAACCCCTGAGCCTCAGGGGTTTTCTTCATTCGATGCTGTGCTAAGGTAGCGCCATCATTGCCCCAGAGAAGGAATTGCCCATGGATGCCCTCACCCTGTTGCTCAATCGCCACTCCTGTGGCCGTCTCGCCGATCCCGCCCCGAGCGGTGAGGTGCTCGACAATATCCTCAAGGCGGGTCTGCGCGCGCCGGATCACGGCACCCTGACTCCCTGGCAGTTCATTCTGTTTGAAGGGGAGGGGCGCGAGCGGCTGGGCAAGCTGCTGGCCGAGGCGGCCCGTGCTCGTGGCGAAGATGAAGAGAGCATCAAGAAGTGCAGCGAAGCGCCGCTGCGGGCGCCCTTGGTCGTCGCCGTGGCAACCCGTTATCAGGATCATCCCAAGGTGCCGAAACTGGAGCAGGAGCTCTCTGCCGGTTGTGCCCTGATGGCGATGCAGATGGCGGCGCAGGCGCAGGGCTTCAACGGTATCTGGCGCTCCGGCTGGTTTATCTTCGATGAGCAGATCAACAAAGGATTGGGACTGGCGGCAGAGGATCAGCTGGTGGGTTTCCTCTATCTCGGTACCCCCATGCTGGAAGCGCGTAAACTGCGCGAGCTGCCCATCGATGAGTTTGTCCGCCGTTTCTGACTTTTCGGCCACGTTGCGGTTGAGAGAAGCAAAGCCTCGAGAAATCGGGGCTTTTCTGTTTAACCGTGAATAGTAACCAGAGAAATTGGGGAAAATAAATGGGTCAAAGAGGCTTCGCGCGCCATAGCAGGTAATTATTTAAATAGTGCGATGTACCTCGCAATCCTGTTGTATTTCACTATGTAAAACGTTTGCGCGTTCGCTAATATCTCCCTGCCAGTTTAGAAGGGCACTCCTTCTAATTTTTCTGCGATGAGAGTCGCAATTCCGTAGCACCTTTTAACAGCCCAACGTCTTCGTGACATTGGGCTTTATTTTTATGGGGTGTCGGGGTTGCTGTGAGCTGATGGCAGCATCGTCATGCAGCCCGGTTGGCAGCCTTATGCCCTGTTTTTGGTTGGCAGGATCCGGGCCGGGTTGCCGACTACCCGAGCACCGGCCGGTACATCTTTGGTGACTACGGCGCCCGCGCCGACGATCGCCTCCCGCCCTATGGTGACGCCGGGCAGCAAGATGGCGCCGCCCCCAATCCAGACCTTGTCTTCAATGGTGACCGGCAGCGCCGTCTCTGTGCCCTGAATCCGTTCGTCGACCTCCAGTGAATGGGCTGCGGTATAGATCTGCACGTTTGGCCCAATCATCACGTTGGCTCCGATGCGGATGGGGGCATTGTCCAGCAGGGTGGCCCCCATATTGATGTAGGAGTCCTTGCCCAGGTGGATGTGGCGGCCATAGGTACAGTAGAGGGGCGGGCAGATAAAGGCGTTTTCTGCCAGTTCGCCAATCAGCTCCGCCAGTAGTGCCCGCTGCTCTGCTTCCTCTTCCGCCTGATTGAAACGGCGATAGCGCTGGGCCGCCTCCCGGCGCAACTGGGCCAGCTCGGGTGCCATGCAGTTGTACGGTTGGCTGCAAATCATCTTCTGGTATTCGCTCATGGCAGGGCCTCAATAATGTGGAAGAACGATGTTAATCCCTCATTGGCCAGAGAAGCGTGAACCGTCCCCCAGAGTAGGAAAGGGGGGAGAAACAACAAGAGCACCCGCGGGTGCTCTTGTTTAATAAAGATGCTGACTTGCCGCCTTGAGAGCGGGAGCTATGTTTAGCCGTGCTTGCGGCCGGAGAGGCGGCACCACTCTTCCTTGACGGCGGTCGGGTCCATTTCGAACCACTGGCCGTAGATGGTTTCCAGCTCTGGCGCCTGGCTCTCCAGCACGCCGGAGAGGGCCATCAGGCTGCCAGGCTTGCCGTGGCCGGCGATAAGTGGAGCCAGTTCGCGCAGCGGGCCGGCCAGGATGTTGGCGACCACCACGTCCGCTTCGACATCTTGCGGCTGGTCGGCCGGCAGGTAGAGCTCAATCTGGTCGGCGACGCCGTTGCGCGCGGCGTTGTCGCGGCTGGCCTGAATGGCCTGCGGGTCGATGTCGATACCGATAACGCGGGCAGCACCCAGTTTCAGGGCGGCGATGCCGAGAATGCCGGAGCCACAGCCAAAATCGACCACGGTTTTACCGGTCAGATCCAGCCCGTCCAGCCACTGCAGGCAAAGAGCCGTGGTGGGGTGGGTACCGGTACCGAAGGCCAGACCCGGATCCAGCATCACGTTGACCGCATCGGGGTTCGGCACATCGCGCCAGCTCGGGCAGATCCAGAGGCGCTCGCCAAACTGCATAGGGTGGAAGTGATCCATCCACTCGCGCACCCAGTCCTTGTCTTCCAGCTGCTCGACCTTGTAGCCGACGTTTTCGCCGAAGATCTGCCGGAAGAAGGCGATGGTGGGGGCCGGATCGGTTTCGGCATCAAACAGACCCATCACTTCGGTCTCGCCCCAGAGCGGGGTTTCACCGGGCATGGGTTCATAGACGGGCACATCCTTGGCATCCATAAAGGTCACCGCCTGGGCTCCACGCCCCAGTAGCATGTTGCTCACCTTGTCTGCGGTCTTGGCAGTGGCGTTGATTCGAATTTGTATCCAGGGCATGGCGTCGACTCTT
Source organism: Aeromonas sp. Y289-2 (assembly GCF_027705925.1). NCBI lineage: Bacteria > Pseudomonadati > Pseudomonadota > Gammaproteobacteria > Aeromonadales > Aeromonadaceae > Aeromonas > Aeromonas sp. Y289-2. The sequence continues at coordinate 39,782 of NZ_JAPDCH010000010.1, forward strand.
CATAAATGTGAAACCGCGAGATTCTACCATCATGGGGCAGTGCTGTCGTGGTTTGCCCATGACGTGGAGGGATTCGGGGGCTTTTGCCGGATTGGCACGGTTCCTGTATTGCACTATGCAGGCGAAGACGACCGGTTTTCGCTGAACGCTTTGCTCAAGTTCCGTCATCTTTCACTGCCACCCTCGGGTGGCATTTTTTTCTGCGCTTGTTTGCCTGGTAAACAGTCTGCCAGACAAAAAAAAGAGCAAGGTCGGCTCCTTGCTCAAGGACGGGCTGACGCCGTTTTGGCGCATTCATGCTGTTGTTGGCACGCCAGATGCAAAGACTAATATGTCCTGCATAAGGATATGTGTGTGATTGTTACCCCAATGTTCAGGTATTCAGGCCATTTCTCGCGAAATGGCCTCTTTTTTGGCTGATTGTCGGACGTTGGCCTGCCACAGGCTGTCATGAGTGCCGCTGGTTGTGCCCGTTTGGGGCATCTCCTTGGTGAACTTATCCCATCATGGTGCGTTTGAGGGCTTAGTTGGCAAAGCCGCTCACGTCGATCACCAGCTTGCCAACCATGCGGCCCGCCTCGACCTCGGCATGGGCCTGAGCCAGCGTGACCGGGGTCAGTGACGGGATGGTTCTGGTCAGGGTGGTCTGCAATACCCCTTCATCGACCAGTGCCGCCACCCGGCCGAGCAGGCGGTGCTGCTCGATCATGTCCGGGGTCTGGAACAGGGAGCGGGTGAACATGAACTCCTGGCTGAAGGTGACGCTCTTGCTCTTGAGCAGGGAGAGATCCCACGGCTCGCTCGATTCGGCGATGGTACAGATATGGCCAAACGGGCGGATCAGCCCGGCCATGGTGGCCCAGTGCTCGGCGGTGGCGTTGGTGCAGAAGATGGCATCGACCTGGGTGATGCCAAGGGCGGTCAGCTCCTCCTGCAACTTGTGGTGGTTCACGACCTGATGGGCGCCCATCTCGAAGCACCACTCGTGGCTCTCGGGGCGGGAGGCGGTCGCAATCACCTCCATGCCGGTGAGCTGGCGAGCGAGCTGGATGGCGATGGAGCCCACGCCACCGGCGCCGCCGATGATCAGCAGTTTGCCACGGCTTTCGCGGGTAAGAGCGAAGCGCTCGAACAGGGTCTCCCAGGCTGTGATGGCGGTGAGCGGCAGGGCGGCGGCCTCCACATCGCTCAAGCTGGTGGGGGCGATGGCGGCGATGCGTTCATCCACCAGTTGCAGGGCGCTGTTGCTGCCCGGACGGCTGATATCGCCGGCATACCAGACCCGGTCGCCCGCCTTGAACAGGGTGACTTCGCTGCCGATGGCGATCACTTCCCCCACCGCATCCCAACCCAGTACCCGGGGTGAGCTTTCAATTTTTGCCTTGGGGGAGCGCACCTTGGTATCTACCGGATTGACGGAGGTGGCAGTGACCCGCACCAGCAGATCCCGCGGGCCCGGAACCGGATCGGGCAGGTTGGCGGCGATGAAGCAGTCGGGGTGGTTGCTTGGCAGATAGTGAGTCAGGGCAATGGCTTTCATGGTTTTTCCTTTCAAATCGCTGTGTTCGGGATTGCCACTCACTCTAGTCTGGTTGATTATCAAGATTAAGATGGGTAATCGGTAAAGACTGTTTGAATATATGAACAATGTCGATCTGGAGTTGATGGGACTGTTTGCCACCGTGGTGGAGCAGGGGAGCTTTACCCGAGCCGCCGAGCTGCTCGGTATGCCCAAGTCGTCGGTGAGCCAGAAGATCTCGCGGCTCGAATCCCAGCTCGGGGTGCGGCTGTTGCAGCGCACCACCCGCAGGTTGAGCCTGACGCCACAGGGTGAACTCTATGTGGAGCACTGTCAGGGGCTGCTGGCACTGGCCCGCAGTGCCAATCTGGCGATGGCACGGCTGCGCTCGGCCCCGGCGGGGCGTGTGCGGATCACTGCCCCCGAGGCGACCGGCACCCTGCTGCTTGGCCGGATCCTCGCCGAGTTTCGCGCTCTCTATCCCGAAGTGGTGCTGGAGTTGACCCTGAGTGACGAACAACTCGATCTGGTGGGGGAAGGTTATGATTTGGCGCTGCGGGCGGCGCCGCTGAAAGACTCCAGCCTCATCTGTCGGCGTATCGGTGAGGTGGCGCGCCATCTGGTGGCGGCGCCCGCCTATCTGGCTGCCCACGGCATGCCGCAACAGCTGAGCGAGCTGGGCCGTTATGCCTGTCTGGTGCACTCGGCCATGCCGGTGTGGCCATTGCAGGAGGGTGGCTGGCGGCCGCAGGGGGCCTGTGTCAGCAACAGCTTGCTGGCGCTGCGGGAGATGGCGCTCCATGACGGGGGGATTGCCCTGTTGCCCCACCATGTCTGTGAGGGGGATTTGGCGGCGGGGCGGTTGCAGAAGGTGTTGCCAGATCAGCCCATTCCGGCCAACCCGTTTTACCTGATCTATCCGAGTCGGGAGCATCTGGCCCCCGCTCTGCGCACCCTGATGGATTTCGTGGCCGAGCGGTTGCCGTTTGCCTGAGTTACCAGCTGCTCTGGCTGGCCGACTCCTGATTGGGTTTGAGGCCGAGGGGGACCGACTGGCGCTCCGCCAGCATGCGGATCTGCCCTTCAATCAGGCTGGCGCTGGGGCCCAGCACCAGCACCAGCTGGTGGTCGTTGAGCTGGATCCAGGAGAGGCAGCCCAGGCCCAGCAGGCGAGATTCATCCACCAGTGAAATATCGCGCACCCGCAGGCTGAGGCGGGTGATGCAGACACTCATCGCCACCAGATTGTCCATCCCGCCCAGCACCTTGAGGTACTGGATCGCCAGCATCTGCGGGTCTGAGGGGGCAACGCTGGCAAGGCGCGGATGCTCCACCGCGATGGGCTTGCTCGGCATGCTGAGGGGGGCACGCTCCAGCAGTTGGTAAAAGAGCAGGGTGTAGGCGACGAAAAACAGTATACCGACCGGGATGAGCCAGAAGCTGTGCTCCCCTGCCTGATAGCTCAGCACCAGATCCAGCAGACCGGCGGAGAAGTAACTGCCCACCTTGATCCCCAGCCCGCTACAGACAGCGAGCGATAGCCCGGTCAGCAGGGCGTGGGCGAGAAACAGCCAGGGGGCGGTAAAGGCGAACAGAAACTCGATGGGCTCTGTGATACCCACCAGTGCCGAGGTGAGCGCCAGGGTGAGCAGCAGCCCGCCCTGTGGCAGCCGCTGCATCCGTTGGCGGTGCAGCCAGATGGCAAAACAGGCGCCCGGCAGGCCGAACATGATGATGGGGTAGAGACCGGCCACATACCCTTCATGAAGGGGCTGGGCGGTGGCCAGCGCCTGCAGGTTGCTCTCGCCAAGGCCGATGACGCTGCCCAATACCTGATGGAGCCCGAGTGGGATCAGCAGTCGGTTGAGTGTGCCGTAGCAGAAGGCGCCAAACGGCGTGGTGAGCAGCTCGGAGGTGAGCAGGGTCAGCCCGCGCTCCAGTGGCGGCCACAGCAGCGAGAGGGGGATGGCGATCAGCAGGCAGGCCAGGGCCGACACCAGCAGGCTGGGAAACTCCCCCCTGGCGACCTGCAGCCAGCGGGGCAGCGTTTGCTGGTGAACCCAGGGATAGATGATGGCGGTGGTGAGCCCCGCCAGCAGACCGCAGATCATGTCGGCGTGCAGGTTGGGGGCTAGCGTATTGAAAGCTGTGCTGAGCAGCAGGAAGTTGACCGCCCCCGCCAGCGTCTGTCCGCCCAGCTCCTGTCGACTCAGACCAAAGGCGATCGCCACCGCATAGATGAGCGGCATCTGGCTGAAGATCGCCTGACCGGTGAGGGAGAGCACCGCCAAATCGAGCACGTCGGGTTGCCCAAGCCGGTAGATCAACGCCGCCATCGGCAGGATGGAGACGGGCAGCAGCAGGGCATAACCGAGCCGCTGCAGGGCTTGAGTAACGACTTGTCGAGTGGCTTTAACGGGCATACAGCGGCTACGTTCTGTGACTTGGCGCACAGTTTAACCGGAAAACACCTATTTGGGGATAGTTTTGGAACCCCTAATTTATATTTTTATTATTTCTGCCCGAAAAGCTCGCGCACTTCCCGCGAGGGCGGTGCCGTCAGCAGGCTGATCGTGATAAAGACCACCAGCGCCAGCGTGAGGCTTGGCACGATGGCGTGCAGGCCAGCCAGCTTGATCCCCCACTGACTGAGTACCCCATAGCTGACGATGCCGCTGACCATGCTGGCCAGTGCGCCCGGGCCGTTGGCCCGTGACCAGTAGAGGCCGAGCACCAGCGGCCAGAGGAACACCGCCTGCAGACCGCCAAAGGCGAGCAGGTTGAGCCAGATGATCATCTCCGGCGGTTGCAGCGCCGCCAGCAGTACCAGGGTGCCCAAGATCAGGGTGCAGAGCAGGGAGAGGCGGGGAATGCGCACTTCCAGCTTCTCCTGCTTTGGATTGAGATAGTTGAGGTAGAGATCCTTCACCAGAGTGGCGGAAGCCTGGATCAGCTGGGAGTCGATGGTGGACATGATGGCTGCCATCGGCGCCGCCAGAAAGACCCCGGCCAGCCAGGGGGGCAGCACTTCCATCATCAGGGAGGGCATGATCTTGTCCGGGCTGTCCATGCCCGGCAGGATGGCGCGGCCAAGGGCACCCGCCAGATGCATGCCAAACATCAGCAGGGCGCTGACCACTGTGCCGATCAGAATGCCGCGATGGAGCGCCTTGCTGTCGCGATAGCCAAAACAGCGCAATGCCGAGTGGGGCAGCCCCACCACCCCGACACAGACCAGGATCCAGAAGCTCAGCATAAAGGGCTGGGTCAACATGTCGCCGGCCCCCTGCGGGCTCACAAGCTTGGGGTCGATCTCCCTGAGCTGGTGGATGAGGTTCGGCAGGCCGTCACCGGCAATCAAAATCCCCGCCAGCAAGGCGCCGGTGCCGATCAGCATGATGATCCCCTGCAGGGCATCGGTCATCACCACGGCGCGGAAGCCGCCGATGATGGTGTAGAGCAGCACACAGCTGGCAAACAGCATCAAGCCCTGCTGGTAGGAGAGCCCGGTGGCGGTCTCCAGCAGGCGGGCGCCGCCGATGAATTGCACCACCATGGTCGCGATAAAGGCGAGGATGATAGTAATGGAGCCGAGGATCACCACCGCCTTGCTCTGGTAGCGGGCCCACAGCATATCGTTGATGGTCACCGCATTGACTCGGCGGGCGATGATGGCGAACTTCTTGCCCAGTACCCCCAGGGTCAGCCAGACGGTGGGCAGCTGGATCATCGCCAGCAACACCCAGCCCAGACCGATCTTGTAGGCCGCGCCCGGCCCGCCGATAAAGGAGGAGGCCGAGGTGTAGGTAGCCACTAGCGTCATCGCCAGCACCAGCCCGCCCATGCTGCGGTTGCCGATGAAGTACTCCTGCACGAAGTTGCCTTCGGCGCGATGGCGGCTGGCCCAAAAACCCACCCCCAGCACCAGCACCAGATAGATGACGAGCGGCAGCATCAGCTCAAGATTCATGGGATGACTCCTTGCCGGAAGGGGAGTGGGTATCGAGGGGGATCTCCACAAACAGCCGGTTCACCATCAGGGCGCAGAGCAGAATGAACAGCAGCGGCATCACCATGCAGCTGAGCAGGAACCACAACGGCAGCCCCCACAACTCCAGCTGGAGCGGGATAAAATAGGCGGTGCCATACCAGGCAAAGAAGTAGAGCAGGGTCAGCAGCAGGCAGAAAGCTGCTTCCCGGCGGGCGAGAGCAAAACGGTTCACCTTGGCCTCCGACAAATTTGAGGGGCGCAAGGATAACAAAAAAGGGCCATGTCGCCATGGCCCTTTTTCAGCAGAGGCTCCTTGCGGAGCAGACTTCCACCGGAAGTCCGGTCTCTATCAGCGATCCTTACAGACCCAACTTCTTGTGCAGGTAGTGGGCGTTGGTACTGCCACCGTGCAATGTCATCGGGTCTCTATCAGCGCTCCTTACAGACCTAACTTCTTGTGCAGGTAGTGGATATTGGTGCCACCGTGCTGGAAGTTTTCGTCTTTCATGATCTCTTTTTGCAGCGGTACGTTGGTCTTGATCCCTTCCACCACCAGCTCGTCCAGCGCATGACGCATGCGGGCGATGGCAATGTCACGATTCTCGCCGTAGCAGATCAGCTTGCCGATCATCGAATCGTAGTGGGGCGGTACCTTGTAACCGGCATAAATGTGGGAGTCCCAACGCACGCCCAGACCACCCGGCGCGTGGAAGCGCTGCACCAGACCCGGAGAGGGCATGAAGGTGGCCGGATCTTCGGCGTTGATCCGGCACTCGATGGCATGGCCACGGATGCGGATATCCTGCTGGGTGATCGACAGGGGTTGACCGGCGGCGATGCGCAGCTGCTCCTTGATCAGATCGATACCGGTGACCATCTCGGTGACCGGATGCTCAACCTGAATACGGGTGTTCATCTCGATGAAATAGAACTCGCCGTTCTCGTACAGGAACTCGAAAGTACCCGCGCCGCGGTAGCCGATCTCGATACAGGCGCGCACACAGCGCTCGCCGATGAACTTGCGCATTTCGGCGGTGATGCCGGGCGCCGGCGCCTCTTCCACCACTTTCTGGTGGCGACGCTGCATGGAGCAGTCACGCTCGCCCAGATAGAGGGCGTTGCCCTGGCCGTCTGCCAACACCTGAATTTCGATGTGGCGCGGGTTTTCCAGGTACTTCTCCATGTAGACCATGTCGTTCTTGAAGAACTGACCTGCTTCGGATTTGGTCAGCGCGATGGCGCCCGCCAGTTCCGCTTCATTGCGCACCACGCGCATACCGCGACCACCACCGCCACCGGCGGCCTTGATGATCACCGGATAGCCGATGCGCTTGGCAATGGCGGCGTTGTGCTTGGCGTCGTTGTCGACGGGGCCGTCAGAGCCCGGTACACACGGTACGCCCGCTTTCTTCATCGCTTCGATGGCGGAGACCTTGTCACCCATCAGGCGAATGGTCTCGGCGCGCGGGCCGATGAAGATGAAGCCGGATTTTTCGACCACTTCGGCGAAATCGGCATTCTCGGAGAGGAAGCCGTAACCCGGGTGGATGGCCACAGCACCGGTTACCTCAGCGGCGGCGATGATGGCCGGGACGTTGAGGTAGGATTCAGTACTGGCCGGTCTGCCGATACATATGGATTCGTCGGCCAGCAGCACATGTTTGAGCTCCCGGTCGGCGGTGGAGTGAACGGCCACTGTCTTGATCCCGAGCTCTTTACAGGCGCGCAGGATCCGCAGGGCAATTTCACCGCGGTTGGCGATGACTACTTTGTCCAACATGGGTGGCGATTTCCCTTATTCGATGATGAACAGCGGCTCGTCAAATTCGACGGCCTGACCATTTTCAACCAGGATCGCTTTGATCACACCGGCCTTGTCAGACTCGATTTGGTTCATCATTTTCATGGCTTCGACGATGCACAGGGTGTCGCCGACATTGACTTGCTGACCCACTTCCGCGAACGGCTTGGCATCCGGGCTGGAGGAGCGGTAGAAGGAGCCAACCATCGGGGAGCGCATCAGGTGACCGCTCGGGGCGGCATCTGCGGCCGGTGCGGCGGCAACCGGGGCTGCAGCGGCAGGTGCGGCAACCGGAGCAGCTTGCTGCATCATCATCTGCGGCATGGCGGTGGTCACCTGACCGGAGAAGTTGCGGCTGATGCGAACGGACTCTTCACCTTCGGAGATCTCCAGTTCGGCGATGCCGGACTCTTCAACCAGTTCAATCAGCTTCTTGATTTTGCGGATATCCATTAGCATTCTCTTTCTTCTTTATCTGATCAGTGATTATCAAGCCGCGCGCAGATGGTGCACGGCCGCGGTTAAAGCGAATTGGTAGCCATCGGCCCCCAGACCACAAATGACCCCTTTTGCGACATCAGACAGATAGGAGTGATGACGGAACGGCTCCCTGGCATGGACGTTTGACAGGTGAACCTCGATAAAAGGGATGGCGACACCCAGCAGCGCATCGCGAATGGCGACGCTGGTGTGGGTGAAGGCGGCTGGATTGATGATGATAAAATCCACCTGGCCCATGGCCTGATGGATGCGGCCGACCAACTCATGTTCGGCGTTTGATTGCAGATGTTCCAGAGTGACACCGAGTTCGCTGGCGTTAAGCTTCAGATCGGCGACGATCTCATCAAGCGTCTTGCTGCCGTAGATACCCGGTTCCCGTTTGCCCAGCAGATTCAGGTTTGGTCCGTTGAGCAGGAGAATTCGGTGATTTTGCGACATATTGAGTACATCCTCGATGATAATGCTGCTATCTATCAGCTATCTTGTGGACTACCAGAAATCTAGCCATTTTCTGCGCAAATCGGTGTGCCCTGGCACACAGATTTCGCAATTATATTGATTTCGTGAAAATTAGCAGCATTTTACTGGTCTAATCTCTACATCTGGCTATTTATTGCACGCTTTTGTCGGCAAGGCTTCGTGTCTACCGCCTTGCTGTTTGCTGGCAGATAAGAAACGACAAAGCCGGCACAGGGCCGGCTTTGTTGAGCAACAAACGAAGCGGGATCAGGCTGCTTCCGACTTCTCGCGAATGAGTTTGTCTACTACCCCCGGATCCGCCAGGGTGGAGATATCCCCCAGGCTGTCGGTCTCGCCGGTGGCGATCTTGCGCAGAATTCGCCGCATGATCTTGCCGGAACGGGTCTTCGGCAGCCCCTCTGCCCAGTGGATCACGTCCGGCGTGGCGATGGCACCAATCTCCTTGCGCACCCACTCCTTCACCTCTTTGTGCAGCTCGCGGCTCGGCTCTTCCCCGGCGATCAGGGTGACATAGGCATAGATACCCTGACCCTTGATCTCGTGAGGAACCCCCACCACCGCGGCTTCAGCGATCTTGGGATGGGCCACCAGCGCCGATTCAATTTCGGCGGTACCCATGCGGTGGCCAGAGACGTTGAGTACATCATCCACCCGACCGGTGATCCAGTAGTAGCCGTCCTCGTCGCGACGGGCACCGTCGCCGGTGAAGTAGCGGCCCGGGAAGGTGGAGAAGTAGGTCTGCTCAAAGCGCTCATGATCGCCGAATACGGTGCGCATCTGGCCCGGCCAGGAGTCGGTGATCACCAGATTGCCCTCGGTGGCGCCCTCCAGCGGCTCGCCCATGTTGTCCACCAGCGCCGGTTGCACCCCGAAGAAGGGACGAGTCGCCGAGCCCGGTTTCAGGTCGGTGACGCCGGGCAGCGGCGTAATCAGGATGCCGCCGGTCTCGGTCTGCCACCAGGTATCGACAATGGGGCAGCGCTCATCGCCAATGGTGCGGTAGTACCACTCCCAGGCTTCCGGGTTGATGGGTTCACCCACCGAACCCATGATGCGCAGGCTTTGGCGCGAGGTGCCGGTGACCGCTTCGTTGCCCTTGGCCATCAGGGCGCGGATGGCGGTGGGGGCGGTATAGAGGATGGTGACCTGGTGCTTGTCCACCACCTGACTCATGCGGTTGGTGGCCGGGTAGTTGGGCACCCCTTCGAACATGATGGTGGTGGCACCATTGGCGAGCGGCCCGTATACCAGATAGGAGTGACCAGTGACCCAGCCCACATCGGCGGTACACCAGTAGATATCCTCTTCGTGGTAGTCGAACACATATTTGAAGGTGAGGGTGGCATAGACCAGATAGCCGCCGGTGGTGTGCAGCACCCCTTTGGGTTTGCCGGTGGAGCCGGAGGTATAGAGGATAAAAAGCGGATCTTCGGCGTTCATCGCCTCGGGCGGGCAGTCGCTGCTGACGGCGGCGGTCGCTTCATGCCACCAGATGTCGCGGTGGTTGTGCCAGGCGACATTACCGCCGGTGCGCTTGAGCACGATCACCTTGTTGACCTGGGTTTCCGGGTTGGTGAGCGCTTCATCCACATTCTTCTTGAGCGGCACCGGACGGCCACCACGCAGCCCTTCGTCGGCGGTGATTACGATGCGCGAGCCCGAGTCGATGATGCGGCCGGCCAGTGCTTCCGGCGAGAAGCCGCCGAAGACAATGCTGTGTACCGCGCCGATGCGGGTACAGGCCAGCATGGCGATGGCGGCTTCCGGCACCATGGGCATATAGAGGCAGACCACGTCGCCGCGGTGCACCCCTTGGGCTTTCAAGACGTTGGCAAACTTGCACACTTCGCTGTGCAATTCGCGGTAGGTGAGTTTGCGATCTTCGGCAGGGTTGTCCCCTTCCCAGATGATGGCGACCTTGTCACCCCGTTCGGCGAGATGGCGATCGAGACAGTTGGCCGAGACGTTGAGCTGGCCATCTTCAAACCATTTGATGGAGACATGGCCTGGATCGTAGGAGGTGTTCTTGACCTTGGTATAGGGTTTCATCCAGTCGAGAATTTTTCCCTGCTCTCCCCAGAAGGTATCGGGATCCTCGACGGAGGCTTGATACATGGCGGCGTAGTCGCCCTTGTCGAGCAGTGCATTGCTGCTGATGTGGGGTTTGACCGGGTAGACCTTGCTCTCGCTCATCACTCACTCCTTTGAATAGATCTTTTAATGGTTTCTTAACAACTTATACCTTTGGTGGCGGGGGGCAATTAGACTTTTGGATAGGCGGCAACAGTTGGTTACAGGACAAAGAGTGACAATTAATCGGTGGTTGAGTAAAAGGGGGCCCTGTCGATTAATTGGAGGTCATGATGTTTTCTCTGTTGCTCTGTGCATCCCTTTGGCAGTTTGATGCGCCAGTGCCCGCTGGCGAACCTCCGAAAGAGTTTGCGATCACCCATCAGGAGGCTTCACCTGCGCTGCGGGATCGGGTGGCCGATCAGCTTGGTCATGCATGGCAGGCCAAAGAGCCTGGCACCAGACTTACTTTCAGCGAGCCAGCCCCCCGTTATGCTGGCGAATCACCGTTGACGCGTATGCTCAATGATCGTGATGATGGTTGGGAATCCCGCTTGCAGATTGAGTGGTAATCCGGTCGGCAGCCAGGAGGCGGATGCCTCCCGGCTGGTGATGATGATTGCCTGCCGCTATGAGACGTAGCGTTGATGCAGGCGATCTCCCATATGTTCTACATGCAGTGGTTTGCTGAACAGATAGCCCTGTCCTTCGCCGCAGTTGAGTGATTGCAAGAAGGCGTGTTGTGCCTTGGTTTCAATCCCTTCGGCGGTGACCTCCATATCCAGGCTGTCGGCCAGATTGATGATGGTGCGGCAGAGCTCCCGACTGTTCTTGTCTTCCGGTAATGCCTGCACAAACGCCCGGTCGATCTTGATGCGATCGATCGGCAGTGTCTTGAGCAGACTCAGTGACGAGAAGCCGGTACCAAAGTCATCGATGGCAATCTGCACGCCGAGATTTTTCAGGCGGGTAAAGAGATCCAGACTCTGTTCGACCCGCTGGATGATGCTCTCCGTCACTTCAATCTCCAGCCGTTCTGGCGGAAATCCGGTCTCGGCCAGAATGGCGGCGACCCGTTCAACGTAGCCCGGGGAGCGCATCTCCCGCACCGACACATTGACCGACAAGCGGGGTACCGGCAGTCCGGCGGCCAGCCAGTTTTGCCCCTGCTCGCAGGCATTGCGCATCACCCACTCGCCAATTTTCTCGATCAGGCCGCACTCTTCCGCCACCGGAATAAAGCGGGTCGGCGCTATCATTCCCTCATTCGGATGCTGCCAGCGCAGCAGGGCTTCCAGTCCACTCAGGTGGCCGTTGGCCAGATTGGTCATGGGTTGATAGAAGATGCAGAGCTGTTCGAGCTCCAGGGCCTTGAGCAGGCCCTGCTCAATCTGCATCCGCTCGCGGGCTCGAGCCGCCATGCAGGGGGTATAGAACTGGAAGCCGTTGCGCCCCTGACTTTTCGCCTCGTACATGGCGCTGTCGGCGGCGCTGACCAGGGTTTCCGGGCTGTCTGCATGATCCGGATAGATGGCGATACCGATACTTGCCGAGATTGCCACCAGCTCATGGGCCAGCTCAACCGGTTCACGCAACACGGTCAGCAGGGTATTGGCCAGGGTTGCCAGCTCGTTAGGCTCCTCCAGATAGGGGATCAGCACCAGAAACTCGTCTCCCCCGAGGCGGGTCGCCAGATCGTTGTGTTGCAGGCAGCCGCGGATCCGCTCTGCCAGCCGCTTGAGCAGCTCATCGCCAACTCCGTGGCCCAGGCTGTCGTTGATCAGTTTGAAGCCATCCAGATCGATAAAGAGCAGCCCCAACCGTTTGCGATTGAGCTGCGCGGTTTTCAGCTCAAGGGCTAGCCGCTCCTGCAACAGATGGCGATTGCCCAGCTCGGTCAGGGGATCATGATAGGCAAGGTGGTTCAGCTCGGCCTCCACCTTGCGAATGGCGCTGATGTCGGAGAGGGCGATCACATAGTGAGTGGTGTTGTTGAAGTTGTCATAGACAGCGCTGATCTGCTGCCAGGAGGAGAAGTAGCTGCCATCCTTGCGTAGACAAACCATCTCGCCATGCCAGGCGTTGTTGCCGGGGCGCAGGTGATACCAGGGATAGTCGAGGTCGGTGTAGCGCCTGGGATGCATGATGATATCCGGGGTGCGGCCTATTACCTCCTCGGCATTGTATTGGGTCAGCATGGTGAAGGCCGGGTTGACCGACAGAATATGGTGCTCGCTGTCGAGGATGATGATCCCCTCGGCCGTGGTATCGAATACCACGTTGGCCTGATGGAGTCGCTCCTCCTGACGGCGGCGGGCGGTGGCATTGTGAATGACCCCCATGACCCGGTGGCCGACCGACTCGGTGGCGGGGACATGGTCGGCATGAATATCGACCCAGTGGCGCTCGTTGAGTGCGGTAAGGTAGCTCAGGGTGAGATGGATGGGGTCATGACTTTGCAGGGCAGCCTTGAGCTGGCTGCCGGATTCCGGTTCAAAACAGTCGACGAACGCTTGCAGCCCGCCGTGGAACTGGTTGGCTTCGATGCCCAGCAGCGGCTCAATCTGGCCGTCGAACAGTAATCTGTCCTCCGCCACGTGCCACTCCCACACCCCGATTTGGGCCGCTCGCATTGCCAGTTGCAGCCGTTGTTCGGTTTCGTACTGCTCGGTGATGTCCCGTACGATGGCGAGGATGCCGTTCAGCTCTCCCTTCTCATCACGCATCGGGCTGTAGGTGGCCTGAAAGCGGCGTGAGCTGCTGTCGTACGCCGCGGTTTGGCCCGTGATGGCGATATCCACGTAGGGCATGCCGCTTCGCATGATCTGCTGAAACATGGGCTCCAGGGTCGGGGCCAGCTTGGGAACCACCTCTCTGAGGTGCTTGCCCTGATGCTCCTCGATGCTTTTGCCATTGATGTCGGCCAGCACCTGATTGACTTTACGGTAGCGAAATTCGCAGTCAAAGACGCCGATGCCCAGAGGGGCATTATCCATCAGCTGTTCCAGGACGGTGTGATCTGACAGCTGGGTCAACATTGCCTCGGTGTCGGCGTTGAAAAGCTTCCCATCCATGATGACCTCGGCATTGATTGTTTTATCACTTGCATCAGTTGTCAGTATGGCACGAACTGTTTGGCCGGGAGTCAAGCGGAGTTATCTGGTTGTTTTGACGGCAAGAATAGGCAGAAAAACCTGATAAAAAGGATGGAAAAAGGGGGCGAGTGGTTATCCCTTCTGGCGACCAAACGCCTGAATACCGCGCACAAATACCAGCCAGCCGAGCAGGTGGAACGGGAGGGCAAGCAGATAGAGCAGCAGGAAGTGCGACTCGCTGCCACTGCTGTTGATGAAGTCGATCCAGGCGGCCAGCAGCGCCAGCATGCCGGCAATCTGGAAGCGGCGGCGCAACACCACCTCGACGCCGAGATTGGCAAGGTAGAGGGTGAGCAGGATGCCAGCAAATCCGGTGAGCTGGGCGGTGCCGTAGAGCTCGCGATCCGGGTTGAACAGCAGCGCAATCAGGGGAGTAATGCCCTGATCCAGCGGGATCAGGGCCAGCAGCCAGCATGCAATCAGAAGCAGGGCTGTCTTCATCGCGGCCTCAGTCGGCAGACGGTGCCGGTTTGACCAGAGAGAGGTAGTTGGCATCCATCTTGAGGAAGACCCCCAGCAGACGGGCACTGGCGCCGTAGAAGCCAAACCGGTCGGCGGCGCGACAGGCGCTTTCGAACTTGTCAAACCAGCCCAGCAGATGGCCGTGCAGCAGCGCTTCCTGCTCGTCGAGCCAGCGTTCCCGCTCGGCCGCGCTCTTGGCTTCCGCCGCGCGGATGATGAGATTGCCCATCAGATCCAGCTCGATTGCCAGATGGTCGGCAGGCTCTTTGTATTTATCGCTGACATTGATGCCGAGGCGATCGAGGCGGGCCTGCATCTCTGCCATCGGGGCCTGCATCAGTAGCTTTGCATCGCCACGATAGAGCGATTCGTAGGGCAGGGCGCCCTGTTTGGGATCCACCAGAAACAGGCCGGCGAAGTCGGCGGCGAGTTCCAGCTGGCGATCCGTGCGCACCAGCAGGCGGGCGATGGCATCGTTGAGTTCGGCCACGGCTTCACGCATCGGATCCAGGGTGGAGAGGCTTTTCAGGAAGCTTCGCACATCATAAGTGTCATATTCGGCGATCTGCTCATCACTGAGTTCGGCGGCGAACAGGGTGGAGAACCACCAGTAGAGTTCGGCCCGGCGTTCGCTGGTAGCCATAAATTCCTGCATTTTTCCTCCGTGGATGGCAATCGGGAGCCTTGATGGCTCCCGATTCTAACGACTTTAAAAATAAAGGAAACTCAAGGGGTCGCTTTCGTCCCCCCGGGGTCAGAGTGCCGGGAACATGGGGTCGATGCCCTTGGCCGATTCCGGCGCGCCGAAGGCGGTGACAGCAGGTGCCTGTCCTCGGAACTTCTCGATCTCCACCAGCGCGGTATGGGCCGTTGTGGCCTGCGCCAGGCTGGAGGAGCCGATGTCGGCGGTCAGCACGTTGGGATCGCCGTAGGTACAGAGAGTCCCTACCTTGCCGCCCTCTTGCGGGCCATACCAGGCCCCTTCCTGAATGCGCACCACCCCGGGGGCGTAGTCATCGCTCACCACCAGACCAGCCAATACCTGACCGCGGCCGTTGAACACCCGCACCAGATCGCCGTCCTTGAGGCCGCGGGATTTGGCATCCTGCGGATTCATGTAGACAGGTTCGCGCCCCTGCACCGTGTAGGTGGTGCGGTAGTTGTCGGAGGAGCAGAGCTGGCTGTGCAGCCGCTTGTCCGGGTGGCAGGATTGCAGGTGCAGCGGGTACTGTTTGCTGCCCGGCCCGCCGTGGGAGCGCTCGTAGGGCTCGATCCAGACCGGATGGCCCGGGCAATCCCCATAGCCGTAGTCGGCGATGGTCTTGGAGTAGATCTCGATAAGGCCGGACGGGGTACCGAGGGGTTCCAGATCCGGCTCCTGACGGAACGACTCGTGGCGCACCCAGGGCTGGCCCGCCGGGAAGGTGACGAAGCCCTCGCCGTGCCAGAACTGGCTGAAACGGGGCAGTCGAATGCCGATGCCGCGACCCTGCAGGCGGGCGTCGTCATAGATGCTCTGGATCCACTCCAGCTTGCTCTTGCCGCCGGTGAACTCGGCCTCGCGACCGAATCGACGGCAGAGATCGGCGAAGATGTCGTAGTCATCCCGCGCCTCGAACAGCGGCTCCACCACCTTGTACATGGCCAGAATGCCCGCATTGGAGTGAGAACCCCACTGCTCGATGTCATCCCGCTCATAGGTGGTGGTGGCGGGCAGCACGATATCGGCGAAGCGGCAGCTGGCGGTCCACTGGTGATCGATGCTGACCACGGTTTCCAGCTTGCGCCAGGCCGCGACCATCTTGTTGCGATCCTGCTGGTGGTGGAACGGGTTGTTGCCGCAGAACACCGCCATCTTCATGTGGGGGTAGGTGATGGTCTGGCCGTTGAAGGCGATCTGCTTGCCCGGATTGAGGATGCAGTCGACGAAGCGGGCCACCGGAATGTATTTGGAGTAGCCCTTCCAGTCGCCGTCATGGAGCGGCTTGACCCCGGGAATGACCGAGCTGAAACCGGACATGATGGGGCCGCTGGAGGTGATGGTGCCCGCCCCGTTGTAGTGCCAGCCAAAGCCGTAACCGCCCCCCGGCAGGCCGATCTGGCCAATCATCGAGGCCAGTACCACCAGCATCCAGGCGTACTGCTCGCCGTGGTGCATGCGCTGCACACACCAGCCGCCGATAAGCTGGGTGCGTCCACTGCTCATGGCGCGGGCCAGCTCGCGGATGGTCTCGGCTGGTACGCCACAGATGGCGGCGGCCCACTCGGCGTCCTTCACCTGACCATCACTGGTGCCCAGCAGGTAGGGCAGGAACTTGTCAAAACCGGTGGTGTAGTTCTTCAGGAACGCCTCGTCGTGGCGCTTCTCGCTGTAGAGGGTATGGGCGATGCCCAGCATCAGCGGCACGTCGGTCTGCGGATTCAGGGTCACCTGATCGCAATTGAGGTACTTCTGGGTCTTGGATTTGACCGGATCGACGCTGATCACCCGGATCTCGCCCTTGGCCACCTTCTCTTTCAGCTGTGCCCAGTAGTCGTAGACGCTGTGATCCGGCACCAGCCAGCCCACCTGCAGATTCTTGATGGGATCGGAGCCCCAGATAACGATGGTTTTGCTGTGCTCCAGCACCAGCGGCCAGGAGGTTTGCTGCTCATACACCTCCATGGCGCCCGCCACGTGGGGCAGGATCACCTGGGCGGCACCGGTGGAGTAGTCACCGGCCTTGGCCAGATAGGTGCCGTGCAGGTTCATGGCGCGCCCCAGCATGGCGCCAGCGGAATGCAGCTTGCCCACCGACTGCCAGCCAGAGTGACCTGCATAGAGGGCGCTCGGGCCATAGGTCTTCTGCACCCGCTCCAGCTCGTGATAGAAGAAGTCCAGCGCCTGTGACCAGGTGACCCGCACAAAGCGGTTCTGGCCGCGTTCGCTGGTGTCGGACTGGTGGCCCTTGCGCAGCCAGTCCAGCCGTACCATGGGGTAGCGGATGCGGGAGGGGTTGTAGACCACTTCACTCAAGGCCTTGAGCATGTCGGTGGGGTGCTTGTCATGCTCGAACGGCAGGGTATCGACCCAGCGGCCATCGACCACCCGGGCGCGGAAGGCGCCCCAGTGGGAGCCAGATTGCACCAGCTTGTCGCCAGACTCGGCGGCCATCACGATACGACCGAGCAGGGAGGGGCCGATCAGGGCGGAGGCACCGCCAGCCAGCAAGCCACCCAGAAAACCACGACGGGAAATATTGATCATCTTGTTATTCCTCTTTCGAATCCGGACTTAGTGGCTGTCCTGACCACCGGTATCGGCGGCATGGTTTTGCAGGTATTTGAGCAGGGTGCGCTCCTCTTCCTTGCTCAGGCGATAGTAGGCAGACATTGCCTTGAGCCCCGAGATCCAGCCGTTGGCAGTGAAGTGAGCGGGATCCGGCGCGCCGTGGCAGGAGTTGCAGGTGGATTTGTACATCTCGCCGGCGTAATCCCAGATCGGCTTGAGCGAGGACTCAAAGCCCTTGCCATCGACCCAGGCCTGCACCTGAACCTGCTCCCACTTGATATGGGTGGCGCTGTCGGTCTCCTGCTTGAGCACTTTCTCGCTCGCTTTCAGTTCATCACGGATGGTGGCGACGAAGACCCGCTTGCCCATGTATTCACTCAGCACCCGGCCCTTGCCATCGCTCTCGCGCCACCCTTCGATGGTCACCTTGAGGCGATCGCCGCTGCGGTCCACCACGTCGATACGGGAGGCGGGCAGCAGTTTGCCGACCGGGTCGGTGCTCTGTTCGCTGGCATAGAGATCTTTTTCACCCAGGTTGTAGAGGGTCTCGGTGGCTGGCGCCTCTTGCGCGTCGTTGACCAGAGTGGCGTAAGTGGCCCGGAAGCCCCCCGCCATGTTGGGCAGTTCGTGGGCGATGCCCTTGTGGCACTCGATGCAGTTCATGTTCTTCGCCGCCGCATCTTTCATCGCCAGCGCTGCCGCCGGGGACTGCTTGGCGTGATCCATGTTGTCGTAGCTGTGGCAGGACTTGCAGGTCTTGGAGTTCTGGCTGCTCATCCGCGCCCACACCTTCTCGGCCAGATGCAGGCGCCGGTCCTCGAACTTCTCCTGGGTGTCGATGCTGTGGCCTATGTACTCCTGATAGAGGTCGTTGGCCGCCTCCATCTTGCGGGCCACCTTGCCGACAAAGTCCTTCGGCTGGTGACAGTCGGTACAGACCGCCTGTACCCCTGAGGCATTCTTGAAGTGGATGGACTCCTTGTACTCCGGATAGACGGTGTCTTTCATGGAGTGGCAGGAGATACAGAATTCGAGGCTGCTGGTTTTCTCAAAGCCATAGTGCAGGCCGACGGTGCCCGCGAGGGTGACGCCGACGCCCACCAGAAGCAGCGCCAGTACCGACCAGCGACGGCTGGGGGTGCGCAGGAAGTGCCACAGTTTTTTCATCATGCTCTCTCACATCACTTTTTTGATGGGAGCCATGATAGGGAGGCGTTGTGAACAGGGCTGCCGCCACAAATTAATGAAATAGGGGTATTTATGACAAAATGTGAATAGAATAATCCTCCCTTGTCGACCATCGTGAACCCTGCCCATGAGCTACCACATTCTGGTTGTTGAAGATGATGCGGTTACCCGCGAGAAGCTGACCGGCTATTTCGAGCGGGAGGGCTATCGGGTGACGGCGGTCGAAAATGGCCAGGAGATGCGCGCCGTGCTGGCGGAGCAGACGGTCGATCTGGTGATGCTGGATATCAACCTGCCGGGGGAAGATGGTCTGCTGCTGACCCGTGAACTGCGGGCGCGCAGCACGGTGGGGATCATTCTGGTCACCGGCCGCAGTGATGCGGTAGACCGGATAGTTGGCCTCGAGATGGGGGCCGACGACTATGTCACCAAGCCGTTCGAGCTGCGGGAGTTGCTGGTGCGGGTCAAGAATCTGCTGTGGCGGATCTCGCTGGCGGCCGCCGCGCCGAGCGAGCCTGCGGTGGCTGATGATGCGGTGCGCTTCGGCCCCTGGCGTTTTGACATTCCCCGTCGCCAGCTCAGCAAGGACGGAGTGCCGGTGCGGCTGACCAAGGCCGAATATGAAGTGCTGGTGGCCTTTGTCGCCCATGCCGGGCGGGTGCTCAGTCGGGAGCGGATCCTGACCCTCATCAGCCATCGCGGCGATGGCCCGAGCGATCGCACCATAGACGTGTTGATCCGGCGGCTGCGCGGCAAGATGGAAGCGGATCCGCGGGATCCCCAGCTGTTTGTCACCGTCCATGGTGAAGGCTATCTGTTTGCCGGTGAGATAGCCTCCTGACCTCGTTACGGTGGCCTTGACCTGTTTGACCGGGTATCAGACCGGCGGTCGGGTATCAAATTGCGGGCAGTCGTCGCCAATCTGGTGCCAGGGCGCCTTGGAGCCAACGAAGATGTGAAACGTGGGTCGCTGGCTCGGCACATCGTCCAGTACCCCGAGGCGCAGGTTGATCTTGCCGCTGCTGCTCTTCTGGCTGAACAGGCTGGAGCCGCAGTGGCGACAGAAGGCCAGGGTGGTCTCTGCCGATTTCCGGTAGCGGCCGATGGCCTCTTCTCCCTTCACTATGGTGACCTTGCTGCCATCCAGTCCGCCAACCGAGGCGTAATCTCCCCCTGAAAACTTGCGACATTCGCTGCAGTGGCAGTTCCCCATATAGTCGAACTGATCCGGCAGGGTCAGGGCGACGGCGCCGCACAGGCAGCTGGCATGTAACTCTTTCATCTCTTCTCCTTGAGTGGGCTAATCGGATTTGGAACGGCTATTCGACCCGATAGACGGGACGAAAAGCGCCATCCGAGAGGGAATCTGCGGGGTCGGCCAGTGGCGCAGACAGAGTCAGAATGGGTGGCCCCATCACCCGCGGGCACTGCTCGGCATTGGCATCAGGGTGTTGCAGCAGGCAGACCGCCTGAGCGACCGCAAGGCGCCCCTGCAGCCGCATCTGATCGCTGTTGGCGGCCAGGATCTTGCCTCGGCGCAGTCCCCGCTGTATCCCGTGGCTGAAGTAGGTGCTCAGCACCTGGGGCCTGTCGAGATGGCGCTGTGACAGTTCGTTGACCGCCACTTCGGCGGCGATGGCGCCTCCTACTAGATAGTCGAGGTCGGGATAGCGGGCCAGGGTCTGCTGCACCAGCGTGCGCTGGATTTCCCGGCTGTTGTCGCCGCGCTCGGTGCTGACCAGCTTGATGGCGCTCCCCTTGATGGCATCGGCAAAGCCCGGCTCTACGAAGTTGTTGCCGCCACTCGCCTGCGGGCCGGGGAAGAGGGCGACCGAGACCGGCTTGCTGCCGGCGGGGTGACGCTGCGCCAGCCAGTGGCCAATCTGCCAGCCCATCTGGTACCAGGAGACTCCCACCTTCGCTTGCACTAGGCCGCTGGGCAGATCGTTGACCAGCCCAAAGAGCGGCAGCGGCGTGACCTTGATGGCCTCGCGCAAGCCCTGATAGCTCACCGCGCCGAGCAAGATGGCGTCGCTCCCTTCCTGCACGCAGCGCTGCAACTGTTGGCGCTGCTCGGCGAGGGCACCGTAACCCCCTGCTTCGTGGATCTGCAACTTGACTCCCAGCCGCTTCGCTTCGTCCACCATGCCCTGATTGACCGAAAGCCAGTAGGCGTCGCGCAGATGGGGGTAGAGGGCACAGATGGTCAGCGGTTTGGTTGCGGCGGCGGGTTCCTGCCACTGCTGGCGCACCGGCTGGCCGCTGAATTCGCCGCCGGGCCAGATATCGACTGCAAAGGCGAGGGCGGCGCGGGGAAGCATTAGCAACCAGATCAGCAACAACGGGGAG
Source organism: Aeromonas sp. Y289-2 (assembly GCF_027705925.1). Taxonomy (NCBI): domain Bacteria; kingdom Pseudomonadati; phylum Pseudomonadota; class Gammaproteobacteria; order Aeromonadales; family Aeromonadaceae; genus Aeromonas; species Aeromonas sp. Y289-2. The sequence continues at coordinate 60,569 of NZ_JAPDCH010000010.1, forward strand.
AGATAGACGCTTCGCATGGCCAGGGGTTTTGTTAAAGTGTTGGGCCATATTATCCGGTCAAAGCCGACCACAACCAAGGGACTTCCCGTGAGAATCTTTTCCGGCTTGGGTGGCAAGTTGCTGCTGGCCTTCTCCCTGATGGCGTTGTTGACCCTGAGTGCCTCCCTGCTGGGCTGGGTGGGGCTTAGCCATCTGCGCCAGCTGGAGCAAGGGGTGCAGCAGACGTTGGCCGATCAGGAGCTGGCCCGCACGCTCTCTCGCCTCAGCGGCGAGATCCAGAGCGCGTCGCGGCTGCTGGCCACCGCAACCAGCGAGCAGGAGCGGGAGCATCAGGGGCGCTTGCTCACTCTGCAGGGGCAACAGCTACAACAGGTGCTGGCGCAACTTGGTCGTGGGCAGGGTTCAACAAGCCTCGATCAGCTTAGTCAGAGCATCATCGGCAATCTGGGCCAGCAGGGCTGGCTGGTGGGAGAGCGACTGACCCTGATGGCGCAGGGCGAGGCGCAGCGGGCCCGTCTGGTGGCGGCGGCCGGACAGATCGCCGAGCTGGCGCGCAGCCAGATGGAGAACGCCGAAACCGTGATGGTGGCGGGGTTGGGTTCCCTCTACCAACAGCAAGGTGCGCAGGCGACCCGGACGCTGGACCGCCTGCTGGAGCAGGATCTCGACTGGCTGGAGCAGATGACCGAGCTGCGCCATCGCACCCTGATGCAGCAGCAGCGCATCGAGGAGATGTGGCGCAGCGAACGGCAGGAACAGTTGCAAACGCTATTGCAAGAGGGGCAGCGGGAGCTGGCTATTTTGCAACTGCGGGCCGGGGCAGTGACCGATCCTGCCCGCCGGCAGGCGGTGGAGCAGGCGCTGACCGTGCTGGCGCAAAGCGACAAGCTGGTGCAACTGCGCAGTGACTGGCTCGGCAAGGGGGAGGCGCTGCGGGTGCTGGCCAATGCCAATGAAGCTCTGATGAGCAGTCTCAACCAGCAGGTCGGAGAGCTGGTCAGCCGTGCCCGCGATTCGCTGGGGCAGAGCCAGCAGGCGCTAAGCCAGCGTCTCAGGCTGCTGGAGCAGGCGTTGATGGGCATTGGCCTGCTCACGCTGGTACTGCTGATGCTGTTGATGTGGCGCATGGTCTATGGCCGGATCGTCTGGCCGCTGCAACGGGCGGTGGCGGGGATGAGCCGGTTGGCGCGCGGGGATCTGGCCCCCCTTGAGCCGCTTGCCAGTACCGGGCGCGATGAGCTGGCGGAGCTGGGGCGGGCCCTGCAGGTGTTTCGTGACAATGCGGTTGAGCTGGGCCGCTATCAGCGCGAGCTGGAGTCACGGGTCGAGGAGCGCACCGGCCAGCTCAGCCACGCCAACGAGCGGCTCAATCAGGAGGTGGAGAAGCAGCGGCAGGCCCGCGCCGAGGCAGAACAGGCCAACCGGGCCAAGTCGGTGTTTCTCGCCACCATGAGCCACGAGATCCGCACCCCCATGAACGGCATTCTCGGGGGCCTGACGCTGCTGGAGGATACCCACCTCAGCGACACCCAGCTGCGCTATCTGGCCGCCATCGAGCACAGTGGCGAATCCCTGCTGGAGATCCTCAACGACATTCTCGACTACTCCAAGATCGAGGCGGGCCATGTGGAGGCGCGCCGCGAGCCCTTCCCCCTGTTCCAGCTGGTGGATGAGCTCAGCGCGCTGTTTCGGCCAAAGGCAGCGGCCAAGGGGGTCACTCTGGCGCTGGAATATGCGCCCGAGCTGGCGCCTGTGGTCGAGGGGGATCTGGGCAAGCTGCGCCAGGTGCTCGGCAACTTGCTCGGCAATGCAGTCAAGTTTACCGCCCGTGGCCAGATTACCCTGACGGTGGCGCCCCTTGTCTGTCACGGCCCTTGCGCCGAGCCCTGCATCCGGTTTGTGGTGCGCGATACCGGCCCCGGCATTCCGGCCGATGAGCAGGAGGCGGTGTTCGAGGCGTTTCGCCAGCGCAAGCGTGATATAGGCCATCAGGGCGGCACCGGGCTGGGACTGGCGATCAGCCGCAAGCTGGTGACTGCCATGGGGGGCGAGCTGAACCTTGTCAGCGAACCGGGCAAGGGGTGTGAATTCAGCTTTAGTCTGCCCTTGCAACGCTCGAGTGCCCAGCTGCCTGCCGAGGCGCAACCGCTGCACCTTGGCCAGTCCCGTGACATCCTGCTGGTGGAGGATAACGAGATCAACCGGTTGGTGGCGCACGGCATGCTGACCCGCCTCGGCCATCGCGTCACCCTGGCAGAGGATGGTCGCAGCGCGCTGGCGCTGGTGACCGAGCGCCCCTTCGAGCTGGCGCTGCTTGATATCAATCTGCCCGATATGGACGGCATGACCCTGCGCGAGGATCTGGCCGCCATCAGTGAGGAGATGCATGAACGGCCGCTGCCCGCCATCGCCATCTCGGCCCAGATGTATCCGGAGGATATCCGCCACTGCCTTGCCGCCGGGTTTGTCGATTTTGTCGGCAAGCCGGTGCGGCTGGCGGTGCTGGCGAACGCCATCGATCAACTATTTCGGCAGGAGGGCGCCTCTATCGAGCCGCGGGTGCAGTTATCAGTAGTTGTGCCCCCAACTAACCAGCCAGAGTGGGCCAATCCGGTGCTGGATGCCGATCTGCCCCTGCTCGGCATGGCGCGGATCCGCCAGCTGGTCGCGCTGTTTGAGTCGCAAGGGCGGGTGTTGGTAGATAAGTTGGCTCAGGGTGAGGGGAGTGAGCAACGTCAGCTGGCGCACAAGCTAAAGGGGAGTGCGCTGGCGCTGGGGTTGACCGAATTGGCCAGCCACTGTGCGGCTCTTGAGGCGGGAGGCGGGGAGCCTGCGGCAATCGGGGCGCAATTTGACGCGGCGGTGAGCGGGTTGCAGCAGTGGCTGGCGGCCAACAGGGATGCGCCGTTCTGATCCCTGCTGGCGATGCACAACGTTTAGGTAGGGGGCCAGTTCCTGCGCCGTTATTCGATCTCGCGAAACAGCACCTGCTTGCACTTGGCACAGACCCATTCCCGGCGAAAATCGGTCAGGTGCACCATGCCCACCTCCAGCAACTCGTGGTGGCCGCAGTGATAACAGAAGATGATGTCGCCATCGACTGATTCAGGGTGGGCCGCCAGATATTCGGCTTTGGTTGGGAGCTGCTCCCACGAGGTGGTGGGGAGATGTTTGCGTTGGCTGGTGTAGTAGACCCAGTAGAACAGAAAAAAGACAGCCAGGATCACGAATGTCAGCAGATGGTCCATCTTGAACTCCTCCGGTTAGGTGCAGCCCCTCGGATGCATGGCTGCAATCAGCTCCATCATCATTAAATTTGTTTCGAATGAATATGTTACAGGATGGATAAAGAGGGCGTTGTGATCCCCTTCGGGTTTTGCCCGCCCGCCGCGGGATGAAAAATGTATCGTTTGGCGGAGCGGCCAGGGTATTGAACGGGGAGGGAATCTTGCTTTTTACAACATAAATTCAACGTTTTTTTAGGTGGTTGGACTGTCTCTTTGATCCAGCTCACGTTACAATGCCCGCGCCCACTTCACCTAACGCGCAAACGATTTTCAGGAGAGAAACGGATGTTGAAACGTGACATGACCATCGCCAATTATGATCCGCAATTGTGGCAGGCCATCACAGACGAAACCCGTCGTCAGGAAGAGCATATCGAGCTGATTGCGTCTGAGAACTACACCAGCCCCCGTGTCATGGAAGCCCAGGGCTCCCAGCTGACCAACAAGTACGCTGAAGGTTACCCCTCCAAGCGTTACTACGGTGGTTGCGAGTATGTGGATGTGGTCGAAACCCTGGCTATCGAGCGCGCCAAAGAGCTGTTCGGTGCCACTTACGCCAACGTGCAGCCGCACTCCGGCTCCCAGGCCAACAGCGCCGTTTATATGGCTCTGCTGCAGCCGGGCGACACCGTACTGGGCATGAACCTGGCCCACGGCGGTCACCTGACTCACGGCTCTCCGGTCAACTTCTCCGGCAAGCTCTACAACATCATCCCCTACGGTATCGACGAGTCCGGCAAAATCGACTACGACGACATGGAGCGCCAGGCTGTCGAGCACAAGCCGAAGATGATGATCGGTGGCTTCTCCGCCTACTCCGGTATCGTTGACTGGGCCCGCATGCGCGAAATCGCCGACAAGGTCGGTGCCTACCTGTTCGTCGACATGGCTCACGTGGCTGGCCTCATCGCCGCTGGCGTCTACCCGAACCCGGTTCCCCACGCGCACGTGGTCACTTCCACCACCCACAAGACCCTGGCCGGTCCGCGCGGTGGTCTTATTCTCTCCGCCGCTGACGACGAGGAACTCTACAAGAAGCTCAACTCTGCCGTCTTCCCGGGTGGTCAGGGTGGTCCGCTGATGCATGTCATCGCCGGTAAAGCCGTTGCCTTCAAAGAGGCGCTGGAGCCGGAGTTCAAGACCTATCAGGCTCAGGTCGTGAAAAACGCCAAGGCGATGGCCGCCACCTTTATCGAGCGCGGTTACAAGATCGTCTCCGGCGGTACCGACAACCACCTGATGCTGGTTGACCTGATCGGCCGCGAGCTGACCGGTAAGGATGCTGACGCTGCGCTGGGCAAAGCCAACATCACCGTCAACAAGAACTCCGTGCCCAACGACCCGCGCTCCCCGTTCGTCACCTCCGGTGTACGCATCGGTACCCCGGCCATCACCCGCCGCGGTTTCAAGGAAGCCGAGTCCATCGAGCTGACCCACTGGATCTGCGACGTACTGGACAACCACGACAACGATGCCGTGCTGGCCACCGTGCGTGAGAAGGTGCTGGATATCTGCCGCCGCTTCCCGGTTTATGGCTGATAAGCCAGACCATCCGGTTTGAGACCAATGCCACCTGCGGGTGGCATTGTTTTTTCTGGCTTTTACCGGTTTTGGATGGCCGTGCTACACTGGCCGACCTAGATCCTGGCCCGCCGGGCCGGTCCCTGTTCCATTAACGCCGGAGGTCCGATGCATTGCCCATTCTGTAGTGCGGTTGATACCAAGGTGATCGATTCCCGCTTGGTGGCAGAAGGCCATCAGGTGCGCCGCCGTCGTGAGTGTCTGCTCTGTCACGAGCGTTTTACCACCTTCGAGATGGCCGAGCTGGTGATGCCCCGCGTCATCAAGTCCAACGGTTCCCGCGAGCCGTTCAACGAAGACAAGCTGCGTGCCGGCATCCTGCGGGCGCTGGAGAAGCGGCCGGTGAGCATGGAGGCCATCGAAAAGGCGGTCAACCATATCAAATCCCGCCTGCGTGCCACCGGCGAGCGCGAAGTCGCCTCCGAGCTGGTAGGCAATCTGGTGATGGATGAGCTCAAGAGTCTGGACAAGGTGGCCTATATCCGCTTTGCCTCCGTCTATCGCAGCTTCGAAGATATTCGCGAGTTCGGTGAAGAGATCGCCAAATTGGAGAAATGATGGTATCGGATGGGCAAGTGGATATCCGCTTCGCCCCTCTCTACCTCAGGACACGAAGATATTCGCGAGTTCGGCGAAGAGATTGCCAAGCTGGAGAAGTAAACCTCCATGCTCACCCATGTTGCCGCGTCCGATTACGCTGCGCTAATCGAACCTACGATACTGCGTAAAGTCGAGATGTGTTGTCAAAGGAGCCCGAATGTTTAGTCAAGATGATTACCAATGGATGAGTCGGGCACTCGAACTGGCCCGCCGCGGCTGCTACACCACGGCCCCCAACCCCTGCGTCGGCGCCGTGCTGGTCAAAGATGGCGTGGTGGTTGGCGAAGGGTGGCATCAGAAGGCGGGCGAGCCCCATGCCGAGGTTTACGCCCTGCGCGCCGCCGGTGACAACGCCCGTGGCGCTACCGCCTATGTGACCCTCGAACCCTGCTCCCACCACGGCCGTACCCCTCCCTGCGCCGAGGCGCTGATCAACGCCGGGGTGGCCCGGGTGGTGGCGGCCATGGTTGACCCCAATCCCCAGGTTGGCGGACGCGGCCTGCGGATGCTCTCCGAAGCGGGCATCAAGACCGATTTCGGCCTGCTGGCGAGCGAAGCCGAGGCGCTCAACCCGGGCTTTTTCAAGCGGATGCGTACCGCCTTCCCGCGAGTGACCGTCAAGCTGGGGGCCAGCCTCGATGGCCGCACCGCCATGGCGAGCGGCGAGAGCCAGTGGATCACCTCCCCGGATGCGCGCCGCGACGTGCAGCGGCTGCGGGCCCGTCACGATGCAGTGCTCTCCAGCGCCGAAACCGTGCTGGCCGATGGCGCTTCCCTGACCGTGCGCTGGGACGAGCTGCCCCCCTCGGCCAAGGCGAGTTATCCCAAAGAGACCCTGCGCCAGCCGCTGCGAGTCATCGTCGATTCGCAAAACCGCCTCACACCCGACTTGCCGCTGTTCCAGAGCGAGAGTCCGGTGCTGCTGGCCCGTCACAAGGCGTCCGGCGAGTGGCCCGAGTGGGTGCAGCAGCTGGAGCTGCCGCTGCTGGATGGCAAGCTGGATCTGGTCAGCCTCTTCATGCTGCTGGCCAAGCAGAACGTCAACTCGGTTCTGGTCGAGGCGGGCCCGCGGCTCTGCGGCGCTCTACTGGATAAGGGGCTGGTGGATGAGCTGGTGCTCTATCAGGCTCCCAAATTGATGGGTGACGAGGGGCGTGGTTTGTTCCATCTGCCGGGCCTGACCCGGCTGTTCCAGGCACCCAAGCTCGCCATCAAGGATGTGCGAATGGTGGGGCCGGATATTCGCATTACCGCCAAAATAGCCTGATTTATCAATGTTCAAGGGGGCATAATCAGTCCCCGTCATCAGCAAGGTGATCTGCATGTTTACCGGAATTATCGAAGCGGTGGGAACCCTGGCCGAACTGCGCCGTCAGGGCGATGACATGGCCCTCACCGTCCACGCACCAGGTCTGGATTTTAGCGACGTCAAACTGGGCGACTCCATCGCCACCAACGGCGTCTGCCTCACCGTGGTGGCGCTGGGCGACAAGAGTTATACCGCCGACGTGTCGCTGGAAACCCTCTCCCGTACCGGTTTTGCCGCCGCCAGAGTGGGCGATCGGGTCAACCTCGAGAAGGCACTGATGCCCACCTCCCGCCTCGGCGGCCATCTGGTCTCCGGCCATGTGGACGGGGTCGGGGAGGTGAAAAGCGTCTCCAGCAGCGGCCGCGCTATCGAGTACTGGATCAAGGCGCCGGGCGAGCTCTCCCGCTATATCGCCGAGAAGGGGTCGATCGCGGTGGATGGCATCAGCCTCACGGTCAACGCGGTGCAGGGGGACCTTTTCCGCTTGACCATCGTGCCCCATACCGCGCAGGAGACCACCATCGCCAGCTGGAAGCCGGGCCACAAGGTCAACCTCGAGGTGGATCAGATCGCCCGCTATCTGGAGCGGCTGATGATGGGAAAAAGTCAGGAGAGCAGCGCCTCGACCCTGACCATCGAGACGCTGGCCAAGGCCGGTTTTCTCTGACGGTGTGCGCTGAATCTGGCCACCAAAACGATTTTCTGTGATCCCGCTCTGATTGAAATGGAGCCGCTAGCCCCAATCTAGAGCAACATACACTCGCATTTGCGTTGAGCCTGCGGGCTCAACCCCCAAGCACACTGATGGAGTAGCCCATGGCGCTGAGCACAACCCAGGAAATCATTGCCGATATCAAGGCTGGCAAGATGGTGATCCTGATGGATGACGAAGACAGGGAGAACGAAGGGGACCTCATCATGGCCGCCTCCTGCGTCCGTCCGGAGGATATCAACTTCATGGCCCGCTACGGCCGTGGCCTCATCTGCCTTACATTGACCCGGGATCGCTGCAAGCAATTGGCGCTGCCGCTGATGGTGGATCGCAACAATGCCCAGTTCTCCACCGCCTTTACCGTCTCCATCGAGGCGGCAGAAGGGGTGACCACAGGTATCTCCGCCGCCGATCGTGCGGTGACCGTGCAGGCCGCTGTTGCGCCCAATGCTAAGGCGGCCGATCTGGTGCAGCCGGGCCACATCTTCCCGCTGATGGCGCAGGATGGCGGCGTGCTGACCCGTGCCGGTCACACCGAAGCGGGCTGCGATCTGGCCCGTCTGGCCGGTTTCGAGGCGGCCGCCGTCATCGTCGAGATCCTCAACGAAGATGGCACCATGGCGCGCCGTCCTGACTTGGAGATCTTCGCCGAGGAGCATGGCATCAAGCTTGGCACCATCGCCGACCTGATCGAGTACCGCAACCAGCACGAGACCACGGTCGAGAAGGTGGCCGAGTGCAAGCTGCCCACCGAGTTTGGCGAGTTCGACCTCATCACCTTCCGCGACACCATCGACAATCAGGTTCACTTCGCCCTGAAAAAGGGTGAGGTGCAGGCCGACCAGCCGACCCTGGTGCGCGTCCATCTGCACGATGTGCTGAGCGATCTGCTGCTGACCGACCGCCACGCCGCCCGCAGCTGGCCGCTGCCCAAATCCATGGCCCGCATCGCTGACGAAGGCGGGGTGTTGGTGATTTTGGGGGCTGAATCCCACGGCGCCGAGCTGCTGGCCCGGGTCAAGGGTTTTGAAGCCGCCGACAAGGGACTGGCACCGGAAGGAGCCAAGTGGCAGGGCACCTCGCGCCGGGTTGGTGTGGGTTCCCAGATCCTCAAGGCCCTTGGTGTAAGCAAGATGCGCCTGCTGAGCTCGCCGAAGAAGTACCATGCCCTCGGTGGTTTCGGTCTGGAAGTGGTTGAGTACATCGGCGAGTAACGTACTACCAGAGAAGTACCATCCCCTTCCGGGCGGTTTCGGTCAGGAAGTCGTGGAATTTACCGGCGAGCAAGTGCGCCGGACTGGTTAAATCGCGATCATGGCCGTCTATTGCGGCCATGGTTTTTGTCGTGGGTCTGTTGTGCTAGAATGTGCGCACTTTTGACTCCGGCCCTTTTGATTGCACAGATACAGGATTTCCAATGAAGGTTATCGAAGGAAATATCGCCGCTCCTGAGGCGCGCGTTGCTATTGTTGTTGCCCGTTTCAACAGCTTCATCAACGACAGTCTGGTGAACGGTGCGGTGGACGTACTGAAGCGTCAAGGTCAAGTGCAGGACAGCAACCTGACACTGGTAAAAGTGCCGGGCGCGGTTGAAATGCCATTGGTCATCAAGAAGCTGGCCAAGAGTGGTCAATACGACGCCATCGTGGCGGTCGGTACTGTCATCCGTGGCGGCACCTATCACTTCGACCTGGTGGCAAACGAGAACAGCAAGGGCATGGCCCAGGTAATGATGGAATATGAAATTCCCGTTGCCTTCGGTGTGTTGACCACTGAAAACATTGAACAAGCCATCGAGCGTGCAGGTACCAAGGCGGGTAACAAGGGTGCAGAGGCTGCACTGGCAGCGCTCGAAATGATCAACGTCCTGAAAGAACTGGACGTGTAACGAGGAGAAGTACATTGAAACCGTCTGAGCGCCGTAAAGCCCGCCATTGCGCCACCCAGGCCATCTACCAGTGGCAGATGACCAAGGCTAACGTGGGTGACATCGAAGAGCAGTTCAAGATCGATCAGGACACCAAGGGTGTAGACCTGAACTATTTCCGCGATCTGCTGTTCGGGGTAGCCCTCCACTGCAGCGAGCTGGACAAGGTGTTTGCACCTTTCCTCTCCCGTCCGCTGGAAGAAGTGGACATGGTGGACAAGGCGATCCTGCGTCTGGCGACCTACGAGCTGACCCGTCGTGATGATGTACCGCCGCGCGTGGTCATCAACGAAGCGATCGAGCTGGCCAAAGCTTTTGCTGCCGATGACAGCCACAAGTTTGTCAACGGTGTACTGGACAAGGTGATCAAGTCGCTGAACAAGCGTTGATCCTGCTGTCCGTCAGCATCTAAGAGAGGAGCCAGCTTATTGCTGGCTTTTTACTGTATGGGTGAATTTGAGCTGATTGATAAGTACTTCAAGGTCCCCCACGCCCGCAAGGACGTGGTGATGGGCCCTGGAGATGACTGTGCCCTGCTGACCCTGCCCCCCGATACCCAGCTGGCGGTGAGCACCGACACTCTGGTGAGCGGCGTACACTTCTTTCCCGACATGGATCCGGTGGATCTCGGCTACAAGGCGCTGGCGGTCAATCTCTCCGATCTCGCCGCCATGGGGGCCGAGCCGCGCTGGGTGTCGCTGGCACTGACTCTGCCTGCCATCAACGAAGGTTGGGTTGCCGGGTTTGCCGAAGGGTTTCTGGAGCTGGCCGAGTACTACAATGTGGCGCTGGTGGGCGGAGACATGACCCGCGGGCCGCTCTCCATCACCATCTCGGTGAAGGGATCGGTGCCTGCCGGGCGCGCCTTGATGCGCAGCGGCGCCAAAGCCGGTGACGGCATCTATGTGACCGGCACTCTGGGTGATGCCGCGCTGGCGCTCTCCCACCTGCTGGGCAAACGCACCCTCAACGAGAACCAGCTGGCTGCCGTGCTGCCACGGCTCGACCACCCCCATCCCCGCATTCTGGCCGGTCAGGCGCTGCGCGGGCTGGCGGGTAGTGCGCTGGATCTCTCCGATGGTCTGGCATCGGATCTCGGTCATATCCTCAAGGCCTCCGGCGTGCGGGCCCAGATCGATCTCGATCTGCTGCCGCTCTCGCCGGTGCTGCAGGATGCGGTGAGCGAGCAGGAGGCGTGGCAACTGGCGCTGGCCGGTGGCGATGACTACGAGCTCTGCTTCACCGTACCGGAGGAGCACCGCGGCGCGCTCGATACGGCGCTGGCCCACAGCGGGGTCAAGTTCAGCCGCATTGGCCGCATCGTGGCGGGCGAGCCGGGCATCGATTACCTGCGTGGCGACCAGGCGGTCGAGTTGCAACTGAAAGGGTGGGATCACTTCGCATGAGTTTGTTCAGGATAAAGCCCGAGCTGACACGACTGGATCTGAAAAATCCGCTTCACTTTTTGGCGGTGGGGTTTGGTTCCGGTCTCAGCCCCAAAGCGCCGGGCACCATGGGCACCCTGGCGGCCATTCCGCTCTACCTGCTGGTGAGCGGGCTGCCGACCCACTGGTTTATCGCTCTGCTGGTGGTGGGGTTCCTGATCGGTATCCGCATCTGCCAGAGCGCCACCGATGCCATCGGCATGCCGGATCACGGCGCCATCGTCTGGGACGAGGTGATCGGCTTTGGCGTCACCATGATCGCCGCGCCAGCCGGTTGGGAGTGGGTGGTGGCGGGCTTTGCGCTGTTCCGGTTGTTTGATGTGCTCAAGCCCTGGCCCATCTCCTGGTTTGATCGCCGGATCCACGGTGGCCTGGGCATCATGCTGGACGATCTGATCGCCGGCCTGTTCGCCCTATTTTGTATGCAATTACTGGCATTCTGGCTCGGTTGAGAGCCATCTTCCGGGGGATGACCGTTCTGGCATCCCCCGATTTATATCTGCTTAATTTTCATTCATCGGCATATGCTGCCGTTTATCATCCATTTCACATAAATATTCACTACTCATTCGGGGCTGGTGATTGTTTTGGAAATAGTGATAAATGCTGCTTGTTGCGTTGTTGTTGAAATTAAAGTAATGATACCAATAGATGTACGGACGCACCGGCCATTTTTGTGATGAAAATCATCATTTATCTCTGCCGAATTGGTGGTTATCTGCACAAAACATTGCGGAATTGTATAACTCAATCATTTACACCCGTGGTCAAACCGTCTAAGTTACTCGCGGGTTATTCCAAAAAAATGCAAAAAACCCGCCCGGATCGCTGGTTTCGCTGCCTCATGGATTGAGCAAATATTGCCCAAGGTAACAACCGGCATCTGCGGCTGATTTACGGACGAATTATTTGGGACGGATGTCCCCCGCAGAGGTAAACATGTCCTTGCTCGAAGTAAAGAACTTGCGGATCGAGTACCCCTCCCGCTACGGGGTGCTGGCCGCGGTGAAGGATCTCTCTTTCTCTATCGAAAAGGGTGAGATTGTCGGGGTGGTCGGTGAATCCGGCGCCGGCAAGTCCACCATCGGCAACGCCGTTATCGATCTGCTGAGCCCGCCGGGTCGCATCGCCCGTGGCGATATCTATCTCAATGGCGAGCTCATCTCCGGCAAGAGCCAGAACGAGATGCGGGCCATCCGTGGCTCCTGTATCGGGTTCATCTTCCAGGACCCCATGACCTCCCTCAACCCGCTGTTCACCGTTGAGCATCAGCTGGTGGAGACCATTCTGGCCAATACCGACCTCTCTCGCGAGGCTGCTTTTGCCAAGGCATTGGAGCTGATGGGGGCGGTGGGTATTCCGCAGCCGGAGCTGCGCATCAAACAGTATCCGCACCAGTTCTCCGGTGGCATGCGTCAGCGGGTGGTTATCGCCATCGCGCTCTCCTGCGATCCGGAGCTGATCATCGCAGATGAACCGACTACGGCGCTGGACGTCTCCATTCAGGATCAGATCCTCCAGCTTATCCGCGCCCTCTGCAAAGAGCGTCAGGTGGGCTGCATGCTGGTGACCCATGACATGGGCGTGGTCTCCAACGTTACCGACAAGGTGGCGGTGATGTATCGCGGCGATCTGGTGGAGTTCGGCCTGACCGAACAGGTGCTGGGCAGCCCCAATCACCCCTATACCCGCAGCCTCATCTCGGCGGTCCCCCGTTCCGATGTGAAGCTGGTGCGCTTCCCGCTGGTCTCCTATATTGAGGATGCCAGTGCGCCGGATACCAATATCGACCTCAAGACCCACTGGCTCGGCCAGAGTCAGGACGAGCGTGCCTATGAAGGGGCGCTGCTGCGGGTGGAGAATGTCGATCTGAAATTCGTCACCAAGGACTCCATCTTCCCGAGCCGCCGCCAGTATGTGCGCGCCTGCAACAACATCAGCTTCGAGATCTTCGAAGGGGAGACCTTCGGTCTGGTGGGGGAATCGGGCTCCGGTAAATCGACCATTGCCCGCGCCATCACAGGTCTCTATCCGCCTGATACCGGCAAAATCTTCTTCGAGGGGATCGATCTGACTGCCCTCAAGAGCGAGCGCGAGCGCCGCCCGCTGCGTCGCCAGATGCAGATGGTGTTCCAGAACCCCTATTCCTCGATGAACCCGCGGATGAAGGTGCGCGACATCATTGCCGAGCCGATCCGCTTCCATCAGCTGGCGAGCAGCGAGAGCCAGATTGAGGGAATTGTCGGCGATCTGCTGGATCACGTGGGTCTTGGCCGTGGTGCTGGCCTCAAGTATCCCCACGAGTTCTCCGGCGGTCAGCGCCAGCGTATCTCCATTGCCCGCGCCCTGGCCACTCGCCCGCGCTTCCTTATCTGCGACGAGCCGACCTCGGCACTGGATGTGTCGGTGCAGGCCCAGATCCTCAACCTGCTCAAGGATCTGCAGCAGGAGCTCAAGCTCACCATGCTGTTTATCAGCCACGATCTGCCGGTGATCCGCCAGATGTGCGACCGCATCGGGGTGATGCAGCACGGCCATTTGGTGGAAGTGGCCGAGACCGAGAAACTCTTTACCAATGCCGAGCATGAGTACAGCCGCAAGCTGATCTCCCTCATGCCGGAGTTCAAGGGAATGTCCCGCGAGGGGCTGGAAATCGCAAGCTAGGAGAGCGCCGGTGCGCCGGTCTGCTTGTTAAAAAAAGTGTCATAAGAAAGCCAAAAGCATGGAGAATAAGATGAAGAAAGGATTGTCCAAGATTGCCCTGGCGCTGTTTGCCGCCGGTTTCGCCTTCAGTGTCTCAGCCGCTGATATCAAGGTGGGTGTCGCTTCTGACGCCACTTCGCTGGATCCGCAGGAGCAGCTCTCCGGTCAGACCCTGGAGATGTCGCACCTGGTATTCGATCCCCTGATGCGTTACACCCAGGACTTGCAGTTCGAGCCCCGTCTGGCCGAGAAGTTCGAGCGTGTCGATGACAAGACTGTCCGCTTCCACCTGCGCAAAGGGGTCAAGTTCCACTCCGGTAACGACTTCACTGCAGACGACGTGGTGTGGACCGTCAACCGCCTGAAATCCTCCGTCGACTTCAAGGCGATCTTCGATCCCATCAGCGAAGTGAAGAAGGTCGATGACTACACCGTGGATCTCGTCACCGCCAAGCCGTTCCCGCTGGTGCTGCAGACCGTTACCTACATCTTCCCGATGGACTCCAAGTTCTACACCGGCAAGACCGAAGCGGGCAAAGACAAGGCCGAGATTGTCAAAAACGGCGACTCCTACGCCTCTACCCACGTCTCCGGTACTGGCCCGTTCACCGTCAAGTTCCGCGAGCAGGGTGTGAAGCTGGATTATGCCCGCAACGCCAACTACTGGGATAAAGCCTCCAAGGGTAACGTCGAGAACCTGACCGTGGTGCCCATCAAGGAAGATGCGACCCGTGTTGCTGCCCTGCTGGGTGGCGACGTGGACATGATCTATCCGGTTGCGCCGAACGATCTGGATCGCGTGAAGAATGGCAAGGACTCCCAGCTGGTTACCCTGTCCGGTACCCGCGCCATCATCATCGAGCTGAACCAGAACACCAACCCGGCGCTGAAAGACAAGCGTGTACGTCAGGCGATCAACTACGCCATCAACCAGGTGGGTATCGTCGAGAAGATCAACAAGGGCTTCGGTACCCCTGCTGGTCAGCTGAGTCCGAAAGGCTATGCCGGTCACAACGAGGCGCTGGTGCCCCAGTATGATCTGGCCAAGGCCAAGGAGCTGATGAAGGAGGCCGGTTACGAGAAAGGCTTCAAGATGACCTTCATCTCCCCGGCTGCCCGCTACGTCAACGACGTCAAGATTGCCCAGGCTGTCTCCGCCATGCTGGCCAAGATCAACATCAAGGTGGATCTGAAGACCATGCCGGTGGCCCAGTACTGGCCTGAGTTTGACAAGTGCGCCGCAGACATGCAGCTGATTGGCTGGCACTCCGACACCGAAGATACCGCGAACTTCTTCGAGTTCCTGACCTTCACCAAGGATGCCAAGACCGGTATGGGTCAGTACAACTGCGCCGGTTACGCCAACGCCGAAGCTGACAAGCTGGTGATGGATGCCAACGCCGAGACCGATCCGGCCAAGCGTGCCGAGATGCTGAAGAAGGTCGAAGCCATGCTGATCGAAGATGCTGCCTACGTGCCGTTGCACTGGGAAGATCTGGCCTATGGCGCCAAGAAGAACGTCGACATCAAGCCAGTGGTCAACGTGATGAACTTCCCTTACCTGGGTGACCTGGTGGTCAGCAAGTAAGAGAACGTCGCAAGGAAGGACGGGGCGGGGTGGTCAGCTGGCCACTCCGCCCACTAACAGAAGCCTGTGCCACGACACAGGCCACGTAGAAGGACAAGCATGTTTACATTCCTGCTGAAACGGTTCTATCAGGCCGTGATAGTGATGTTCGTCATCAGCCTGGTCGCCTTCTCCATCCAGGACAACTTGGGTGACCCGTTGCGCGAGCTGGTGGGACAATCCGTCTCCGAAGCCCAGCGTCACGAGTTGCGCGAGAAGATGGGCCTTAACGATCCCTTCCTCATCAAATACAGCCGCTTTCTGAAAAATGCGGTGCATGGGGATTTGGGCACCTCCTATTTCTTCAAGCGACCCGCTCTCGAGGTGATCCTCGACAAGCTGGTGGCTACCCTTGAGCTGGTGTTTGCTGCCGCGCTCATCATCGTGGTGGTTTCCATTCCACTCGGTGTCTATTCGGCGATCCGCCCGCGCAGCATTCCCACCAAGCTCATCATGGCGGGGAGCAGTATCGGTATCTCGATCCCGGTATTTTTGACCGCCATCATGCTGATGTACCTCTTCTCCATCCAGCTGGGCTGGCTGCCGGCCTATGGCCGCGGCGAGACCCGTAACCTGCTGGGCTGGGAGTCGGGCTTCTTTACCTGGGATGGCATCCTGCACCTGATCCTGCCGGCGGTGTCCCTCTCCTCCATCATGTTGCCGCTGTTTATCCGGCTGGTGCGCTCCGAGATGCTGGAGCAGCTCTCCTCTGAATACGTCAAGTTCGCCCGTGCCAAGGGGCTGGACAACAACAAGGTCTACTACAGCCACGCTCTGAAGAACACCATGCTGCCAGTCATTACCGTCGGTGGGGTGCAGATCGGCACCATGGTGGCTTACACCATCCTGACCGAGAGCGTGTTCCAGTGGCCGGGTACCGGCTTCCTGTTCCTCGAGGCGATCCACCGGGTCGATACGCCCCTCATCACCGCCTACGTCATCTTCGTGGGACTGATCTTCGTGGTGACCAATACCCTGGTCGATCTGCTCTACGGGTTGATTAACCCGACCGTTAACCTGACTGCCAAGGGGTAAGCATGAGTAACGCTGTAACTGCAAGCCCAAGCCGTTGGGCACGATTCAAGAACTCTGACATCGTCTACTACTTCCTGCGGGACAAGGTAGCCATGTTCAGCTTTGCGGTGTTCGTGGTATTTGTGCTGGCGGCGCTGCTGGCCCCCTGGCTCGCCCCGCACAACGTCTATGACCAGACCAGTTTTGATCTGATGGATGCCGAGTTGCCCCCCTCCTGGCTCGAAGGTGGCGAGGAGCGCTTCTGGCTCGGTACCGACAACCAGGGGCGGGATATCTGGAGCACCATCCTCTATGGCGCCCGTATCTCCCTCACTATCGGTCTGTTTGCGGTGGCGCTGCAGCTGGTGCTCGGTATCGTCATCGGTCTGATTGCCGGTTACTTCGGTGGTCGCATCGACAACCTGCTGATGCGCTTTGCTGATGTGCAGCTGTCGTTCTCCACCATGATGGTGGCGATCATCATCTCCGCCATCTTTCAGGCAACATTTGGCTCCGAGTTTTACTCGAAGTTTGCCATCATGATGCTGGTGGTGATCATCGGGATCGCCGAGTGGCCGCAGTACGCCCGTACCGTGCGCGCCTCTGTGCTGGCGGAGAAGAAGAAGGAGTATGTGGAAGCGGCCAAGGTGATGGGATTCCGCGCCCCGCGCATCATGTTCCGCCACATTCTGCCCAACTGCCTGTCGCCCATTCTGGTCATCTCCACCGTGCAGGTGGCCAACGCCATCATGAGTGAAGCTGCACTCTCCTTCCTCGGTCTGGGGATGCCGGTTGATCAGCCCTCGCTCGGTTCGCTTATCAGCGTCGGCTTCAACTACATCTTCTCCGGCTCCTGGTGGATCACCGCCTTCCCGGGAATCTGTCTGGTGGTGCTGGTGCTGGTCATCAATCTGCTGGGTGACTGGCTGCGGGATGTGTTTAACCCCAAGATCTACAAAGGTTAACGCGGGCCGACTCTGAGGTGCCGAGTCGCAGCTGTTAGGCCATTTGGATGAAAAAAATCCGAAACCGGTTTAGCCGGTTTCGGATTTTTATTGGTCTTGAGCAGACAGCTTGTTGATTGCACACCCATCAGTAGTGCGGCGGCGGGGTCTCTTCGGCCATGCTGGCAATCTGGCTGGGCTGTACGCTTTGTAGTTTGTCGATCAGCAGCTGGATCTGGTATTTGAGCCGATCGAGTTCACGGCCCTGGGTAGTTACCTCGTCGTTGAGCTGCTCTATGGTGTACTCCGCATAGGCGAGACGGGTTTCCAGGGTTTCGATGCGATCGTTAAGTTGCTGACTCATGGGCCTTCGGGTCCTTACTTGATTGTCCAGATTTCGGCCAGACCACTGGAGCTGGCACTGACAAGGTGGCTATTGTCGCGCAAAGCGACGCCGTAGACCACTGCGCTGGGCGGTTTCACCTTGGGTTGCGGCGAGACGCGCCAGCTCTGCAGCAGGGCACCATCGCTCACTTGCCACAGGGAGAGCTGACGGGAAGGGGCGCCAGTGATCAGCCACTTGCCATCGTTGGCAAAGCGGGCGCTGGTGTAGACCTCGAAGCGGTGATCATATTGCAGCTGACTCACCTCTTTGCCGGTTTTCAGATCCCAGATGCTGGCCCGGCTGCTGTCGGCGGTGAAGGCGTAGCGGCCGCTCGGCTCCAGTCTGGCCATGATCACCCGGCCACCATGGTTGAAGCGCCAAATTACCTGCCCGCTACGGGTATCCCACAGATAGGCGCTGTAGTCGTTGCCGCCGGTCAGGGCGTAGCGACCGTTGGCGGATAGATCCACCGTATTGACCTGTTCGGTGTGCCCCAGAAACTGCAGGCGACGACCGCTTCGGGTATCGAGCCACTCGGCCTTGCCATCTTCCCGACCTATCAGCACATAACGACCGTCGGCAGAGAGCGCGATGTCCCTCAGCCTGGATTCAGGAAGTGAGTAGTAGCCTTGTGATTGCCCGTCGTTCAGCCGCCAGGTAGCAAAGGTGTCTGGGGTGGCGGTGACGGCATGGCTGTTGCCTTCGGAAAAACGGGTAATGAATACCAGATCATCCGCCGAGTCGGATTGCTTCCAGCGCCAGCGTTGACGGTTCTGTTCCAGATCCCAGACGATGATGCCCTGGCTGATGCTGGAGACGATGGCCTGCTTGCCATCACTGGAGAGATCTGCGGTCAGCAGACCCGTGCTGGCGAGGGTCATTTGCTGGTTGGGTTGGGAGCTCTGCTCGCAACCGGTGAGCATTAAACAGAGGCTCACCAGATAAATGGCACTTTTTATCATTTTTGCGGTCTCACGCTTTTGTTACCTGCGATCACGGCGTTAGTATAAGGCGCTTATCACGATAAACCTCTCATTTCACGATGGAACCGAGAGCGGTATTTGGAGTTTGGAGAAACTGATGAACAAATTTCTGAAGGTGTCCCTGTTGGCGGCGGCCGTTGCCGTCGGTCTGACTGCTTGCCAAAAAGACGAGAAGCCTGCTGCGGCCAATACCGCCGAAGTGAAGGCAGAAGCCAGCAAGCCGGCAGAGGCGACCAAGGCCGAAGCCAAGAGCTTTGAAGAGCAATCTGGCTACGCAATTGGCCTCTCCATGGGTCGTTACATCGCCAATACCCTGGAGCGTCAGCAGGAACTGGGCATCAAACTGGACAACGCCGTGATCCTGAAAGGGGTGACTGACGGTCTGGGCAAAGAAGCCAAGATGACTGATGAAGAGATCCAGAAGGTACTGCAGGATTACGACGCCAAGATCAACGAGCTGACCAAGGCCAAGGCCGAGAAAGACGCCGTTGAGAATCTGAAGAAGGGCGAAGAGTTCCTGGCTGCCAACGCCAAGAAAGAGGGTGTTAAGAGCACTGAATCCGGCTTGCAATACGTGGTCGAGAAGATGGGCACTGGCGCAAAGCCGAAATCTACCGATATCGTCAAGGTTCACTACACCGGTACCCTGACCGACGGCACCAAGTTCGACAGCTCCGTCGATCGCGGCGAGCCGGCTACCTTCCCGCTCAATCAGGTTATCCCGGGTTGGACTGAAGGTGTTCAGCTGATGCCGGTTGGTTCCAAGTTCAAGTTCTTCCTGCCGTCCAAGCTGGCCTATGGCGAGCACGGTGCAGGCTCCATCCCGGCGAACGCCGTGCTGGTGTTTGACGTTGAGCTGCTGGCTATCGAGAAGCCGACTGCTGACGACGCCAAGAAGTAATCCCTTCTTGTAGTTAAAAACGGCTCCTTAAGGAGCCGTTTTTACTTGTGTATTCCCTGCAATCGCGGGATAACAGAGCTGTCTTGGCGTTGGGTTTGCGCGCGAAAATAAGGCAAAATAGATCGCAGAATCAAATACAAGGATGAGTCCAGTGGCTGAAAATAAATCGCGTGTCCTGCTGGTGGAAGATACCCGTAGTCTGGCGGTGGTCTATGAACAGTACCTGCGCCAGGAGGGGTACGAGGTGGTGCTGGCCGACTGCGGTCAACAGGCGTTGGCGCAGTTGCTGGCAAGCCCTCCCCCCGTGGTGCTGCTGGATCTGGAGCTGCCGGATATGTCCGGTATGGATATTCTGCAAATGATCACCGAACAGCAGTTGCCCTGCTCTGTGGTGGTGATCACCGCCCACGGCTCGGTAGATGTGGCGGTGGAGGCGATGCGCCTCGGTGCCTTCGATTTTCTGACCAAGCCGTTTGACAGCAAGCGGCTCTGCGCCACCGTTCGCAATGCCTTGAAACACCAGCAGTTGAGCTCGCTGGTTGCCCACTATCGGGAGAATTTCGAACGCAGCTCGTTTTTCGGTTTTATCGGTGCCTCCATGTCGATGCAGGCGGTTTATCGCATCATCGAAAGCGCGGCGCCCAGCAAGGCGACCGTCTTTATCACTGGCGAGAGCGGCACCGGCAAAGAGGTGTGTGCCGAGGCGATTCACCAGTGCAGTCCCCGCAGCGAACAGCCCTTTATTGCCCTCAACTGCGCCGCCATTCCCCATGATTTGATGGAGAGCGAGATCTTCGGTCATGTGAAGGGCTCTTTTACTGGCGCCCAGGGGGATCGCAAAGGGGCAGCCAGTCTGGCCGATGGCGGTACCCTGTTTCTCGACGAGATCTGCGAGATGGACCTGGATCTGCAGAGCAAGCTGCTGCGCTTTATCCAGACCGGCACAGTGCAGCGGGTCGGTAGCGGCAAGCTCGAGACGGTGGATGTGCGTTTTATCTGCGCCACCAACCGGGATCCGCTGGTCGAGGTAAAAGCGGGCCGTTTTCGCGAGGATCTCTACTATCGGCTCCACGTCATTCCGCTCACCCTGCCGCCGCTGCGGGAGCGGGGTGAGGATATCCTGCTGCTGGCGCGCACCCTGCTGCAGAGCTACGCCAAGGAGGAGAACAAACGCTTCAAGGATTTCGATGTCGAGGCGGCGCGAGTGCTGCTCGACTACCCCTGGCCCGGCAACGTACGCGAGTTGCAAAACGTGGTACGCAATATCGTGGTGCTCAATGACAAGGAGCTGGTGAGCCCGGATATTCTGCCGCCACCGCTCAATGGGGTTCGTCCCCAGCTACCGACTGCGATTGCGGCTGCGGTGGCATCGGCTCCGGCAGCCACCGGCGTGGCCAACGGGCCAATTCGTCCGCTCTGGCTGGTGGAAAAAGAGGTGATCGAACAGGCCATCGCCAGCTGTGACGGCAACATTCCCAAGGCGGCGGCACTGCTCGAGATCAGCCCCTCCACCATTTACCGTAAAAAGCAGGGGTGGGAGGAGTCCAATCGGGCCTGAACCATCTTGCCAGCAGAAAGGGCGGCTAGCGTGCCGCCCTTTCTATTTTGGGGGATCAGAGTTTGGCGAGGCGCTTGAGGCGGGCCAGTCGCTCCCCCTCGTTGGCGCTGAACCAGCGGTCCTGTGACAGCAGAAACCAGGCGCGGGAGAAGTATTCCGCGGCCAGCGGATCGTCCAGCACCAAGGCATTCTCCCCCAGCTCCTCGAACAGATAACCATCCTCAGGTTCGCCAGCCTCGGCCATATCGGCCTTGAGTTGGTGCAGCTCTGCCAGTGCCTGCTGGTGCTGACCCTGGGCCCGGGTCAGGCGAGCCAGACTCCAGCGAGCGATAAACGCCTTGGCCGGCTGGTTATGTTGCAGATGCCAGGCCAGACACTTCTGCTGCTGGATTTTCGCCTCATCAAAGCGGCCCAGTTCGAACAGGGTCCAGCCCTGATTGTTGTAAAGGGGGGCCAGCCAGCCACGCACCTTCTCGTCACTGCTGCGTTCCGCCAGCTCCATCGCCAGTTGATGCCAGCGGCTCTGCTCTTCCAGCGGTGCGGCGATGGCGATCATGTGAGCGGCGTCGATGGCGAGATAGGTTTCTTTCTCCTTGAGCCCCCATTGCCAGGCTTGTTCAAACAGCGGTTTGGCACTGGCTTTGTCGCCCGCCGAGTTAAAGGTGCGGCCTCGTTCCAGCAGGGCCCTGATCCGCGCTCTGGGGGTTTTATCGGTGAGGCGAGGCGCTATCTCGTCGAGCAGCTGATGGGCTTCGGCAAACTGGCGCTGCAGCGAATGGGTGCGGGCAATTTGGGTCAGCAACTCCAGTTCGAGCTGCAGGTCGGCGGCGGCGCGCGCTTCGGGAAGAAGGGTGTGAAAACGCAGGGCGCTGGCGGCGGGATCCTGATAATCCCACAGCGCCATGAAATCGGGCGGATTGTCCATTTGGCCTCCTTGCTGGTTATCCTGTCACCAAGATGCCTGCAGGCCATTGTTTGTACAAGGGGTGCCCGTCACAGAGCGCCCCTTGCATCATGCTAAGTGCTGTGGCCGGTTGGTCAGTAGACCATGGCCAGGCTCATCAGCATCAGACCGAGGGCGGCAAAGGCCCCCTCCTTGATGGCGAGCCGTGGCACCAGCGCCTTGGGCAGGGCCGGAAACAGGCTCAGGGCAAAGCCAAGGCCCGGCATCAACCAGTGGAATGCTGGATCGCGCAGGGTGGGATCGGCGGCACCGTTGATGATGATCAGTAAAATAAACAGGGTGAAGGCGGGGAGGATAAACCAGCGTACCCCGCCGGCGGCGACCGCCCGCAGCGGCGAAATGCGATAGAGCAGCATGGTCACAAGGAACAGAACAAAAGGGGCCAGCAGATAGAGCGGAGCGGGGTTCATAACATCTTTCCTGAAAACTGATCGTCAAAAAACCGGGTGTCCGGTGCAAGAGGCGCGGGATTTAATCACTCTTCGCAGGTAATCACCAGCAGTCCGGGTCCGGGCTGTGAAGAGGATCCCGGATAAAAGTTTGCTAGCGCACTCTTAGTGCAACCAGAACCAGGCTGCAGCAAATCCCAGCCAGCTCAGCACCAGCAATATCCAGGGCAGGGGATGCTGATGGCTTACTTCAACCAGCTCCAGCTGATCGTCTTGTTCTTCGGTTTGGGGCGCGCCCTGTGGCTGCCTGGCTTTGGCCTGCAATTTCTTCTGGCGGCTCGCTTCACGGGCCCGCGCCTTCATCTGTTTCTTGTATTCGTCGATGCCTTTCTGGATCCCTTGCGCGATAAGCTGGGTCTGTTCCTTGGTCTGCCCCGGCTTCTGGTTGGCACGGGCAATTTTCATCGCCTCCTGCTGGGTCTCGGGGGAAATCTTGTCGTACTTGGCCATCAAATCATCTCCTCGGGCATGGCTGGCTGGGGAGTATGCCATAAAGGCGCGTCCGGGTGGCGTCTCCTTGGTGCGGGAGGGGAACAAGTGAGTGACAGCTCAACAAAAAACCTGACAAATCAGCAGGAAGCCGGATGTTGGGCCGAAGATCACAATTAGCAGAATTTGTGAGTCATCGATGAAAAACGGTCATCTGTTGTTTGTTATATTGGCGCCCGACCCGCTGGACAGGGTTGATAAATAACAAAACAATCAAGGTGATATGGAAATGAATAATAACTTTATCAAAGGCGGCGTGGCACTGGCCGTGCTTGCTGCACTGACTGGCTGTAATACCTCGACCAATGACACCGTTGCACCCTGCACCGAAAATGTCTGCAAACTGACTATCCTGCACACCAACGATACCCACGGCCGTTTCTGGCACAACGCTGAAAATGAGTATGGTATGGCTGCCCAGAAGACTCTGGTCGAGCAGCTGCGTGCCGATGCCAAGGCTGCTGGCAGTGACGTACTGGTTCTTTCCGGTGGTGATGTGAATACCGGGGTGCCGGAGTCCGATCTGCAGGACGCCGAGCCTGACTTCATGGCGATGAACAACATTCGCTACGATGCCATGGCGGTGGGCAACCATGAATTCGACAATCCCCTCAGCGTACTGGAGAAGCAGCGCAAGTGGGCCCAGTTCCCCATGCTCTCGGCCAACATCTATGACAAGGCCAGCGGTAAACACTACTTTGACCCCTACAAGGTGTTCAAGCTGGAGAGCGGTCTCAAGGTTGCCGTACTGGGTCTGACCACCGAGGATACCGCCCAGCTGGTTGATCCCAACAACGTGCAGACCCTGGAGTTCCGCGATCCGACCAGCGAGGCGGCCAAACTGGGCCAGCAGATCCGCAGCAACAAGGAGGCCAATCTGGTCTTCGCCATCACTCACATGGGCCATTACGAGAATGGTCAGCACGGCAGCAATGCGCCGGGCGATGTAGAGATGGCTCGTGCACTGCCGGCAGGGACTCTGGATGCCATCATTGGTGGCCACTCCCAGAATCCGGTCTGTATGGAGCCGGGCACCACCAACAAGTACGCCAATTTCAAACCGGGTGATAACTGCCAGCCAGATCAGCAGAACGGTACCTGGATCATGCAGGCTCACGAGTGGGGCAAGTATGTGGGCCGTGCCCAGTTTGAGTACCAGAATGGCAAATTGACCCTGACCAGCTATGACCTGATCCCGGTCAACCTGATCAAGCGCAACGCCAAGGGCGAGGCGATCGATGCCAACGGCGCCGTGACCAAGGATCCAGCCAAGATGCAGTTCGTACAGGACGAGATCACCAAGGATCCCGAGCTGTATAACACCCTGCTGGGTTATCAGGAGAAAGGTCAGCAAGAGTTGAATGTCGTCATTGGCTCGGCAGATGGCTTGCTGGTTGGTGATCGCAACTCGGTTCGCAACAAGCAGACCAACCTAGGTCGCCTCATCACCACTGCGACCAGCAGCAAGCTGGGTGTCGACTTTGGTATCGTCAACTCAGGCGGTGTGCGCGACAGCATCCCGGCCGGTGATATCACCTACCGCAGCGTGCTGCTGGTGCACCCGTTTGGCAACACGGTCAACAAGGCTGTCATGAAGGGAAGCGATCTGGCGACCTATCTGGGCCAGGTGGCAAGCAAGACTCGCAATACCGGTGGTTATGCCCAGTTTGGCGGTATCAACATGGCGGTAGATTGCCAGGCCAAGAGCGTCAATATCACCAGTATCGGTGGCAAGGCGTTTGATCCGGCAGCAACCTACAGCTTCGCGATCCCGAGCTTCAGCGCCTCTGGTGGTGACGGCTATCCGAAGATCGATACCATCAATGCCGGCTTGGTGGATGCAGCCGTGCTGAAAGAGTTCATCGAGATCAAGAAGGTGATCAACGTGGCCGATTATCAACCGTCCAATGAGGTGACCTATCTGAATTCAACATCTGCCGAAGGGTGTAACTAAGAGCTGT
Organism: Aeromonas sp. Y289-2; assembly: GCF_027705925.1. Classification (NCBI taxonomy): domain Bacteria; kingdom Pseudomonadati; phylum Pseudomonadota; class Gammaproteobacteria; order Aeromonadales; family Aeromonadaceae; genus Aeromonas; species Aeromonas sp. Y289-2. The sequence goes on from NZ_JAPDCH010000010.1 coordinate 85,408, forward strand.
CGATTCGGTATCGTCACAACAGTAGTCACACTCTGCTGTCATCTTAAAAAAATCCCCAGGCATTACCTGGGGATTTTTTCGAACCGTTACTGAATTTTCCTGTCTATTGCATCACATCATGGTGACACGCACTTTCTGAGCTGTTCGTGTCTCGTCAGGCTTGCAGCCAGCTTTCGATGCTGCGCTGGATGCCAGCATCGTCCAGACCGAGCAGGGCATAGATCTCCTGCTGGGTGCCCTGTTCGACGAAGCGATCCGGCAGGCCGAGGTTGAGCACCGGCTTGCACTGTTTGCTGCGCATCAGCAGTTCGTTCACCGCCGAACCGGCGCCGCCCATGATGGCGTTGTCTTCGATGGTGACGAAGTGATCGTGGCTAGCCGCCAGCGACAGCACCAGCGCCTCATCCATCGGCTTGACGAAGCGCATATCCACCAGGGTGGCATCCAGTGCTTCGGCCGCCGCTTTCGCGTGGTGCAGCAGGGTGCCAAAGGCCAGAATAGCTGTGCCTTTGCCCTCTCGAATAATGCGTCCCTTGCCAAGCTCCAGTGCCTGCATCTCTGACGAGATGGGCGTATCGCTCAGGCTGCTGCCGCGCGGGTAACGTACTGCGGCAGGGCCCTGATGGATATAGCCGGTATAGAGCATCTGGCGGCACTCGTTCTCATCAGATGGCGTCATCACTACCATGTTGGGCACGGTGCGCAGGAAGCTGATGTCGAACGCCCCCTGATGGGTCGGGCCATCGGCGCCCACCAGACCGGCCCGGTCGATGGCGAATAGCACCGGCAGATCTTGCAGCGCTACGTCGTGGATCACCTGATCGTAGGCGCGCTGCAGGAAGCTCGAATAGATAGCCACCACCGGCTTCTTGTCGGCGATGGCAAGACCCGCAGCGAACGTGACTGCATGCTGCTCGGCAATGGCCACATCGAAGTAGCGATCCGGATACTGCTGGCTGAATTTCACCAGCCCGGAACCTTCGCGCATGGCGGGGGTGATGCCAACCAGCTTCTCGTCTTTGGCAGCCATGTCGCACAGCCACTGGCCAAAGATGGCGGAGAAGGTGGGTTTGGCACCGCTTGCCTTGGGTAGGGAACATTCGTCCGGATTAAACTTGGGCACAGCGTGATAGCCGATGGGATCTTTCTCTGCTGGCTCGTAACCCTTGCCCTTCTTGGTCTTGACGTGCAGCAGCTGCGGGCCCTTGAGGTTGCGCATGTTGCGCAGGGTCTCGACCAGCGCCTCGATATCGTGACCGTCGATGGGGCCGATATAGTTGAAGCCGAACTCCTCGAACAGGGTGCCGGGCACCACCATCCCCTTGAGGTGCTCTTCGGCCCGCTTGGCCAGCTCCTTGACCGGCGGCAGACCCGCCAGCACCTTCTTGCCACCTTCGCGGATGGTGGTATAGAGCTTGCCGGACATGACCCGGGCCAGATGGTTGTTCAGCGCCCCGACATTCTCGGAGATGGACATCTCGTTGTCGTTGAGGATCACCAGCATGTCTTTATGGACATCGCCGGCGTGGTTGAGCGCTTCAAAGGCCATCCCTGCGGTAATGGCACCGTCACCGATCACCGCCACCACCTTGCGACCCAGCCCTTCACTCTCGGCGGCGACCGCCATACCGAGCGCCGCACCGATGGAGGTGCTGGAGTGGCCGACGGAGAGCACGTCATACTCGCTCTCGCCACGCCAGGGGAAGGGGTGCAGGCCATCCTTCTGCCGGATGGTGTGGATCTGGTCACGGCGCCCAGTCAGGATCTTGTGGGGATAGGCCTGATGGCCCACATCCCAGATCAGCCGATCGAACGGGGTGTTGTAGACGTAGTGCAGGGCGACGGTCAGTTCGACCGTGCCGAGACCGGAGGCAAAGTGTCCGCTGGAGCGGCTGACTGAGCGCAGCAGATATTCGCGCAGCTCGTTGCACAGCACCGGCAGCCGATCTTTGGGCAAGGAACGCAGCTCGACCGGAGTGTCCGCGAGGGCCAGGTTGGGGAAATTGCTAATATCAACGCTCATATTGTTACTGTTATCCAGCGTTTAGTGGGTTCGCTCGATGATGTAATCGGCAAACGCTTCCAGAATGTCGGTATTGTAGGGCAAGGATTGCAGGGCTGTTAAGGCTTTCCCATGCAGTTCGCGAGCCAGCTCACGGGCATTTTCGAGTCCGAGCAGGGCCGGATAGGTACTTTTCTCCAGCGCCAGGTCAGAACCTTGTGGCTTGCCCAAGGTGGCGGTATCACCTGTGATGTCAAGGATGTCATCCTGCACCTGAAAGGCGAGGCCAATTGCGGCGGCATAGGTTTGCAGGGCAGCCAGCGTGGCGTCATCGACATCGGCTTTGCACAGGGCGCCGAGCGCCACGGCACATTCAATCAGTGCACCGGTCTTGTGGCGGTGTATCTGCTCCAGTTCGGCGAGCGAGATCTGGCGCCCTTCGGCCTGCAGATCCAGCGCCTGGCCGCCACACATACCCAGATAGCCGGAGGCGCGGGCGAGGGTACTCAGCATCCGCACCCGGTTGGCCATCAAGGTATCGGGCATGGGGTGATCGGCCAGAATGGAGAAGGCCAGGGTCTGCAGCGCATCACCGGCCAGAATGGCGGTGCCTTCGTCAAACGCCTTGTGAACGGTTGGCTGACCACGACGCAGGTCGTCGTTATCCATGGCGGGCAGGTCATCGTGCAGCAGGGAGTAGGCGTGGATGCACTCCACGGCAGCCGCGGGGCCATCCAGCAGTTCGCTCTTGACGCCCAGCATCTCGCCGACCGCGTAGACCAGAAACGGGCGAACCCGTTTGCCGCCCAGCAGCAGGCCATAACTCATGGCATCGCGCAGACGCGGCGCCATGGCGGGCAAGGATTCAAGTTGTGCTGACAGACAGTCGTCAATACGCTGACGATGCAGACGGGAAAAATGGTCCAGCGCCACTCACTCCTCTCCTTGTTCTGGCTGGAAGGGGGCGAGCTGGTCACTGCCATCGGCTTGACTGAGCAGGATCTGGATCTTCTGTTCGGCCAGTTCCAGCTTCTGCTGACCGGCCCGAACCAGATGAACGCCCTGCTCGAACTGCTTGAGTGCCTCTTCCAGGGGTAGGGAACCTTGTTCCAGCTGATGAACGATGGTTTCCAGCTCTTCCAGAGTGGCATCAAAACTCAGACGGTCGATTTTTTTACTGGCCATGTCCATCCTCGGGGATTGAAAAAAACGGCTTATATTAACATCGACCGTCCACAGGGGGGAGGCAGAAAAGCATTGCCCTCTCAAACTCTCGCTAAACTGGCCGATAATGAGCCATCATTCTCAGTGGATGCATGCTTGCCGCATGGGTCGCAATAGCAGAAAATTCAACAGACTATAAATAGACATAAGAACCGGTGACAGGAGTAGGGACGTGGATCTAGGCAGTCTGATAGGGATAGTGCTGGGTTTCGGGGTGGTGGTGTACGGCATGCTGCTGGGTGGCCCCATGAGCATGTATGTGGATATGCCATCGGTCTACATCACTGTATTGGGCTCAATCTTCATCGCCATGATGAAGTTCAACCTTGGCCAGTTCCTGATGGCATTCAAGGTGGCGGGCAAAGCCTTTATGTACAAGGGCGACAAGCTTGAAGACCTGATTACCAAAGCCGTTGAACTGGCTGACGCGGCTCGCAAAGGGGGCTTTCTTGCGCTGGAGGCCGCAGAGATCCCCAATGCATTTATGAAAAAAGGGATCGATATGCTGGTGGATGGTCACGATGCCGAAGTGGTGCGCGCCGTGATGGAAAAGGATATCGACCTGACAGCCGAGCGCCATGTCATTGCCATCAAGGTCTTCCGTACCCTTGGGGATCTGGGCCCTGCCATGGGGATGATAGGTACGTTGGTGGGTCTGGTGGCCATGCTGGCCAACATGAGTGACCCCAAGTCGATCGGGCCGGCGATGGCGGTGGCCTTGCTTACCACCCTGTACGGTGCGATAGAGGCCAATATGTTGGCGATCCCGATTGCCGACAAGCTGGAGCTGCGCAGCGGGGAGGAGAAGCTCAGTCGTACCCTGATCCTTGATGCCATTATGGGGATTCAGGATGGCCAGAACCCGCGGGTGATCCAGTCCATGCTGCAAAACTATCTGAACCAGTCCAAACGTAATACTGGCACCGAATAGGGGGCGCTATGTCTGATTGCAAGTGCCCGCCACCAGGTCTCCCTGGTTACATGGGAACCTTTGCCGACCTGATGTCGCTGTTGATGTGCTTCTTCGTGCTGTTGCTCTCCTTTGCCGAGATGGATGTGCAGAAGTTCAAACAGATAGCCGGTTCCATGGACAAGGCATTCGGGGTACAGAACATCCTTGAGGTGAAAGATATTCCCAAGGGAACCTCGGTGATTGCCCAGGAGTTTAGGCCCGGTCGCCCGGAACCCACGCCAATTGATACTGTGATGCAGCAGACTATCGATCTGACCCAGACAGAACTGGAGTTTCTGCCCGGCGAGTCGGATCAGGCCGGTGGTCAGGACAAGAGTGATGGCAAGCAGACGGGGGGCGATACCGCGCAGGATGCGAAGAAGGCGCAAGAACAGTCCAATACCCTGGCCAAAGCACTCGCCGAGCAAATGAAAGATCAGATCCAGGATGGTGCCATCGAAATTGAAGCGTTGGGCCAGCAGATCATCATCCGGATCAGGGAAAAAGCATCTTTCCCGGCCGGTTCGGCATTTCTGCAGCCACAGTTCTGGCCGGTCATTCGCAAGGTAGCGACCCTGCTCAAGGATGTGCCGGGTGAAATCACCATCTCCGGTCACACCGACAACGTGGCGACCGAAGATGAGCTGTTCCAGTCCAACTGGGAGTTGTCGTCGCAACGGGCGGTGGCGGTGGCGCACCAGATGCTGAAGGTCCCCGGTTTTGATCAGGGGCGACTGGTGGTGCAGGGGATGGCGGACTCCCAACCATTGGTGCCCAATACCACCCCGGAAAATCGTCGGATGAACCGGCGGGTCGAGATCGCCATCATGCAGGGCAAACCGACCGTTTCGTCCCCCATTTCCGTACCGGAAGGGAAGTAAGCGAAGGGAATGTCGATGACGCAAGTGGGATCTGCATCAGGGGGCTGACGTGGATTTTGTGTTGGCTTCATATTAAGATGCCTCATCCGAACCGATTGCTGCGGCCTCCTTGCAGATGGCCGCAGTTTCTATTTTCAAGCAACCCAGGTTTCGACTATGAATCATACTCCGATGACTGTTCGCGGCGCTGAGAAGCTGCGCGAAGAGCTCGATTATCTCAAGACCGAGCTTCGTCCCCAGATTATCGAAGCGATTGCCGATGCCCGTGAGCACGGTGATCTGAAGGAAAACGCCGAATACCATGCCGCTCGCGAGCAGCAGGGGTTCTGTGAAGGCCGCATTCAGGAGATTGAAGCCAAGCTCTCCAATGCGCAGGTGATCGATGTCACCAAGATGACCAACAACGGTCGCGTGATTTTTGGCGCGACGGTGACTCTGCTCAAGAGCGAGACAGAGGAAGAGGTGGTCTACCGCATCGTGGGTGACGATGAGGCTGATATCAAACAGAACCTCATCTCTGTCAACTCTCCCATTGCCCGCGCCCTGATTGGCAAGGAAGTGGACGATGTCGCTATCGTCAAGACGCCGGGCGGTGATGTGGAATACGAAGTACTGGAAGTCGCTTACATCTAAGCGAATGCTACAGACGATGAAACAGGGGGGCTGGCGCTCCCCTGTTTGTCTTTATCTATATGATTATTGATAAAAATCAGGACAGATACGCCTCGGTAAATGCGTCCTGATGACGCTGAAACAACCAGTGGCGCAGCCGTTCGATGTTGCTCTCGCTCATTTGAAAGCTCAGTGCCCAGGTGGCATGGTCGGCATTGGCTTTGATGCGCCTTACCAGTCGTCCCTGCAGTGGAAGAGGGGCCTCTTGCTCGATGCAGAGCTCGCCGTTGATGGGGGTATCGGCCACCATGTCGGTTGGCAAATTTTCCACGATGAGGCCGTTGAGGGAGAGGCTGAGTACCTGAAACAGGCCCAGCTCGCTGCAAAGTTTGGCTTTTTGTGTGAGACGCCAGGCGCGCGGTTGCGCAAATCCCAGCTCCCTGATGACCGGTGCAGATAACCGGGGCTCGACGAAGCCATCTTCCCCTTGGGTAAAGCTCAGGGGAAAACGCAGCTGATGGCCTGCGAAGCGGGCTTCGAGTACAAGGTGTTCGGCTTTTTGCAGCAAGCCAAGCATGGGGGCATCGAGGTGACCACTCAGAACATGGGTGTCCTGATTGCTCCCCAAGTCCCGCAGCATGGCCAGCTCATCGTCGGTCAGAATAGGATGGTGAGCCATAATGCGTGTCCGGAAGTATTCATCGCAGGTTAAGGGCTTTGCGACTACTTTGGCAAGCGACTCGGGAAGAAGTGGAATAAGGAAAGAGCGATGCTCTTTCCTTTTACTTGCGGGGCAGCTGGATTTTGGGTTCGTTGGCTTGACGATAAATGGTCAGCACATGACCCATGCTTTGCACCTTGATTGAACCGGTTTCACGGACGATAGCATCCATAACCAGTTGTTTCATTTCGCGATCTTCAGAGGCAACCTTAACCTTGATCAGCTCGTGATGGTTCAGTGCCAGATCGATCTCGGCCAGTACACCTTCGGTCAGACCATGCTGACCCAGCAGGACGACAGGCTTGAGGCTATGGGCAAGGCCCTTGAGGTACTGTTTCTGTTTATTGTTGAGAATCATCGCAATTTCTTCATAAGTCAGGGTTGAAAGGGGCGTATTCTACCCCCACTTAGCCCTTAATACTAATAACCCTTGTGGTTTTTTAAAGTCGATTATCATGACCCAGAAAAAACGTTCCCCCAGTTCAACTCGCTGGTTAAAAGAACATTTCGACGATCAATACGTCAAAAAAGCCCAGAAAATGGGCCTGCGTTCTCGTGCTGTTTTCAAGATTGACGAGATCCAGGGCAAGGATCGCTTGCTGAAACATGGCATGACCGTAGTGGATTTGGGAGCAGCCCCCGGTGGTTGGTCCCAGTTCGCGGTTGAACAGGTTGGTGATTCGGGTCGCGTCATCGCATGTGACATTTTGCCGATGGATCCCATTGCTGGTGTCGATTTCCTGCAAGGAGACTTTCGGGAGGAAACTGTACTCGGCGCCTTGCTGGAGCGAGTGGGCCCCGACAAGGTCGATGTCGTGATGTCTGATATGGCGCCCAACATGAGCGGTACCCAGCAGGTGGATCAGGCTCGCGCCATGTATCTGGTCGAGCTGGCGCTGGACATGTGCAATCAGGTATTGCGTAGTGACGGCAGTTTCGTAGTGAAGGTGTTTCAGGGAGAGGGCTTTGATGCCTATCTCAATGAAATTCGTAAACTTTTCTCCGCTGTCAAAATTCGTAAACCAGACTCATCCCGCGCCAGATCACGGGAAGTCTACATTGTGGCTACCGGTTTTAAACTGTAGTACCCTAACCTTCATCGTTAACTGTCAGTCTGCGAGGTTACTGATTTGAGTGACATGGCGAAAAACTTAATCCTGTGGCTGGTCATCGCCGTCGTTTTGATGTCGGTGTTCAATAGCTTCAGCCCCAGCGATACCACCAGTCGCCAGCTGGACTATTCCAGCTTCGTTAAAGAGGTGACCCAAGAGCAGATCCGTGAAGTGCGGATGGACGGTAAGGTCATTAATGGCGTCAAGCGTACTGGTGAACGATTCACCACCATCATCCCTGCGCCGGATCCCCAGCTGCTCAACGACATGCTCAATCACAATGTCAAAGTGATGGGTGAGAAGCCGGAAGAGCCGTCTCTGTTAACCTCTATCTTCATCTCCTGGTTCCCGATGCTGCTGCTGATCGGTGTCTGGGTCTTCTTCATGCGTCAGATGCAGGGCGGTGGTGGCAAAGGTGCCATGTCGTTCGGCAAGAGCAAGGCTCGCCTGATGAGCGAAGATCAGATCAAGACTACCTTTGCCGACGTTGCAGGTTGTGATGAAGCCAAGGAAGAGGTGAAGGAGCTGGTCGACTATCTGCGCGACCCGAGCAAATTCCAGAAACTGGGTGGCAAGATCCCGACCGGTGTGCTGCTGGTTGGTCCTCCCGGTACCGGTAAGACCCTGCTGGCCAAGGCCATTGCGGGCGAGGCCAAGGTGCCGTTCTTCACAATCTCTGGTTCCGATTTCGTGGAGATGTTCGTCGGTGTCGGTGCCTCCCGGGTGCGTGACATGTTCGAACAGGCCAAGAAATCTTCCCCCTGCATCATCTTCATCGATGAAATTGATGCGGTCGGTCGTCAGCGTGGCGCCGGTCTGGGTGGTGGTCACGATGAACGTGAGCAGACCCTTAACCAGATGTTGGTCGAAATGGATGGTTTTGAAGGCAATGAAGGCATCATTGTCATTGCTGCCACCAACCGTCCTGACGTACTGGATCCGGCACTGCTGCGTCCGGGCCGTTTCGACCGTCAGGTTGTCGTCGGTCTGCCGGATGTCCGTGGTCGCGAGCAGATCCTGAAAGTGCACATGCGCAAAGTGCCGTTGGCGGATGACGTCAATCCGGCGCTGATTGCCCGTGGCACCCCCGGTTTCTCCGGGGCGGATTTGGCCAACCTGGTCAACGAGGCAGCCCTCTTCTCTGCTCGTGAGAGCCGCCGAGTGGTCTCCATGGCCGAGTTCGAGAAGGCCAAGGACAAGATCATGATGGGTGCGGAACGTCGCTCCATGGTGATGAAAGAGTCCGAGAAGGAGATGACGGCTTATCACGAAGCCGGTCACGCCATCATTGGTCGTCTGGTCCCTGATCATGACCCGGTTTACAAGGTCTCCATCATTCCGCGCGGTCGTGCGCTGGGTGTGACCATGTATCTGCCGGAGCAGGATCGCTGGAGCCACTCCAAGCAGCATCTGGAGTCGATGATCTCCAGCCTGTATGGCGGTCGTCTGGCAGAAGAGCTGATCTACGGTGCCGAGAAGGTATCGACCGGCGCTTCCAACGACATCGAGCGGGCGACCGAGATTGCACGCAAGATGGTGACCCAGTGGGGTATGTCCGAGCGTCTCGGCCCAATGCTCTACGCGGAAGAAGATGGTGAAGTATTCCTCGGTCGCAGCATGGCCAAGGCCAAGCACATGTCCGACGATACCGCTCGCGTTATCGATGCCGAAGTCAAGCAGGTCATCGACCGCAACTACGCCCGTTCCAAGCAGATCCTGCTGGATAACATGGACGTGTTGCACAGCATGAAAGATGCGCTGATGAAGTACGAAACCATCGATGCCAAGCAGATCGATGATCTGATGGCGCGTCGCGAGGTTCGTGCTCCGAGCAACTGGCATGACGAGCACGGTGATACCCCGCAAGGCGGTTCCACCGTGGCTGCCGAGGCCAAGCCTGCCGATGAGGCTGCACCGGTGGCGGATGTCACTATCGACAAAGCCAACGACGCTCCGGCCAAATAATTGTGACTCTCCAAACCCCGGGCTTGCCCGGGGTTTTTCTTTATCAGATGGACGTGAAAATGCAGTTAACCAGCAAGGGGCTCAGCCTCTCCCTCGATCGTCCCCATGTGATGGGGATCCTCAATGTGACGCCCGACTCCTTCTCTGATGGCGGTAATTTCAACCAGTTTGAACGGGCAATGGCCCATGCGCGCCAGATGGTCTCTGACGGTGCGACCCTCATCGACATCGGTGGCGAGTCAACCCGCCCTGGTGCGCCCGATGTGAACGAGCAGGAGGAGCTGGACAGGGTCATTCCTGTTGTGGAGCAGATGGTTCGTGAGCTGGATGTGATGATCTCCCTCGATACCTCCAAAGCGGCTGTGATGCGGGAGGGTTGCAAGGCAGGTGCCCATCTGATCAACGATGTGCGGGCGCTGCAAGAGCCTGGAGCGCTGCAGGCCGCGGCCGAAGCTGCTGTTCCTGTCTGCCTGATGCACATGCAAGGTCAGCCGCGAACCATGCAAGTCGAGCCGCACTATGACGACCTGATCGGGGAGGTACGCGCCTTCTTTGATGAGCGTATTGCGGCTTGTCTGGCGGTCGGGATCCGTCGTGAAGAGCTGTTGCTGGATCCGGGATATGGCTTTGGCAAAACCCTTGCCCACAACTATCAGCTGTTGGCGGCTCAAAAGGAACTGCTTGATTATGGCTTGCCGCTATTGGTGGGGATGTCGCGAAAGTCTATGATAGGCAACCTGCTGGGCCGTCCGGTGGATGAGCGTCTGGCGGGCAGTCTGGCATGCGCCCTTATCGGCATGCAGCATGGGGCCCGCATCATCAGGGTACACGATGTACGGGAGACCATGGACGCATTGCGCGTCGGTTGGCTGGCAATGACGGGACAAGATTTTATTTCCAGATAATAAAGAGAACAGACAATGGCAAGAAAGTATTTCGGTACCGATGGTGTACGCGGCAAGGTTGGCGAATACCCGATCACCCCTGATTTTGTAATGAAATTGGGTTGGGCTGCCGGCAAGGTGCTCTCCAAGAAGGGCACCAAAAAGGTGCTGATTGGCAAAGATACCCGAATCTCCGGTTACATGCTGGAATCCGCGCTGGAAGCGGGGCTCTCCGCGGCAGGCCTTAAAGCCATTCTGATGGGGCCCATGCCCACGCCGGCGGTTGCCTACCTGACTCGCACTTTCCGTGCCGAAGCTGGCATCGTCATCAGTGCTTCCCACAACCCCTTCTACGACAACGGCATCAAGTTCTTCTCCGCCGACGGCACCAAGCTGCCCGATGATGTCGAGCTGGCTATCGAAGCCGAGCTGGATCACGAGCTCAAGTGTGTCGAGTCGGCCGAACTTGGCAAAGCGGTGCGCATTGATGATGCCGCCGGTCGCTATATCGAATTCTGCAAGAGCACCTTCCCCTCTCACATGAATCTGGATGGGGTGAAAATGGTGGTCGATTGTGGTCACGGTGCCACTTACCACATTGCGCCGTCGGTTTTCCGCGAGCTGGGTGCTGAAGTGATCACCATGGGCTGTGCCCCGGATGGTCTCAACATCAACGATGGTGTCGGTTCGACTGCACCTGACGCTCTGGTTGCCAAGGTACTGGAGTGCAAGGCCGATCTGGGGGTTGCCTTTGATGGTGATGGTGACCGTCTGATCATGGTTGACCACACCGGCTATCTCATCGATGGTGATGAAGTGCTCTATATCATCGCGCGCGATGCTCTGCGCAATGGTCGACTCAAAGGCGGTGTCGTCGGCACCCTGATGGCCAACATGGGTCTGGAGCTGGCGCTGCAAACCCTGGGTATTCCGTTTGCCCGTGCCAAGGTGGGTGACCGCTATGTGCTGGAGATGATGGAAGAGAAGGGCTGGCGTATTGGTGGCGAGAACTCCGGCCACATCATCTGCCTGGATCAGACAACTACGGGTGATGGCATCGTCGCCGCCTTGCAGGTGCTTACCGCCATGCGCAGTGCCGAGATGCCGCTGGCCAAGCTGCGCTCCGGCATGAGCAAGTTCCCGCAGGTGCTGGTGAATGTTCGTTTTGCCGAAGGCAAGGATCCGCTGGCCGCGGATGCTGTCATGGCTGAGGTTGCCAAGGTGGAACAGGAGCTGGCTGGCCGTGGTCGCGTACTGTTGCGTAAATCAGGTACCGAACCGCTGATCCGGGTCATGGTCGAAGGGGAGCATGAACAGCACGTACGTGACATGGCTCAGCGCATCGCCAAGCAGGTTGAATCGGCGTTTTAATGAACAACCAGGGCGGCTTTTTAGCCGCCCTGGTTGTATCTTGTTCAAACGATTCAAAAATTTAAAAATAGCACTTGTCAGCTGAGCATCCTCTGGATATTATCAGCCCCGCTTTCGCAAGGGAGTTGTCGATGGGATATCGCAAGCCGTTTGTAGCAGCCAACTGGAAGTTGCACGGTAGTAGGTCGCAGTTAGAGCAGTTTACGGGTCAGTGTCTAAACGGCGTTGACGGAAAAGTAGATGTGGTTCTATGTCCTTCCCATGTGCATCTCGATTTTAGCGCTTCACTGCTCAATGAGCAGAAGGTAATAAAGTTGGGGGCTCAGAATGTGAGTCAGCACGCTACTGGCGCTTACACTGGAGAAATCTCGTGTCGGATGCTGGTTGAGGCAGGGTGTCGTTACGTATTGGTAGGGCACTCCGAGCGCAGGCGTCTCTTTGGTGAGACCAGTTTTATCGTCGCAGAGAAGTTTGCGGCAGCCAGAGCGGCAGGCTTGATTCCCATCCTCTGTTTAGGTGAATCAGGTGCGGCGAGGCAGGCGAGAAGAGCCTTCGAGGTGATCGCTGAAGAGCTGGATATAGTCATAGAGAAAAATGGCGCGATGGCTTTCGATAATGCTATCATCGCCTACGAGCCGATTTGGGCTGTAGGTACAGGTAAATGCGCCACACCCGAGCAGGCACAAGAGGTTCATTCCTTTATACGCGGTCGCTTGGCGGAGGATACTCCGGTAATAGGTGAGAAAGTTAGAATCATCTATGGTGGGAGCGTAACGCCGAGCAACGCGAGAGATTTGTTTGCACAGCCCGACATTGATGGCGGACTGATTGGCGGAGCAAGCCTCGATAGCGATGCGTTTTTAGGAATTGTTGAAGCGGCAAAGGGTGCAAGTTAAATGTACGAGATTCTTTTAGTCGTTTATCTGCTGGTTTCACTGGCTCTGATTGGTCTGGTGATGATTCAGCAAGGTAAAGGGGCTGATATGGGCGCCTCCTTCGGCGCAGGGGCATCGAACACAGTATTCGGCTCCGGTGGTTCAGGCAGTTTCCTGACCCGAACAACAGCAATTTTGGCTACTCTGTTTTTCGTTATCAGCCTGGTGCTTGGATCTATGTCCAGCAACAAGGTAAAGCAGGGTAGTGAATGGGAAAATCTGCAACAAACCCAACAGGTTGAGCAGACCAAAGCGCCAGTGAAGAAAGATACTGACGTTCCCGAGTAAGAGTTTTGCCGTGGTGGTGGAATTGGTAGACACGCTATCTTGAGGGGGTAGTGCTCTAGGGTGTGCGGGTTCGAGTCCCGCCCACGGCACCAATTAAGCAGTGAGCTCGGGAAACCGAGTGTATTATAGCCAGTCAGTCTTGTATCGAGAGAGTGAAGTGGCTATAATCTCGCACGATTTCGGACGCGGGGTGGAGCAGCATGGTAGCTCGTCGGGCTCATAACCCGAAGGTCGTCGGTTCAAATCCGGCCCCCGCAACCAAATTTCACGCATTTCCTACGCTCAGGAAGGCGGTCGCTGCGAGGCGACAATCAGGGTAAAGCGCCAAGCCCCGATTTGACATCGGGGCTTTTTGTTATGTGCAATTTACTCTGAATCGATATCTATCTGGGCTTTATGCCCTTTTTTTGTTTTTCGGAGGGTGACTTTGGCTACGTTGGAACAACGTTTGACCGATCTGCTCGAGGCTCCGGTCGTTGCCTTGGGTTTTGAACTTTGGGGTATTGAGTTTATCCGTGCGGGTAAACACTCCACCTTGCGTGTCTATATCGACGGCGAGCAGGGTGTGACTGTCGAGAACTGTGCTGAGGTCAGCCATCAGGTTGGCGCCATCATGGACGTCGAAGATCCCATCACCGAGGAGTATTACCTCGAGGTATCCTCCCCCGGTCTGGATCGTCCCCTGTTCAAGGTTGCCCATTTCGAAAAATACGTTGGCCAAGAGGCGGCGGTAACGCTTCGGATGGCAACAAACAACCGCCGCAAGTTCAAAGGCGTAATCAAAGCTGTGCAAGGCGACATGATCACCCTGACAGTAGATGGTAAGGACGACGTGTTGGCTTTCACCAATATCCAAAAAGCGAACATAGTGCCGAACTTTGGTTAACGAGGCTATCGGATATGAATAAAGAGATTTTGCTGGTCGTTGACGCAGTATCCAACGAGAAAGCGGTACCCCGCGAGAAGATCTTCCAGGCTCTGGAAACCGCGCTGGCGACTGCGACCAAGAAGAAATATGAAGGCGAGATTGAAGTTCGGGTCGAAATCGATCGCAAGACCGGTGACTACGACACTTATCGCCGCTGGGTAGTCATTGCGGATCAAGCCGCGATGGAGAACCCCTATGCTGAAATCACCCTGGAAGCGGCACAAATTGATCAGCCGGAGATCCAGATCGGTGAGTATGTTGAAGACCAGATCGACTCTGTAACCTTCGACCGTATCACTACCCAGACCGCCAAGCAGGTTATCGTGCAGAAAGTGCGTGAAGCCGAGCGTTCACAAGTAGTTGATCAGTTTAAAGATAAAGAAGGCACCATCATCAGTGGTGTGGTCAAGAAGAGTAACCGCGACAACGTCATCCTGGATCTGGGCAGCAATGCTGAAGCCGTGATCTTCCGTGATGACATGCTGCCGCGTGAAACCTTCCGCCCGGGCGACCGTGTCCGTGGCCTGCTCTACGCAGTACGCCCGGAAGCTCGTGGTTCCCAGCTGTTTGTCAGCCGTTCCAGCCCGGACTTCCTGAAAGAGCTGTTCCGTATCGAAGTACCGGAGATCGGTGAAGAGATGATCGAAATCATGGGCGCTGCCCGTGATCCGGGTTCCCGCGCCAAGATCGCGGTGAAGACCAACGATCGTCGTATCGACCCGATTGGTGCCTGTATCGGCATGCGTGGTGCCCGTGTGCAAGCTGTCTCCGCCGAGCTGAGCGGTGAGCGCGCCGACATCGTGCTGTACGATGACAACCCGGCCCAGTACGTAATCAATGCCATGGCGCCTGCCGATGTGGCCTCCATCATCGTTGATGAAGACAACCACACCATGGATATCGCCGTGGAAGCTGCCAACCTGGCTCAGGCCATCGGTCGCAATGGTCAGAACGTGCGTCTGGCCTCCCAGCTGACTGGTTGGGAGCTGAATGTGATGACCGTTGAGGACATGCGTGCCAAGCACCAGGCCGAAAACGACCGCATCATGAACCTGTTCACCAGCACCCTGGACATCGACGACGATTTCGCCGGTCTGCTGATGGAAGAGGGCTTCTCTACCCTGGAAGAGATCGCCTTTGTACCGGTCAACGAGCTGCTGGCTATCGACGGTCTGGATGAAGACATGGTCGAAGAGCTGCGCAAGCGCGCCAAAGATGCCCTGACTACCAAGGCACTGGCCAAAGAAGAGTCTTTTGATGGCGTTGAGCCGTCCGAAGAGCTGCTCAATCTGAACGGTCTGAGCCGCGAACTGGCTTACGCTCTGGCGGGCCGTGGCGTGGGCACCCTGGAAGATTTGGCTGAGCAAGGTATCGATGACCTTGCTGATATTGAAGGGCTGACTGCCGAGAAGGCAGGTGAGCTCATTATGGCTGCTCGCAATATCTGTTGGTTCGGAGAAGAGCAGTCCGAGTAAGATCAAACGGAGGAAAATGAATGGCAGAAGTATCAGTCAAACAACTTGCCACTGACATCGACACACCGGTTGATCGTCTTCTCCAGCAGTTTGTCGATGCCGGTATCAGCAAGAGCAAGGCCGACGACATGGTCAGCGAGTCTGAGAAACAGGCTCTGCTGGCACACCTGAAGAAACAGCATGGAGGTGACGAGGTCGCCGCTCCTGCCCGCATGACCTTGCAGCGCAAGACCAAGAGCACCATTAGTGTTCAGGGGACTGGCGGCAAGAACAAGGAAGTGCAGGTAGAAGTACGCAAATCTCGCACCTATGTAAGACGCTCGGCGCTGGAAGATGAACAGCGTCAGGCGGAAGCCGAGGAAACAGCGCGTTTGGAAGCAGAAGAAAAAGCTCGTCGCGAGGCCGAAGAGAAGGCTCGCCTCGAAGCTGAAGAGAAGGCTCGCCGTGAGGCTGAGCAAGCTCGTCGTGAAGCTGAGGAAAAGGCGCGGATCGAGGCACAATCAAAGGCTCGACAGGCTTCACAGCCCGCCAAAGCAGCCAGTAGCACAGCTCAGCAAGAGGCAGAAAAGATGGCCAAGCGCGAAGCAGAAGAACTGAAGCGCCAACAGGAACAAACAGCTTTGAAAAAAGCTGAAGAACTCGCCGCGAAGAAAGCCGAAGAGGCTCGTCTCATGGCGGAACAGAACGCAGCCCGCTGGGCCGAAGAAGAGGCCGCTCGCGCCAAAGAGAGCAGCGACTACCATCTGACCACCAACAAGCATGCGCAAGCCGCAGAAGACGAGTTGGATCGGAAAGAAGAGACCAGCCGCCGCACTGCCGCAGCTGCCAAGGCACCGAAGAAAGCCGGTCGTCGTGAAGATGATCGCGACTCTCGCAACCCGCGTGCCCGCAAAGGCAAGCGCGGCAAGGTCGCCATGCCGAACGCCATGAAGCACGGCTTCAACAAGCCGGCTGCCGTGGTGAACCGCGACGTCGTCATCGGCGAGACCATCACTGTGGCCGAGCTGGCCAACAAGATGGCCGTCAAGGGCGTTGAAGTCATCAAGGTGATGATGAAGATGGGTGCCATGGCCACCATCAACCAGGTGATCGACCAGGAGACCGCTCAGCTGGTCGCCGAGGAGATGGGTCACAAGGTTGTGCTGCGTCGTGAGAACGAGCTGGAAGAGGCGGTACTGTCCGATCGTGACGAGACCTCCGAAGCCAAGCCGCGCGCACCGGTCGTTACCATCATGGGTCACGTTGACCATGGTAAGACCTCACTGCTCGACTACATTCGTAAAGCCAAGGTTGCTGCTGGCGAAGCCGGTGGTATTACCCAGCATATCGGTGCTTACCACGTCCAGACTGACAGTGGCATGATCACCTTCCTGGATACCCCGGGTCACGCGGCGTTTACCTCCATGCGTGCTCGTGGTGCCAAGGCGACCGATATCGTTGTTCTGGTTGTTGCAGCTGACGACGGCGTGATGCCGCAAACCATCGAAGCTATCCAGCACGCCAAGGCTGCCGGTGTGCCGCTGGTTGTTGCGGTCAACAAGATCGACAAGCCTGAAGCGGATCCGGATCGCGTCAAGACCGAACTGGCCCGTTACAACGTCATGTCCGAAGATTGGGGTGGAGACTGCCAGTTCGTGCACGTGTCCGCCAAGTCTGGCGAAGGCATCGACGACCTGCTGGAAGCCATCCTGATCCAGGCTGAAGTACTGGAACTGAAAGCGGTGGTTGACGGCATGGCCAACGGCGTCGTGATCGAATCCTTCCTGGATAAAGGTCGTGGTCCGGTTGCTACCGTACTGGTTCAAGAAGGTACTCTGCGTCAGGGCGACATCGTTCTGTGTGGTCTCGAGTACGGCCGTGTTCGCGCCATGCGTGACGAACTGGGTCGCGAGATCAAGGAAGCGGGCCCGTCCCTGCCGGTGGAAATCTTGGGTCTGTCCGGCGTTCCCTCTGCCGGTGACGAAGCCACCGTTGTCCGTGACGAGAAGAAAGCCCGTGAAGTGGCGCTCTATCGTCAGGGCAAGTTCCGCGAAGTCAAGCTGGCTCGCCAGCAGAAGGCCAAGCTGGAAAACATGTTCGCCAACATGACCGAGGGCGAAGTGTCCGAAGTGAACGTGGTGATCAAGGCCGACGTACAAGGTTCTGTGGAAGCGATCTGCGATGCGCTGGTCAAACTCTCCACCGACGAAGTGAAGGTGAAGATCGTGGGTTCCGGCGTAGGTGGTATCACCGAAACCGACGCGACCCTGGCTGCTGCTTCCAGCGCCATTCTGGTTGGTTTCAACGTCCGTGCCGACGCATCTGCGCGCAAGGTCATCGAATCCGAGAGCCTGGATCTGCGTTACTACTCCGTTATCTATGACCTGATCGACGAAGTGAAGCAGGCTATGAGCGGCAAGCTGGCCCCTGAGTATCGTCAGGAGATCATCGGTCTGGCTGAAGTGCGTAGCGTCTTCAAGTCTCCGAAGTTCGGCGCCGTTGCCGGCTGTATGGTTACCGAAGGTGTGGTCAAGCGTTCCAACCGTATCCGCGTTCTGCGTGACAACGTGGTCATCTATGAAGGCGAGCTGGAATCCCTGCGTCGCTTCAAGGATGACGTCAACGAAGTTCGCAACGGCTACGAGTGTGGTATCGCGGTCAAAAACTACAACGACGTACGCGAAGGCGACCAGATCGAAGTTTACGAGACTGTTGAAATCCAACGGACTCTGTAAGCCGAGAGTTAGACAAAATAGGGGGCCGCGGCCCCCTTTTATCGCAGGATAGAATATGGCCAGAGAATTCAGCCGGACCCGTCGGGTCGGACAGCAGATCCAGCGTGAAATTGCGCTGATCCTGCAGCGCGAGGTGAAAGACCCGCGCATCGGCATGGTGACTGTTTCCGATGTGGAAGTGTCCCGTGACCTCAACTATGCCAAGATTTACGTCACCTTCTTGCAGCTGGAAAATGATGCCGAGCGCATCAAGGAAGGCTTGCAGGGTCTGACCGAAGCAGCCGGATATATCCGTAGTCTGCTGGGCAGTGCCATGCGTCTGCGCGTGGTGCCCGAGCTGCGTTTCTACTACGACCAGACCCTGGTCGAGGGGATGCGTCTCTCCAACCTGGTGACCAACACTGTGCGTGAAGACAAGCGTCGCATGGCCGAATCCGGCCGTGACGAAGAAGCTGAATCTGCACCGGATGACACGACTGAGGATAAAGCCTGAGATGACCCGAAGACGTCGTTTCAAGGGCCGTGATGTGCACGGCATTCTGCTGCTGGACAAGCCGACCGGCCTGACCTCCAACGATGTGTTGCAGAAGGTCAAGCGCATCTACAATGCCGCCAAGGCCGGTCACACCGGCGCACTGGATCCGCTGGCGACCGGCATGCTGCCGATCTGCCTCGGCGAGGCCACCAAGTTCTCCCAGTATCTGCTGGAAGCGGACAAGCGCTATGAGGTGACCGCCAAATTGGGCGAGCGCACCAACACCAGCGACTCCGACGGTGAGGTGGTCTCCACCCGTCCGGTGAACGTGGCTGTCGGTACCCTGATCGAGGCGCTGGACCAGTTCCGCGGCCCCATCATGCAGGTGCCCTCCATGTACTCCGCGCTCAAGCACAACGGCCGTCCGCTCTACGAATATGCCCGCGAAGGCATCGAGATCGAGCGAGAAGCCCGTCCCATCACCGTATTCGAGCTCAAACTGCTGAGCTTTGAAGGTGATGAAGTGCGCCTTGAAGTGCACTGCAGCAAAGGCACCTACATCCGCTCTCTGGTGGATGATCTGGGTGAAGTGCTGGGCTGTGGTGCCCACGTGACTCAGTTGCGCCGTACCCAGGTGGCCAGCTATCCGTATGAGCGGATGCTGACTCTGGAGCAACTCGAGTGCATCTTCGAGCAGGCCAAGGCCGAGAGCATCCCGCCGCGCGAGCAGCTGGATCCGCTGTTGTTGCCGATGGATACCGCCGTGGCAAGCTTGCCCGAGGTGAACATGCTGGCTGTTGTGGCTGCCTATGTGAATCAGGGCCAGGCCGTGCAGGTGGCAGGTGCGCCGCAAAGCGGTCAGGTTCGCATGACGGTCGGCCCGGAGCGCGAGTTCATCGGGGTTGGCGAGATTGATGATGATGGCCGCGTCGCTCCCAAGCGACTGGTGCGTTATCACGACGAGGAGTGATCCTCAGGCGGTATCAGAACGTCTTTCCCGTTTCGCCTCTTTATCGTTGCGAAAAGGGGCGGGGACGATTATGATACCGCCCTCATTTCACGGCTGAATTAGAGATTGGCTGTGAACCTTTAAACACTCTACTGGAGTATTACCATGTCTCTAAATGCTGAGATCAAAGCTCAAATCGTTGCTGACAACGCTCGTTGCGCAAACGACACCGGTTCCCCCGAAGTGCAAGTTGCCCTGCTGACTGCCCAGATCAACCATCTGCAAGGTCACTTCAAAGAGCACTCCAAGGACCACCACGGTCGTCGCGGTCTGCTGCGCATGGTTTCCCAGCGTCGTAAGCTGCTGGACTACCTGAAGCGTAAAGATTCCGAGCGTTATGCTGCTCTGATCGCCAAGCTGGGTCTGCGTCGTTAATCGACCATCAGATTTCGCGAAAAAGGGGAACCGTCAGGTTCCCCTTTTTTATTGCTCTTCAAGCCGTTGCCTGCCTCACAGAATTCGCGTCACCGCTTACCTTTTGCATCGAATCAAGTATACTTGTGCGCGAATTTAAAGAGCCAAATTGTAAAAAGGAAATTCACGTGAATCCTATTGTAAAGTCATTCCAGTACGGTCAACACACCGTCACTCTGGAAACCGGTGTGATGGCCCGTCAAGCCACTGCGGCCGTTATGGTCAGCATGGACGATACCTGCGTATTTGTGACCGTAGTCGGCAAGAAAGAGGCCGATCACGGCCGTGATTTCTTCCCGCTGACCGTCAACTACCAGGAGCGTACCTATGCTGCTGGTCGTATCCCGGGTGGTTTCTTCCGTCGTGAAGGCCGTCCGAGCGAAGGTGAGACCCTCATCTCCCGTCTGATCGACCGTCCTATTCGTCCGCTGTTCCCGGAAGGCTTCCTCAATGAGGTTCAGGTCGTTGCGACCGTAATGTCCGTGAATCCGGCCGTATCCCCCGACATCGTTGCCATGATCGGTGCCTCTGCTGCACTGGCCATCTCCGGTATCCCGTTTGGCGGCCCGATCGGTGCTGCTCGCGTGGGTTACATGAATGGTCAGTATGTGCTGAACCCGACCACCACCGAACTGCCGCAGAGCGATCTGGATCTGGTGGTTGCCGGTACTGCCAACGCGGTACTGATGGTTGAGTCCGAAGCGGCCATCCTCTCCGAAGAGGTGATGCTGGGCGCCGTGGTATACGGTCACGAGCAGATGCAGATCGTGATCAATGCGATCAACGAGTTTGCCGCTGCCGTCGGCACCAAGCCGTGGGACTGGACTCCGCCTGCCGTCAACGAAGCGCTGAAAGCCAAGGTTGCCGAGCTGGCAAGCGCCGAACTGGGTGAAGCCTACCGCATCACCGAGAAGGCTGTTCGTTACGAAACCATCGCTGCCATCAAGGGCCGTGTGGTTGAGCAAGTTATCGCTTCCGGCGTGGAAGAAGATGCCAAGAAGATCGGCGAAGAGTTCCACAGCCTGGAAAGCCGCATCGTTCGTGGTCGCGTAGTACGTGGTGAGCCGCGTATCGATGGTCGCGATCCGGAAATGATCCGCGCCCTGAGCGTAGGTACCGGTATTCTGCCCCGTGCTCACGGTTCTGCCCTGTTCACCCGTGGTGAAACTCAAGCCATCGTGGTGGCCACTCTGGGTACCGAGCGTGACGCCCAGAACATCGACGAGCTGACCGGCAACCGTGCCGATCGCTTCATGCTGCACTACAACTTCCCGCCATACTGCGTCGGTGAGACCGGCATGATGGGTAGCCCGAAGCGTCGTGAAATCGGTCACGGCCGTCTGGCCAAGCGCGGCGTTGCCGCCGTGATGCCGAGCGCCGCCGAGTTCCCGTACGTGGTGCGCGTGGTGTCTGAAATTACCGAGTCCAACGGCTCCTCCTCCATGGCGTCTGTCTGTGGTTCCTCTCTGGCGCTGATGGATGCCGGTGTGCCGATCAAAGCCTCCGTTGCCGGTATCGCCATGGGTCTGGTGAAGGAAGAAGAAGGTTTCGTCGTGCTGTCCGACATTCTGGGTGACGAAGATCACCTGGGCGACATGGACTTCAAAGTAGCCGGTACCACCGAAGGTGTGACCGCGCTGCAGATGGACATCAAGATCGAAGGCATCACCAAAGAGATCATGGAGATTGCTCTGAAGCAAGCTCGTGGCGCTCGTCTGCACATCCTGAAAGTGATGGACGAAGCTATCCAGGCTCCCCGTGCCCAGATCTCCGATTTTGCACCGCGTATCCACACCATCAAGATCAATCCCGAGAAGATCAAGGACGTGATCGGTAAGGGTGGTTCCGTGATCCGTGCGCTGACCGAAGAGACCGGCACCAACATCGAGCTGGATGATGACGGTACTGTACGTATCTCCGCCGTGGCCAACGAAGCCGCCATGGAAGCGATCCGTCGCATCGAGGCTATCACCGCCGAGATCGAAGTGAACCGCATCTATGAAGGTAAAGTAGTTCGTCTGGCCGATTTCGGTGCATTCGTCAACATTCTGCCGGGCAAAGATGGTCTGGTACACATCTCCCAGATCACCGACGCTCGCGTGCAGAACGTGGCTGACCACCTGACCATCGGTGACGTAGTCAAGGTGAAGGTACTGGAAGTGGACCGTCAGGGCCGCGTACGTCTCTCCATCAAGGAAGCGAACGCCCCGACCGAAGCAACAGCACCTGCTGCTGACGCCGCTCCGGCCGCTGAAGAAGCGCCTGCTGCTGAGTAATCTGCTCGCCTGATACCGGATTGGTTCCGGTTGATGTAAAAAGTCCGGCTCCCCAATGGGAGCCGGACTTTTTTATGGTCAAAACGCGCTATAAGGGATTACTTGCCGAGGATGGCGTACTGCATCTCTTGCAAGGGGAGCACATGGCGGGCAGCTCCCAGCTTGATCGCCTCCTTGGGCATGCCGAAGACCACGCAGGAGGCCTCATCCTGGGCATAGGTGTTGGCACCCGCATCCAGCATCTCGCGCAATCCCCGGGCACCATCATCCCCCATGCCGGTCATGATGATGCCGGTGGCATTCTTGCCGGCATATTTGGCGACGGAGCGAAACAGCACATCCACCGAGGGGCGATGGCGGTTGATAAGCGGCCCGTCGACCACCTCGACGTGATAGTAGGCACCACTGCGCTTGAGCAGCATATGCTTGCCGCCGGGGGCAATCAGCGCCAACCCCGGGATCACCCGGTCATTGTTCCTCGCCTCCCGCACTTCTATCTGGCAGACCCCGTTCAGCCGTTCGGCAAACATGGCGGTAAATTTCTCCGGCATGTGCTGCACGATGACAATGCCGGGGCTGACCCGGGGCAAGGCAGTCAGCACGGCTTCCAGCGCCTGGGTGCCGCCGGTCGAGGTGCCGATGGCGATGAGCCGCTCGGTGGTTTGTGCCATGGCGTGCTGGTTGGGCGCCAGCATGGCATCTGCGTTGAGTTTGGTGCTGACCGGCACAGATGAGGGCTTGCCCACGCGCTTGAGGTTGGCCTGGGCCGCGGCACGTACCGCCATGGCCAGGTCGTGGGCAGATTCTTGCAGAAAGCTTTTTATCCCCATGGTCGGTTTGGTGATGATGTCCACCGCGCCGGCAGCCATTGCCTGCAAAGTGGTCTCGGCCCCCTTTTCGGTGAGGGAGGAGCAGATCACCACCGGGGTTGGATGCTCTGCCATGATCTTGGAGAGAAAAGTGATGCCATCCATACGGGGCATCTCCACATCGAGCACGATGACGTCAGGCCACTCTTTCTTCAGTTTTTCCTGGGCAAACAGGGGATCCGATGCCGTGGCGATCACCCGGATATCAGGCTCCTGCTCCAGCACCGCTTGCAATACCTGTCTGACCACGGCGGAATCATCCACCAGCATGACCCGGATCTGCTTCATTCTCGCGACTCCCGTTGATGTGGCAGACGATGATGGCGGAGCCAGACACTGCCGTTGCTGAGCTCAAAGAGCAAGCTTCGGTGGCCGCTATGGCCAAGATGATGAGCCTTGATATCAAGGCCAAGGTGTCGGGTCAGCTGCCAGGCTGCCTGAATATTTTTGGCGGCGACATTGTTGTCGCTCTGTGCGTATTGAGGCTCGGTAAACATGTTGCCACCCCCGAACAACTTGGCCTCATATTCATGGATGGGGGCGGGATAGTGACTGGCCGCTTGCAGCAGCAAGGCGAGGGCTTCATCGGCATAGCGCCCATCCAGCTTGGCAGAGGGATTGCGCCGACTTGGCAGCATGTAGTGACACATTCCTCCCTGTTTCTGCTCCGGATGCCACAAGGTGATGGCAATACAGGAGCCCAGTACGGTTCTGACCACCACATCCTCCTTGCCAAAAAAGAGCTCTCCCGGTTGCAGGATCACCTCCCGAGCCATGACTTATCTCTTCTGATAGATGGAAGGCGAGACAAGCTGCAGACCGTGGTGCAGGCCATGCAGGCTCTCGGCGTGGCTTACCAGCAGGTAGCCACCGGGTTTGAGTCTGGGTACCAGCCGCTGCAATACTTGCCCTTTGGTCTCCTTGTTGAAGTAGATCATCACGTTTCTGATGAAGATGACGTCAAACATGCCTATGTCCGGCAGATCCTGATTGAGGTTGATCTGCATGAACTGCACCTTGTCCCGCAACTTGCGATCGATGATGAAGATGCCCTCCTGCAGGCCCACACCCTTGAGGCAATATTTCATCAAAAAGGGCAGTGGAATATTTTGCGCCCGCTCGATGGGGTAGCGCCCGCTCATCGCCTGTTCCAGCACCCGGGACGAGATATCGGAGGCCAGGATCTCCCAGTTGAAGGTGCTGCGTTTTTCCGCGAGGGTCATGGCCAGACTGTAGGGCTCCTCGCCGGATGAGCTGGCAGCGCTCCAGACCCGTAGTGGTTGCTCGGGCGGGAGCGCTGAGACTATCTCCCGCGTCAGAAACTCGAAGTGTTTGGGCTCCCTGAAAAAGTAGGTTTCGTTGGTGGTAAGCAGATCAAGCGCCAGCTGCAGTTCGCTGCTGCGATCGTTCATGATGAGCTGGAAATAGTCGTCATAACTATCCAGCTCATAGTGACAGAGCCTTTTCGCCAGGCGGCTGGCTACCAGCGCCTTCTTGGCTGGAGACAGCTCTATCCCCGCCGTTTGATGAAGCCAGCGTTGGAAACGGGAGAACTCATCATCATGCAGCTGGGTTTGATACAAAAAACTGTCCCTCTACCTGTGTTGTGGCGATGGGAGAGGCAACGCCTCTCCCGTGACTAGAACCGGACAAAATCGCCATCGCCGATGGGGCGTTGGCCTGTGGCGGCTCGTTCCCGACTGTTCGCATTGCTCTCGTTCATGAAGCGACCTCGGGTATTGGGGTGAAGATGCGAGGTGGCTGCTTTACCTTCTTTGGCGTGGACCTCCAGGGTAAAGAACTCCATGGCCAGCTGCAGCTGTTCAGCTTGGCTGCTCATCTCTTCTGCCGTGGCAGCCAGCTCTTCGCTGCAAGAGGCGTTCTGCTGGGTAACCTGACTCAACTGGTTCATGGCCTGATTGATTTGGCTGACACCGGTGGATTGTTCAACCGAAGCGGCACTGATCTCCTGCACCAGATCCGAGGTCTTATTGATGGAGGGCACCATTTGATCGAGCAAGCGACCTGCTTTTTCCGCCATCTCGACACTGCTGGAGGCCAGCTCACCAATCTCCTGTGCTGCCACCTGGCTGCGTTCGGCCAGTTTGCGCACCTCCGCCGCCACTACGGCAAAGCCTTTGCCGTGATCGCCTGCCCGCGCCGCTTCGATAGCTGCGTTGAGTGCCAACAGATTGGTCTGGTAGGCGATGTCATCGATGATGCCAATCCGTCTGGCGATCTGCTTCATGGCATCCACAGTCAGTTTGACCGCTTCTCCTCCCTCTACGGCCTCTTTGGCTGCCTTGCTGGCCATGCCATCGGTGACCTGGGCATTGTCGGTATTCTGGTTGATGCTGGCGCTCATCTGCTCGATGGAGGCGCTGGTCTCCTCCATGCTGGAGGCCTGTTCACTGCTGGATTGGCTGATCGACTGGGCGGTCGCGCTTACCTGCTCGGCGGCACTGGAGAGGTTGTCAGAGGCGCCGCGCACTTCGGTGACGATGTTGGTGAGCGATGCGATGGTCTTGTTGAGCGCATCCTTGGTGGTGCCAAACACGCCGGGATAGTCCGCCTCAATCTGTTGGGTCAGGTCACCTTTTGCCAGACATTGCACGACCCGGATGACGTCGTTGAGTGTGCTGTCGATCACTTCGGCAATCTGGTTGATCCCTTCTCCCATCGCCTGAAAGAAGCCGCTCTTGCCAGCAAGTTCCATCCTGCGGTGCAGCTCGCCATTGATCACGGCCTGCACAATGTCGGACATCTCTTTCTCTATCATTACCTCCTTGGTTCTGTCGGCCCATTCGACCACGGATCCCAACCGTTCTCCGGTATCGTTGAAGACCGGATTGGCGATCAGGGAGAAGGTGCGCCCCCCCAGCTGAATCTGGGTACGGTAGGTGCTGTTGAGTTTGGCCAGCATGGCGCGCTGATGGCCGGGATTTTTATGAAAGCTGTCGATGTTGGCGCCCATCAGCTGATTGGCGTTGAAGCTGTATAGCTCTTTCTTGATGTCGGTCTCGGCCTGATTGAGCATGCCGGTCACTGCCTCGTTCATATAGATAATGTCGAGGTTGGTATCGGCAATCATCACGTTGGTGCTGGCGCAGTCGAGGGCTTTGCGAACCAGCTGGTTCTCATGGAGCAACACCTGGTTCTTTTTAATGTCGTTGCGGCTCTGTTCCAGCTTGTCACTGAGCAAGGTGACCACCTCGTTGATGGCATGTCCTACTTCACGCAAGGGGCTATCCATACCGGAAAGATCGAGTGGTGCTGGAACCTGCTCTGCCAGGACTGCGTGTTGCAGTTGGCCGATTGCGTCGAGTAACAGGGTCCGCTGCCTCACTTCGGTGGCATTGTCTCCGAAGAGTTTTCCTAAGAGTGATTGGGTCATGAGCGTTTCCTTATGCTGCATGTCGTGGAGTATGGAGGCCTGTTCAGGAGGGTTGCAGGTTGCCTTGTGGCAACCTTGCCTGTGGCTGGGCCAGTTCGTTGAGTTGAGCCATCTCATCGAGTGACAACACTTTTCCGGTATCGATGAGGATGACGAATTTGCCGTTGACCTTGCCCATGCCACTGATGAAATCGGCCCGGATGCGGGCACCAAAACTGGGTGGGGGCTCGATATCTGCTTGTGGGATACCCAGTACTTCCGATACGGAATCCACCACAACGCCAATATCCTGACCTACAGGTTCATCGCCCTGCGGGGCCACCCCCTCAATAATGACGATGCAACTGCGGCGAGTGATGACCGAAGGTGCATTGCCAAAGCGGGCATTCAAGTCTACGACCGACACTACCGCTCCTCTGAGGTTGATTACGCCGCGAATAAAACCCGGCATCATCGGAACCGGAGTGATATTGCCGTATTCGATGATCTCTTTGACCCCCAGAATATTGATGGCGAACATCTCGTTGTTGATCAGAAATGTCAGGTACTGGGCATCGCCACTGCTCTCGTCAGCGGCCGCTGATGGCACCGTGATGTCGGTGGATGTATGCATGGTCGCCTCCGGTTAAAAGCGGACAAAATCCGCGTCATCAATGGAATGGGATGATGGTTGATTGGGCTGGCTGGCCCGTTGTGGGGGGGCGATGAAACTGCCTCTGGGAGGCATGCCCTTGTGGCCGGTTTCATGGGGCCTGGTGTTGAGCTGTGCACTTTGTTCCAGAGCAAAAAAGGCCATGGTTTGCTGCAGTTCGCTGGCTTGTGAACTCATCTCTTCGGCCGTGGCCGCCAGCTCCTCGCTGCTGGCCGCATTCTGCTGTGTCACCTGATTAAGCTGGTTCATGGCCAGACTGATCTGGTTGGCTGCGCTGGCCTGTTCCCCGGAAGCAGCATTGATCTCTTGTACCAGATCAGAGGTTTTGCGAATGGAGGGGACGATCCTCTCCAGCAGGTTGCCAGCCCGCTCTGCCTTGCTGACGCTGTCGGAGGAGAGCTCGCCAATCTCCTGAGCAGCGATCTGGCTGCGCTCTGCCAGCTTTCTCACCTCGGCAGCAACCACCGCGAAGCCTTTGCCATGCTCTCCGGCGCGAGCCGCCTCAATGGCGGCGTTGAGGGCAAGCAGGTTGGTCTGGTAGGCAATGTCGTCGATGATGCTGACTTTCTTGGCAATTTGCTGCATGGCGGTCACCGTCTGTTGAACGGATTGGCCCCCTTCGGTTGCCTCCAGCACCGAGTTGCTGGCCATGCTGTCGGTGATCTTGGCGTTCTCGGTGTTCTGATTGATGCTGGCGCTCATCTGCTCGATAGAGGCGCTGGTCTCTTCAACGCTGGCTGCTTGCTCACTGGTGGCCTGGCTCAATGCCTGCGCAGTGTTGCTCACCTGATTGGAGGCATTGGTCAGGTTGTCGGCGGCGTTGCGTACCTCTTCGATGATATTGGTCAGCGCAGTGATGGTCCTGTTGAGGCCGTCTTTGGTCTGGCCGAAAATACCTGGGTAGGGCTCATCGATCCGTTGGGTCAGATCCCCCTTGGAGAGCGCGGTGGCGATGCGCATCACATCTTCCAGACTGGTATCTGTCACATGGGAGAGGCGATTCAGCAGCTCGGATACCCGCTTGATATATCCTTGACGATCCTCCAGCGCAATCTTGTGGCTGAAGTCGCCCTGTTCGACAGCGGCGGTGACCAGCGTTTCGATATCCGTGATCAAGGCCCCCAGTTTCTTGACCATGTTATCCATCGCCATCAAGAGCTGACCCGCTTCATCGTTGGACTCTATCCGGATCGATACATCCAGATTGCCATCGGACAGACTATTGGCCACGCGCAGAGCCTGTTCGATGGGGGTGATGATGCTTTTGATCAGCAAGGTGCCAAACCAAGCTGCGAGTGCGATGCCGACCGCGATAACCACCGCCATGGTTATAAGCATGACGTCATACCAGGATTGCGCTGCGGTATATTCTGACTTGGCCACATTGAGCTGCAGGTTGACCAGCTCGGTGATTTTGTTGCCTATCGGGTCGATGGAGCCATAGAGGGCACCGTCAAAATTGTTCAGCATGCCAGTAATCATGCCGTGCTGGGTGGCGAGGTATTTCTCCAGCTTGCCAATATCAGTATCGGCCGCGTTGAACAGGGTTGTCGCCTCGGCTGACAAACGCTGTTCATCTGGTGTGAGAGTGGTGGACTGGTAGTGATGCCACTCGTTTTTGATTGTCTGCTGTGCCTGTTGTATCTGCTTCAAAGCCTCTTCTGCCGGGATCAGCCCCGCATTGGCCTTGTTGAGGTTGTCGATGATCGAGACGGCATAGCTGTCGGAGATGGTCTTCAGCTGCTTAAGGGGAACCACCCTGTCGTTGTAAACGCGCTGCAACCCGGTATTGCTGCTCTGCATGTTGTATAACCCGAGGCTGCCAACGGCCAGCAGCAGTAGGCAGAGCATGCAGAGCAGTACAATAAGACGCAATTTGATGGTGGAATTTTTTAACATGATGGTCCCCTCAGTTGATGCTGGATTGAGGCAGGTTGCGCGACACTGTCAACCTGTTGAGCTGACAGGATTCCTGAGTGATTGCGTGCTGGATCAGCGAAGGAATGTCGAGGATCAGGGCGACCTCTCCCCCCCCCAGAATGGTTGAGCCACTGATGCCCTGTAGGCGCTGGAACAATTTTCCCAACGGTTTGATGACGGTCTGGAATTCTCCCAGCAGTTCATCCACTACCAGTCCGGATTTTTTGCCTGCGTGGCTGACCACGACAATGTTCTCGCGCCGCCCCTTGCTGCCATTGGTATCGAAGTAGTGTTGCAGGCGGATAAAGGGCAGCACCTCGCCACGCAAATTGATGTAATTACGACCCTGGGTATCGGCCAGTGCACTCTGGGTCAATTCAACGCACTCGATCACCATATCGAGGGGAATGACATAGTGGGTGTCGCAGACTCGCACCAGGAAGCCGTCGATGATGGCAAGGGTAAGCGGCAGGCGGATCTGCACACGGGTTCCTTTTCCCGGGATGCTGTCCAGATCGACCGTGCCGCGCAGGGCAGTGATGTTGCGTTTGACGACATCCATGCCCACCCCGCGACCGGAGAGGTTGGTTATCGCCTCGGCCGTAGAGAACCCCGGCTCGAAGATCAGGTTGTATATCTCCTGATCCGTCAGCGTGGTGGTTGGGCTGATCAGACCGCGCTCGATGGCTTTTTGCTGGATCCTGGCTTTGTTGAGACCTGCACCGTCATCCCGAATTTCGATGACGATACTGTTGGAGTCGTGATAGGCATTGAGATTCAGGGTGCCACGGGGGGGTTTTCCTGCCAGCAGCCGTTGCTCTGCCGATTCAATGCCATGATCCATCGAGTTTCTGACCAGATGCATCAGCGGATCGCCGATCTTCTCTACCACCGACTTGTCCAGTTCAGTCTCGGCTCCGGAGATCACCAGAGTGATATCCTTGTTCAGTTCCTGACTGACATCGCGCACCACCCGCTGGAAGCGGTTGAAGGTATCGCCGATAGGCACCATTCGCAGGCGCAGTGCACTGTCGCGGATCTCTTCCACCAGCATGGCAATGACCGAGGTGGCTTCCTGCAGTTGGCTTTCGCGGGTGCGTTGGGCCAGCAGATTGGCTCCTGAACTGGCGACTACCAACTCCCCGACCAGATTGATCAGATCGTCCAGCTTGTCGGCATGCACCCTGACGTAACGGCCCTCTTTGCTCTTGCTCTCCTTGGTCTGGTTCTGTTTTTTCAGGGCGGCATCGACGACGGCTTCGTTGACGGCACCCTGCGCAATCAGGATCTCCCCGAGTTTGGGCGCTTGCTCTGCCGGGGTCGCTTGTTGTGCCTGCAGACCGCTGGCTAACTCCTCTGCGGTCAGGGCGCCGGTGTTGACCAACAACTGCCCCAGCATGGCGCTATCTTCCGGCAGCGACTCGATCAGGTTGATGAACTCGGCGATCTTGCTGTGGGGTGGCAAGATGGTGATCTGGCAGTCATCTCTGACAAATTCAAAGACATCGCTGATGGCCGTCTTGTCTGCCTGCGAGTCGAAGTCTATCTCGTAGCCTAGGTAGCAATTCTCCGGATCGAACTGTTCCCAATCCGGTAACGCCTGATGGATGGTCTCCACCGAGCATATGGTTCCGAGGGTGCCGAGATAGCGCAGAAATGCGGCCGGATCCATGCCATTGCGCAGCACATCGGGACCAAAACGCAGGGATATATGCCACAAGGAGGCGGAGCTGGTAATTCCTCCCTCTTTTTCGATCTTGGGTTCCGGCGTATGCACAGTATCTGGCAGCGTGGCATGGGGGACGCACTGATGACGAGTGAGGGTGAGCCTCAGCCGTTCATCTTGGTTGGCATCGCCCTCGCTTAACGTGCTGCCCTGTTCTGCAACGACACTGATGAGCGTCTGGATATGGTCACAGCTCTCCAGCAGATCCTTAATCAGAGGAGAGGTGACGGTGAGCTGCTGATTGCGGATCTGGTCTAGCAGATCCTCGACAATATGGGTAAACCCGACGATGGGTTGCAGACCAAACAGGCCAGCTGACCCCTTGATGGTATGAGCAGCACGAAAGATGGCACCAATCAGCTCGCTATTGTCAGGGTCAGATTCCAGTGATAGAAGGGCTGACTCCATTTCTTCAAGCAACTCGCGTGCCTCGGCGATATAGGTTTGTAAAGCCTGATCAAGATCGATGCTCACGGTGACTCCTTGTCATGGTGGCTCAGGGCCGTTCGCCATGGGTGATGAGGGTGGGGTCGCCAAAAAAGGCCGAGAGCTGGCAGAGCTCCAGCAGTTCAAGCACAACATGGCTGTGCCAGACCAGCGCCAGGGAGGTGCCCTGCTGCAGAGCGGTCTTCTTCGCTGCCAGCAGCAGTTGCAGCCCGGCGCTGTCTATCTCGGATACCGCCGCCAGATTCAGCTCCAGTTCGTTCCCCTGATGCAATAAGGGCGAGAGAGCATCTTTCAGCTCGCTGACTGTATAAATGGTGATCTCGTCCGGCATGGTCACCACTACCTTGTTGTCGAGTTGCTCACTCTGTAGTTGCATGATGTGCTCCGGATCACGGCATGATGAGCTTGGCGACTGCGGCCAACATCTGTTCGGGCTGGAAGGGTTTGACCACCCAGGCTTTGGCTCCTGCGGCTTGTCCCTCCTGCTTCTTGCTGTCCTGAGACTCGGTGGTCAGCATGATGACAGGGGTAAATTTGTAGTTGGCCAGCTTTTTGGCCTCTTTGACGAAGGTGATGCCATCCATGTTCGGCATGTTGACGTCACTGATGATCAGGTTGATCTTCTTGCCATCAAGTTTGTTGAGCGCATCTCTGCCGTCAGAGGCTTCCATGACCTCATAACCGGCGCCCTTGAGGGTCATGCCCACGACTTGGCGAATAGTTGCCGAGTCATCCACGATCAGGATCGTTTTGCCCATATCTCTCTCCTAGAAAAATGTGATGTCGGCGCTGCTTGGTTGCGCGTTGACAGAACGGGTGGTGCGACCATGGTGAATATTGCGCTGTTCGTCGGTGGCGTATGAGAGTTCCATCTCTGCCAGCCAGCGATTGGCATCGATCTGGATTGGCCCTGTCGCATTGCTGCTCTTCTCCGAAGCAACCAGATGGCTTGAGAGGCTCTCCATGTTTTGTCTGACGTGGCTGAGGATCTGGCTGACCCTGTCTTGAAATTGCAGCGAGACAATGACGCTGGAGATTTCGCGATGGATATCGGTGCTCTCGTTTTGCAGCAGGGAGGCGGATTCCGCCAGGCTGTCAGTGGCATGGCGAAAACGGGCCAGTACCTGTTCGATTGTCTGCTCCGAGTTGAGTGCCGAGGCGTGATCCCGTGCGGCAGCATTTTCGGCAATCTGGAATGCGCGGCCGATAGCAGTATTGATGGTGTCTACCTTGTCGGTCATCTTCTGGGCGGTTTCGCTGGAGAGGCGGGAGAGGTTGCGCACTTCATCAGCGACCACAGCAAAGCCACGGCCTGCTTCCCCTGCGCGGGCCGCTTCAATGGCGGCGTTGAGGGCCAGCAGGTTGGTCTGGGAGGCGATTTTGGCCACATCCATGGCCATGCTGTTGAGCTCTATGGTGTAGGTGGTCAGGCTTTTTATCTCACCCAGCATGGCGTCTCGATTGGCCTGGGCGGAATGCAGGATGGCAACCACTTCATTGAGCTGCTGCTGGCTCTCGCTCAAGACTCCAGCCATGCCACGGGAATTGGCATCACCCAATTCTCCGGCTGCCAGATGAGAAGCATTGACTGCTTCTTCCAGCTTGTTGGCCAAGCCGCTGAAGCGTTGAGTCAGGTCAATCATCGCGGCTTCGGTTTGTTGACGAGAGCTTTCAATTTGCTGGGACCAGATAGGTAGAGCCTTCTCGCACACCTGTTCGAGCCCGATGATGGAGTGGGCGAGAGGATCGGTTGCGACGGTTTGTTCCTCTCCTGCACGATGTGGGAGTGTGTGCTGGTGGAAGTGACTCGATGTCCAGAGCGCGGCGGCAATGGCAACCAGCACATTGAGCAGCAGGTAGAGAGGTGACAGCGCATCGGCGAGCTGCAGCAACAGGCAGCTCAGCAGAGCAAGCCCGATGCAGCAAATCCAGCAAACCGGTTCCCAAAGCGGTGTGTTCACGCCACTTTTGTGTTGTGCCATACGTAGCTTATCCCTGTGCAATTATTTGGTAAGAGGTAAAGGCGCAGGACCGAAACAGTCATGGTGCCCCTTGACGCTCTTTTCTTTATTTATAGTTGGCACAATAAGGTTAGCGGAAAAAAATTAATTGGCTGCAAATAGGAGTTGTTTGTATCAGCGATTGCCGTATCAAGCGGCTTGCGAGGTGGTGGCAGAGCTAGGTGGGGATGAAAAGGAGAGAAGGAGCCTGAGGATTCAGGCTCCTGATGAGGATCAGGCCTCGTTGGCGTGAGCCTTCTGGCAACCTTCCACAGCATGGGCGATGAGCTCCAGCGCACTCTGGTCGCAGGGGGGCAGTTCGGCATCACACGCCTTGATGGGGGTGACGCGATCTCCCCACTTGATGATGGCGGCACCCCAGGTCAGGCCGGCACCGAAAGCGGCGGTCAGCAGATAGGAGTTCGGTTTGACGCGGCCCTGCTCCAGCGCTTCGCACAGGGCGATGGGTACAGTGGCGGCGGAGGTGTTGCCGTAGTTTTCGATGTTGACCATCACCTTCTCCATCGGCGCATTCATCCGTTTGGCGAGGGTCTCGATGATGCGGATATTGGCCTGATGGGGAACGATCAGGTCGACCTGCTCCGGCGCAATACCGGCCTGCGCCAGCACAGTGCTAGTGGCCTCACCCATGCCGCGCACGGCGCGTTTGAAGATCTCCGGCCCTTCGAAGTTGAAGGTGAATAGCCCATCGATATCGGCAAAACGCACCCGATCGGTACCGAAGTTCGGTACGTGCAGGATCTCCCGCGCTTCGCTGTCACAGCCCAGTTTGTTGGCGATCAGGCCACATTCCTGCTCGCTCGCCTCGATTACCACGGCACCGGCACCATCGCCAAACAGCACGGCGGTATCGCGGCGCGCCCAGTCCAGCAGGTAGGTGAGGCGCTCGGCGCCGATCACCAGCACCTTCTTCATCATGCCGGTCTGCACCAGCGAGGTAGCGACGGAAAGGGAGTAGACGAAACCAGTGCAGGCAGCGTTGAGGTCAAACACAGCGGCGTTGACGGCGCCAAGCTTCTTCTGCACCGCAGAGGCTGCGCTTGGCAGCAGGTTGTCCGGGGTGGCGGTCGCCAGGATGATGCCATCGAGATCGCTCGCTTCCAGACCGGCGCAGGCCAGCGCGCGGCGACCGGCCAGGGTGGCGAGATCCGAGGTGCTGACATGGGAGATCCGGCGGGCCTTGATGCCGGTGCGCGGATAGATCCACTCGTCTGACGTATCCATGATGGTGCTGAGGTCATCGTTGGTCAGCACGGAGGGAGGCAGGCATTTGCCCCAGCCGGTGATATTGGCGTATTTCATCTTGTTACCGCTTCTCAAAGTGGATCGCCCGCGGGCGGAAAATCGTGCAATTATGCCGTACGAGACAACCACTGTCATCTTGTGGTCATGGTTATGTGCAGGGCGAGCGGCTGCGCCATCTGGTCGCAAAGGGCTGCAATGTGCCGAACATGGCAGGAAATTTCGCTTAAAGCGCGGGACTCCTCTGCCCTAAGATAGGCATTTCGCCACCGATGAGGGTATCTCCTTGCTCAGAGCCAATCTCAACTTGTTGCCGACCCTCAAGGTGCTGCTGGAGACCCGCAATATCAGCCGCGCCGCCGAGCTGCTGCACCTGAGTCAGCCCTCCATCAGCAAGCAGCTTGCCCAGTTGCGCAGCGAGTTTGATGACGAGTTGCTGGTACGGGAGGGGCAACGCTGGTTGCTGACGCCACGGGCCGAAATGTTGGCCGCCCAGCTGGCGGATTCTCTCGGTGCGCTGGAGCGGCTCTACGAGGCGCCCGGATTTGACCCGAGCCGCTGCGAGCGGGTATTTCGACTCGCCTCTTCTGATTATGTTGCCCAGCATATCCTGCCCGATATCTGTGCCGCGCTCGCCAAAGAGGCGCCGTTGGCGGCGCTGGAGTACAGCCTGTGGGACAAGCGTCAGCTGCCGCAGTTGTGGCAGTCCGAGCTCGATCTGGTCTCTACCATCACCGAGCAGGTACCGGAGCAGATACGCGGTCTGCATCAGGGGGAAGATCGGCTGGCGGTGTTGATGGGACGTCATCACCCGTTGGCGGGCAAGGCGCTGAGTCTCGATGACTATCTCGCCTGGCCTCACCTGCAGGTGAGCGGGGGAGGTGACAAGGACAGCCCGGTGGAGCAGGTATTGGCGCCGCAGGGACTGAGTCGGCACTGGTTTGCCAGAGTTCCCTTCTTTCAGGCGGCAGTGGAGGTGTTGCTGCGCACCGATTGCCTGATGACCACCCCTGCTCATATCGCCTGGCAGCTCTCCTGCGGCCATGAGCTCACCTTTGTCGACTTGCCCTTTGCGGCCCGCGACCAGCAGTATCATCTGCTGTGGCACCAGCGCCACCATCAGGATCCGGCCCACCGCTGGTTTCGCGAGCTGGCCTACCCCTTCCTGCGGGATCACCTGCAACATACCGTCGGCGAGAGTCGCAAGCTGCTTGATCTCGGCGGTTAGCCTCGGTCAGTTGTGT
Organism: Aeromonas sp. Y289-2; assembly: GCF_027705925.1. Classification (NCBI taxonomy): domain Bacteria; kingdom Pseudomonadati; phylum Pseudomonadota; class Gammaproteobacteria; order Aeromonadales; family Aeromonadaceae; genus Aeromonas; species Aeromonas sp. Y289-2. The sequence goes on from NZ_JAPDCH010000010.1 coordinate 121,161, forward strand.
TGCGTTATAGCCATGGGTTATGGGTTCTATTCATAACTTTCACTACTGGCATAACGGCTCAGCCCGTACCCTGAATGCAGGCATCCTATCGAGCATATAAAGAGGAAAAACATGGAACTGACGAGTTGGCTGGCACTGGCCGCAATCTGCGTGATGGGCGCCATCAGCCCGGGGCCGAGTCTGGCGCTGATCATCCGCAACACGGTGCAGGGTGGGCAGGGGCATGGCGTCGCAACCGCGCTCGGCCACGGCTTCGGGGTTGGTATCTATGCGCTGGTTACCGCACTGGGCCTCTCCATTTTGATCACCCAGACCCCGATCTTGTTTGATCTTATCCGCTACGGCGGTGCAGCGTTTCTTGCCTGGCTTGGGGTGAAAGCCCTGCTGGCAAAACCAGCCAGTGGTGAAGCGAGTGAAGAGGTGCACCAGCTGCGTGGTCGGCAAGGGGCCTTTGAAGGTTTTATGGTGGCCTTCCTCAATCCCCAGCTGGCGGTCTTCTTCATCGCCCTGTTCAGCCAGTTTGTGCGGGCCGATACCGGTTGGAGCGAAGGGGGCATCATGATGCTTACCGCTGGCGGGATCGATGCAGTCTGGTACGTGCTGGTGGCGCTGGTGCTCTCCCGCGGGCCGGTGCTGGCGTGGCTTAAAGCCAAATCTTTTGTCATCGACAAGGTGAGCGGGCTGGTGCTGCTCGGGCTGGCACTCAAGGTGGTCATGTAATCCTGTATTTCGCAGATACCTTAAGCGGGATCAAGGCACGCGGGTGGTGAATGGGCTAGAGTAGCGCCCATTTGCTGTCCGCCCTGATCCCGAGACCATGCACCAGAACAAGCACCCGTTAAGCCACAACAACCGGTTGGAGCTGCTGGCTCCGGCCAAGAACCTCGCCTACGGCATCGAAGCCATCAACCATGGCGCCGATGCCGTCTACATGGGCGGCCCTGCCTTTGGCGCCCGCAGTGCGGCGGGCAACACCATCGAAGATATCGAAGCGCTGGCGCGCCACGCCCATCGCTTCGGTGCCCAGGTCTTTGTCGCCTTCAACACCCTGCTGCATGATCATGAGCTGGAGCAGGCCCGGCGGCTGACCCACCAGATCTACGAAGCCGGTGCCGATGCGCTCATCGTGCAGGATATGGGACTGCTGGCGCTGGATTTGCCTCCCATCGCGCTCCATGCCAGTACCCAGACCGACAACCGCACGCCGGAGAAGGTGAAGTTTCTGCAGGATGTGGGTTTCTCTCAGGTGGTGCTGGCGCGCGAACTGTCTCTTGCGCAGATCCGCGAGATCAGTGCGGCGACCAATGTGCAGCTGGAGTTTTTTATCCACGGCGCGCTCTGTGTCTCCTACAGCGGTCAGTGCAACATCAGCCATGCCCGTACCGGCCGCAGCGCCAACCGTGGCGAGTGTGCCCAGCTCTGCCGTCTGCCCTGCTCGCTGCAAAAGCCGGATGGCGAAGTGTTGGTGGCCGACAGCCACCTGTTGTCCCTCAAGGATATGGATCAGACCGACAACCTGGAGGCCTTGATCGAGGCGGGGATCCGCTCCTTCAAGATTGAAGGGCGCCTCAAGGGGCTCGACTACGTCAAAAACGTTACTGCCTGGTATCGCCAGAAGCTGGACGCCATTCTCGATAGTCGCTCCGATCTGGTCGCAGCCTCTGCGGGTCGTTGCAGCTACAGCTTCACGCCTGACCCCAAGAAGAGCTTCAACCGCGGCAGCACCGATTATTTCCTCCATGGCCGCCAGCAGGGGATCGATTCCACCAAAAGCCCAAAATATGTGGGCGAACCGCTGGGGCGTGTTACCAAGGTGACCCGTGACGGCATCGAGATCGACGGCAAACAGGTCACCCTCAACAACGGCGACGGTTTGGGCTTCTTCAAGCCGAACAACGAGCTGGTGGGGATGCGCCTCAACAAGGTCGAAGGTAAGCAGTTACTCCTGTCAGAACGCATGCCGGGTTTGAAGGTGGGGACAGAAATCTACCGCAACCACGATCAGGCCTTCAGCAAGATGCTGGAGAAGGCGAGCGCGGATCGCCGCATCCGAGTCGATATGGTGCTGGCTGAGTGCGATGAGGGCGTGATCCTCACGCTCACCGACGAGCAGGGCATTAGTGCCACGGTGACCCTGCCTTGCGACAAACAGCCTGCCGACAACCCGGAGCGGGCGCTGCAGCAGGCGCGGGATCAACTTGGCAAACTCGGCAATACCCTGTTTGTGGCGCGCAAGATTGAGTTGGCATTCACTCACCCGCTCTTTATCGCCGCATCACAGCTCAACGGTCTGCGTCGGGACGGCATCGCTGCGCTGGAGGCGGCACGGGTGGCCAGCTACCAGCGCCCTGAGCGACGCATCGCCCTGCGGGATATCAACTATCCCCAGCACCGCCTCTCCTACCTTGGCAACGTGCTGAACAGCGCGGCCGAACAGTTCTTCCGCGAGCACGGGGTGGAGCGCATCGCTCCCGCCTATGAGGCGAACAAGGAGGAGCGGGAAGTGGTGCTGATGATCACCAAGCATTGCATCCGCTATAGCCAGAACCTCTGTCCGAACGAGGTGCCCGGTCTCAAGGCCGAGCCGCTGGAGCTCAAGATGGGTAAAGATACCTTCCGCCTGCGCTTTGACTGCAACCGCTGCGAAATGCATGTGATGGGCAGCCTGAAACGCTGATCAATGAGCCCCTTTCTCCATCCGGAAAGGGGCAATTTTTATCGCAGGTTCTCTGCCTACCCTCCTTTAATTGTCCCTCTCCAGCGCCAGCAGCGTTTTTTTAATCTCCAATCCCCCCGCATAGCCGGTCAGGCTGCCGTTTTGGCCGATCACCCGATGGCAGGGGACGATGATCGAGAGCGGATTGCGGCCATTCGCCGCGCCCACTGCCCGCACCGCATCAGGTTTGCCGATGGTGCGAGCGATATCGCTGTAGCTGCGGGTCTCGCCGTAGGGGATGTCGCACAATGCTTGCCATACCGCTTGCTGAAATGCGGTGCCGCGGGCGGCAAGGGGCAGGGAGAAGCGCTGCAAGCGACCGGCAAAATAGGCGTCAAATTCGGCGAGGAAGGGAGCCAGTGCTCTGTGATCTTGCTGCCAGCCACTCATATCGGGCAGTGCCCGCAGGCCCGCCACAAAGTCTACGTGCACCAGACCAGATTCATTGATGGCAACCAGCAGATCGCCGCAGCGGGTCGGCAGGATATCGTAGCGGATCATGGGGTTCTCTCCTGTTGTTGGATATCTGGCTGTTGTTCATTGCCGGTAGCACGGAACAGCAAATCGGGCGCTTCACTCATGGCGTGCCACAGCCAGCTGGCCGCATAGCTGCGCCACGGCTGCCATACTGCGCTTTGCGCCAACACCTCTTTTACCGGCAGCTTGGTGCCGCCGCCGAGTGCCTTTTGCAGCACTAGATCGGAAGCGGGGAAGGCATCGGTATCCAGCCCGCAGCGCAGACGCCAGTAAGAGACCGTCCAGGGGCCTATGCCCGGTAGTGCCAGCAACTGCTCATCACTGGCTGTCGTGAGGGTCAGCTCACCGCTGGCCAGTGCCTTCGCCACTCCTCGCAGGGTACGAATACGGCTGCCGGGCATGCCGATACCGTCGAGATCGAGTTCGCACAACTGGGCGGGGACCGGTAGTTGCGCCACCCCGAATTGCGCCTCGGTACGGGCTACCAGTCGCCCGAGTATGGTGATGGCTCCCTTGACCGACACCTGCTGGCCGACGATGGCGCGCAGCATTACTTCGTACTCATCCCAACCACCAGGCAGCCGCACGCCGGGCCAGCGCGCCTGCAAGCGGGCGAGCAGCGGATCCTGACCGAGCAGATCTCCGATCCGCTGCATGTCGGCATCGAGGTCCCACATCCTGCGCACCCGATAGAGCAGATCGGGCAGCGCTGCGAGCGGCAGATCATGGACTGTGAGTTGCAAGCTGTGCCCCTTGCCCTGCGCGATGCGCACCAGCGCGACCTGATCGCCGACCCGGTAGCGCCGCTCATACACCTCACCATCTACCCGCTCCAGCCTGGGGATCGCCCGCAGCCGGTAGAACGCCAGCATGGCCGCCACGTCATATGGGGGGCGGTAGGGCAGTTGCAGGGTCAGGGGGGCGCCGCGGGGCTGCGCACTCATGTGCTCTGGCGCGTCATCGTGCTGCTCCTGCTGGCGCAGGGAGCGCGGGGCCAGTCCGTAGGCGTTGAGCCAGGCGTCATTGAAGCGGCGGATGCTGGCAAAGCCGGCAGCAAACGCGATGTCGGTGATGGGCAGCCCGGTTTCGGTCAGCAGCCTTTTTGCAAGCAGCAGGCGGCGTGTTTGCTCCACCTGTTTTGGCGAGGCGCCTAGATGTTGCTCGAACTGGCGGCGCAGGGTGCGTTCGCTGATCCCTGCCTCAGCGGCGAGTTCAGCGAGCGTGCCCTCAGCCAGCTCGCCGCGATCGATGCGCGCCAGCAGACGTGCCAGTTCAACCGGCAGATCGCCACGGGCGGCGGGGGCCAGCTCGGGGCGGCAGCGCAGGCAGGGGCGCAGCCCATACTGCTCGGCGGCCGCGGCGCTTTGGAAGTAGCGCACATTGTGCTCGTGCGGTGGCCGTGCCGGGCAGACTGGCCGGCAGTAGATGCCGGTCGAGAGCACGCCGGTAAAGAAGCGGCCATCAAAGCGAGCATCGCGGGCGAGCCGTGCGGCATGGCACTGCTCACGGCTGAGGGGGTTGATCACCTCATCTTGTGACGACTCTGGGCTGGGCTTTGCATTCATGGTGTGGGCGGCTTTGCTGGAATAGATGGCAAGAGAGTAAGGGGGCTCAGGGGCTGTGACTAGCCAGAAACGGACAGGGATAGCAAAAATTGGCCAAAGGTTTTTTTGCTCTTTTATTGCACGGCCGGGTTTCACTCTTCGTCACGCTGTTATTCATGTATCGCGGCTCGACAGAAGGGGGCATAACGGACGGGTCGTAGGCACGATTGGCCTAGCTTTATTTGCTTAGCGAGATTAGTGGCGGCGAAAACTGCTTAAAAATTAATAACAGATCACATAACTATCTTTTTTACATTGAGTGTGGCGATTTTGTGTTGTTCAATCGAGTCAGTTAATTTTTGATGATTATTAAGTCATCGCATTTGCGGCCCAGGGCCGACCAATAACAACACTTGCCAAGGATGATAAGTGAACGACTGTAAGGCATGGCCCCATTGCCGTGGGTTTAGTCTGATCGAGTTGTTGATCGCCATGACGGTTGTCAGCATTCTCGCGGCCATCGCGTTGCCAGCGTATCAGGGTTATATGCAACAGGGACGTCGTTACGAAGCGCAGCAGCAATTGCTGGAGCAGGCGCTCGCCCTCGAACGTATCTATACCCAACAGGGCCGTTATCCCGATACGTTCGCTACCCCTTCCAACACGGATTTCTACCAGTTCAGCTACAGCCAGCAAGATGCTGGCGACTACCTGCTCAAAGCCATTCCAACGACGCGACAACAGGATGAGTGCGGCACTCTGACCCTCGACCAGACCGGTTATCGCGCGGCCAATCGCCATGACTGCTGGGGATCATAAGATGAATGTGCGCGGATTTACTCTGATTGAGTTGATGATCACGGTCGGCATCGCCGCCATCTTGCTATTGGTCGGGTTGCCCTCCATGAGTCAGCGCCTCGCGGCCGAACGGCTCGATCGCAGTGCGACCGAACTCGCGTCAGCCTACCGCTTTGCCCGCAGCGAAGCGGTCAAGCTGACCCTGCCGGTGGTGCTGCAGGGCACCGAGAACGGTGGCTGGGAGGTGATGGCCGACAGCCAGCGGTTGCGTCAGGCATCGGCTCCTGGTGGCGGCGTGGTGATCAAGCCGTTTGACCCCATCCAGCTCGCGCCAACCGGCAGCAGCAGCCACGCCGAGATCATTCTGGCCAATCGCCTCGGTGAGCAGCGGGTGCTCTGCGTGGCCCCGAGCGGCCAGCTGCTGCAAGGGAGCTGCTCATGAGATACGCCGCACTTGCCCGCCAGCAAGGCTTCAATCTGGTGGAGATCATGGTTTCCATGGTGTTGGCGGTGATGGTGTTTCTCGGTCTCGCCAAGGGGCAGGTGGTCTCGTTGCAGCAGGCGCATTACAGCTTGCAGAGCACGCTGGCCACGATCGAGGCGAGCAACAGCGTGGAGCAGATCTGGAGCTCGCTGTGTGAAGTGCAGCGCAAGCCCGAGCGGTTCACCCAGGCCGATTTTCTTGCCCGCTTCATCCTGCAGGATGGCCACCGGCTGGTGCTGCCGAACCGTTATAGCGACAACTTTGTGGTCGCTATCGAGTGGCAGGATGAGCGGGTCTCCGGCGCCAAGCGGGTGGAGTTGAACGCAGGATTTCCGCCTTTATGCTGAGCGTCCCCTCACGGCAACGAGGCGTCAGTCTCGTCGAGCTGATGATCTCCATGGTGCTCGGTCTGATGCTGATGCTGGCGATTTTTGCCGGTTACGCCCCGATCAAGAGCACGGTCGAGCAGAGCAAGGCGCTGGAGCAGGCAAACGAAGTGCTGCGCTTTGCCACTCTCACCTTTACCAACAGTATCAAGCAGGCGGATCAGCTGATAGCGGTCACCCCTGATCGCCTGACGCTGGCCTTCAAGGTAGAGGGGGGCAGTCAGGTGCTCTCCTGCCTTGGCAACCAGAAAACCGCCGATTTTACCGAGCAGTACCGCTTCACGCCGCCGGTACTCAGTTGCGATGACGGGGATGGCCCGCGCCTGTTGCTGGCACATCTTCAGGATCTTGAATTCGGCCAGCAGGGTGCACTGGTCAATATCCGCATCTTGCCCGAAGGGCTGCCCAGCTATCTGGCGCCGGGAGTCGAGGTGCAGGTGGCCCGCCGCAAGGCGGTCTGGGCAGCAGCGTTGGCCACATCCGGGGCCAACGCCACAGTAGGGGGTGTGGGATGAACAAGGGATTGCAGGGGCAGCGGGGAGCCGTACTGCTGGTGGTGCTGGTGGTGAGCCTGCTGTCGAGTCTGCTGGTGTTTACCAGCATTCAGGAGAACCAGTTGCAGACCCGCCTGAGCGGCAATTTTCACAAGAAGATCAATGCGCAGCTCAGTGCCGAGCAGGGGATGAACGAGAGTTATCGAGCCCTGCATCAGGCCCTTGGCGCCGAACCGCGGATAGAGTGGGCTCAACTGGTGCAGAAGGTGCCTGGCAATGGCGAAGGAGCCATGGCGGGCAGCCGCTTCAGCATCGATCAGCTGGATGCCTCCACAGGCAGCAAGCTGGCGTTGCAGAGCCATGGCCGCTATCTGGAGGGCAATGCCAGCCTCAACGCGCTGTTTGCTCTCAAGCGCGAGCCCGGCAATCTCATCTTTCAGGATTCGGTGGTGGCGTGTGAAGGGTTGAGCCTCTCTGGGAGCGGTTTTATCGACAGCTATGACTCGCGCAAGGGGGCGTACAAGGAGTCTGTTTCCGGGACTCTTAATCAGGGGCAAAACGCCAAGGTGGCGACCGTCAGCGACAAGGCCAATGTAGTGCTCGCCGGGCACTCCCCCATCTGGGGTGATGTGCGGGCGACCGGCTCGGTGACCTTGAACGGCTCTTCACCTGTTGCGGGTAATGTACTTGCTGGTGGCGACATCACCATTTCTCCTTCTGATGGTGTCGTCAGGGTTGAGGGCAGCGTAAACGGGAGTGGAAATTTTGCCTTGCAAGGGGGGCATATTGCCGGAGCTGTTGCGATCAATGGTGATGTTTCTATGGGTCATGGCACAAGCATTGCTGGCGACAAGTTGAACTATGGTGGGAACGGGGCATTCCTTGATGCCAAGCATCAGAAGTATCTGGATCCCCAATACCGAACTCATCCCAAGCTACCGCCTGTGGCCGGGCAGGTGTGTGACCCGCTCAATGTGGCCGCGCTGCCCAAATCGTTCCCCCCTGCAACGCTGCCCATCAATGGCCCGCTGACGCTGGGCGCCACTCAGCAGATGGTGCTGACCACAGATCCCTCCACTGGCTCGGTCACCAGCAGCAACCAGCATAAGCCTGGGCTGCCGCTACCCGGCAAGGGGGAGCTGTTTGGCAAGGAGCAGACCGTTTACAAGCTCGAGAGCCTCAATATGAGGGCCGATGCCAGTCTCACCATCAAGGGGGATGTGGTGCTGCTGATCGACAAGGATTTCACCATGACTGGCAGCAACAAGTTGACGGTGAGCGAGGGCAGTAGTCTGACCCTGATCGTCAGCGGCAAGGTCGATCTCGGGGCCGGTGCAGAGGTGACGGCAGCCAAGCAGGGGCTGACCACTGGCGGTACGCCTGCTATCTCCCTCTATTCCGCCTATAGCGGCAAGGATGGGATCAAGCTGTCGGGCAATACGCCGCTCTATGCCGCCCTCTATGCCCCGCTGACCGAGATGCAGATCAGCGGAAGTGGCGGTCTGTACGGGGCTGTGCGGGCAAAACACTTGACCGAGAGTGGCGCGGGTGGTGTGCACTATGACGAGGCGCTGGGCATGGCAGATCTGGGGGACGATCAGGGGCCGCCTCCGACGCTGGCACTGCGGCAGTGGCACTTTGTGCGGTGAGGCTGGCGAGCCGCTAAAAAGGATCGAATGGGGCGCGCAACTGTGAGATGGTGGAGGTCTGTCCACCCAGTCGTTCACTGTTGAGGAGTGCTCCATGCCAGGCCCCGCTCGCGCCGGTGCCCTGATCTATGCCAAGGATCCGGGCCTGCTGACCCACTTTTATCGTACATTGCTGCAGATGGTGGTCTGTAGTCAGGATGAGCAGCTGGTAGTGCTGGAAAACAGCGATATCCAGCTGCTGATCCATGCCATTCCTGAGCCTTATGCCGGGCAGGTCGTTATCAAGCGGCCGCCAGCACTGCGAGAAGAGGGGGCCATCAAGCTGTTCTTCACCGTCCCCAGCCTTGCCTGGGCGGAAGCGAAGGCGGCGGATCTCGGCGGTGGCCTGCTGCCACAGCAGTGGAATGGGCCCGGCTTTGTGGTGCGCAATGCCTTCGACCCTGAGGGCAATATCCTGCAACTGCGCGAGTTGCTGGGTTCCCCGGACCCCCTCTGAACCCTCTCTTTTTACAGCATGGTGGTGGCGTGCTGTGCCATGCACCGCCATAAAAACGGGGCCTGTCATGGCCCCGTCTTGTTTTACCCGTGTAGCACGCATCACTTCAGATAACGCTGTTCCAGATGCTGGCGCAGCCAGTGCGGGTTGAGCGCTTCACCGGTGGCACGGCGCACCAGCTCGTCGGTGCTGTGCAGGCTCCCCTGCGACCAGATGTTGCGTCCGAGCCAGCCGAAGATCTCCGGCAGGCGGCCCGCCGCGATCACCTCATCCATGCTGCCCAGCTCTTTCTCGAGGGCAAAGCGCAGCTGGGCGGCATACATGGCGCCCAGGGTGTAGCTCGGGAAGTAGCCGAACGAGCCGTCGGTCCAGTGAATATCTTGCATGCAGCCATTGCGGTAGTTTCCCTTGGTGGAGAGCCCCAGCCACTGCTGCATCTTGGCATCCCACAGCTCGGGGATGTCGGCCACCTCGATCTTCCCTTCCACCAGATCGCGCTCCAGCTCGTAGCGCAGAATAACGTGGGCCGGATAGGTCACCTCATCCGCATCGACCCGGATAAAGCCCGGCTCGACCCGGCTGTAGAGCTTGGCCAGATTGTCCGGCGCAAACGCCGCCTGCTCGCCGAAGTGGTGACGAATGCGTGGTGCCAGCAGCGCGAGGAAGGCCGGATGATGCCCCAGCTGCATCTCGCAAAACAGGCTCTGGCTCTCGTGGATCGCCATGGAGCGCGCTTCGGCCACCGGCTGACCCAGCAGATGGCGCGGCAGCCCCTGTTCGTAACGGGCGTGGCCGGTCTCGTGCACTATGCCCATCAGGCTGGAGACAAACTCCTGCTCGTTGTAGCGGGTGGTGATCCGCACATCGGTCGGCACGCCGCCACAGAAGGGGTGACTGCTCACATCGAGGCGGCCGTGGGCGAAATCAAAGCCGAGCAGTCCCATCACCTCCTGACCGAGCGCTTGCTGGGTGGGGATGGGGAAGGGGCCTTGCGGCAGCAGCAGGGCATCGCCCTTCTGCTGTTCACTCACGGTCTGGATAAGAGCCGGCAGCCAGCTGGCGAGATCGCCGAAGATCTGATCGAGCCGTGCGCTGGTCATGCCCGGCTCATAGAGGGCCAGCATGGCGTCGTAGGGGCGCACGCCAAGCGCATCGGCCCGCAGCTGCGCTACTTCACGGGAGAGTTTCACCACCTCCTCGAGATTGGGAGCAAAACCGGCCCAGTCGTTGTTCTTGCGCTGGCTGCGCCAGGCGTGCTCGCACTTGCTGCCAGCGAGCGACAGCGCTTCGACCAGCTCACCGGGCAGCAGGCTGGCATCTTGCCACTGGCGCTTGATCTCGCCGAGATTGGCCCGTTGCACTTCATCCAGCGGCTCACTCTCGGCCTTGGCAATCCAGTCGCCCAGCTCGGGAGCGGTGCGCTTCTGGTGGATTAGCAGACCGAGTTCGGCCATCGCTTCGGCGCGGGCACCGTTGCCCCCTTCCGGCATCATGGCCGCCTGATCCCAGCCGCAGATGGCGGCGAGGTGGCTAAAGCGGTGGATCTGCTGCTGATGTTGTTCAAGCTTTTGATATGACATGGGATTGTCCTTGTTATCGTCCCTGATGGTATGCCGCCCCGTACCTGGCATGCTCGGGGCCGTTCGATGCTAACACCGCCGCTGTATAGTTGACCACCTTCATGCAGGCGGGCCAAAGGCGTGGGGGCGAAACGCGGATTAGCCGAGCCGCTTCTGGTGCCGTTCGCGGTTTTCCGCTTTTTTGCGTTCGCTTTTACGCAGCAGCACGTATAGAGCACCGCTGCCGCCGTGGCGACGCTCGGCACTGTGGATCGCCATGACGGCGGGCAGTTGCGGCAACCAGGCGCTCACATAGCTTTTCAGCAGGGCACGCGGGGTGCTGCGCTCCCCCTTGCCGTGCAGGATCAGCAGGCAGCGGATATCCCGGACTTCACAATCCGCAATGAACTGCACCAGCGTCTGGCGCGCTTCGTTGAGGGTTTTCTGGTGCAAGTCCAGGCTGGCCTGCAGCTCGTATTTGCCGAGCCGCAGCTTCTTGTAGACCCCCTCCTGCACCCCATCGCGTTTGAAACCGACGATTTCGTGCGGATCGCGCATCTCGATGGCCTCCATGGTGAGGTGGTCGAGGGCGAGTTGTTCGGCAGTGGCAGCCTGGCGGCGAGCGAGTTGCGCCTCGGTCGGGGCGGATTTGGCCGCATGGGGATGGATGTTGTCGCTGCGAATGGGCCGCACGTCGGCCACTTCATTCATAAATAGCGAGAGTTCGTCGTTATGAGACACGGCAGGCTCCCCATAAGAAAAAGTGGGGGCCATTATAACGGTCGCAACCGGCACAGAAAACGGGGAAAGGGGGAGGGGATAAGGGGCGCCCAGCATGGACACAGGTGCAGCCTGGCCCGGGAATCACAGTCGCGAACCATAAAACAGCACAGGCGGTCAGTGTGAACTGCCGCCTGTGGTCAGAGGATTATTTGCCCTCTTTGGGTTGTTGAGAATGGGGTTGCTGTGAATGAGGCGGTTGCGAGTGCATCACCTTGTAGATGAAGTAGGCCGCGTAAGAGCTGATGAGCAAGAAGGTGCCGATAATCACCAGCATCGACATCAATCCCACGCTGTTGCCAAACATCAGGTCCAGCCAAAAGTCCATTTTATTGCTCCTGTCACCCGGTTGATGACAGGCATGATAAATACCTCTTTGCCCTGTCCGGGATGATCCCGATCAACTCCCTTGCAGGTTGTTTAATGACCAGTGCGATCTGTGATCGTTCTCACTGGACTCCTTGCTACCGAGCCTGCACAGGGCCCGGTGTGGTGAGCGGGGTAATGCGCCACCCTTGCTGCTCCAGCAACGCCAGCAACCCCTGTTCGCCATAAAGGTGCAGGGCGCCTACCACGATAAAGCTCTCGTTGGGCAGGGTGGACCATTTCTTCAGCCAGTTGTGGTTGCGCTCGGCCAGTAGGGTCTGCTCCATCCAGCTTTGTAGCGCGGGCGGGGCCATCTCCTCCTTGAGCAGATTGATCAGCGTCGCCTCATCCCCCTGCTGCCACGCCTTCATCACGGCGGCGAAACCACTCTCCAGCATCGGTAGCTCATCCAGGGTGCTGGCGAGCATCAGGGTCTGGTTGTCACCCACGCTGGCCAGATAACCGAGCTGCTCCAGCAGGGTTTCAAAACCCACTACCGGTTTGCCCTCTTTGGCGGCCCGGACGGCAAAGTGCTGGTCTATCCCGAGTTCACTCTTGAAGTCGGAGCGGGCCATGGCGGCCTGGGTCAGGGTAATGGCGGCAAACCAGGGGCGCAGGGTGGCGAGGGTCGCCTCGTCGATGCCATAGCGGGCGCCCGCCATCAGGGTGCGTTGATAGAGCTCGGCAGGCAGATGATCCTTGAGCGGTTTGCCATCCACCAGTCGGGTGAGGGAGCCGGTCTGTTGCCACTGATCCGGCGTGATGCTGTTCATGTCCACCTCCATCACCAGTGCGCGGCTCTGCAGCCAGGCACGCTCCACCGGCTCGGGCAGAGGATAGAGGGAAGGTTTGCCCGCATGGATGGAGCCCAGCAGCCAGTGTTGCTGGTTGCCCTTGCTCACCCGATAGAACGCGGGATCGGCAAAGGCGTGCAGTGGTAGCAGCAGGCAGAGCAGGAAGGCAAAGAGGGTGCGATGAAATCTCATGGGGATCCTTAATATGCGCCGGGTGACTTCTCTTGCTGACAATAACCCCTATGATAAGTCCTCATTTCAGATAACCAAGAGGTTTGCCATGCCCCATCTTCGTTTTCGCGCCGTGACGCTCGATACCCTGCAACAGGTGAGCGGCCCGCTGCTGGCCGAGCTTTGCGAGCTGACCGGCGGCAAGCCGGAGTTTGTCACCATGGAGCGGATTGATAGCTGCTGGATACGCAACGGCGAGCCAGAGAGGGGTTTTCCGTTTGTTGAGCTGCACTGGTTCGAGCGGCCACAAGAGATGCAGGACGCCGCCGCGCGCCTTATCACGCGCCATTTGAAACGGGTGCTGGGGGAGCAGACCTATGTGGTGGTGCAGGTGATTCCCTTGGTCAAGAGCGCCTACTACAGCAATGGCGAGCACTATTGAAGAGGGGGACAAACCAGGTTGGCGGGGCGGGTGACGCCGCTATACAGCTAACTCAATTCGGGCGGCAGGATGCTTGTCGCCCATCACGGGATCAGGCCGATTTGGCCAGCAGTTTGTCGAGCCAGCGAGTGGGCAATACCCGTCGCAGGAAGGCAAACAGCCGGGTTGGAGTGGTCACCGGATAGCGTGCCTTGGGATGGGCGTGGGTCAGCGCATGGAGCAGCGGAGGGATGCAAGCTTCGCTTGGGAGGGTAAAGCCGCTGGTGGCCCCCTCTTTTTCCAGCCGTGTCAGGGTCTGGCGGTAGGCCGACTGATGACGGCTCTGGGCCGGATCGATGTGGCGCAAGAAGGCGCTGCGGGCATTGGCACGAAAACGGGTATCGATGGGGCCCGGTTCAATCAGGCTGATATGTACCCCGCTACCCGCCAGTTCGAGGCGCAGGGTATCGCTATAACCTTCCAGTGCAAATTTGCTGGCGTTATAGGCGCCGCGATACTTCATGGCAACCAGCCCCAGTACCGAGCTGTTCTGCACTATCCGCCCCTCTTTGGCCTCCAGCATCGGCGGCAGCACCTGACGGATCAGATGGTGCCAGCCAAACAGGTTGGTATTGAACTGTTCCCTGAGCGCCTCGGTGGGCAGATCTTCCAGCGCCCCGGGTTGGCCATAAGCGCCATTGTTGAACAGGCCATAGAGGCGCCCGCCTGCCAGATGGAGCGCCGCACTGGCCCCCAGTTCGATGGAAGCAGGGTCCGCCAGATCCAGCTGTACCGCCAGCAATCCCTGTTGCTGCAGACGGGCCACATCTTCCGCCTTGCGCGCCGAGGCGATCACGGTAAAACCGTGCTGCCCGAGCGCCTGTGCGGCGGCGAGGCCAATACCGCTGGAACAACCGGTGATCAGAACAAAACGGGGCATGATGGCGTCCTTGTGACTGCTGATAAAAGCGTGCGGGCTGGTGAGCGGATAAAATCCTTATCCGGCTCGCATGTTAGCCTGCCAACCGGTAAAAAGAAAACCGGGCCAAGTGGCCCGGTTTGCTGACATCGTATTGCCTGATTACATGAAGGTAAGCGGCATGATGATGTGGAACTTGACGTCGTGCTCGGAGGCGAAGATGTTGGGGTAATCGGTCCAACCGCCGCCCTGGCTGATGTCGTTGTTGTAGTCGGTGTAGTGCAGTTTGAACAGGGTGCCTTTCAGCTTGCCATCCTGCACGGTATAGGTGACATCGAAGTTGGCTGCCCATTCGGTATCTTCACCGTTGGCCGCTTTCTTGCCTTGACCGGTTTCGATATCCCAACCGTAAGCACCGGATACACCGACGGACCAGCCAGGCGCACCAACCAGGTCATCCAGAGAACGGGTCACGCCGAAGAACAGCGCTTTCTCGTTGTTGGCGTTCCAGTCAGAGCGGGAGTCCCACCAAATTTCGTTGGCACCCTGGGAGTTGGCGTAGCCACGGGTCAGACGGGGCAGGTAGTTGCCTTCCGCACCTTCAGCCTTGGTCCACAGACCTTCCAGACGGAAGCCGTACGGGCCCATGCCCCAGGCTGCTGTCAGAGCTTGTTGCCATGCCAGACCGTCATAAGTCTCGATCTGGGAAGCGCCCTTGGTGTAGGTCTCGGTCTCGGAACCGTAGAACTGGTAGCTGGTGGAGAGGCCGCCCAGTACGTCAAACTTGTGAGCCAGTTTGAAGTGGTAGCTATCCATGTAGCCTTCGGACTGACCGAAAGAACCGGTCACAGCAGTGCCATTTTCGAAGGTGTAACGGGCTGCAATACCGTGGATGTAGTCGATGACGTTTTCATCAGCGAACGGATCCATCCACGCTTTGGCACGGGAGAAGACCTGAGTCTCTTTGTACCAGGGGGCCTTGTACTCGTCAGCGATGGCGTAGGTCAGGTAGAGGCCACCGAAGTTACCTTCAACTTGACCACCACGATAGGTACCCGGCTGATAAGACCAGTTAACACCGATTTGGCCAGGGACATACAGCTGGGTATAACCACCCTTGGCAGTGATGCCGCCGTCCAGGAATTTCAGCTTCATCGCTGCGTTGGAGAGGCTGAAACCACCTTCAGGGGAGCCATCTTTGGCGTTGTTGCCCCAAGAACGGCCAGCGAAGGAGAATTCGTTTTCCTGGTTGACCGGGTGATTTTCGGTAACGGCCAGGTCATAGGCACCGAAGCCGCCCAGATCCAGACCTACGGTGTCCCAGGCATAACCGGAGTTGAAGTTAAGAGCGGCTTGAACGGTGGAATGGCTCAGGTTGGACTGGTATTTGCCTTCTTTCTTGGCTGCAGTCGGGTCACCATCGATGCGCTGACGATCACGCTGGAAGTAGAACAGACCGCCGGTCAGTTTGGAGTCTTTAACGAAGGTTTCATAGGACTGGCCGTATTCCGGGCTCATCATGTCCTGAGCTGCCAACGCCATACCGGGGGCGACCAGAGCGGCTACCACAGCGGCACTCAAAGCGGCGCGCTTGAAGATCACTTTTTCCATTTTTATTGCTCCTGATTTTATGGACTTAGCTTTTTTTCCGGCAGTTGGCATCGGGCCTACCGCTCGGTATTGGCATTGCAATCAAAACCCCGAAGGGCAAAAAATCTTGTCTTGGCTACCTGCAAACCCGGATGTCTTGGCACATCTGTAGTTGGCAGTCCTGATCATCACATGTTGTTTTTTTATGTTCCGATTCTTGGCTATCGGACAACCCCAAGAGTACGTTCGCGGTGCGAAATATCAATGAAAAGTTCCCTCAACGTTTCAAAAGTATGACCGAGTGCAAATAATCATGGGCAAGGTCGTAAACAGCCTCATGGCAGGTATCACGGTGATGAGAGCGTTTTCTTGAGGCCGCAGCCAGCGCCAGTGCGGGTTTTCATCCGGTACGGGGGAAGAGGTGTCAGTTAACCTGCCGATAACAGATAATTTTGTGCTACAAAAAAACTTTCCCTCTGGTCGAGGGAAAGTGATCTGGTGGGGATGCGTGGCGAATAGGGATCAGCCTTGCTGGCCGAGGATGCGGGGGATCTGCTGCGCCTGATGGTGAATATGGGACGAGACCTGCACCGAGAGCTGACTCACCTGACGGGCATGCTGATGGATACGGGTGATCAGAGCGGCAAAACTGGCCAGCTTGTGTTCCTGACTTTTGGCATTGTCGGCGCCTTGCAGGGCGATCACTGCGGTGTTGCGGGCGATCTCCCTCACCGCCTGGGTAGTCTGGCGCAGTTGTTCCGCCTGTGCCCGCTGGCGGCTTGATTCGCAGGTGATTCGGTTCAGTACAGTGCCAAGTTGTTCGCCGGATTGGGTCAGGCGCCCCAGAATATCGGTGATCTGGTTGAGGGATTGCTGGGTATTGGCCGAGAGGTGGCGTACTTCATCGGCGACCACCGCAAAGCCGCGTCCCTGTTCCCCTGCGCGGGCCGCTTCGATAGCGGCGTTGAGGGCCAGCAAGTTGGTCTGCTGAGCGATATGACCGATCACATCGACAATGGCCGTCACATCGGCAACCGAGCGGGTGAGGGCTTGCAGCGCCTCATCGCTCTCGTCAATCGCCAGTCCGGTCTGATGAGTGGCGTGCAGCATGCTCCCCACCAGATCTTCGCTCTGGCTCATCGCTTGTTCGTTATGGTGGGCATGCTGGGCGATGTCGGCGGCAACCTGATGAACCTCTCCGGCCAGCTGGTTCAGCTCATCCATCATCTGGCCGCTCTCGTCGACCACCTGTTCGGTGGTGCGGGTGCTGTGGTGGATCTCGTCAACCTGACTGACCATCCCTTGCAGACTGAGGGATACCGCTGACAGCTGCCCCTCTTTTTGTTGTTGGTCCAGTTGCAGACGACCGATCAGCCGATTGTAGCTGGCAACAATATCGGCCAGCTCGTTGCGATCGCGCCCGGTAGGCAACGGCTCGGCCTGCCCCGTCTGATCAAGCTGTAGAAAGGCTCCGCGCAGTCGTAACAAGGGGGCGAGCAGCCAGCGTCGTTGCACCAGCGCAAACAGCAGAGCGACTATCACCAGACAGAGCGCCAGCGTACCGAGGATGGTGGCCAGCTCCTGATTGACGGCTTGCCGCTCGTGGGCAAGTTGTTCCCCCATCTGTCTGGTCGCTTGCAACATGGCCATGATGTCTTGCTGCACGGTCTGGCGGCCAGCCTGTTGTTGCTGAAGCGCCGTGCGGCTGTTGGCCAGCTCCTGCGGATAGCGGCCCAGCAGAGAGCGTAATTCGCTGCGCGGTTGATCTCCCAGCTCCTTGCGTACCGGCTCCCCCAGGGTGAACTCATCGGCGGGAGCCTCTTCATACAGGCCGAGCAGCGGCAAGGCTTGCAGCGCTTGCGCCTGTTTTTGCAGTGCCTCCAGCTCAAAACGGATCCCTTCGAGCAGCTTTTCATTGCCCTGCTCCATATAGCCTTGGCGTAAATGGGCGAGGCGCGGCAGGCCCGCCAGGATCTCGGCCGCACCGCTGCGATATTGCTGTGCCGCGGCAGATTGTTCTGTGCTGGCACCTTGCTCCCCATAGCGGATCAGCGCCATGGCCTGGCTGCCCAGCTCACTCTCCGCATTTTGCAGCAGCAGCTGGCTGTTGCCCGAGAGCTTGCCTGCGGCCTGATAG
The DNA here is from genome assembly GCF_027705925.1 of Aeromonas sp. Y289-2. Classification (NCBI taxonomy): domain Bacteria; kingdom Pseudomonadati; phylum Pseudomonadota; class Gammaproteobacteria; order Aeromonadales; family Aeromonadaceae; genus Aeromonas; species Aeromonas sp. Y289-2. The sequence continues at coordinate 138,942 of NZ_JAPDCH010000010.1, forward strand.
TCGTGCGCGATGCGCTGCGCCATCTGCTCGAGTTGCTGTCTGAGCGGGGCTGCCACGGCATCATCCTGAGCGGTCAGCGAGGAGAGCGCTTGCTGACGGACCTTCTCCGCTGCTGTCAGTTGTTGCGGATCGCCGCTGTTGAGGTAGTCACGCAGGCTGTTTTGCAGGCTCACTGTCACCAGTTGTTGCAGCGTCTCGTGCTGATGCTGGGCCTGATTGGTATGGGCAAGCTGTTGCCAGCCGTGGTAGAGGGCCAGCGCCTGTCCTCCCGCGACCAGTAACAAAACAAGGGAGGAGAGGGTGGCGTAATGGGCGATTTTCACGGGGTAATTCCTGTCAGCACAGACCATGGGGGAGCGTGGCCCGAGCCTAAACAGGGATGATGGCGTTTTTATGACAGCATGGTTAGGTGGCCCTATTTTACCGACTTAACTGGCTGGGGATGCCAGTGCTCTGTTGCGTTGGCCCAGCATACCGAGCAGGGCGCCTCCCATGATAAGTGCACCGGCCAGCAGATGGCGCGAGGTCAGCTCTTCTCCGTTCAATGCCACTAACAGCAAGGTACTCAGCAGCGGTGTCAGGTAGGCAAGGGCACCGATCCGGCGTGGATCGCCGTCTCGCAGAGCCAGATACCAGGTCACAAAGGCCGCCCCCATCGGGCCCAGCGCCAGCCCGATGATGAGCCACCAGTCACTGGTGGGGATCTGCGCGAGTGGCAGGGGCCCCTCCAGCAGACGGGCAAGCAGCAGCGCCAGCAAACCTGCGGGCAGGCAGGCTGCCGCAGTGACCACGGCGGGGGCTGGCGGCAGACGGCGTGATAGCACCGAATAGGCCCCCCAGACGACAGCTGCACCGAGTGCCAACAGGTATCCCGGCAGATAGGCCTGCTGCAGTTGCAGCTCGCCGTTGACCATCACCAGCATGGAACCCGCCAGACCAAAGGCGCCAGCCAGCAGGTGACGGGCATGGAGTGGATGGCTGGGCAAAAACAGCGGGGTGAACAGAATGATGCAGAGCGGCCAGAGGTAGTTGATGAGGTTGGCCTCCAGCACCGGGGCATGGCGAAAGCTCATAAAGAGCAGCAGATGGTAGAGCAGCAATGCCGTAACCGTCACCAGCCAGGTAATCGGGCGAGCGCGCCATTGGCGCCAAAACGGCAAAGCCCCGACCCCGCAGAAAAACAGCACCAGTCCTACCAGCACCAGTGGTGACACGCTGGTGACCCGTGACGTCAGCGCCGCCAGCGAGGCCCACAGCACAATGGTCAGCAAGGCAAAACCGGTGGATCTATCCCACCAGGAACATCCGGACATCCAACACTCCTTTGCAAGATGAAGCAGGGCTTGGCCTCACAGACAAGCCGAAGAGAAGCAGTCTATCAGAGAGCGCATGCTCTGAACGCCGAAAGGAGAGGGTCATTACGGTTGGATGGTCGGATTCATTGTCGCCAAAAACGACCAAGGGGTTAGCATCGTGAAGATGCCAACCCCTTGTTTTGTATGGCGCTCCCGACTGGAGTCGAACCAGTGGCCTGTCCCTTAGGAGTCCAGAAATTATTAGTTTCATATAGAATCAGTTGGTTTTATATGAAATGTTTTTTTGATTAAAAACAGTTGTTTACATAAGATATCTGTACCAAGTGGTTTCATAAAGTCTCACTCCAATGCACTGCGCTGGAGGGGTACGGGGAGGGGTACGGATGGCGATAAGTAAAGACTTGGAGATCTCGTCACTCAAGCCAGTCGAAGGGGTTAAAGTGAAACGCTATGCGATTCAATCGAAGCATGGTGGTGGACTCAAAATAGAAATCCGTGAAAGTGGCCTCAAGCGTTTTGTATATCGCTTCAAGATTGGTGGTAGTGAAGGCGAATTGTTGCTGGGGAGTTATCCTGCCCTGACTCTGGCTAAAGCCAGAGAGGAGCATGGGAAAGCGGTGCTGCTTGTGAAGCGGGGCATTGATCCCACCAAGTTTGCGGCTCAAGAAAAGGCTAAAAATGAAACGGCCCTGACGATGGATGAGTTGCTTGGACGATGGCTCGATGCACAGCGTGTTGCTCAGGTCGTCAAACCCAAAACCCTCCAATGCCATCAGGATCGTTGGAATCGTCATCTCAAGAAGACTCTAGGCAACATTCGCTTAATCGATCTGACTCGTGCCCACTTGGCACAAGCGTTAGAGATAACCAGGCGTGCAACAAAAGATGAAACCCGTAAAGGGTTGGGAACGCTGAACCAGATGTTAGATTATGCAGTGGTTCACTGTCTGCTTGAGGCCAACCCTGCGAGACTGTTGCGCCCAAAAGATTTTGGTGCCAGTGCTGGCTCGCCAAGAGAGCGATGGTTGACCGTCCCCGAATTGCGCAGGTTATGGAAGGCGATAGATGAGGATCTTGGGAGTGGTGGTAGCTTGGCGGCCGGAGGGCGTGGTGTTTCTCGCCATGCAACGATTTCTATACCTGCTGCGAATGCGATTAAGTTATTAATACTGACCGGATGTCGTAGAGGTGAAGTCGCTAATATGCGTTTTTCACAGATAAAAGATGATATATGGACTATACCTGAAACCAAAAATGGTAGAGCTCATACTGTCTTTATTTCCCCTCAGGCGAAATCGGTCATTGAAGAGCAGGCGCAGTATGCCAATGGTGATTTAGTATTCGAATCTGATCGTCCAAAAACAGATGAAATCGAGCCAATTTTAGTTGATTCCATTACTCGGGCTCTAAGGCGATTCATCGCACGATGTTTACCTGATATGGACCCATTTACTGTCCATGATTTGCGGCGTAGTGCGGCTACTAACTGGGCTGAAAGGCTAGATGTTGAGGAAAGAGTTATTGAGCTTTGCTTGAATCACACCCCCATTAACAAACTTATTAGAACTTATCACCGTTCACGTCACACCGAGAAAACCCGACTTGTCTGGATTAATTGGGGGAGACTGGTAGCTGATGAGGTGATGCAAGATCCTGTTACTGAAGCAGCAGTTAATAACGTTGTGAAGGTGAGCTTTAATAGAAAGTAAATGTGGCTATGATGATTTTTAGTGATGGACTGAATGATTTAATCATTCAGTCCGTTTTTTATATTGCGCACCGTTTTGCGTATGCCTCTCTAATCAACTCTTCTATGATGGTGTTTTTATTTTTCTGTTCCATTTGGCTTAGTTTGTCAAGAATATTACCTATATCTTTACTCATGTTAATGCTGTATTGTTTCTTTTCTATATTTTTATCACGATATACTTTTTGGCTCCATGCTTTCTTGATGTTGGAAACTAAAAGTTTATATCTATCAATATTAGTAATGCTTAATACATCTAAAAATGAAACAAGATCATCTTTTTGAGCTGATGTACCATTTAAAACTAATGGGACATAATCTATTTCTTTATGCTCAAGATATTTGTGTAGCCATGTTGTTTTTTCCTTGTTTTGTTTGTTAAGCCAAAACTTAACATCATCATTTTTCATTGCTGATTCAGCAGATTTGGATATAGCTCGTACTAATTTTTCCTTTTCTATTTTGTTGCAAGGTAGTCTGTTGATAAGTGCAGTTATATCCTGTGTGCTTATTTCAGTATTCCATTTTTTATTAGTGTGTGTGTGCGTTTTTATGTTTTCATCGAGTATTGATGGGCTCAATAAAAACACGCACTTATGTTCTAGTTGTTGGTCTTTTTTTTCTATGGATATACCTAAGTGACTCAAAAATCTCCATGTGAAGTAATGCAGTCTCGTATTTTTATTATCTAGCCAGTAATAATATTTTTCTGTAAGGCATCTTGTGTGAAATTCATCCAGTAAAGTGTCAATCCATTTTTCAAGTCCATTAGGTCGTTCATTTCTTACATTGTAATTATGCATAAAAGCAAAAGCACTAGCAGTATTGCAGGCATCTTTTAAATTCTTGATTAGTATATGGCGAGGTGGTGTATCTACAGCTTGAGCTTGATTGATTTGACCTGTTCTATACCAGAGGTAGTCCACAAAAACAGGGTCATCTAATTTCTTATAAACTTGCACATCCACACCATTATCATGAATTGCCATAATACCACCTCCCTTAATCTACATTGTAGTGTTTTGTGTTGATTTATAGTTGTGTTTAGTGTGTGATTTTTCATGGTATTTTTCAAGCTTTTATTGTTGCTTATGTTGGCGGGCTGACCTGTGAATGCATGGCTCAGGCTCTGCAATCTAACCTACTTAGTGGCATTGAAGCACTCTGGGATAACTAGTGATTGTTTCTTCTGCATAGCTAATCGGCTTAGGGGCAATGTGAGAAGCTATAAACGTAAATATTAACATTGTTGGTCCAGCTATGGAAAAATAGTCGGATCCAAAAAATGAAACTAATCAAACTCAAAGAAGTCACGGAAATGACGACGCTATCCAAAGCGACAATTTATCGTTTGATGAGCAAAGGGGAGTTCCCTGGTGTCGTTCGCTTAGGGCCTAGAGCGGTCGCTTGGATGCAGAGTGAAGTAATAGAATGGATTGATTCGAAGGCATCTGCTAGATAGGAGAGGGCAAGCTAAGTTCAGAGTAATTTTCTTGCTTTAATAACCGGTATTACTGGGGTTTTATTTAAAATAATTACGTATTCCCCGGTGATTTAGGAGGTCGCTAAGTTCGGTAATAGTAATATATACACCCAGGTGTATAACAAGGTAGAGGGTGTAGGAGATATATCGAGAGAGTGATACACCGTCAGAGTGTATCACAGAGTATACCAACGAGAACATGTGATATATACACGAAGTGTATACCAATCAGATATACATCGGGCTTGTACGTCAGATACAAGCCATTAGCCGTATACATCGGCATAGCGCAGCATATGCAAAGCACAGAGTGCTAAATGCAGGTTGGTATATCAACCTAGTGGTTTAATAAGAGAGCAAGGTATCAGTTGACCGTAAAGTTTTACGCAGCGGTCCTCATTAATGACGATGAGTACTGTCACCTGAGCATCTAACCAACTTGCATGGGTATTCCATGTAAATCATAGGGCCGTATATGAAATCAAATGGCGGGTATTGTTTAATAGGCAACGAGCTAGGCAACTTACGAGTTGTGGCTGAGGCCAAGTATGGTGAAATATCCTTTGAACAGTTGAAAACATCCGTGGAGGTGATCGCCAGCTTTTTGAATAAACATCCGCGAGTGTTTACTGTACGTGTTGATCTACGCTTTCCCCAGATACCAGTTATGGATGATCCGGACATGCCGACAGGCTTTCCACCGGAGGTAGAAGAGGAAAAGGTTATTACGCGCTTTATTGCTTCACTAAAAAGCCAGATACATGCGTTACGTCACCGTAAGGGTAAAACTGGTAAACGATTCTTCTTGGGTTATATCTGGGTAAAGGAGCAGGTAACAAGCCAGTACCCTCATTATCACGTGGTGCTACTATTTAACCGAGATGATTACGGTTATCTTGGTGACTACGCTAATTTTGATGCGGATAACATGGCTACGCGTATTCGTAAAGCTTGGTGCAGAGCATTGAGGCTTGCATACCCTGATTATGCGTCTTTGGTGCATTTCCCTCCTGACGCAGAGTATCGATTTGATCGCAGAGATGCAGATCTGCAGAATGAGAATTTTTATAAATTCTTGGTGAGGATCGGGTATTTATTTAAATTGCGTTCGAAAGTACGAGGTGAGCGTAATTTCGGGCATAGTGAACGGATAAGGTAATGTTCACTCTTAATTCACTGGCCCTAGTGGGGATGCTTGGACATTCAAATTCAATTCGGGAGTTTCTACTCCCGGATCTGTTAAGCTAATCCCTCATTTGTTATCGCATCAGTTGGAGTAACCCATGGCAGCCTATTCCCCTTCCTTCACCCATGACCCATGCCATGTTGAGTCGAGTTGCGGATATCGCTGAGTTGCTGCGGCTGTAGCGGTTTGCTCAGAGCTCTCAGGTTCTTATGTTGCGTCGAGAGAACCGGATCCGCACCATCCAAGCTTCGCTAGCTACTGAGCACAATACTCTGAGTGTTGAGCAGGTGACGGCAGTGATTGAGGGGAAGACGGTACTTGGGCTTCCACGGGAAATCCAAGAGGTCCGTAATGCGTTTGCGGCCTATGAGGCAATGCCTAATAGGGATCCAGCTTCAGCGGAAGATTTACTTGGTGCTCACGGACTACTGATGCGTGGACTCTGTGATGATGCGGGTCACTGGCGTAGGTATTTATCGAGGCGAGCAGTTAGTGCATATGGCTCCCCCTGCGAACCAGGTCCCTCGTCTGATGGGACAGCTATTGACTTGGCTGGCTGAGAACGAGGCTCATCCGCTGCCATATAAAGGGGTTTGGTCGGTGTGAATTGCCCCTAGTTCCCTAGAGACCTAACTGCCTTAAAATGAGGCCAGCATTGGAGGTGCCATGGTCCGTCAGCGTTATCCAGAAACTTTCAAAATCGAAGCTGTTAAACAAGTTACTGAGCGTGAGATGCCTGTGGCTGACGTTGCACGAGCCCTTGGGGTATCCAGCCACATTCTGTATGCCTAGCTCAAGCCGTACGGCAAGCCTGCAGAGCAGCAACACGAAGAGTCTGCCTTGCAAGCCGAGATACACTGCTTGAAAACCGATCTGCGTCAATTAACCGAGGAGAGCGCAACATCTTAAAGGAGGGCGGGATTCAATCGGGTGTGTCACGGCCATGTGAAAACATGCAGTTGCGGAGGATTGTTGAATGCAACGAACATTTACAGCAAAGGAAAAGGGGACTGCCGAAGCAGTCCCTGAGTTAGGCTCATTGCGATAACACATGTCTGAAGTTTGGTTCAATTGTATTATCTACATGTTAACCACAGCTGCTCACAGAGAGCGTTGTTTAACTCAACTAAGTCGAGCGTTCACCGTCTAGCAGGGCGGCTATACCATGACCAGTCTGGAAATACGTGACCATTACAATATTGAGGTGTCAGCGAACATATCAGAGTGGGCCGGCTCCGGCGGAGGGCTTACAGATATAGATGCTCGGGGCCAGACCGCTCACTTGGGGATAACGAATATTAACCTGTTCGCACACTGCTGCTGTCAGTGACTGTGGAACCAATGCAACCACACAGCCACCAAACCCGCCACCAGTCATCCTCACACCACCACGACTGCCGATGATCTCTTTGATCATGTCGACCAAGGCGTCGATAGCAGGCACTGTGATGGCAAAATCATCACGCATCGAGGCATGGGACCGCGCCATTAATTCGGCCATCATGACCATGTCTTCATTCGCAAGCGCATCGGCTGCTGCCAGCGTTCGTTCATTCTCGGAGATGACGTGGCGTGCACGGCTCGCGACGACAGGATCCAGTTCGTTGGCTCGCTCGGTGAACTGGGTCATCGTCAGATCGCGCAGTGCCTTGACCCCAAAATGCCGTGCGGCCTCTTCACACTGTGCCCTGCGGGTATTGTATTCGCTATCCACCAGGCCCCGACGTACGTTCGAGTTGATAATGACCACATCAATGTCGGCTGGCATGCTCACAGGACAGGTATTCAGACTGCGGCAATCGATCAGCAGAGCATGATCTTGCTGACCCAGAGCCGAGATGAACTGATCCATGATGCCGCAGTTGCAACCGACGAACCTGTTTTCCGCCAGTTGTCCATTCAGGGCGATATCTGCTTGGCTGATGTCGAGGTGATTCATCTCTTTGAAGATCTGTCCTACTGCCACTTCCAGAGAGGCGGAAGAGCTCAGGCCTGCTCCCTGAGGTACATTGCCACTGATTACCAGGTCTGCCCCTGTCAGTTGACAGCCTCGCAATAGCAAATATTTGACGACGCCTCGCACATAGTTGGCCCACAGGTATTCCGGGCGCGCCTCTATGGGGTGGCGTAAGTCAAATTCATCCAGTTGGTTGTGATAGTCGGCAGCGATAACCCTGATCAGACTATCTTGGCGGGGGGCAGCACTGATCACGGTCTGATAATCGATGGCGCAGGGTAGCACGAAGCCATCGTTATAGTCCGTGTGTTCCCCAATGAGGTTAACACGCCCAGGTGCCTGAATGGCGAGGGTCGGGCGATAACCATACTGAGTGTAAAAGGTATGTTCAGTCACGCTGTGTGGCGATTCAATACTCATATCTCAACCTCAAACCTGTTCACGAAAATGGATATCGCTGACGGAACGCAGGCGTTCGGCCGCCTGTTCTGCCGTCAGGTCACGTTGTGTTTCTGCCAGCATTTCATAGCCCACCATAAACTTGCGTACGCTCGCAGAGCGCAGCAGGGGCGGGTAGAAGTGGGCATGCAACTGCCAGTGATCATTCTCTTCGCCATTGAATGGCGCACCATGCCATCCCATCGAATAGGGGAAGGAGCACTGAAACAGGTTGTCATAGCGGCTGGTTAGTTTTTTGAGCGCCAGTGCGAGGTCTGCACGCTGTTGCGGTGTCAGTGTCGGTAGACGTGTTACCGCAAACTTGGGAAGCAACAGGGTTTCGAAGGGCCAGGCAGCCCAATAAGGCACTACTGCCAGCCAGTGTTCCGTTTCCACTACGGTGCGGCTGCCGTCAGCCTGCTCGCGTTCCGCATAATCGAGCAACATGGCTCGACCATGTTTGGCAAAATACTCCCGTTGGGCGACATCTTCCCGCGCGGCTTCGTTGGGCAAGAAGTCGTTGGCCCATATCTGCCCATGGGGATGGGGATTGGAGCACCCCATCATGGTGCCCTTGTTTTCGAATACTTGGATCCAGCGGTATTCGCGCCCCAGCTCTGCAGTTTGTTCACACCAGGTGTTGACCACGGCAGTGAGGGAGGGGATAGACAACTCGGGCAAGGTCTTGCTGTGATCCGGTGAGAAGCAGATTACCCTGCTGGTGCCGCGTGCACTCTCTAGCTGGAAGAGGGGGTCCTCGCTGGTTGGGGCCATAGGTGTATCAACCATCAGTGCCGCAAAGTCGTTGGTAAAAACGAAGGTCGACGGATAATCCGGATTTTTGTCACCAGTGACGCGAGTATTGCCGGCGCAGAGGAAACAATCCGGATCGTGAGGGGAGCGCTGGGTACGATCGGGTTCATCCTGCTGGCCCTGCCAAGGGCGTTTCGCCCTGTGGGGAGAAACGAGAACCCACTGTTGGATCAATGGGTTGTAACGACGGTGAGGGTGGTCGGTCGGTTCGAATTGCATAGTAAGGTCTGTCTCGTTCTGTATATTCATGGAAGGGGGTAACCGTTTGGATTTTGGGATTGCCAGCGCCAGGTATCAGCCGTCATCTCATCAAGCGTGCGATAAGCCTTCCACCCCAGCTCGTTATAGGCTCGTGTTGGATCTGCCCAACACTGTGCTATGTCCCCAGCGCGGCGCGGCACGATCTCATAAGGCAGTTCGCGGCCACAGGCCTTGGAGAAGGCGGCATGAATGTCCAGGACACTGTAGCCATGCCCAGTGCCCAGGTTGTACACATGGACGCCAGCTTGCCCAAGCGCATGTTTCAAGGCTGCGACGTGGCCATCGGCTAGATCCATGACATGAATGTAATCCCGCACACCGGTACCATCTGGTGTCGGGTAGTCATCACCAAAGATGGCGAGTTTGGCACGGCGGCCCACTGCCACCTGGGCAATATAGGGCATCAGGTTATTGGGAATGCCCTGGGGATCCTCGCCCATCAGGCCGCTGGGATGGGCGCCCACCGGATTGAAATAGCGCAACAGGGTCAATGACCAGTCGGGGGCTGAGTGTGCAAAGTCCTTGATGAGGCGCTCCACCATCAGCTTGCTTTGACCATAAGGGTTGGTGGCGTGAAAGGTGGGCGACTCCTCGGTGATGGGCATGATCTCCGGCTCGCCATAGACGGTGGCAGATGAGCTGAACAGCAGGGTCTTGACCCCGGCGCGTCGCATTGCCTGCAGCAACACCAGGGTGCCGCTGACATTGTTGTCATAGTACTCGAGAGGCTTTTGTACCGATTCCCCTACGGCCTTGAGGCCTGCGAAATGGATCACGGCATCTATCTGCTGGTCTGCAAACACACGATCCAGCAGGTCGGCATCCCGCACATCACCGTGATAGTGCTGGGGGCGCAGTCCGCTGAGGCTGTGGATACGTTCGAGGACGCTCTCTTTGCTGTTAACCAGATTGTCCAACAAGATGGGGGTCATCCCGGCAGCGATAAGCTGCAAGCAGGTATGACTACCTATGTAACCAGTTCCACCTGTCACGAGTATCTTCAACATTAATCGCTCCTTGGTGCTCGTTTTTATTGGGTTTTATTTGGTGTAATCGCTTTCCCTTATTCTGCGCTTGTGAACAAGGTCCTGGAAGATGCATCTCCATTTGATGTGATTTTTGTCACATTTTTCACCGCGATGAGCATGAGAATGGATAAGGGTGTATGTAAATGGATTACACAGCGAGACGCTCGTATTGATAGAATGCTCCCGCTTTTGACATGAAAGCCGTGTCAGGTATTGGAAATGTCGGTAGTATCTTGACCCTATAAAGCACTGGTTTTTATTTATACCGTTCACCGGAAAAGCTAATTCATGGCAACCATCAAAGATGTAGCACTCCTGTCAGGCGTATCCGTCGCCACAGTCTCACGTGTCATCAATAATTCGCCAAAGGCAAGTCAGGCGTCACGCGATGCCGTCTTCAAGGCGATGCATGAACTCAACTACCACCCCAACGCGAATGCGAGAGCCTTGGCCCATCAGAACAACGAAACGCTGGGGTTGATTGTTGCCGATGTGTCTGACCCCTTCTTTGGCACCATGGTTAAAGCAGTTGAGCAGGTGGCGCAGGCTACGGGGAATTTTCTGCTCATCGGAAATGGCTACCACGACGCAGCCAAAGAGAAGCACGTAATAGAGCAGTTGATAGGGCATCGCTGCTCTGGCTTGGTGGTTCATGCCAAAATGCTGCCAGATGAAGAGCTGATCCAGATGATGAGCTATGTTCCCGGCATGGTGCTAATCAACCGTATCGTTCCAGGGTTCGAGTCCCGTTGTGTGGCGCTGGACGATCGCTATGGTTCCTGGCTTGCAACTCGTCACCTGATCCAGGAAGGGCACAAGAAGATAGGGTTTCTGTGTTCAAATCATCTGATCTCTGACTCTCAGGATCGCATGCAGGGGTATCTGGATGCGCTGCAAGAGCACAATATCCCGGTCGATGAGCGCCTGATCTCCCGTGGCAGTCCGGATGAGCTGGGAGGTGAAGCCGCGATGACTGAGTTGTTGAGCCGGGGGCAACAGATGACGGCGGTCGTCTGTTATAACGATTCGATGGCGGCAGGAGCTTTGTCCGTGCTTAGCGACAACGGGGTCGAGGTTCCCCAGGAGCTATCTCTGGTGGGGTTTGATGATGTACTGATATCCCGCTACTTGCGCCCTCGTCTGACTACGGTGCGTTATCCCATCATCGCCATGGCGACCCAGGCCGCCGAGCTGGCCATTGCTCTGGCAAAAGGTGGGCCCTTGCCCCAGACGACACATATGTTCAGCCCGACTCTGGTACGCCGTCATTCAGTCCGCAGTATCGATTGATCGACGATTTGGCAACCTGAATTCATCGGCCATCAGGCAAGGTTACCCGTCAGGGGCCTTGCCTTTTTAGTGCCTCATCTTCTTCCTCTCTCTTTTGTCGCTCACTCCTGTGGGGTCGGGAAGGTCTCACGGTGCCTTCCTATGCCCTGCACGAGGAGGTCATGTCTGCTGCGATGAGTCTGGTCGAGTCATGGTTCTCAGGTGTAGATATTACCATTACGAGTGTAATCGATAACACATGATTTGTTATCAAATACCCCTTTAATTTCAATTGCTTGAGTTTGCCTTGTGGCTTTATCAAGCGTTTTTATAGCAGTATTTATGTAATAATTACAGTTTTGTGAGTTTTGTCATGTCAATGATGGCACAGTTATTCCTATAATCTCCATCGGACAGTGAAAGCGCTTTCCCTATGGGTTGGTAAGCGGTTCATCAAGATAACAATGCAACAGTGGATTAAAGGAATAACTATGAAAGTGAAACTACTGACGACATCCGTTGCCCTCGCTCTGTCAATGACTGCATTGAATGCTAATGCTGTTGATTTTACAGGCTATTTCCGCTCTGGCGTAGGTGTATCCCAAGACGGTGATATGCAAACCGGTCGACAGAACTTTGTCGGTCGTTTGGGTAACGAAAGCGATACCTATACCGAAATTGGTATTGGTCAGGAGGTTTACAACAAGGATGGCAAGACTTTCTATGTAGACAGCATGTTCAGCATGCAGAGCGATGGCTCCAATGACTATGAAAGTACCACCACTGTGTGTAACTTCGATCAAAAGGAGTGCAAGGACGATGCAACATTTGCCCTGCGCCAATTCAATGTTAAGGCCAAGGGGCTGATTTCCGCTGCGCCCGATGCTGTGGTGTGGGCTGGCAAGCGCTTCTATCAGCGTCACGACCTTCACATCATCGATACCAAATACTGGAATATCTCGGGAGCCGGTGCCGGTATTGAGAACCTCAAGGCAGGTCCAGGCGCCTTCTCACTGGCGTGGATCCGGTCTGATGGTAACGATATCGATAACTCGATTGTCAACAATGACCTCAACGTTAACTTCCTGGACCTGCGCTATGCCGGCTGGGCTCCTTGGGAAGGGGCTTGGACTGAAGCGGGTGTCAGCTATGCCATGCCCAATCCGACCGATGAGCAGGAGAAAGCTGGTAATCTCTATGATCCCAAAAATGGTGTCATGTTGACCGCAGAAATGAGTCAATACTTTGCCGATAGCCGCATCTACGAGAAGTTGGTGCTGCAATATGCTGATAAAGGGCTGGCCCAGAACATGATCTCCCAAGGGGGCGGTTGGTATGATGTTTGGCATCTGACCGATGATGCCAAGGGATACCGTGTGATTCTGACTGGTGACATTCCCATGGGAGAGAAATTCAGTGTGAACCATGTATTCACTTACGGTAAGGGTGAGAAACTTGAAGCATGGCATGACAACACCGAACTGTTCAGCGCTGTCGCGCGAGGCGGTTATGCGTGGACTGACATCATGAAGACGCTGGTTGAAGCCGGTACTTATGAGAGCACCAAGACCTGGACAAGCGGCTCTGAAGAAAAATCGAGTGGTCAAAAATATACCTTGGCTCAAGCTTGGTCAGCTGGTTCCAGCATGTTTGCCCGCCCGGAGATCCGGGTTTTTGCCAGCTATCTGAAAGATGGCGAAGGCAAATCCTTCAACGGCGGTGAGGATGATAATACTTGGAACTTCGGCGTGCAGGCTGAAGCCTGGTGGTAAATCCCGACTCGTCACCCCGCAGGGAGCCCGCTTGGGCTCCCTTTTTTATTTTGCATTGAACGCGCGCCTTGTCGTGCTGACGTCGTCATCGGGGCTCCATCGTTGCGAATCCCGGCGACGAAGGTGTCGTCCGCGAGTCTGCCTCGGGGAGAGGGTGGCCATGTTTTGGTGATGGTGCCGGAGGGCGCGGAGCGGTGGAGGCGGGATGATAAGCGATGGCGAGAAAGGGCGAAGAGACGGGCTAAGTCATGTCCAGGCGGCAGATGGAAGAGGCGCACGACTCACCGCGCCTCTGTGTAACGTTACATCTTTATTGCAACAGGAAGGCATCCAGCGCATAGGTGGGTTTGCCGCTGTTGTCCATCAGACCCAGGCTGTAGCCCTGCCAGTTCTTGTAGCTCTGTGGTTCCCAGTAGAGCACGCCGAGTCCCTTGCCGTCAGGGATCCACGTCATCTTGTTGAGCAGGTCGGCAATGGTGTCGTAACTGTTTTTCGGGTCATCCCACGGCATGCCCACCTCGACGATCATCACCTCCTTGCCATAGCGGGTCACCATGTCGGAGAGGTTGTCGTAGCAGAGATTGTCTAGGGTGAACCAGTCACCGTTGCCGCTCTGGGTCGGGTAGAGGGAGGCGCCTATCACATCCCACTTGGCCCCGTTGCTCTTCAGCCCGTCAAACATCCAGCGATAGAGGCTGTTGTTCTCGCAGTTGGCCAGATGGACGATCACCTTGGTGCCGCTGTTGACCGCCTTGACCGCGTCATAGCCGCTGTTGATGAGCCAGGCAAAGTTCTTCATGTTGACCGAGGCTCGCCCCTCTTCCCACAGCATGCCATTGTTGGTCTCGTTGCCCACCTGTACCCACTTGGGGGTAATGCCGGCATTTTTCAGGGCCACCAGGGCGTTATAGGTGTGCCACCAGACGTTCGACATCAACTGCTCGAAGGTGTAGCTCTGCCAGGCCGCCGGCTTGGTCTGCTTGCCCGGATCGGCCCAGCTGTCGCTGTAGTGGAAGTCAATCAGCAGATCGAAACCGGCCGCCTTGGCCCGCTTGGCCTTGGCGATGACGTCACTGATGTTGTTCCAGCCATCGGCAGGATTGACCCATACCCTGAGCCGGATGGTGTTCATACCGTGCTCTTTCAGGGTCTTGAACAGATCCTGCTGCTGGCCGGCGTCGTTATAGAACTTGTACCCGGCTTTCTCCATCTGGGTCAGCCAGCTGACGTCAGCTCCCTTGACCATGGCCTCTCCCTGGCCATGAAACAGCAGGGCGCCGCCAAGCAGCAGGGTGGTAAGCAGATGTCTCTTCATTGTTGTTATCTCCTGTCTGGATGTGTGTAGGGTGGCGACAGGGAGGCAGTCCCGCGCCGGGATGGCGTCGCCGTGCGGCGCCATCCCGGCGGAGGCTGGGGCCGCCTTACGGCGGCCCTAGGATCACCCGGCGGGGGAGACGGTGACCTGGATGTGTTGGGGATCGCGGCGATCCAGGGTGATGCGATACTGGCCGTCGCTGGGCGGGGTGAACTTCATGTCGCTCCACTGCCAGCCGGCCTTGACTACCACCGGCTTGTCCGACTCGACCTTGGCGGCGGGGTCGAACTGGCCATAGGTGGTGTCGGCCTTCCACTTCTCGTCGGCAATTTTGAACTTGTAGGCGCCGTGACTGGCCTGCAAGGCCACCTGGACCGACAGCAAGTCCCCTTGCTGGGTAACCAGTTGCTGGTCTGCCGGGGCCTCCCAGTTGTTCATCTCGCCGCGCAGGAACAGCGGGCGGGCCAGGGGATCCTCCTCGTTGGCCAGCGCGGGCTGGAGGCAGGCGATCAGGGTAGTCAACAACAGTGTCTTCTTGAACATGGATGGTCCTCTCTGTGGTGTGTGATCAGGCGCTCTGCAGGGTGAAGCGGCGGGTCAGCGACAGTTGCTGCTGCGATAGCTGCTGCAACTGGTCGCTGGTCTGTGCCACCTTGGCCAGGGCGCCCTGGTTGTCGTCGGCAATCCGGGCGATGTTGGTAATGTTGCGGGCGATCTCGGCGCTGGTCTGCTGTTGCTGCAGGGTCGCGCTGGCGATACGGCTGCTCTGCTCGGCCACCTGCTGCAGCGCCTGGGATAGCTCGGCTAGGGTGGCGCAACCCGCGTCGCTGTCGGTGCGACTCTGGGCCATGGCGTCGTGGCAGCGCAGCATGGTGGCGACCGCACCGCGGGTGCTTTGCTGCAGATCGTCGATGATCCCCTGGATGCGGGTGGTGGAGTCTGCTGTGTGGTGCGCCAACTGACGCACCTCGTCGGCCACCACGGCAAAGCCACGCCCCTGTTCTCCGGCGCGGGCCGCCTCGATGGCGGCGTTGAGGGCCAGCAGATTGGTCTGCTCCGTGATGCGCTCGATCAGGGCGAGGATGTCACCGATGCTGACGCTCAATGTCTGCACCTGCTCCACGCTGCGGCGCGACTCCGCCAACTCGTCAGCCAGTTGCTGCAGCCGTTGACCGGTCGCCGCCCCACGCAGGCTGGCGGCGTGGGCCGCCGCGGCTATGTTGCCGAGGGTCTGCTCGGTCTGGCCTATGCTGCCGGCGACCTCGCGCACCGAGTAGTCCATCTCCTCCATGGCGCTGCAGACCCCTGTGGTTTCGTTGCGCTGCTCGCCGATGGCAAGTTGGGCGTGATGCTGGGCGTGCTGGTTCTGGCCGGCCATGCGGCCGAGGGCATCGGCGGCCTGAACTATCTGACCGAGCATGCCGCTCATCTCGTCGGCCAGGGCGTTGATGCCGGTCGCAAGCTGGCCGAACTCGTCGTGACGCAGTAGCGGCACGCGTTGGCGCATATCTCCCTGACTCAGGGCCTTGAGGGTGGTGAGGATGTGGTGCAGTGGCTGGCGGATGGCGCGAACCAGGTGCCACAGCACCAGGGCGCCGAGACCGAGGGAGAGCAACAGGCCGGCGCACAGCCCGAGGCGCAGCCAGAGCAGGATGGCGCCGCTGCCGGCGGTGCTGTGGCGAAGCTGAGCGTCGATCGCGGCGTCAAGCTCGCTTAGATCGCCTAGCAGGCTGTCGATAAGGCGGCTGGCCTGCACACTCTGGTTGCGCAACATGATGCTCTGTTCGACCAGCGCCAGGTGGCGTGCCGGCAGGCTCTCGGGGCCGGCCAGCAGGGTGGCGAGGGTATCGAACCTGGCACCCGTGCCGCGTTCCAGGCTCAGGGGCACGCCGAAGGCATCCTCCTGGCCGGCGAGCTGGCGTGCCAGCTCCTGGCGCAGTGCCGCCGCCTGTTCGCTGGCGCGTGCATTGGCAGCCAGACGTGCGGCAACGGGGGCCGGATCCTGCTGCTTGAGGATCTCCTGTGTGGCGCTGACCTGTTGTTCCAGGTTTGCCAGCAGGCGGCTCTTGAGCAGCACGGCGGGGTGGCTGCCCAGAGGGGCGAGCAGCACATCGAGGGCGCTGGCAAGCTGGCGCGCCGTGTCGCCAAGGCGGGTGTCGGCCGCCAGCTTGCTCTGTTCGAGGCGGTTGTGGGCATAGTCATCGACCAGTTGCTGGGCCAGTTGCCAGTAGGCGGCCTGTTGCTCGCGCAGGCTCTCGACGCGCGCACTCTGTTGCGGCTCCCCCGCTATCTGTCGAGCCAAGGTGGCCAGACCCTGGTCGAAACGGGCCTGCCATTGCTGCATCTGCTCGCGGGCGGCGCCCAGCTCCTCCTCTCCGGTCTGCAGCAATGCGTTACCCAGATGTCGGTCGAGGGTGAAGAGATCGCGGGTCACGGCGCGGCTCTGCACCAGGGTCGGCGCGGTATGGCTGGCGAGCAGCCCCACCTGGTCGGCCAGCCGTTGGCCGGCGTAGAGAGAGAGGGCCACCGAGAGCAGCAGCAGCAACAGGATGACGGCAAAGCCCAGCGCCAGGCGCTGGATGATGGAAAGGTGACGAGTGCGCAAGTTCATGGTATCGGTTACATGTGGTTTTGAGTCAACCCAGCCTGATGATGCAAGTGATAAGTCATCTTTTATCAGTGCGTTATCTTGTTAAAAGATAAGGCTGCGATAATGGAGGGCACCTAATTCTGATTTTTAGTGTAACGTTTTCATTGTTTTGTGAATCTTTTACACTCTTTCTCGGCACCCTTGTACGGGATTTGTCCAGGGTTGCGAGCCCGCTCTCATTTTGTGTCCCGCGCCCGGGGATAAAAAAAGCCCCCGACTGGCGGGGGCAAAATGGATCGGGGCATGCAGTAGCCGCGTTCAGCGGCTGATCCTGAGCCCTTCGGCATTGAACACAAGGCAATTTTGCGGGGCAAAGAAGACATCCATCTTCTGGTACGGATGAAACTCCCCATCCCCTGCCAGCAGCAGCTTGAAGCCGTCGGTGCCGCAGCACTGACCGAACAGGTAGGTGCTGTTGCCAAGACGTTCCACCACCTCGCAGGTAAAGGCGAGGTGGATCCCCTCTGCGCCCGGCACCACATGCTCGGGACGCAGGCCAAGGGAGATCTCGCTGCCCGGCTCGAGTCGCTCGGTGAGGATGGGCAGGGTGAGCTCCTGCTGGCCGGCTACCTTGACCCGGATCTGCTCCGGGCTCCAGGCCAGTACGCGGGCCGGCAGGAAGTTCATCTTGGGTGAGCCGATGAAACCGGCCACGAAGCGGTTGCAGGGTTTGTAGTAGAGCTCCATCGGCGAGCCGACCTGTTCCACCTTGCCATAGTTCATCACCACTATCTTGTCGGCCAGGGTCATGGCCTCCACCTGATCGTGGGTCACGTAGATCATGGTGGTCTTGAGCTCCTGATGCAGCTTGGCGATGTGCAGGCGCATCTCGACACGCAGCTCGGCATCGAGGTTGGAGAGCGGCTCGTCAAACAGGAACACCTTGGGGTTGCGCACGATGGCACGGCCGATGGCTACCCGCTGGCGCTGGCCGCCGGAGAGTTGCTTGGGCTTGCGATCGAGCAGGTGGGAGAGCTGCAGCGTCTTGGCCACCATGCTGACCTGGTGGGTTATCTCCTCTTTCGGCACGCCATTGACACGCAGGCCATAGCCCATGTTCTCGGCCACCGTCATGTGGGGATAGAGGGCATAGGACTGGAACACCATGGCCACGCCGCGATGAGCCGGTGCGACATCGTTGACCACCTGCTCATCGATGGCAATCTGGCCTTCCGATATATCTTCCAGGCCGGCGATCATCCGCAGCAGGGTGGACTTGCCACAACCGGAAGGGCCGACGAAGACGGTGAACTCGCCGTCTTCCACGTCCAGGTTGACGTTATGCAAGGTCACGTTGCTGCCAAAACGCTTGACCACATTGTTCAATCTGATACTCGCCATGAGCTTTAACTCCTTGATAATGAATGCATTAGCTGCAGAACTCCGAGGTGGCCATACCCCTGCTGCGGCTTCTTTGCCCTGGGAGGGAGAAGGCGTTTCACACCGTTTCACTCTGTGGCTTTGCGAGGACTATATCAGTCAGGTGTAAACGGTTGCACAAAATGCTGTTTCTTTTGTGCATGAGATCACAGCCTTGGTACGTGCTACTGGCAGGCTGGGCAAGCACCGCTTACCGTAGAGCCATTCGGTGTAATCGTTACCTTTTTTGCCGCATGAAAGCGCAGTGAAAGGCGTGGGTGGCAAGAAACAAGAGAGAGAGCGAATTGCTCCGGATCTGATGTATAGGATTAAACCAGTTATTTATCATGACATTAGGTGACGGTGAGTGCGCGTCATAGAGGCCAGACCAGTACAGTGTGCAATGTGGTTGTGCTCTGTTTTACACACTAATCGGTAACAAGCGTCATAAGTTACACCGGCTGGATGGCATCGTAACACCCACCTAACCGACGTGGTCGGCGAAGGCCTGTTTTTACCTGAGTTAGGGACAAGGAAATCATATGAAAATCAATAAATTGACCGCTGCAATGTTGTTTTCTCTTGGCGTGGTGGGGTTGGGGCAGGTAGCCCGGGCTGCCGACGGTGAACTGCTGGTGTGGGAAGACATCAAGAAATCAAACGGCATAGAGAAGGCCGTCAAGGCGTTCGAAGCCAAGCACAACGTCAAGGTGAAGATCCTCGAAACCCCCTATGCCCAGCAGATCGAGAAGCTGCGCCTGGATGGCCCGGCCGGCATAGGCCCGGATGTGTTGGTATTGCCCCATGATCAGGTGGGCACCGCCGTGGTGCAGGGGCTCATCAGCGAGATCAAGCCGGGTGCCGACTATCTGGCAGGCTTTACCAAGCCGGCGGTGGATGCCCAGACTTATGAAGGCAAGCTCTATGGCCTGCCCAAGGCGGTCGAGACCATCGTCATGGTCTACAACAAAGACCTGCTGCCCAAGGCGCCGGAGAGCTTCGACGAGCTGGTCAAGGCCTCCCAGACCCTGCGTGGGGAGAACAAATACGGCCTGCTCGCCAAGTTTGACGAGATCTATTACTCCTACGGCGTAGTGGCCGCCATGGGGGGCTACATCTTCGGCCAGAACCCCAACGGTTCGCTCAACGTCAAGGACGTGGGCCTGGCCAACCAGGGGGCGGTCGACGCGGTCAGCTTCCTCAAGCGCTTCTATAGCGAAGGGCTTTTCCCGGCCGGTATCGTCGGTGAGACCGGCGCCAACGCCATCGATTCCCTGTTCACCGAGAAGAAGGCCGCTGCCGTCATCACCGGGCCCTGGTCGTTCCAACCCTACAAGGATGCCGGTGTGAACTACGGTGTCGCCCCGCTGCCGACACTGCCCAATGGCGAACACATGCGCTCCTTCCTCGGCGTGAAGGGGTACAGCATCTCCACCTATTCCAAGCAGAAAGAGCTGGCGCAGCAGTTCATCGAGTTCATCAACCAGCCTGAGTACGCCAAGGTCCGCTTCCAGAAGACCGGCGAGATCCCGCCGCTCAAGGCGCTGATCGACGATCCGCTCATCAAGGACGACGAGAAATCCCGGGCCGTGGCCATTCAGGCTGGCTTCGCCACCCCGATGCCGAGCGTGCCCGAGATGCAAGAGGTGTGGACCCCTGCCAACAGTGCACTGCAGCTTGGCGTGACTGGCAAGCAGGGTGTGAAGGCGGCACTGGAAGGTGCAGTCAAGAACATCAACATGCAGATCGAAGTTAACCACGCGCAGCAATAACACAAGTTGGGCGCAGGCCCAATTCGGGCCGGGCGGCATTCGTGGCCGCCCGGGCTCTTAATGGAAAGGAGGTACATTGTGGTTGTCGATTCCGGATCGCTTACCCAGATCGGTACAAGAACCCATCATGCCAAGGTGGCCGCCCTGCTCTCGCTGATCCCGGGACTCGGTCAGTGGTATAACCGGCAATGGGTCAAGGGCACCCTGTTTTTCACCGTCATGGCCTGCTTCTTCGGCGTATTCCATGATTTTCTATCTCAAGGGTTCTGGGGGTTGTTTACCCTTGGCACCGAGTTGCCCCGGGACAACTCCGTCTTCCTCCTGGCCAAGGGGGTTATCAGCGTACTGGTGGCCATCTTTGGTTGTGCCATCTATTACTGGAGCGTCCGCGACGCCTATGTTAACGGCGATCGCCGGGATCGTGGCGTAGCGCTGACCAGTGTGCGCAAGCAATACCAGTTGCTGCTGAGCGAAGGTTTTCCGTACCTGATGATCACCCCGGGCTTCATCCTGCTGGTGTTCGTGGTGGTGTTCCCCATCATCTTTGGTTTCTCCATCGCCTTCACCAACTACGATCTCTACCACACGCCGCCGGCCAAGCTGGTGGACTGGGTGGGGATGAAGAACTTCATCAACATCTTCAAGCTCGATCTGTGGCGTTCGACCTTGCTCGACGTGCTGCAGTGGACCGTGATCTGGACGCTGATCGCCACCACGTTGCAATGCTCGGTCGGGGTGCTGCTGGCGATCCTGGTCAATCAGAAGGATCTGCGCTTCAAGCCGCTCATCCGCACCATCCTGATCCTGCCGTGGGCAGTGCCCGGTTTTGTCACCATTCTGGTGTTCGCCGGCATGTTCAACGAGACCTTTGGCGTCATCAACAACGGTATTCTGGCTTCTCTGGGTATCGACCCCAAGGCATGGATGACAGATCCCTTCTGGACCAAGACGGCCCTCATCCTGATGCAGACCTGGCTTGGCTTCCCATTCGTCTTCGCCATGACCACTGGGGTGTTGCAGGCTATCCCGGATGATCTCTACGAGGCGGCCACCATCGACGGTGCCAGCACATGGCACAAGCTGACCACCATTACGCTGCCCCTGGTGCTGTATTCGATCGCTCCGATCCTCATCACCCAGTACACCTTCAACTTCAACAACTTCAACATTATTTACCTGTTCAACAACGGGGGACCTGCGGTGGCTGGTTCCAATGCCGGCGGCACCGACATCCTGGTCTCCTGGATCTACAAGCTGACCATGTCGTCATCCCAGTATGCGATTGCAGCGAGCATCACCATTCTGCTCTCCATCTTCGTGGTCGGCATTGCCCTGTGGCAGTTCCGTGCGACCAATTCGTTCAAGCAAGACGACATGGTGTAAGGAGATCCAGCCATGAGTGCCAAACACAGTCTGAAAAAGAGTAATGCCATCCGCCTGACCCTAAGCTATTTGCTGCTGGCTATGGTTGCGGTGATCATCATCTACCCCCTCATCTGGACGGTGGGGGCATCCCTCAACCCGGGCAGCAGCCTGCTCAACACCTCGATCATCCCGGAAAACTTCTCCTTTATTCATTACCAGGAGCTGTTTGACGGGCGCATCGACTACGCCGCCTGGTACTGGAACTCGATGAAGATCAGTTTCCTGACCATGGTGTTGACCCTCATCAGCGTCAGCTTCACTGCCTATGCCTTCTCGCGCTTTCGTTTCCGTGGGCGGCAAAATGGCCTGATGTTGTTCCTGTTGTTGCAGATGGTGCCCCAGTTCTCGGCCCTCATCGCCATCTTCGTGTTGGCCCAGATGCTGGGTCTGGTCAACAGCCACCTGGCGCTGGTGCTGGTCTATGTGGGCGGCATGATCCCGATGAACACCTATCTGATGAAGGGTTATCTGGACGCCATCCCCAAGGATCTTGACGAGTCGGCGCGTATGGACGGAGCGGGCAACTTCCGCATCTTCATCGAGATCATCATGCCGCTCTCCAAGCCCATCATTGCGGTGGTTGCACTGTTCTCCTTCACCGGCCCGCTTGGCGACTTCATCCTGGCCAGCACCATATTGCGCACCCCGGATCAGTTCACCTTGCCCATTGGTCTCTACAACCTGGTCGCCCAGAAGATGGGGGCCAGCTACACCACCTATGCGGCGGGAGCTGTGCTCATCGCGGTGCCGGTGGCCATCTTGTACCTCTCCTTGCAGAAGTACTTCGTTTCCGGTCTTACCGCAGGTGGGACCAAGGGTTAATCCGTTAAACAGGACGTTCGACATGAAAATCAAGAAGACGCTGGTGATGGCGGCGCTGCTCGCCACCGGCATGTTGGGTATGCATGCCCCCGCCGTGGCTGCCGAAAATGTGGTGGTGCAACCAGTTGCGGTACCGCAGGAGTTCATCAAGGGGGCTGATGTCTCCATGCTGGCCGAAGTAGAGAAATTTGGTGGCAAGTTCTTTGATGCCAGTGGCAAGCAACAGGACGCCATGGCAATCCTCAAGGAGAACGGCTTTAACTACATTCGCCTGCGCCTGTGGGTAGACCCCAAGGATGCGGACGGCAAGCCTTACGGCGGTGGTAACAACGATCTGGCTGCAACGATAGCGCTTGCCAAGCGTGCCAAGGCCCTTGGTATGAAGTTCCTGCTCGATTTCCACTACAGCGACTTCTGGACCGATCCGGGCCGCCAGAACAAGCCCAAGGCGTGGCGTACGATGTCAGTCAAGCAGTTGGCGGATGCCGTTTACGCCCATACCAAGGAAAGCATGGATGCCCTGGCAAAGGCCGGTGTGATGCCTGACATGGTGCAGGTCGGCAACGAGATCAATGGTGGCATGTTATGGCCAGAGGGCAAGAGCTGGGGGCAAAACGGTGGGGAGTTTGATCGCCTGGCCACACTGCTCAAGGCTGGTGTACGTGCTGTGAAAGAGCACGGCAAAGATATCAAGGTGATGCTGCATCTGGCTGAGGGCACCAAAAACGACACCTTCGTCTGGTGGTTTGATGAAGTCGCCAAGCGCGAGGTGCCCTTCGATATCATCGGACTCTCCTTCTACACCTACTGGAATGGCCCCATCAATGCCCTCAAGGCCAACATGGATGACATCAGCAAGCGCTATGGCAAGGATGTGATCGTGGTCGAGGCCGCCTACGGCTACACCACGGAGAACTGCGACAACGCCGAGAACAACTTCACTGCCAAGGAGGCGAGCGACGGTGGTTACCCGGCCAGCGTACAGGGGCAGGCCGACTTCCTGCGCGATCTGATCAAGAGCGTGGTGGCGGTACCGGACGGGCGTGGCAAGGGAGTCTTCTACTGGGAGCCTGCGTGGCTGCCAACCCCTGGTGCCACTTGGGCTACCAAGGCTGGGATGAAGTACAACAACGACGACTGGAAAGAGGGCAATGCCCGGGAGAACCAGGCGCTGTTTGACTGCTCCGGCCATGTGCTTCCCTCGATCAAGGTATTCAACTGACCCGGTTCAACCGATAGGGCGACCGGCCATGGCCGGCGCCCCCTCGTTTTAGGAGATGTGTGATGTTCAAGTTTCCCCCGCTCAGTGAACGCGTGCCCGCCCTGCTGCATGGTGCTGATTACAACCCGGATCAGTGGCTGGATGATCCCCAGGTGTTCGAGCGCGATCTCGAGATGATGAAGCAAACCCGCTGCAACGTGATGTCGGTCGGCATCTTCAGTTGGTCTTCCCTGGAGCCACAAGAGGGGCACTATGAGTTCGGCTGGCTCGATACGGTGCTCGATCGCTTGCACGAAAACGGTGTGTCAGTTTTCCTCGCCACACCAAGTGGTGCTCGTCCGGCTTGGCTTTCCCAGCGTTATCCCGAGGTGCTGCGGGTCAGCAAGGAACGTGTGAAGGCACTGCACGGTGGCCGTCACAATCACTGTATGAGTTCGCCTGTCTATCGTGACAAGGTGCGCGCTATCAACGGTGCCCTGGCCGAACGCTACGGCCATCATCCCGGTGTCATCGCCTGGCACATCTCCAACGAGTACGGCGGCGAGTGCCACTGCGAGCTTTGTCAGGAGCGCTTTCGTGACTGGCTCAAGGCTCGTTATGGCAGCATAGAAGCGCTCAATCACGCCTGGTGGAGCAGCTTCTGGAGCCATACCTACACCGACTGGTCACAGATCGAATCCCCGTCTCCCATCGGCGAGAGCTCGATCCACGGCCTCAACCTAGACTGGAAGCGTTTCAATACCGCCCAGGTGAGCGATTTCTGTGCCGAGGAGATCAAGCCCTTGAAGGCGGCCAACCCGAGCCTGCCGGCCACCACCAACTTCATGGAGTACTTCTACGACTATGACTACTGGCAGTTGGCCAAGGAGATCGATTTCATCTCCTGGGACAGCTACCCCCTCTGGCACAACAGTGGCGATGACTCGACCCTGGCGGCGTACACCGCCATGTATCACGACCTGATGCGCACTCTCAAGGGAGGCAAACCTTTCTTCCTGATGGAGTCGACCCCGAGCCTGACCAACTGGCAGCCCATCAGCAAGCTCAAAAAGCCGGGAATGCATATCCTCTCCTCCTTGCAGGCGGTAGCCCACGGCTCCGACTCGGTGCAGTACTTCCAGTGGCGCAAGAGCCGTGGTTCGGTCGAGAAGTTCCACGGCGCCGTGGTCGATCACGTTGGTCACATCGATACCCGGGTGGGCCGCGAGGTGCAGGCGCTAGGCGAGATCCTGGCCAAGTTGCAAGAGGTCGCTGGCAGCCGCGTCGAGGCCAAAGTGGCCATCATTTTCGACTGGGAGAGCCGTTGGGCCATGGACAATGCCCAGGGGCCGCGCAATGCCGGCCTCTTCTACGAGAAGACGGTAGCCGAGCACTACCGCCCATTCTGGGAGGCCGGGGTGGCGGTGGATGTCATCAATGCCGACTGCGCGCTTGATGGCTATGACCTGGTTATCGCCCCGATGCTCTACATGGTGCGCGATGGCTTTGCCGAACGGGTTGACGCCTTTGTCAAACGAGGTGGGCAGTTTGTTACCACTTACTGGAGTGGCATCGTCAACGAGACCGATCTCTGTCACCTGGGGGGATTCCCAGGGCCGCTACGCCCGGTCCTTGGGATCTGGGCAGAGGAGATAGACGGTCTCTATGACGAGGAACGTAACGCCGTCTCGGGTCTTGCTGGCAACGAAGCCGGACTCTGCGGCCCTTACGAAGTCACTCACCTTTGCGATCTCATCCACCTAGAAGGCGCGAGGGCCCTGGCCAGCTATGACGGTGACTTTTATGCCGGACGTCCGGCGGTGACGGTCAACGAGCACGGGACAGGTCGCGCTTATTATGTCGCCTCGCGAAATGATCTGGCGTTCCAACACGACTTCTTTGGCCATCTCATCGAGACCCTGGCCCTGCCGCGTGCTTTGCCAGCCTTGCCGGAGGGGGTCACCGCCCAGTGCCGCAGCGATGGTAAGCAGGTGTTCGTGTTTGTGCAAAACTTCGCCAACGCCGAGCGCCTGGTCACTCTGCCGGGTGGTCACAGTGACATGGTGAGCGGTGAGGCGCTGAGCGATTCACTGGTGCTGCCTCCATTCGGCTGCCGGGTGCTGCGTCGCGCCCGTTGATTGCGGGGCGGAGCCAGTGGCTTCGCCCTCTTATTCACGTTTAGGAGGTTCAAATGGTCAAGATGCAGGACTTCAAGCGTCTGTTCGCCGCGGCCCTCGGCCACAAGGAGGAGAAATCGGCCGAGGCACCGCTCTCCAGGCTGGACGAAGCGGCCATCACCGCGCTCATCGCTGCCTTTGGCGGGCGCGACAACATCGTGGGCTTTGACGCCTGCCTGACCCGGCTGCGGGTCAGGGTCAATGCCTTGCAGCCGGTCGACAGCGAGGCGCTGCAGCGTCTCGGCGCCATAGGCGTCATCATCATCGGCGACGAGGTGCAGGCCATCTTCGGCAAGCGCTCGGACAACCTGCGTCGTGATCTCGGTCAGTGGTTCGAGCTGCACGAGCCGGAGCAGCACTAGGATGCGCCCCCCGCTGAGCTGGCCACTGTTGGTCATGCTGGGAGCCATCAGTGCAGGTGCTGGTGCCGCTCCTCATAACCTGGCTATCCGAGGGGCGGATGTCTCCACCCTAGCCGAACTCGAGCGCCTGGGCGTTCACTATCAAGACGGAACGCGGCAGGGGGATTTGCTAACCCTGATGCGCAAGCGTGGCCTCAACCTGGTACGCCTGCGGCTGTGGGTCGATCCCCGTTCGGCCAAGGGGGAACCCTTTGGTGGTGGCAACAATGACTTGGAAAAGGTGATTGCACTGGCGCAGCGAAGCCGGTCCCTCAACCTGCCCTGGTTGCTCGATCTTCATTACAGCGACTTCTGGGCCGACCCTGGCAAGCAGCACACGCCACGGACCTGGCGAGGCAAGTCGGATGCAGAGCTGGCGGCAATGCTGCACGATTACAGCGCCGCCGTGATACAACGCCTGCGCGAGGCCGGGGTGCAACCGCAAATGGTGCAGGTCGGCAACGAACTCAATAACGGCATGCTGTGGCCGCAGGGGCAACTACACCGGCAAGAAGAAGAGGAGGGGTTCGATCGATTAGCCCAGTTGCTCAAGGCGGCCATCGCCGGGATCCGTGCTGGCAGCGAGGGGGGTATCACCCCACGACTGATGCTACATCTTGCTGAAGGAGGGGATGAGGCTCAGTGCCTACGCTGGTTCAAGGCGATGCAGGTACGCGATGTGCCGTTCGATCTGGTGGGTATCTCCTTCTACCCATATTGGCACGGATCTCTGGACGACCTCTCGCGCACCATGAACAGCCTTGCCACCCAAATCAGGCGTCCGCTGCTGGTCGTTGAGACCGCCTATGGGCATGACACCGTCAACCAGGACGAGGTTCGTAACGCCTTCGGTGAGCAGGAGGCCGTACGCGGCGGGTTTGCTGCGACGCCCGAGGGGCAACTAGCGTTTCTCGATGCACTGCGTGCTGCTATTGCCGCAGTGCCGGATCAGCTCGGGCTCGGGTTTGTCTATTGGGAGCCGGGCTGGATCCGGGTCCCCGGCGACAGTTGGGCCAGTCGCGCTGGCATGGCGTTCCTCGGGATAGATGAGCCCCTCGGCAATGGCTGGGAGAACCAGGCCCTGTTTGATCGGGAGGGCAGAGGACTGCCGGCGTTGGCCGCCTTTGTCCTGACCCGCTGACTATTTCATATTAAAGAGATGACAACAGCACCATGAAGATTGACATGAAAAAGACCAAAATTGTCTGCACCATCGGTCCGAAGACCGAATCCAAAGAAATGCTGGC
>NZ_JAPDCH010000011.1:0-161104 GCF_027705925.1 Aeromonas sp. Y289-2
TAGCGCCGATGGTAGTGTGGCATTCGCCATGCGAGAGTAGGACACTGCCAGGCACCCAATACAAGAAACCCCGCTCAATGATCGGGGTTTTTTATTGCCTGAAAATCAGAAAATCGTCTGATTATTGACCTTTTATTACCTCTTCTTTTGCTGTTTAGTCTGTTTTCACTCCTCAATTTTCTCCGCAACTGCCATCGCAGCTGGCGGTGGTTGTCGCTATAATGGCCGCCCTCAAGCAAGGTGGTGGTATGAAAGCAGAATATCTACAGCGATTCGGGGGCATTGCCCGTCTTTATGGTCAGAGCGCACTGCGTTCCTTTAGCCAGGCCAAGGTCTGTGTGGTGGGTATCGGTGGCGTGGGCTCCTGGGCGGCAGAGGCGCTGGCCCGCGCTGGTATCAACCAGATCACCCTGATCGACATGGACGATATCTGCATCACCAACACCAATCGCCAGATCCACGCCATGCAGGGCACGGTTGGTCGCCTCAAAACCGAGGTGATGGCCGAGCGTATTCGCGCCATCAACCCGGATTGCGAGGTGATCGAGGTGGATGATTTCGTCACCGCCGATAACCTGGCCGAGTATATCAAGCGGGAGTTTGACTATGTGGTGGACGCCATCGACTCGGTCAAGGCCAAGGTGGCGCTGATTGCCTTCTGCAAGCGCAACAAGATCCCGGTGATCGTCGCGGGTGGTGCTGGCGGGCAGATGGATCCGACCCAAATCACCGTGGCCGATTTGGCCAAGACCATTCAGGATCCGCTCGCTGCGAAGGTTCGCTCCGACCTGCGCCGGTTGCACAACTTCAGCAAGAATCCGGCGCGCAAATTCGGAGTGGAGTGTGTCTTCTCAACCGAGCAGTTGAGTTATCCGGATGGCAATGGCGGTACCTGTCAGGCCAAGGCGGCCAGCGATGGCACCATGAAGATGGATTGCGCTTCCGGTTTTGGCGCCGTGACGCCGGTGACGGCAACCTTTGGGCTGGTTGCCGCGTCCCGGGTATTGAAGAAGATTGCCGAGCGGGGCGCCCGAGCCGAGGAAAAGGCAGGGAATGAAGATGCAAGGTCGATTGGCGAAGCCTAATCGACCACTGAACAAGGCGGGTTAGACCGCTTGTTCCCGGATCGCCAGTACGATCGCTCTGAGCCCGTTACCTCGTGACGGGCTCAAGTGTTTTTCAAGTCCCAGTTCGCTGAAATACCCTTCCATATCAAAAGCCTGGATCGCCGCAGACGCTTGGTGGTTGAGTGCCGCCAGCACGATGACGATGAGGCCACGCACGATGCGAGCATCAGAATCACAGGCAAAGTGCCAGCAGCCATCCTCGCTTTGTTCTCCCTTCAGCCAAGCCTGGCTTTCACACCCCTTGAGACGGAATGCCTCCTGCTGCCATTTGCCGGGTAGCACGGGTAACAGCTTGCCGAGCTGGATGATGAGCCGGTACTGGTTCTCCCAGCCGTGGGCTGCGGCAAACTGCTGGCGGATGGTGTCGGCGTTGGGCTCAAGGCCAATCTGGGTATAGCTTGCGAGGTCACTCATTCGGTTATCTGCCTTAGAAGAAGTCGCTGAGTTTGTGCAGGGCGGCCAGCAGGGCGTCGACATCGTCCCGATTGTTGTAGCAGGCCAGCGAGGCACGTATGGTGCCGC
This sequence comes from Aeromonas sp. Y289-2, assembly GCF_027705925.1. NCBI lineage: Bacteria > Pseudomonadati > Pseudomonadota > Gammaproteobacteria > Aeromonadales > Aeromonadaceae > Aeromonas > Aeromonas sp. Y289-2. The sequence continues at coordinate 1,650 of NZ_JAPDCH010000011.1, forward strand.
TGATCCCGAGCGATTCCATCAACGGCATAGCGCAGTGATGGCCGACTCGCAGGGCGATCCCCTGCATATCGAGCAGGGTAGCGGCATCTTGCGGGTGGATGTCGTCGAGCAAGAAAGAGACTGCACCGGCGCGTTGGCCCGGTTCACCGACCAGACGCAGCCCCGTCACCTGTTGCAGGCCAGAGACCAGATAGTCGGTCAGTGCCTGCTCATGACTGGCGAGCCATTGCCGATCTTGCGCCATCACAAAGTCGATGGCGGCGGCGAGGCCGATAGCGCCAGCGATATGGGGGGTGCCCGCCTCGAATTTGAAGGGCAGGGTATTGAAGGTGGTGCCGCTGAAACTGACCCGATCGATCATTTCGCCACCTGCTTGCCAGGGCGGCATCCGCTCCAATAGCTCGGTGCGGCCCCACAACACACCGATGCCTGTCGGGCCATAGAGCTTGTGGCCGGAGAAGGCGTAGAAGTCGCAACCGATGGCTTGCACATCTACCTCGAGATGAGCCACCGCCTGGGCGCCATCGATCAACGTCACGGCGCCAACCGTTTTGGCGGCCGTCACTATCTCTTTGACTGGATTGACGGTGCCAAGGGCATTGGATACGTGGGCCACACTTACCAGCCGGATGCGTGGCCCCAGCATGGCGTGATAGGCGGCCAGATCGAGATCGCCCCGCTCATTGAGCGGGATGACCCGGATCACCGCGCCGGTACGCTGGGCAACCAGCTGCCACGGGACGATATTGGCGTGGTGTTCCAGCGTACTGAGGATAATTTCGTCCCCTGCCTTGAGCTCGCTCATTCCCCAGCTCTGGGCCACCAGATTGATCGCCTCCGTGGTGCCACGGGTCCAGATAACTTCGAGGCTGCGGGGCGCATTGATAAAACGGACGACCGTCTCGCGGGCAGCTTCGAAGGCGCGGGTAGCGCGGCCACTCAGGGCGTGGGCGGCACGGTGCACGTTGGCGTTGTCGACCCCATAGTAGTGAGCGATGACATCCAGTACCGCTTGTGGTTTCTGGGTGGTGGCGGCGTTGTCCAGATAGACCAGAGGGTGGCTGTTTACCTCCTGCGCCAAGGCCGGAAACTGGCTGCGCAGTTGGTCGTGCTGTTGCTGATTCATGCTCCCCTCACCATCTGGAAAAAGTCATCATCTCGAAAGGTCGGCCATGATCCTGAAAATAGCGCCCGAACACAAGGCGCGATAAGCCCGATGGGCGGTCACCAGCTGTGCAGCAGGTACGGCTCATCGGGTGATTTCTGGTACAATGCCGCCCCTCATCATAAGCCAAGAGATCCGGCCCATGAAGCTCAACCCCAATCAGAACGAAGCGGTCAAGTATGTTTCCGGCCCTTGCCTGGTGCTGGCGGGTGCCGGATCGGGCAAGACCCGCGTCATCACCAACAAGATTGCCTATCTGGTGCAGCAGTGCGGCTACAGTGCGCGCAACATCGCTGCGGTCACCTTTACCAACAAGGCGGCGCGGGAGATGAAAGAGCGGGTCGGCCAGACTTTGGGGCGTAAGGAGGCGCGGGGGCTGATGGTCTCCACCTTCCATACCCTGGGTCTCGATATCATTCGTCGTGAGCACAAGAGTCTGAATCTCAAGGCTAACTTCTCCCTGTTCGATGACACCGACCAGCTGGCGCTGCTGAAAGAGTTGACTGAAGACGAGCTCGACAACGACAAGGACAAGCTCTCGGCCCTTATAAGCCAAATCTCCAACTGGAAGAACGATCTTATCCTGCCCGCCCGCGCCATGCGTATCGCCCGCGGGCCGGACGAGGTGTTGATGGCCCAGCTCTACGAGCGTTATCACCGCCAGATGGTGGCCTACAACGCGCTGGATTTTGATGACCTCATCGTGATGCCGACCCTGTTGCTCAAGAGCAATCAGGAGGTGCGTGAGCGCTGGCAGAACAAGATCCGCTATCTGCTGGTCGATGAGTACCAAGACACCAACACCAGCCAATACGAGCTGGTGAAGCAGATCGTCGGCGAGCGGGCACGTTTTACCGTGGTAGGGGATGATGACCAGTCCATCTACTCCTGGCGTGGTGCCAAGCCGCAGAATCTGGTGCTGCTGAGCGAGGATTTCCCCAGCCTCAAGCTGATCAAGCTGGAGCAGAACTACCGCTCCAAGCGGCGGATCCTCAAGTGCGCCAACATCCTGATCGCCAACAACCCGCACGTCTATGACAAGGCGCTCTTCTCCGAGCTTGATGAGGGGGTGAAGCTCAAGGTGCTGTTCGCCAAGAACGAGGAGCACGAAGCGGAGCGGATCGCTGCCGAGATGATGGGCCACAAGTTTATGAACCGCACCCGGTTCAAGGATTACGCCATCCTCTATCGGGGCAACCATCAGTCGCGCATCTTCGAGAAGGCGCTGATGACCAACCGGATTCCTTACCGCATCTCCGGCGGTACCTCGTTTTTCTCCCGCACCGAGATCAAGGACATCATGGCCTACCTCAAGCTGCTGGTGAATCCGGATGAGGACACTGCCTTCCTGCGGGTGGTCAACCTGCCGCGCCGCGAGATTGGCCCCACCACCCTCGAAAAACTGGGTCAGTATGCCAACCAGCGCGGCAAGAGTCTGTTTGCCGCCAGCTTCGAGCTGGGGCTGGAGCAGCACCTATCCGGCCGTGGCCTCACTGCATTACAGGCCTTCACCAACTGGCTGGTACGCCTTGGCGATCAGGCGCTGCGTGGCAATCCGGTGGAGGCGGTGCGGGACATGATCAAGGAGATCCACTACGAAGAGTGGCTCTACGAGACCTCCCCCAGCCCGAAAGCGGCCGAGATGCGGATGCAGAACGTCTCCACCCTCTATCGCTGGATCACCGAGATGCTGGAAGGGGATGAGCTGGAGGAGTCGATGACGCTGGCTCAGGTGGTCACTCGCCTCACCCTGCGCGACATGATGGAGCGCAACGAAGGAGAGGATGATGCGGATCAGGTGCAGTTGATGACGCTGCATGCCTCAAAGGGGTTGGAGTTCCCCTATGTCTATATGGTGGGGATGGAGGAGGGCTTGCTGCCCCACCAGACCAGCATCGACGAGGACAACGTGGAGGAGGAGCGGCGTCTCGCCTATGTGGGGATCACCCGGGCCCAGACCGAGCTGACCTTTACCCTCTGCAAGGAGCGGCGTCAGTTTGGCGAGTCGGTACGGCCAGAGCCGAGCCGCTTCCTGCTGGAGCTACCGCAGGATGATCTGGAGTGGGAAAACCAGAAGAAGGTGACTGCCGAGGAGCGCCAGCAGAAGGGGCAGGTCGGTGTTGCCAACCTGCGGGCGTTGTTCAAGAAGGATTAACCCTAAGGATTGGCCGGGGTCAGTAGCGGTACTATGTCTGCTCCCGGCATGGGCGGTGAGATATAGCGCCCTTGCCCCATCCGGCAGCCGATATCAATCAGCTTCTGCAATTGCTGCTGGTTCTCGATCCCCTCGACTACCAGGGTGTAATCGAGATCCTGACAGATATCCCGCATGGCGCGGATTAGTGCGAGGTCTTTGGGGGACTGCAACATGCGCTGAGTAAAGCTGTCATCCACCTTGATGTAGTCCACCGGGAAGTGGAACAGGGCGTTGAGGGAGGAGAAGCCGGTACCGAAATCATCGAGGCTGATCTGGATACCCTTGGCGCGCAGCTCGTGCAGCGACGCCAGTGCATCGGAATCTTGTCGCGACAGCTCCCGCTCGTTGAATTCAAAAATCAGATAGCCGGGGGCGACCCCTTCCTCTTCGATAATTCCCATCAGCCGCATGATGTGGTCATGGTTGACCAGATGCTTGCCCGACAGATTGATGGCGATCTTGAACTTGCCCTGCCCGGAGATTGGCAGCCAGTTCTTCAGTTGCTGACAGGTGTGGCGCAGGATCTGGTAATCCAGCTCCAGAATCAGACCGCACTGCTCTGCCAGCGGAATAAAGTCGAACGCATCCTTCAGAATCCCCTCCTCGGTCAGCCAGCGCGCCATCACCTCCAGTCCGGTCAGGCGGCTATCCTGCAGCCGGATCACAGGCTGGAAGTAGGGGACGATACGCCCCTCCCGCAGGGCTCTGGCCAGCATCTCTTCCGGCGAATTCCAATTCTGGTTGATGCAATCATCCGAGTAGCTGACGATGCGACTGCGACCATTGCGCTTGGCCTGATACATGGCCAGATCGGCCTGATGGAGCAGCTGGCTGATATCTGAGGTTTGCTCGGAGACGCTCGATACCCCAAGGCTGACGGTAATGCTCAACTCGTTGCCGAGTAGCCGGAACGGGTAGGAGAGGCGGCTGATAATGCGGTTGAGCACCGGGCTGATGTCATCGTCGCTCTTGCTGCTGTCCAGATAGATGACAAACTCGTCGCCCCCCAGTCTGGCCACCAGATCGTTTTGCCGGATGCAGGTTTGCAGGCGGCGACTGACCTCCTTGAGCAGCTGATCGCCAGCGCTGTGGCCCAAGGTGTCATTGATCTGCTTGAAGTGATCCACATCGATAAAAATCACCGCAAATCCCGGCGATTTGTAGCGGTTGTAGTGGGTCATGGCGTGGTTGAGGTGGTTCATCAACAGCGCGCGGTTGGGCAGCTGGGTCAGCGGGTCGTGAAGCGCATCGAATTGCAGCCGCCGTTCCAGCTCCTGATGCTGCTTGAGTTGCTTTTGCAGCCTGAGGTTGGTCTGACGCAGCTGTTGCAGCCGCTGGTTGATGGAGTCTTCGGTATTGATGTCGTTGAGCTGCTGGCGGATCCGTCTCAGCTCCAGCAGCAGGGTGAGCTGGCCACGCAGGAAGTCGAGAAACAGCTTGTCGTCGGTCTCCAGCGGTTGAGCCGTGCTGATGATGAAGTGAGCGAAGTACTGTTGTTGCAGCCGTAGCGGCATGCTGTGCCAGTAGCGTGACTCCCTGCTCACCTCGATATTGCTGGTGCTGTGGCACAAGCCGCTGATGAACTCGTCTCCCTGATGGGGATGGGCAGGGTAGATCTTTTCCAGCTTCTGACTGGTTAGCCTGACCAGCAGCATGTCCTCGATGGTGAGCATCTGGCGCAGTACCGCTTCCAGCTGGGAGAAGAGCGCCTGAGCCGGCAGGGTATTGGCGAGCCGCATGATGCGGCTGATGCTCTCGATTTTCTTTTTCCAGTTCGGGTCTTTGCGAATCAGCGGCGAAGGGAGCTCGGTGAGATGGGATCCCGCCTGGGTTTCGGTCAGCCGTTTGGCCAGACACTCCAGCAGCAGGCGCAGGGTCGGCAGGTCGGCTGGGGTCCCACGCGCCAGCAACCACTGTATCTGGCCATGCTCGATGGGGAAGACGCACCACCCTTCGGCCTCATCCAGCTGGGTGAGTTGATCGGTGATGCGGGACTGCTCCCGGCCCAGCTGTTGCTTGAAGATGTCGCTGACCTTGTAGGCGTAAAGCCAGTTCAGACCGGTATCGGAGAGGCCCAGCATGCCGAAATGTTGCAGCGGGCAGAGTTGGTCAATCTGCTGGATTAGGGCATCGTAATCGTCAGACGTGGCGGTTTGTGGCGCCGGGAAGTCCATAATGGCAGAGACCAACGCCAACAGAGGAGTTGAGTAGTGGGGTTCGATGGATTGGGCCGACATGTGCAACTCCCGATATGTCTACCTTACAAGAGTAGTCGGAAGCCGATAGATTGAAAGGGCCGCAATTGCGGCCCTTTCAAATACTTACAGCTTGTCGATCATGTAGTGGATGGCGTTTTCAATCTCTTCATCACTACAGTTCGCACAGGTGCCGCGTGGAGGCATCATGCCGGACTTGCCGGTAAAGCCTTCGATGGCATGTTTCTTGAGAGTATCAATGCCCTGGGCGATGCGAGGATCCCAGGCGGCCTTGTCACCCCGTTTGGGGGCACCGGCGGCACCGGTGTCGTGACAGGCAAAGCAGGCGCCCTTGTATACCGTTTCGCCATCGCGGGGACCGGAAGAGGCGGCCGCCGCCGGAGCAGCACTCGCGCCGGCAATACCTTCCAGATCCTTGGCGGTATAGACCTGACCGATTGGTTTGATCCGCTCGGCAATGGCTTCCGGTGACATCTCATCGGCAGCAAGCACTGCCCCAGACAAGCTGGCGGCCGTCATCCCGACAGCCAGCAAATAGCTCAGTTTTTTCAACACGCTCATATACTCCCAGCAGTCTTTTATTATCCATGTAAACGACGGGATTATAACCGAATAGTTACAGCCATTTAAACGCTTGTGTGTGAAGTGTTAAACACTCTGCGTACAAAGTTTTGGTCGATATCACGGCAATTCGGGTGGTGGAGATAAAAAGAAACCCGGCATTCGCCGGGTTTCGGTTAACCAAGGGGTGAAACGGCCTATTTATCCCAGCTCAGGATCACCTTGCCGGAGTGGCCGGAGCGCATCGCATCGAACCCCTGCTGGAATTCGTCGATATGGAATCTGTGGGTGATGATGGGGGAGAGATCCAGCCCGGACTGGATCAGGCTGGCCATCTTGTACCAGGTCTCGAACATCTCGCGGCCATAGATCCCTTTGATAAACAGCCCCTTGAAGATCACCTTGTTCCAGTCGATGGCCATGGTGGAGGGGGGGATGCCAAGCATGGCGATCTTGCCGCCGTGGTTCATCTTGTCGAGCATCTCCTGGAAGGCGCTCGGGACGCCGGACATCTCCAGCCCCACGTCGAAGCCTTCGGTCATGCCCAGCTCGCTCATCACGTCGGCCAGCTTCTCCTTGGCCACGTTGACCGCGCGGGTGGCGCCCATCTTGCGGGCCAGCTCCAGCCGGTATTCGTTGACATCGGTGATCACCACGTGGCGCGCACCCACATGGCGGCAGACGGCGGCAGCCATGATGCCGATGGGGCCTGCCCCGGTGATGAGCACATCTTCACCCACCAGATCGAAGGAGAGGGCGGTGTGCACCGCATTGCCGAACGGGTCGAAGATGGCGGCCAGCTCGTCCGGGATGTTGTCCGGCAGCTTGAAGGCGTTGAATGCGGGGATCACCAGATACTCGGCAAAGGCACCCGGGCGGTTGACGCCAACACCAATGGTGTTGCGGCACAGATGAGTGCGCCCGGCGCGGCAGTTGCGGCAGTGACCGCAGGTGATGTGCCCTTCGCCGGAGACCCGATCGCCGATGGCGAAGCCGCGCACCTCCTGACCGATGGCGACCACTTCCCCGACATATTCGTGGCCGACCACCATGGGTACCGGAATGGTCTTCTGGGACCACTCGTCCCAGTTGTAGATGTGGATATCGGTGCCGCAGATGGCGGTTTTGCGGATCTTGATCAGCAGGTCGTTGTGGCCGAGCTCGGGAGCCGGCACATCCGTCATCCAGATGCCGACCTCTTTGTGCAGTTTGGAGAGTGCTTTCATGGCTGTTCCTTCAATATGAATGCAGAAAAAAGGGGCTGCAGCCCCTTGATTCAAATCAGATAACGCCGAGTTCACGGCCGATGCGGATAAAGGCGTCGATCGCCTTGTCCAGCTGCTCGCGGGTATGGGCGGCAGACATCTGGGTGCGAATGCGCGCCTGACCCTTGGGCACGACCGGGAAGGAGAAGCCCACCACATAGATGCCGGCTGCCAGCATGCGGCTCGCCATTTCGGAGGCGAGTTTGGCATCCCCCAGCATCACCGGAATGATGGCGTGGTCGGCGCCTGCCAGAGTGAAGCCGGCGGCGCTCATCCGCTCGCGGAAGTAACGGCTGTTCTCTTTCAGACGTGCGCGCAGGTCGTGACCTTCGGCCAGCATGTCGATCACCTTGATGGTGGCGGCAACGATGGAGGGGGCCAGCGAGTTGGAGAAGAGGTAAGGGCGGGAGCGCTGACGCAGCCAGTCGATCACCTCTTTCTTGCCGGAGGTATAGCCGCCGGATGCGCCGCCGAGCGCCTTGCCCAGGGTGCCGGTGATGATGTCGACCCGATCCATCACGCCGCAATATTCGTGGGTGCCACGACCATTTTCGCCGATAAAGCCGACGGCGTGGGAGTCATCCACCATCACCAGCGCATCGTATTTGTCCGCCAGATCGCAGATGGATTTGAGGTCAGCGATGACCCCATCCATGGAGAAGACACCGTCGGTGGCGATCAGCTTGAAGCGGGCGCCATCGGCGTCAGCCTGTTTGAGCTGGGCTTCCAGTTCGGCCATGTCGTTGTTGGCGTAGCGATAACGCTTGGCCTTGCACAGCCGCACGCCGTCGATGATGGAGGCGTGGTTGAGGGCATCGGAGATGATGGCATCTTCGGCGCCGAACAGGGTCTCAAAAAGACCGCCGTTGGCATCGAAACAGGAGGAGTAGAGGATGGTATCTTCGGTGCCGAGGAAGGCAGACATCTTCTGCTCCAGCGCTTTGTGCTGATCCTGGGTGCCACAGATGAAGCGCACCGAGGCCATGCCGAAGCCGTGGCTGTCGAGTCCCTGATGGGCGGCAGCGATCAGATCCGGGTGGTTGGCCAGTCCCAGATAGTTGTTGGCACAGAAGTTCAGTACCTGCTCACCGCCGACGGCGATGCTGGCCTGCTGGGCGGAGGTGATGATGCGCTCCTGCTTGTACAACCCTTCAGCTTGCACCTGGTTCAGTTGCTCGGTCAGGTGACGATAGAATCCGTTAGACATCCTCGATCCTTAGTGGCTATTTCAGCTGCGTATCAACAGAGGGCGACATTTTACTGCAATCTGTTGCGGTAAATTCAAATGATTGTGCTGATATTCAACAAATGTGAAACAGATCTCACCCAGCTGGTTGGGCCAGCTGGCGGTAGTGCTGCTCCAGCTGCTGGATCTGTCCGGCTACCTGGGGCTGCACATAGGGGCGCAGCAGGAATAGCACCTTCAACACGCCTTGATAGAGCAGCGGTTTGGTGATGCGGGTGTTGGGGGCCTGGGCAATCTGGAACGGGATCCAGCAGGTCACCACCATCTTGATGGTCTGGCCCAGATCCGGCAGGTCTTCATCGCTGACATCGATAATGCCCCCTTCGCGCAGGCTTCTGAGCAGGGCGACCACGGAGGAGCGCATCTGCTCTTGGGCCTTGAGGTACTTCTGTTGCAGCGGTTCGTCACGGCTCAGGATGTCCGGCAGATTGGCGTAGAAGAAGCGGAACTGCCACATCAGATAGAAGATGGCATCGAGATAGCCCATCAGATCCTGCAGGGTGATTTCACGGTTGCGGGTCGGGATGAAGCTCTCGCTCAGGTGACGGGCATACTGGTCGAAGATGGAGTGGATGATGTCTTCTTTATTGCGGAAGTGGTAGTAGAGGTTGCCCGGGCTGATGCCCATGTGCGCCGCAATATGGTTGGTGGTGATGTTGCGTTCACCCTGATCGTTGAACAGCTCGGTCGCGCTGTGAATGATCCTGTCTCTGGTTTTCATCACTCATTCCTCCAACAGGTTCCGCTCGGGGCAGTTTTGAACAAGGTCGAATCCCCGGACGGCCCGTGATAAACTTTTCGGCAATTTCAAATTGGCTCACTATACACAGCTTTAACAAGCAGTCACATGTAGCCATCAACGTACGAGAGGCAAACTCCATGATCGTAGTAACTGGCGGTGCTGGCTTTATCGGCAGCAATCTGGTCAAGCAGCTGAACGCTCAAGGACGGACCGATATCGTGGTCATTGATGACCTGACCGACGGCACCAAGTTCGTCAACCTGGTCGATCTGACCATCGCTGACTACATGGACAAAGACGAGTTTCAGGCTCGCGTCGTCTCCGGTGACGAGTTTGAAGAGTGGGATAACGGCATCGAGGTGATCTTCCACGAAGGTGCCTGCTCTGCCACCACCGAATGGAACGGCAAGTTCATCATGGAGGTCAACTACGAGTACTCCAAGGATCTGTTCCACTACTGCATCGAGCGTGAAATTCCGTTCATTTACGCCTCTTCTGCCGCGACCTACGGTGGCCGCAACGACAACTTCATCGAAGATCCCAAGTTCGAACAGCCGCTCAACGTCTACGGCTACTCCAAGCAGTTGTTTGACCAGTACGTGCGCCGCTGGATACCGGAGATCAACTCTCAGGTCGTTGGCCTCAAGTACTTCAACGTCTACGGCCCGCGCGAGCAGCACAAAGGCTCCATGGCTTCCGTCGCCTTCCACCTCAATACCCAGGTGAAGAAGGGCGAGAATCCCAAGCTGTTCGAAGGTTGCGATGGCTTCCCGAACGGTGGTCAGATGCGTGACTTCATCTATATTGACGACGTCTGCAAGGTAAACCTCTGGTTCTGGCAGAACCCGCAGCATTCCGGCATCTTCAACTGCGGTACCGGCCGTGCCGAGCCATTCCAGAACGTGGCCGAAGCGGTGATCAAGCATCATCAGAAGGGTTCTATCGAATACATCCCCTTCCCGGATCACCTCAAGGGTCGCTACCAGAGCTTTACCCAGGCTGACATGACCAAGCTGCGCAGCGTGGGTTATGACGCCGAGTTCAAAACCGTTGCCGAAGGGGTAGCGGATTACATGGCCTGGCTCAACCGCTAACGGGTGAGCACAACGCGGCAGTTTGAGCGCAAAACCGGAAGTGGGCACTCGCCTGCTTCCGGTTTCTGGTCTCTGTGGCTGCTTGCCGTTCCTCTCTTCTCTACCGGGTAACCGCGCGATGAATATATTGATGGCACTCTCCCAGCTCGAGGTAACGGGAGCTGAGGTCTATGCTACCACGGTCGGTAACGAACTGACCCGGCGTGGTCATAACGTCTTTTATGTGTCAGATACCCTGACCAAGCCGACTCTTGGCCCCGTCTTCAAGCTGAGATTCAACAAGCGCAGCATTCTGCGCCGCTTCTGGCACGTCTTTTACCTCATCTATCTCATCAAAAAGCACCATATTCAGTTGGTGCATGCTCACTCCCGCGCCTCCGGCTGGAGCAGCTATGTCGCTTGCAAACTGACTGGCACCCCGATGATCACAACGGTGCATGGTCGCCAGCCGGTGCACGCTTCGCGCAAAGCCTTCCATGCTCTCGGCTATCGGGCGGTTGCCGTTTGTGAAGATATTGCCCATCAGATAGTCGACAATCTGGGGGTCGATCCCGCGATCGTGCAGGTGCTGCGCAACGGTATCGAAACTGACAAATTCCAACCTGTGCCAGCGCCGGACAATCCCAAGCCGGTGATTGCCATCATCGGGCGCCTGAGCGGCCCCAAAGGGGAGCTCTGTTACCGTCTGCTCGACGAGGTACTCGATCTGGATGCCTGCAAGGTGCGGATTGTCAGCGGTACCAAGGTACCGGAGCGCTTTGCCCGTTTCGAAGGACGCGCCGAGTTTGTTGGCTATGTCGATGATGTCCCCGCTCTGCTGGCTGGCAGCGATTTGGTGATAGGTGCCGGTCGGGTGGCGATGGAAGCACTGCTCTGCGGTCGGCCCGCCTTTGCCATTGGTGAAGCCAGGGCCATTGGCCTGGTGACCGAACAGAATCTGGATGATGCTCTGGCGAGTAATTTTGGCGATATCGGCCCCAAGGATCTGGCCATCGATTTTGCCGCGCTGAAGGGCGAAATCGAATCGGCCCTCACAAGCAAGGTGGTGCCGGAAGCCATTCGCCAACGCATTCAGGATGAGTATGGCTTGCAGGGGGTAGTATCTGGCCTCGAAACCATCTATCAGGATGCCGTAGTCGAAACCCTGCGCCGCGAGATGCCCGTCATCATGTACCACCGTTTTATCGAACAGGATAGCGAGAAAGGGGTGCATGGCACCTGGATGCCGATCACCATGTTCGAGAAGCATCTGCGACTGATGAAGTGGCTCGGCTACGAAACCCTGACTTTCCGCGATTTGGCGGACAAAGGCTTTATCCACCGTCTGCAATACGGCAAGAAGTACCTGATGATCACCGCCGATGACGGCTATCAGGACAACCTGACCCGCATGCTGCCGCTGCTGGAAAAATATGGTTATAAAGCCGTGGTGTACGTAGTCACCGGCGAAGGTTATAACCGCTGGGATGTGGAGCATCCGACCAATCCGGATACCCAGGTTTCATTGATGAGTGGCGAGCAGGTCAAGGCGTTGGCCGCCAGCGGTCATGTGGAAATTGGTGGTCATACTCTGACTCACCCCCGCTTGAGCAAGCTCACACCCGAACAGCAAGCCCGTGAAATTCAGGAGAATAAACGCCAACTGGAGGCCTTGCTTGGCCATCCGCTGCTCTCGTTCGCCTATCCTTACGGAGATGTGAACGAGAGTGCCAAGGAACAGGCTATCGCTGCCGGGTATCGTTTTGCCGTCGCTACCAATAGCGGTCCCAAAGCGATGCACCAGGACCCCTACCAGATCCGCCGGATTGCTATCTTCCCCCGAACCGATGTGTTCGGATTGTGGCGCAAAATTCGCGGGAATTATGTGTTCAGGAAATAACTTGTGAATTTAGATAAAAATTGCCTACGACTAAATATTATTGTGCAATTTGCAGCTTTTTTATTTGGTGCAATAGTTTTAACTGTTCCCAGTGGTTATGGATATGGGCCCAGCATTTTAGTTTTGGCAAGTGCTTTTGTCTTTTGGCGTAAAAGGTATTATTTGGCAATGAGTTCTGAGGTGAAAATATTATCATATATATTCATCTCTTTTTTTATCATCCAAGCCGTGTCAATCTGGATTGATGGTGGTGCTCTCAAAGAGTTAGACCGACCAAGTCGCCTATTAATGGCTGCAATGACATTGCCTTTATTGAGTTTATTTCCTGTAAATATTAACGTGTTTATTGCGGGGCTTTCTATAGGAGCAATTAGTTCAGGTCTAATTGCGATATATGAGAAAGTTTATTTAGGAATGCCACGAGCTTTTGATGAAAGCATGCCAATTCAGTCAGGAAACATCAGCATGACATTGGCATTGTTATGTCTGTGTGCTTTTTTTTGGTTCCGCCATTTAGGGAAGAAAAGCATTGCTGCCTTTATGCTTCTTTCATTTTTAATGGGGGGTATAGGCAGTTTTCTCTCCGGGACCAGAGGTGGCTGGGTTTTACTTCCAATCGTATTGTTTACAATAGTTTTTTATTTTAGAAAACAGCTATCCCTCAAAGATGGTCTATATGCAAGTACAGTATGTGCCTTATTGTTTTTCTTGGCTATGCTTCCGCAAAGTGGCGTAATGGACAGGATATATAATGCGAAAGCAGATGTTGTTCATTATTTTGATGGTGTGAACCCGGATACATCTCTAGGCATTCGATTACAGTTGTGGAAAAGTGCATATAACTCTTTTCTGGAAAAACCAATTTTTGGTTGGGGAAATAACGGTATTCGCTTATCACAATTAAACCAATATAATAATGGTTCTATATCCGAGTTTATTTATAATTTTAACTCACATGCACATAATCAATTTTTAGATGAAATGGCTAAACGCGGTATTATTGGCTTCTTGATGTTAGCTCTGCTGTACTTTTATCCACTTTGGGTTGCGAGTAAAAATAGAGATAACTTGTTGGTTAGTAGTATGTTGGCGGTTTCATCATTAACTCTTGTTGATTATAGCTTGAGTCAAGCATTTATAAGTCATAACTCCGGGATGATATTCTTCATGTTTTTATTTTCGGCTTTAATTACCACAATAAAGGTATCGCCTCTGGAGGGAAGAAAATGATTAAGAAATTGCAATCATGGCGCGATATCATTCGTCGTAAAATAGGAATTATGATTTTTGACCGCCCTGTTACAAACTCATTATATGAACAACGAGGAGCCACAGTATTCGTCCGTTGGGACGCAAAGCTGGGTGATGCGATAGTTTCATCGTGGGTTGCTAGAGAGATCAAAAAAAAATACCCAATGCAGAAGGTAATCGCTATCACATCACCCGATATAGCTCACTTATTCAGAAAATATTTTAAATTTGATGAGGTTTTTTGTATACCCAAAAGACCATCATATAATCAACTAGCGAGTTTGGCCTCTTCGCTAGGAAATGTCGATTATCTTGTACATTTTTCAAAAAGTATGAAGATGAAAGACATGTATTTTATAAAAAAAACAAACCCGAAGCATGTTATTGGGATCGATGATGATTTGCAATGTGTTGATATTAAACTGGGTAAAAAAACAGAAAATGTTCATTTTTCGATAAAGTTTTCTGAAGCGCTGAAATCTATGGGGGTTGGTGAGTTTGACAGTAAATATATAATCCCATATTTCACTGAAGATGAAATGAAGGTCAGGGAACATTGGCCTAAGGTTCCGACTATATGCTTTAATCCATATGGAAGTGGGAGCTCAAGAGTATTCAATAAAGAGAATGTATTGAATCTGATAGATATAATGCTGGCTGAATCGGATTTCAATATCTGTCTATTATATCCACCTAATCAGCTGGAAGAAATTGACCGCATTATGTCAATGATGTCTGTTGCGTCTAAAGAAAGAGTTTTTATCTATAACCAGCCGCCATCACTTGGGGCTTTGTTTGCCCAGGTAAGAGCGAGTGTTGGTATGGTTTCCGTAGATACTGCTACTGTTCACATTAGTGCAGGGCTAGGTAAGCCTATCTTGGGAATATATAACGATAACTTTGGCATGCCTGAAAACAAAGAGTGGCTACCAAATTGCCATAATTCGAAAGTGTTATATGTTGAAACAAATATGATTCAGAGTGTTAATTATATTAATATTGATAAGTTTAGAGCTATGTTTATAATGTGGAGTTCTCTTTGTATCAGTAGAAAAACACTTATTAATAATCTTTTTTAAAATGGCTTTCAAAATGTAAAGGTCTTTGTTTTTATGACAATAAAAATATATGTTGCAACACATAAGCCATATAGTTATCCAAGTGATACAAATATTTATGTGCCTATAGAGGTAGGAGCCGCATTAAGGGAGCCGCATTTCTGTTTGGTAAGAGATGATATCGGTAATGATAATATTTCATTGAAAAATGGAAACTTTTGTGAGCTGTCTGCAATATATTGGATGTTGAGAAATGATAACTCAACTCATGTAGGATTAGTTCATTATCGGCGTCATTTTAAATTGGGTGCTAGAAATGAGGAAAAGTTTATAGGGCGTTGGGGGGTTAATTCTTGTGTAACTGCATGTGAACTTGATAAGTTATTTAAATGTTATGACATAGTAATACCCAAGAGAATTAAGTTTCATGCTCATATTGAACAGGATTATAAAATAAATCATGTTCATGCTGATTATGAGATTACTAGAAGTATTATAAAGGATAAGTATCCAAAATATTTAAAGTATTTTGATGACTTTTCATGCCAAAGAAGTATCCATACTTGCAATATGTTTGTCATGCCCCAACAATTATTTAGAGAATGTTGGGAGTGGATTTTTTCTGTGCTATTTGAGTTAGAGCTATCTATTGATATTAGTTCCTATGATAGTTATCAGCGCAGAGTATTTGGTTTTATATCAGAGAGGCTTTTTAATGTTTGGATCTTATATGCTGCACAAGAGCTAAATTTGCGCATTTATGAATCTGGGGTGATAAATCTAGAGTCAAAGAGCCGAGTTAAAAAATTATTTAGCAAGTTTATTAAGGAATCAATATGACAGAATATGATTATCTTATCGTAGGGTGCGGATTGTATGGTGCGACATTCGCAAACCAGATGAAGGATAATGGGAAACGTTGCTTGATAATTGATAAGCGAGAGCATATTGGTGGCAACGTTTACTGCGAGCAACAACATGGTGTGATTGTACATATGTATGGCGCCCATATATTTCATACCAACGATAAAGAAATATGGGACTTTGTTTGTGCTCACGTTGATATGGAACCATATATAAATAGTCCATTGGTAAGATATAAGGATGAACAATATAATTTACCGTTTAATATGAATACATTTCATGGTCTATGGGGTGTAAAAAATCCGGAAGAGGCTATGGCTATGATAGAAAAACAGAGGGCTGAATATAATAATGTAACTCACCCTTCAAATTTGGAGGAGCAAGCCCTCTCATTAGTCGGGCGAGACATATACGAAAAGCTTATTAAAGGTTATACAGAGAAACAGTGGGGAAAGAAAGCAACTGAATTACCGGCGTTTATAATCAAGCGTATTCCTGTTAGATTTACATATGATAACAATTATTTCAGTGATAAGTACCAAGGGATTCCATTTGGTGGTTATAACACATTAATAAAGTCATTGATTGATGGTGTCGATGTGAAATTAGGGGTGGATTTTTTTGATAATCAGGAAAAATATCGTAAGTTGGCGAAAAAGATCGTGTTCACGGGGGCTATAGATGAGTACTTCTCATACTGTTTTGGCGCACTAGAATATCGCTCTCTTAGATTTGAACATGAAGTTTTTGAGAGTGAGAATGTACAGGGTAATGCAGTTATAAACTATTCTGACGCATCCATCCCCTATACTAGAATTATTGAGCATCGTCACTTCTCTCGCTATTGTTCATCACCATTCTCGGTGTTAACAAAGGAATACCCAGATTCATGGGTGCTTGGTAAGGAAAGGTATTATCCTGTGAATAATGACGCAAATATGGAACGCTATAATAAATATAGAAAGTTGGCAAAAAATGAGTCTGACGTGATTTTTGGAGGCCGACTTGCTGAGTATAAATACTATGACATGCATCAAGTAATTAGTTCTGCACTTTATCGTGCTCGTCAGGAGTTGGAGTAATACAAGGCGAATCATATGATTCGCCTTTCAATTATAAAGCAAGGAATTTTTTAATGGTTTGGCTGCTAGAGAATGACTCGTATAAAGTATTGCTTATGAAAGGTGGCATTTTATCAATAGATGATATTGCGGTTGAAAGTGCTTGACCGTTATTTATTGGGCATAGATATTCAAATAGACTGCCAGTAAGAATCTCTGCCGGTCCAGACGGACAATCCACGCTGATCACCGGGGTATGGCAGATAAGTGCTTCAATAAGCACTGTTGGCAATCCTTCAGCATCTGATGTCAGGATAAGTGCTTGGGCCGCTTTGATATAGGGATAGGGATTCTTCTGAAAATCGATAATTATCACCTTGTTGGCAAGGTTCATCTCCTCGATCATGGCTTCAATGTGAGGGCGTCGCTCCCCTTTGCCCATCAGGACGAGTGGCGTATCAACGCCACTTAGCTGATATGCCTGCAAGAGACGATCGTGGCGTTTTCGTTCTTCGAAGGTGCCAACATGGATAAAATACTTGTCGAATGGCTTGCTGAAAGGCTCATTGGCCAACGCATGAGTTTTCTCGATATCAAACGGATTGTAGATAACCTGACACGATTTGGGTGTAGCTTTTACATTTTGCAAAATGTCGTCCGCGATACCACGAGATACGCAGATCAGTTTCTTGCCATTATAGAAGCGCTTGAATTTTTCATATCCTTTGGCATTGTCTTTGGCAAAACCGGTGACATTACCGTGGATCCAGTAATAGATATTCAGTGTATCAGGCAGGTGCCTGGTAATTTTATCACATGAGCATGAGATGATGACGTCAGGTGAAATCTCTTTGATTCTTTTCAGGATCAGCGACGCTTGTATTTTTTCAACCGCAACATTGGATATGGTTTTAGTCAGCTTTGTGACAATGCCAAGATTAATCGGGTGAATGTTGTCAGGTAGCGTATGGTCTATTTTTTCCCGCAAGGTAAACAAGGTTACATCTGCACCGGCATCTTTTAGCAATGATGCGGTATTGAGCAAAACCTTTTCCGCACCACCACCATACAAGTCTTCAACAATGAATAAAAACTTTTTAACTGGTGGGGTCATAACTGCTCCGCGGGTCTCATAACTGACTGGTAAATCTACTAAAAAAGTGAATCGTAAACGAGCAAAATCAGGTGGTAACTGTTAAAGTCGTTAGCAATTTTTTCAATAGGTGTGGATCAATGATTGGTCTTAGTGGGCGCTACCATAACGCATTATTCGCGGCCTGTATATTTGCCGGGCTGCTGCTTTCCTGGCTGTTTTCCGATCACCAACTCCTAACCGGCGACCAGACCCAGATGCTTTACAAGGGTTACCTTGGGGCTTATGAGGGGGTCTGGCTCAGCTATGGCAATGCGGCGAGTGCGGTGGGCAATGTGCCGGGGAGCTTGTCGGCCTGGCTGATTGGCGGGCCGCTGCTACTGTGGGATTCTCCCTATGCCCCCATGGTGTTGCTGCTGGCGATGCGGTTGGTCGGGTTTCTGCTGTTTGATGCAGTGATCCGTCAGGTGTTTGATGACAGGGTACGTCTGCTGTTTCTGGTGCTCTGCTGGCTCAACCCCTGGTTCCAGTACGAGAGTCTGCTCTACAACCCCTCTTATCTGTTCCTCTTCTCGGCCATGCACTGCTGGTCTGCCTGGCATATGCGCGAGCGGGCCTCCTTTTGGCACATGATCGTTCACCTGCTGGCCATCGGTATGGCGATGCAACTGCACTACTCCTGGCCGCTGCTGGCGGTGATGTCCACCTATCTGTTTTGGCGCCGCATTCTCAAGGTGAGCTGGAGCGGGGTGGTGGTGGCGATCCTGCTGATCGGTGCCTCCCTGATCCCCTACGCGATGGAAGTGATGAGCAACAGCCACATCACCCAAAACGTCGATCCCGAGGCGCGTCAGCGCTATATCGGCTGGGGGCTGGTGCATGTCTATCCGGTGTTGAAATCAGTGCTCTACTGGCTGCGTTACGGCTCTTGGCTGTTTGCCAGCAAGCTGGTCAACGATACCCAGTTCATCTGGTTGGCGGGGCACGAATACCTGCAGATGGCGGCAGTCTGGCTGTGGCGGGTGGTGATCTACGGGGTCGGCTCGGCGACCGTATTGCTGGCGGCCAAGGCCAACTGGCAGCTGTGGCAGGAACTCAAGCCGCGTCTGTTGCGTAGCGACCGCGCTCCAGTGGATGGTGAAAGCTGGCTCGGTCTCTATGCGCTGGCAGCGGTGCTGGCGGTGCTGGTGAGTGCGGCGCTCTCGCCCATCATCTTCAACTATTGGCACCTGATGCTGATCTTCCCCTACGCCCTGTTCCCGATCCTGCTGTTGCTGGTGCGCTGGAGCCGTCGTTATCCGCAGTGGGTTGGCAAGGGGCTGCTGGTGGCCACCCTGTTCTGCACCGCTGTGAACCTGATCGCGGCGTGCGACAGCACCAAGTTCTCCTATCAGGCGGACTACAAAGCCCAGGTGCTGGAATATCTGCAAGAGATGAAGCTGCAACCCAAGCAGTGAGTCATCCACGGCCAGCTCCCCGATCTCGGTGGGCTGGTTGTCACTATTCGAAACGGTCCATATGGGCAAAGTTTTTGGCTTCGGCAACCCAACCCTCACGCCCCTGCTTGTCCCGAATTTTTACCCACCACTGGTTTTGCGGTGACCGGCCGTATCTGATCTCTTTGCGCGCATAGTCATAATCGAGGATGTAGGTTTTGCCCTTGTACCAGAACAGGCTATTGCCTTCGCCCAGTCCGCCGAGGATATAAAGCGTTTCCCCTGCTTTCATATTCAACAGTGGCCCTTTTCCCTCCTTGCTATAGCCCAGCTTGACCGATCTGAGTATTTCGACGATCCCCGGTTGTTCGGTAATGACAACCCCGGTTAGCCCTTCCACCTGCTGGCCGCGGGGTAGCCAGAACAGCGCTTTGGCCGTCAGGGATGGCTCGGCTCTGACGATCACCTCTTGCTTGGTGGTCCATGTCTTATAGGTGCAACCTTCAAACGGGCAGCGACCCCAGTCGTAATAGGGCAGGCGCGGCTTTTCATCAGAACTTACAGTCGCAGCAAACAACGACAACAACAGCAAAAACAGTCTCATGAATCTACCTGTCCGGCGGGGTGCTCATCCGCCGGTTTAATGAATGGGGTCGCACTATATCTCAAGAGACCAAAATCCATCAAAGCCGCGGAAGTATTGATTTTCACCGCAATAAAATGGGTGGTCGATGGTCATGAAAGCAGGAGGCGCAAGAGGTCGAAGCGCGGCGGGAGCGGATAGCCCGCTCATTTGCCTTGTGCCATGCTGATGGCTATCAGGGCATCGGGTCGGCACCTATGGGCATCTCTCGTTCGGGCACGCGTTTGGTATTACTGCTATCGGCACTTCTTCTCCCTCTTATGACCATCAGCCAGGCCGTGGCGATCAACGCACCACTGCGGGGATGCGTCTTTCAGCTGGCACCGCTGGTCACCATCGATCAGCAGGGCGAGGTCTCCGGGCCGGTGATCGACTACTTTCGCCGTCATATCGAACCCGCGATCGGGCGTACCATCGAGTGGCAGGGGCTCAATGTGGCACGGCTGCTCAGCAACCTCGAGAGCGGCGAGTGCGATCTGACCCCGCTGCTGAGTTACAGTCCCGAGCGTGCTCGTCACTTTCGCTATATCGACCCCCACCTGTTGCTGCTGCGGCCAGTGCTGGTGGTACTGGTGCCATCGCGACTTCACTCGGTCGAACGGCAGGAAGATCTCTTCGGCACCACCATCGGCTGGTCGAGTCAGGCGATCGTGCCGCCGCTGTTGCAGCATCCGCAGATCCACATCGACACCCTCTCCCAGCTCAGCTGGGAGCATGGCAACATGCAGAAGTTGCTGCGTGGGCGCATCGATGCCGCGCTCTTCTCCAACGATATTTCCGCCAACCATTTTCGTGCCAAGCTCCCTGCGGCGACCCGCCTCATCTACCTGCCGGTCACCCCGCTGCAGGTGCATATCGTGCTGAACAAGTCGTTGGGAGATGGCAATCCCGAGCTGGTGCAACAGATGCGTCAGATGGTGGAGCGGGTGCCGCTCGCCTCACTGGTGGAG
This sequence comes from Aeromonas sp. Y289-2, assembly GCF_027705925.1. Classification (NCBI taxonomy): domain Bacteria; kingdom Pseudomonadati; phylum Pseudomonadota; class Gammaproteobacteria; order Aeromonadales; family Aeromonadaceae; genus Aeromonas; species Aeromonas sp. Y289-2. The sequence continues at coordinate 22,371 of NZ_JAPDCH010000011.1, forward strand.
CCAACCCCGCGGCTGTGGGGGCGTTGAGAGGGGGTTGCGTGCAATAATCTACAAGTCCAAGGCCCGCTTCTGGTGTATCTATAACCCATGAATACCACCGATTCCCTTATCCGCTACTGGCAATCCCCGCACCTGCCGGGGGTCGAGCTATCACACTCCCACCACAGGGCGTTCAGCTACGGTCGCCATGTCCATCTCGACTACCATATCGGGCTGGTGCAGCGGGGTGGCCAGAAGTTTATCCACAAGGGGAACAGTCACCATCTGGTGCGCGGGGTGCTCTCTACCGTTAACCCGGACGAGGTGCACGACGGCCTCAGCCTGCTGCCGGAAGGGTACGAGGTGCGGGTCTTCGCCATCGATCCGCAGCAGCTGACGCTCTGGCTGCCGGAGCAGCCGGAACCCTTCTTCGACAAGGGATTGCAGAGCCGACCCGACCTCTATCAGGGCTTTGCCCAGCTACACGGCTATCTCGACAACCCCAAGGCCGATGGCTTGCTGATCGAGAGCCAGCTGCTCGCCCTGCTGGGGGAACTGCTGCATCTGGCCCCCGAGGTACACCAGTTGGCGGATCCCCAGTTGCGATTCCTGCGCGACTACCTGATGGCCGCCCTCGACGAGCCCCACTCGCTGGAAGAGCTGGCGGGGCTGCTCGGGCTCGACCGTTTCGCCTTCCTGCGCCAGTTCAAGAAGCGCAGCGGCATGACCCCCTACGCCTGGCTGAAACGGCTGCGGCTGGAGCAGGGCAAGCGGCTGCTGGCGAGCGGCATGGCGGTGAGCGAGGTGGCGCTGGCGGTCGGCTTCTTCGATCAGAGTCACTTCCACCACGGTTTTCGCCAGGCATTCGGTCTGACACCCGCCGAATTTCGTGCCCAGATGCAATCTTTTACAAGCCGCGCCCCCCGCTGATCCGCCATGCTGACTCTCCGTCGTTAAAGCGAGAGTTGTTATGCTGACCAGTCTGTTCGTTACCCTCGGCCTGATGCACCTGATTGCACTGGCCAGCCCCGGCCCCGATTTCGCCCTGATCCTGCGCACCAGCCTGCACCGGCCGACCGCTCTTGGCGCGGCGCTGGGCATCTCGCTGGCGATCATGGTGCACGCCACCCTGAGCCTGACCGGGATCAGCATGCTGATTGCCAGCCATCCGCTGCTGTTTATGGTGATCAAGTGCTGCGGCGCCCTCTATCTGGGCTGGTTGGGTTGGGGCGCCCTGATGGCGGCTCGCCAGCAGAGCAGCACCCTGATGGCCAGTGCCGCCAACGAGCTGCGCGGCTGGGGCAGGGGCGTGCGCACTGGCCTTGCCACCAACCTGCTCAACCCCAAGGCGCTGGTGTTCTTTATCGGTCTGCTGGCCGCCATGGTGACGCCAGAGGTGGATGGAATGACCCGCAGCCTGCTGGTGGGCGAGCTCTTCATCATCTCCCTCTGCTGGTTCGGGCTGCTGGCGTGGAGCCTCTCCACCGATCGTGCCCAGCGCCTGCTGCTGCGGGGGCAGCGACCGCTCAATCTGGTGACCGGCGTGCTGTTTGCGGTGGTCAGCCTCTCCATTCTGGCGAGCATGGGAGCCGAGCTGGTGGCCTGACGAGTGGGCGCATGGGCCTATACTCCAACAAGGTTTACCTGTCAGGAGTACCCGGCCATGCGTCTACTGCCTCTTTGCTGGTTGTTGGGGATGACCCCGGCGCTGGCGGCCCCGGTTCAGCTCAAATTGCTGGAGTGGGGCTATCTGCCAGCGGGTTATGAACAACAGTTTGCCGACTACGCTAAAGCCCATGGGGTGGAGGCGACGGTCAGCCGGATCGAGCCGCTGCTGACCGATTTCGACAGCGTCTACCGCGCCCTGCGCACCCGCAGCGCCGATGTGGTGCTGCCGACCAGCTACTTCTACAAGGCCCATCACCAGCCGCTGTTCAAGCTGCTGCTCCCCATCGATTTCCGTCGCCTGCAGCACTACGCCGAGGTGAAACCCGCCCTCAAGAACACCGAGTATGACAAGCAGGGGGAGCGCAACTACTCGGTGCCCTTCTCCTACGCCATGTTCAGCCTCGCCTATGACAGCAAGCAGGTGCCGCAAGCGCCCACCAGTTGGCAGGTGCTCGCCAACAGCTCGCCGCCGGGCCAGTTTGCCGAGTTCTGCGACCAGTTCGAGCCGCTGCTCTTTTCGGTGCTGCTCTCCCTTGGCAAGTCGCCCGCCCTGTTTGCCAGCGGCGAGATGCTGGCCGACAAGACCTTGCAGCAAGAGGTGGAGCAGCAGCTCTCGCAGCGGCTGCAAGCCAGTCGCGGCTTTTGGTTCAATCAGGCCAACCGCTGTGAGGATCTGCGCCAGCAGACCTTTGCCACCACCTGGGGGCTGGAGCTGGTGGAGTGCAACAAGCAGAACGAGCAGCAGTGGCGAATCGCCATGGTGCAGGAGGGGGCCATCTATGCCCTCGATGCGATCTCCATCGCCCGCCATGTCGGGGATGATCCCGCACGGCTCAAGGCCGCCTACCTGCTGGTGGATTTTCTGCTGAGCGCGCCGCTGCAACGCCAGATGCTGGTGGGCACGCCCACCATCTCGGCCAGCAATATTGCCTCCCGGCCACCCCTCAGCCCGCAGGAGCAGGCGGTGCTGCCGGATCGCCCGCTGCCGGAGTTTGACGAGCGGCTGCTGGTGCCCGCGTTGCCCGCCCATATCAAGAATCGCTACAAACGGATGGTGCAGCAGGCGATCGTCGCCAGCGGCAAAGAGGGACTGGTCAAGCAGTGCCCTTGGGATCTCGATAACTGATGAATGAGCCTGCCGCTTCTTCGGCGGCAGGCAAGTTTGCGCAAGATGGCTGATGATCGGTCATCGCCCGTTCCAGGGCATTCCCCCGTTCAACTCACGCCGCTCGCGGGCTCGCATCGTTTGAAAAAACTGAGCGCTTTCCGCAGCCCCATTTAGCCGGATTAAACAACCGAACCCTCGCCAGATTGCCGTTCGTACCCTGGCTGACCCTGTACAAAAGTGCCTCAATTGTGACAACTTGGATGTGAGCTGAACAATCCTGATCTGTCCCTTGTGGGAAGGTGATGAATAGGTTATTTCTCTGTGACATTGGCGGCATCCGGCACGGGTTCTCCAGCCATGTGGTGCGAAATCCACAGCAAAAACAAACAGTAAAATGCAGGAGCAAATATGAAAAAGGTCGTGATGGTTGCCGTGGCTGCGGCCCTGCTGGGTGGCTGTGCCGTCAAGAATCAGGTATCCCACAGCTTGCAGGCGATCCCGCTGACAGCCTTCCAGCAGAGCGAGAGCAACCCCAATCAGCGCGTCTACAAGGAGCCGGGCGTTGACCTGCGCCAATACAATGAGGTGCTGCTCGATCCGCTGCAGTTTATCCGGCAGGAGAATGGTCAGTGGTATCTGCTGACCGCCAATGAACAGAACCAGATTGGCCGCTACTACCACGACAAGTTCCAGAGCGAGCTGATCAAGCAGGGCGTCAAGATCGCCACCGCCCCCGGCCCGAAAGTCATGCGGATCCAGGCCGCCGTCACCAACTTCGATCTGACCCGCCCCGATCCCAAGCTGCGTGACCTGCTGCCGGCCAAGATCGCCATCAACGTCACCCGCGAAGTGATCGGCAAGGAGCCCTATCTGCTCAAGGTGGGCAGCATGGCACAGCTGCTCGACTCCCGGAGCGGCAAGCTGCTGGTGCGGGTGATGGATGCCCGTGAGAGCACGGATACCACCCATAAGGATGAGCCCATCACCGCCGAGGAGATGGAGAAGATGATCGACCAGTGGGCGGCCAGCCGCGCCAAACAGCTGGCGGACAATCTTGGGAAATAAGAGCGGAAATCAGCCTCAGAAAACGGGGGCAGACAGATCGAGAGAGGGAGCCAGCGGCTCCCTCTTTTTGTCTCTATTTTTGTCCGCACCACATGCCGCTGGCATGGCCGTTCAGCCCTTGCCGAATGGGGAATCGACCCGTTGCCGAGTCCGCCGCCACACCATCCGCTGTGCAACGGGCCGACCGATTTCTGCTTTTCTCCCCCGCATTCTGGCAGTTAGGATGGCCCCTCCCGTGACCGCATCCTCATAGAAAAGGAACCGCTATGAATCGCCACCCCTGCATCAAACACTGGCGCGAGCTGCAAGAGCAGACGCCGCGCTACTACTCCGGCAGTCAGGAGCCCCTTTCTCGCGGCTGCGCCCTCGGCAAACACTTCGGCTTTAGCCGCATCGGCATTCACCACGAGATCGTCGAACCCGGCCACCGTACCAGTTGGCCCCATGCCGAAAAGACCGAAGATGAGTTCGTTCACGTGCTGGAAGGGACGCCGGATGTCTGGCTCGACGGCGTGCTCTATCGGCTGCAGCCGGGGGACTCGGTGGGTTTCAAGGCCGGTGACGGGCTGGCCCACTCCTTTATCAACAACACCGAAGAGAGTGTCCGGCTGCTTTGCATCGGCGATACCGATCGGGAGGACAACCGCATCCACTACGCCGTGCATCCCGAGCGTAATATCACCCTCGGCAAGCTGCACTGGGATGATGTGCCCGAGCGCGAGCTAGGGGATCACGACGGCCTGCCCGACAAGCTGCGCGAGCGCAACGGCCCCTTCTAGGGCGCAGCTCTTCTGCGCACCAGATCTGCACCACCCGATATAAAAAAGCCTGCCGCGTGGCAGGCTTTTGCTATCTGTTTGCCGCCTGTGGCGAGCGGCGCTTATTGCAGGTTGAGCCCGCCCAGATAGTCGCGCTTGCCGAGATCGACCCCGGCGCGGCGCAGCAGGGCATAGGCCATGGTGAGGTGGAAGTAGAAGTTGGGAATGCCGTACTCATGGACGCAGGTATGGCCATCCATCCCCTTGCCGCCCGCCCAGTGGGGCACGTAACGGCCGCTGGCATACTGGCTGTAGTCCGCGTCCAGCTTGCCCAGCAGATAGGTGATGGTCTTGCCGATATGGGCGCGCAGATCCGCCATGGTTTTGGGATCATCGCCCATGGCCGGCAGCTCGCTGTGGCTGGCGGTGGCGACCACGGCGCGGGCCGAATCGCAGCAGATCAGCACCTGCTTGGACAGCGGCAGCATATCGACGATCAGCCGCTCGCCGAAGAAGTTCTCCACGTTGAACTGCTTCGCCGCGGCGTGGGCTTCGGCCTTGGCCAGACAGTGGTCGAGGTTGGTCAGCATCTTGATGAACTGGGCGGTAATGTCGCGATTCATGAGCACTCTCCATCTTGTTGAAACAGCAGCCCGCTTGCGCGGCCACGGTGAATGAGACTGGCTAATCGACCACCAATATACCCCAACCGCTGCCGGGTTCGAGCCCGCCACGACGAAAAGGGCAGGGCAGCGCTACTTCGCGCGACAACCGCTGGCCAAGGGGACATGCTCGCTTTTTGAACCTGTGAGTCCCTTATCGCCCCTTTTTTGATCTGTGACATAAATCACCTTTTTTCAGGGGCGTAGGCTGAATGCCGTTGTCCTGGACAGGCGCCCGCGCATTCGCCAGGACACAAGAAAAGGAGAATGAGATGAAGATCTATGACCGTAACCGCAATGTGCTGAACCTGGGTCAGCGCGTCATGATTGCCGCCACTGGCGCAGTCGATTTTCTGAAAGAGGCCCACACCGACAATATGACCCCCTATCAGGCTGAGCATGAGAAGTGCGTGCTGCTGGCAAACTCCGGAGAGCGTTACGCCCCCATCGAGTTGATTAGACTAGGCTGATCCCTTTCCCTGTCACCCTACTCTTTACAATTCACCCGACCGCCGAGACCATCTGGCGGCCGGGTTTCTGATCTCCCCCCCTTCATCCCACCAAATGCTGGAAAATTGAACCGGGTCACACCCCGACCGATTTGAGCGATTGTCAGCCAGAGCAGGCTCATGCGAACCTTTAAATCCCGTTAACTCACTAAAAAATAACGACTATGTTCAGGCAAATGATGATGAGTGCCGCCCTGCTGTCGGCGGCGCTGCTTTCCGGTTGTGCTTCCGTACCCATGGCCGATGCCACCGCAGACGCTCAGGCCAAGCAGTTTGTGGCGCCCAAGGATGCGGCCAACCTCTATATCTATCGCAACGAGACCTTCGGGGCGGCCGTCAAAATGCCGCTGCTGGTGGATGGTATGGCGGTCGGCGATACCGTGGCCCACACCTACATCCTCAAGCAGGTGACACCGGGCAGCCACACCATCACCTCCAAGTCGGAGAACGACGCCACCCTGACCCTCAGCACCGAGGCGGGTAAAAACTACTACGTCTGGCAGGAGGTCAAGATGGGCCTGCTGATGGCCCGCTCCAAGCTGAGTCAGGTCAGCGAAGAGGAAGGCAAGCAAGGGGTGATGGAGAGCAAGTTGGTCAAGTGACCAGAGGCTTTCACCAAAAACAAGGCGTAGCTCCACCAGTTACGCCTTTGCCCGAAAGTGGGTGTTCCAGATTTCCTGTCCATGTAGGTTCGATTAGCGAAGCGTAATCGGACGATCGCGTAATCGAACATCCGCACCATCACAGCCCGCAAGCAGATCGACGTGAGGCAAGACTATGCTTGGCTTTTAGGTCTCAACGAGGGGAAAAGGATGGCCAATTGGCGGCGGGCATGGTGGCCCGGAGGAACCTGGTTCTTCACCGTCAACCTGCTGGAACGACGCAACAACCGGTTGCTGGTGGAGCAGATCGATCTGCTGCGTCAAAGCGTTGCCAAGGTGCAACAGGCTCACCCCTTCGCCATTCATGCATGGGTGGTGTTGCCCGACCATCTCCACTGCATTCTCTCTTTGCCGGAGGGGGATACCGATTTCCCCCTGCGTTGGCGGCTGATCAAAAGCCACTTTTCCCGCGCCTTGCCGGTGAACGAGCGGCGCAGCCAGACGCGGTTACGTCACGGGGAGCGGGGCATCTGGCAACGCCATTATTGGGAACATCTGATCCGGGATGAGCAGGATTACCGCCGCCATATGGATTACGTCCATATCAACCCGCTCAAGCATGGTCATGTCACGCGGGTGGCAGATTGGCCGTATTCCACCTTCCATCGTTACGTGGCGAATGGCGTCTATCCGACGGATTGGTGCGGGTCGGTGGATGGGGCGTTGAAGGGATTGGAGTAAACCTCTCAAGGGTTATGTCAATGTGAATGTCCGATTACGCGATCGTCCGATTACGCTTCGCTAATCGAACCTACAGACCTATTTATCTTTAAGGTACGCATGAATTCCAACGTGTCTAAAAATAAATCAGAAAGTTCTTGTCGAGAAATCACCATATCTTCATTAACTTGCCAAGCTATACCGACGTCATAATCAAAGCCTGGATACGCTATCTGGAAGTCTGTTTTCTTGTAGTCTCTAGCTGGTTCCAGTTTTGCCAGTGGTATTCGCAAACGCGCGAATCGGGTTCTTGCAGCCTGGAATCGATGCAATACTACTACTGGGTCATCACTTTTTTGTTCTTTAAGGAGCTGAGTTAGCGTTCGCACAACCTCATACGCCCCCAAAATCCATAAATAAGAATGTGTAAGATGACGTTGTATCAAGTCATAATCGTTATTGGCATCACCACCATTCTTGTATTTTTGAACCAACTCAAAATCTATCTTGCATAGGTTTGCATCCATTTCGCCAAGATTTTGCACAAGGCTCATTAAAAAAGGCTCAAACCTGATCAATCCAATTGATACTTTAAGCCAGCGTTCAAAACGTAATTCACTATTCATTATCTACTCCGTGGAAATGGAAATTTAAAAACTCCGTAGGTTCGAATAGCGAAGCGTATTCGGACGATCGCGTATTTAAAGTCGTCGCGATATAGCATATATAACCAACCCGCCCTAAGCCGGGTTGGTGCAGTTAAAAAGCGAGAAAAGCTACAGCGCTTCCAGTCTGGCATACGCCGTTACCAGCCACTTGGCGCCGACGTCGTCGAACTGGATCTGCACCCGGCTCTGCTGGCCGACCCCTTCGAAGTTGAGTACTACCCCTTCGCCGAATTTTGGATGGAGCACCCGCTGGCCGAGCTTGATACCGCTGGCGTCGAAGCTCTGCTGCACCTCGTTCTGGCTAAAGCGGCCGTACTGGGTGGGGCGGCTGACCTGAGTGCGCAGCCGGATCTCTTCCAGACACTCGGCGGGCATCTCGCGGATAAAGCGGCTCGGTTTGTGGAACATCTCGCGGCCGTAGATACGGCGGCTCTCCGCATAACAGATGTAGAGCTTCTCCATGGCGCGGGTCATGCCGACGTAACAGAGGCGCCGCTCCTCTTCCAACCGGCCCGACTCCTCGGTGGATTGCTGGCTGGGGAACATCCCTTCCTCGACACCGACCAGCAGAACCAGCGGGAACTCCAGTCCCTTGGCACTGTGCAATGTCATCAGCTGCACCGCGTCGGCATATTCATCCGCCTGATTCTCGCCGGATTCCAGCGCCGCGTGGGCGAGGAAGGCGGAGAGATCGCTCATATCTTCCAGCTCGTCCGGGCGCTGGTACTGGCGGCAGGCGGTGACCAGTTCATCCAGGTTCTCTACCCGTGCCTGGGATTTCTCGCCCTTTTCCGCCAGATACATCGCCTTGAGGCCGGAGTTCTGGATGGCGATATCCGCCTGCTGGTGCAGCGGCAGCAGGGAGACCTGCTCCTCCAGCGCGTCGATCAGATCGACAAAGCCGCGCACCGCGTTGCCGGCGCGACCGGTCAGCACCTTGTCGTTGAGCAGCGCCTTGGCCGATTGCCACAGGTTGAGCCCCTGATCGCGGGCGTTGCCGCGCAGGATCTCGAGGGTGCGATCGCCGATGCCACGGGTCGGGGTGTTGACCACCCGCTCGAAGCTGGCGTCGTCGCCACGGTTGTTGATAAGCCGCAGGTAGGCCATGGCGTCTTTGATTTCCTGGCGCTCGAAGAAGCGCAGGCCGCCGTAGATGCGGTAGGGCATGGCGTCCTGCATCAGCGCCTCTTCCAGCACCCGTGACTGGGCGTTGGAGCGATAGAGAATGGCGCAGTCGGCCAACAGGCCGCCCTTTTCCTTCCAATCCTTGAGGCGGCCGACCACGAAGCGCGCTTCGTCCACCTCGTTGAAGGCGGCATATAGCGAAATCGGGTCGCCCTCGGCCCCTTCGGTCCACAGCTCCTTGCCAAGGCGCTCGGCGTTATTGGCGATGACGCTGTTGGCGGCTTTCAGGATATTGGCGGTGGAGCGGTAGTTCTGTTCAAGGCGGATGGTCTCGGCGCCCTGATAGTCGGTCAGGAAGCGCTGGATGTTCTCGATCTTGGCACCGCGCCAGCCGTAGATGGACTGGTCATCGTCACCGACGATCATCACCTTGCCGCTGTTGCCCGCCAGCATCCGCAGCCAGGCGTACTGGATGCCGTTGGTATCCTGAAATTCGTCCACCAGGATGTTCTGGAAGCGGTCGCGGTAGTGCTCGAGGATGTGCGGCTTGTTGAGCCACAGCTCGTGGGCACGCAGCAGCAGCTCGGCGAAGTCCACCAGACCGGAGCGATCGCAGGTCTCCTGATAGGTCTTGTAGATCTGCTGATAGGTGCGGGTGACGGGGTCGCCATAGAGGTCGATGTCGCCGGGACGCAGCCCCTCATCCTTCTTGCCGTTGATGTAGCCCATCACGGCGCGCGGGGCCCAGTGCTTCTCGTCGAGGTTGAGCGCCTTGAGCACCCGGCGAATGAGGCGGTACTGGTCGTCGGAGTCGAGGATCTGGAAATCCTGCGGCAAGCCTGCATCCAGATGGTGGGCTCGCAGCAGGCGGTGGGCGATACCGTGGAAGGTGCCGATCCACATGCCGCGCACGCCGTCGCCGATCACCTTCTCGACCCGGCCGCGCATCTCGGCCGCCGCCTTGTTGGTAAAGGTGACCGCGATGATGGAGAAGGGTGAACAGCGTTCCACCTGCATCAGCCAGGCGATACGGTGCACCAGCACCCGGGTCTTGCCCGAACCGGCACCGGCCAGCACCAGCAGGTTGCTGCGGGGCGCCGCAACGGCATCTCTTTGCTTGTCGTTGAGCCCGTCGAGCAGGGTTGAAACGTCCATCACCACTCCTGTTTATTTATACAGGCGGGGATTATACGGCCATCCCCCTGCCAGACCAAATCCAAACTCGGGGGGAGCGGCGAGATGGGGGGTTGCGGGGGCGCCGGTGCGGCCATTTTTGGCTGGCGCAGAGAGAGGCGGACGGGGAGGTTTCCAGCTGTAGCCAATCCTTGCTCGTGCGGTTTGTGGGGATTTTGCGAGCCGGATCACGGGCTTGCCGGGGGGCTGGATGAATAAGAGGGGAAAACGGTTTACAGTAACTTGCTGAACAATAAGAGAAATGTCGTTTGGGTCTTTTGGTTGTTAGCATAAAAAACTGAAAAGTAGCTAAAAAACAACTGCTTATAAGGTTATTTGCTTAGAATTCAAACCGTTAACGCAAACGTTTTTCCCTTATCATTTGCTTGACCCGCATCGGGGCTGACTTAGAGTAAGCCTGCGTGCTAGATAGCCTGCTCTGACAGGCAAGCAAGTTCCCTCACTTAATAACAATCAAGGATACGATCGTGACTAAAGTGCTCAAGCTGGCCACCGTGGCCTCCCTCACTCTCGCTGCTCTCTCTGCTCAGGCTGCTTCCGAGCCAGCCGTCATTTATGACACCGCGGGCAAGTATGACAAATCATTCAACGAAGCCGTGTTCCGTAACGGCGTCGAGCTCTACAACAAGGACAAGGGCGTCAAGGTCAAAGAGTTTGAACCCCAGAACGAAGCCCAGCGCGAGCAGGGTCTGCGTCGTCTGGCCAGCCGTGGCAACGGCCCGATCGTGGCGGTCGGTTTCAACATGGGTTCTGCGGTAGAGAAGGTTGCGACCGAATTTCCGAAAACCCAGTTCACCATCATCGACATGGTGGTCGACAAGCCGAACGTCCAGTCCGTCATCTTCAAGGAGCATGAAGGTTCCTTCCTGGTGGGCGCACTGGCTGCCATCGCTTCCAAGAGCGGCAAGGTCGGCTTCGTGGGTGGCATGGATATCCCGCTGATCCGCAAATTCCAGTGCGGTTACGAGCAGGGTGCCAAGTTCGTCAACCCGAAGATCGAAGTGTTCCAGAACATGGCGGGCTCTACCCCGGCCGCGTTTGCTGACCCGGCGAAAGGTGCCGAGCTGGCCAAGTCCCAGTTCGCCAAGGGCGCTGACGTGGTTTACGCCGCAGCTGGCGGTACCGGTATCGGTGTCTATCAGGCAGCCAAGGACAGCGGCAAGTTCGCCATTGGTGTGGACTCCAACCAGAACCACCTGCAACCGGGCACCATGCTGACCTCCATGGTCAAGTCTGTGGGTCTGGCCGCTTACCAGACCTGGGATGACGCTGCCAAAGGCGAGTGGAAGCCGGGAATCAAGAACCTGGGTCTGGCCGAAGGTGGTGTGGATTGGGCTCTCGACAAGGACAACGAGAAGCTGATCACCCCGGAAATGAAAGCCAAGGTAGATGCCATCAAGGCTGAAATCATCGCTGGCAAGGTCAAGGTTCATGACTACATGAGCGATAACACCTGCAAATACTAATTAGATAGTTGCTACGACTCTCAACGCACCACCGGCCCGCACGGGCCGGTTTTTAGTCTTATTTCATGAAACGCAGGGCTGCATCATGGACCAGACAGATCGCTATGCCATCGAATTAAGAGGTATCGATAAGCGGTTCGGCGAAGTGTACGCCAACAAGCTGATCGACCTTAAGGTTCGCAAAGGCAGTATCCACGGCATTGTCGGCGAAAATGGCGCCGGCAAGTCCACCCTGATGAGCATCATTTATGGTTTCTACCATGCTGACAAAGGCGAGATGCTGATCGACGGGAATCCTTTCAAACCCCATGGCTCACAAGATGCGATTGCCGCAGGGGTGGGCATGGTTCACCAGCACTTCATGCTGGTCAATAACTTCACCGTATTGGAAAACGTCATCCTCGGCGCTGAGAATGGCTGGCACCTTCAGCAGAGCGTGGCGTCAGCCGAAAAGCTGCTGGGCGAACTGGCGCGGGATTATGGCCTCGACGTGCCGTTGCACGAAAAGGTCGAAGATCTGCCGGTTGGCTTGCAACAGCGGGTCGAAATTCTCAAGGCGCTCTATCGCGGCGCCCGCATCCTGATCCTCGACGAGCCGACCGGGGTACTGACCCCGCAAGAGGCGGATCACCTGTTCGAGGTGCTGAAAAAGCTGCGGGATCAGGGGGCAACCATCATCCTCATCACCCACAAGCTGCGGGAGATCCTGGCCATTACCGATCAGGTCTCCATCATGCGCCGTGGCGAGATGGTGGCCCACGTCGCCACCAAGGATACCGATAAGGAGCAGCTGGCCGAACTGATGGTGGGCCGCAAGGTGCGCCTCAAAGTCGACAAGGGGCCAACCCAGCCCGGTGAAGCCAAGCTGAAGATCGAAGGGCTCAGCTATTTCGACGCCAGCAAGGTGGAGCGGGTCAAATCGGTCAGCTTCGAGGTGCGGGCCGGTGAAGTGGTCGGCATCGCCGGGGTCTCCGGCAACGGTCAGTCAGAACTGCTCAGCCTGCTTGGCGGCATTCTCAAGCCGAGCAAGGGCGGCTTCACCATCAGCAGCCGCAGTGGCGTGCACAAGGTGAGCGCGGAGCACCCGGCCGATCCCGAGCTGGTGCGCAACTACGGCCTCGGCCATGTGCCGGAAGATCGCCACAAGATGGGTCTGATCAACCGCTTCGAGGCGAAAGAGGCCTTTATCCTCGGTTATCACCGCCGCCCGCAATACAACAAGGGTTGGCTGCAGAACAAGGAGGCGATCCAGCAGGATTGTCAGGCCAAGATGGAGAAGTGGGACGTGCGCCCGCCCCATCCCGATCACAAGACCGCCAACTTCTCCGGTGGCAACCAGCAGAAGCTGGTGATCGCCCGTGAAGTTGAGCAGGACCCGGATGTGCTGTTGATCGGCCAGCCGACCCGCGGGGTCGACATCGGCGCCATCGAATATATCCACCAGCAGATCATCGCCATGCGCGACAAGGGCAAGGCGGTGCTGCTGGTCTCGGTGGAGCTGGACGAGATCATGAGCCTCGCTGACCGGATTCTGGTCATTGCCGACGGTCGCATCGTCGGCGAGCTGGATGGTGCCAAGGCGGATGAGCGCACCATTGGTCTGATGATGGCAAACATAGTGCCGGACGAAGTTGCTGGCGTGTCTGGCGTAGCCAAGGAGGCCCACTGATGAGCCAAGTACGTATTCCAGCCTGGGTCTCCGTAGGCGTCTTGTCTGCGGTTAACATCCTGCTGGCCTTCCTGGTGTCGGCCATTCTGTTCTATTACCTCGACATCAACCCGGTCGATGCCGCCAAGATCATGTGGTACGGCGCGTTCGGTACCGGTGAAGGGGTCGGCTTCACCCTCTACTACGCAACCGGCTTTATCTTTACCGGTCTGTCGGTGGCGGTCGCCTTCCATGCCGGTCTGTTCAACATCGGTGGTGAGGGTCAGGCCTATATCGGCGGGCTCGGCGTGGGTCTGGTCTGTCTGATGCTCGGCGATGTGCTGCCGTTTGCCCTGCTGTTGCCGCTCTCCATCATTGCCGGTGGTCTGTTCGGTGCGGCCTGGGCCTTTATTCCGGCCTGGCTGCAAGCCAAGCGCGGCAGCCATATCGTTATCACCACCATCATGTTCAACTTCATCGCCGCCTCCCTGATGGCCTATCTGCTGGTGGAGGTGTTCAAGCCGCCCGGCTCGATGGCGACCGAGAGCAAGGTGTTTGCCGAAGCAAGCTGGCTGCCCAAGATGAGCGGGCTGGCGAACCTGTTCGGGATGGAGATCCCCAACAGCCCGCTCAATATCAGCTTCTTCTGGGCGCTGATCTGTGCGGCGCTGGTGTGGGTCTTTATCTGGCACACTCGCTGGGGTTACGAGATCCGCTCGGTCGGCGCCAGCCAAAGTGCCTCCGCCTATGCCGGTATCTCCTATCCCAAGGTGGTGATCCTGGCGATGGTGATCTCCGGCATGCTGTCGGGCTTCTTTGCCCTCAACGTGCTGCAGGGTGAGCTGCACCAGATCAAGCTCAACTTCGTGGAAGGGTTCGGCTTCACCGGTATCGCGGTGGCGCTGATGGGGCGCAACCATCCGGTCGGCGTCATCATCGCCAGCCTGCTGTTCGGTTTCCTCTATCAGGGGGGCGCCGAGCTCAGCTTCGAGTTCGGTGTCGACCGCAACATCGTGGTGGTGTTGCAGGGTCTGGTGATCCTGTTCTGTGGCGCCCTTGAGCACATGATGCGTCCGCGCATCGAGCAGCTCTATCTGGCGTTTGCCAACCGCTCAGCCGCGCAAGCTAAAGGAGTCTGATCATGTTTGAAATTCTGATCCTGATGCTGGATGCGACCATTCGTACTGCGCCGCCGTTGATTCTGGCCGCCATGGCGGGCATGTTCTGCGAGCGCTCCGGGGTGGTCAACATCGCGCTGGAAGGCAAACTGCTGGCGGCGGCGTTCGCCAGTGGTGCGGCGGCGGCGGTCTCCGGTTCTGCCTGGGTAGGTCTGGGTGCCGGGGTGGGTGTCTCCATCCTGTTTGCCCTGATGCACGGCTTTGCCACCATCACCCATCGCGGTGATCAGGTGGTGAGCGGCATGGCCATCAACATTCTGGCGGCCGGTCTGACCGTTACCCTGGGCCGTTACTGGTTCGATCAGGGGGGCCAGACTCCGGCGCTCTCCGGTGATGCCCGTTTCGCCCCCATCGATCTGCCCTATGCCAAGGAGTTGTGGGATGTGCCGGTGATTGGCCAGCTCTACAGCGAGCTGTTGAGCGGCCACTCCCTGCTGGAGTACGTGGCGTTTGCCTGCGTACCGCTGGCCTGGTGGGTGATGTTCCGTACCCGCTTCGGTCTGCGTCTGCGGGCGGTGGGTGAGGCGCCCGCAGCGGTCGATACCGCCGGTATCTCTGTGGTGCGGATGCGCTACACCGCGCTCCTCATCGGCGGCCTGCTGGCCGGTATCGGTGGCACCTATCTGGCGGTGGCCCAGACGGCCCAGTTCATCCCCAACATGAGTGCGGGCAAGGGCTTTATGGCACTGGCGGCGCTGGTGTTCGGCAAGTGGCGTCCCTGGAATGCCATGGCCGCCTGTCTGCTGTTCGGCTTCCTCGATGCGGTCGCCATCCGCCTGCAAGGGGTCAGCATAGGTGGCTTCGCCATTCCGGTGCAGGCCATCGAGGCACTGCCCTACATTCTGACCGTGTTCCTGCTGGCCGGTTTTATCGGCCGTGCGGTGGCGCCGAAGGCGCTCGGCACCCCCTATGTGAAGGAGCGGGAGTAGCGCCCTCTATCGCGATACTCCCACCCACGCAAATAACAGCAGGCCCACTTCGGTGGGCCTGTTTTTTTATGGGCGGGATGGGGCAGACCAGCCGGAATCTGGATGGTGTGATAGAGGGGGATGATGGCGTGAAGGGATAAATGGGTTGCGCGAGTTGCCGCAGGTAGCGGCTGGCGTACAAGAGCTGATCCCTCTGCCTGCACCATCAAAAACCCCCTCGTATCAGGAGGGGGTTGCAGAGGTTATTGCCGGATGAACCCTGAGGCTCAGGGAGCCAGCACCAGCTTGTAGACGCCAAAGCCGGGGTGTTTGGCATCGGTGGGTGGCAGGGTCTCCACATAGTTCAGCTTGCCACCGGTCAGGGCTTGCGCCTCGCTGCGTGGCGAGCTGTAGATGCGCAGATCCAGATTGGCGGGCAGGGGTGCCAGCTGCCAGTTGTTGTCTGCCGGGGGCTCGAAACCGGCCGGATTCTTCTCTGCCAGATCCTTGAGGTATTCGGAGAGCACTTCGCGGGTTTCGAACTGATCTTCATGGACGATCACCTTGGCGTTGATGCCCGGGAAGTTGCCACCACCGCTGGCGCGGTAGTTGTTGGTCACCACGTAGAACATCTGGGCCGGGTCGATCGCCTTGCCCTGATAGGTGAGGTTGGTGATGCGATAGCTGTCGCTCACCTTGTTGCCATCCACATCGTAACGGGCAGGTTTGGTCACATCGACCTGATAGTTCACCCCGTCGATCACGTCGAAGTTGTAGGTACGGTACTTCTCGTTCACCAGCCACTGGGTAGCGGTGCTGGCGGCATCGATCTTGTTGAACTGGACGGCACTCTTCTCCAGCCACTCCTGTACGGTCGCGCCATTGATGGCGACCACCTGCAGAGTGTTGGGGTAGACATAGAGGTCGGCCACGTTGCGCAGGGAGATATCGCCAGCCGGTACATAGGTGAAGTCGGTCGGGCCGTTGCGACCGCCACGGAATGGCGCGGCAGCGGAGAGGATGGGCCATTTCTCCTTGAGCTGACCATCCTGTTGCAGTTTCTTGGCGTGCCACAGCTGGGCGTCGTTGACGATCTGGATGGAGGGGTCATCCTGCACCAGCGCGAAGAAGCTGTGGATCGGCTTGGTGATCTTGCTGAGGGGCTCGTCCAGCCACTGGTTGGCCTGCTCGTGCTCGGCAATGACCTGATCGACCACCGCCTGATCTTCGGTGCTGCTGGCGCTACTGTCTATCTTGCGCAGCTGGGATTGGCTGGAGGCCACTTCCCAGCGACCCTCTTTCCAGGTCATGTGCAGGTCGATGATGCCGAGGTGGTTACCCCAGACGCCCGGCATCACGGTCGGTACGCCCGCTAGGGTGCCTTTCTCGTTGTCCACGTCGGTCATGTTGGGGTAGTCGCCCGGGAAGGTGCGGTGGGCGTGGCCCAGCAGCAGGGCATCGACCCCTTTCACCTTGGCCAGCGGCAGGGCGGCGTTCTCCATCATGGGTTCGCGCGGGTCACCTATGATGCCGGTGTGGGCCACGACCACGACGATGTCAGCGCCCTTGGCGCGGATTTCGGGTACATAGTGCTCGGCGGTCTCGACCATATCGGCCACCACCACCTTGCCTTCCAGATTGCGCTTGTCCCACTGGGTGATCTGGGGCGGGGTCAGGCCCAGCACCCCGACCTTGATGGTCTGGGTATTGCCGTTGGCATCCTTCACCTGACGATCCAGCACCACATAGGGTTTGAACTTCTGCTTGCTCCAGTCGATGGTGCCCTTGCCATCACGGCTGAAGGCATCGGCTTGGAAGACGTTGGCGTTGATGTAGGGGTAGTTGGCCCCTTTCAGGGTCTCGGAGAGGAAGTCGAGACCGAAGTTGAATTCGTGGTTGCCCAGGTTGCCGACATCATAGCTCATGGTGTTGAGCGCCTTGATGGCGGGGTGGGTCTGCTTGCTCAGCCACTGCTGTTTGACCTGCTGGTCGTGGATATAGTCGGCCAGCGGGGTGCCCTGGATCAGGTCGCCGTTGTCGATCAGCAAGTTGTTGGCGTTCTCTTCGCGGGCCTTGCGGATCAGCACTGCGGTGCGGGCAAAGCCCAGCGAGGCATCCGGCTTGTTCTGGTAGTAGTCGTAGCTCAGCAGGTTGGAGTGGATATCAGAGGTTTCGATCAGCCGCAGGGTGAGATCACCGGGGGCCTGAGAGTTGTTGTCATCACAGCCGGACAGCAAAAAGATAACTGCCACCGCGCTCAGTTTGAGGGTGGTTTTCATTGTTGGATTCTCTTGTTATGGGTATGCCAGCGTGGTGCATTCTATCGACAGCAAAAGAATCCTATTGTGAGCAGGCTGGCAATTCGGGCTAATTACCCTCCTGTTAATAGAGTTATGACTCTGATTTTCATCTGTTTTTTCTGGTCGCTACCCTCGCTGCTTTTTCGCCGTTAGTCGCCCTGTAGTCACCGCAGTGCGGTCGGGGCAAGCTGCGCGGCCTGCCGTTCCTGCGAGGCTGTAATGGTTGGTTACAGATCTCCATTCGACTGATAGATGACCTTTCCCTTAAATTCAGCGGCGATTGATTGCATCTAAAAATTACAAAGCGACAGCAAGGAATAAAACTTCATGAAAATGCACAACAAAGCGCTGCTGGCCATCGCCTGCGCTGCGGCCCTGTCTGCCTGTGACAGCGAAAAAGCTGCCAACAGCATTGCCAAGCGGGTGCCGCTGGCTCTGCCGGAGGCGGGTCTTTACCAAGCGAATCTGATGAGCCGCGACGGCGACAAGGCGACGCCGCGCATGATCAAGGATCTGGATGGTCTGGCGCTGGTCTACCCGAAGGGTGAAACCGTGCAGCACTGGGGTGTCTGGGTGGATCATCAGGTAGGCAAGGTCGAGACCAACAGCCAGTGGCTGGGTCAGGCTGACCAGAAAGCCGACAAAGACGGGATCTACCCGGTGCAGTTGATCCGCAACAGCGAACGGCTCGGCACCAGCACGGCGCTCAGCTCGGTGACCAACGACCACAACCTCATCACCTTCCAGGATCAGCCGGTCATCGATCTGCAGGGCAAGGAGATCAAGCGCTGGGTTTTTGATTTCACTCGGACCGGCACCAAGTTCTCCGACAATTCCCCCATCTATTCCGGTTTCAGCGGTCATGTGGCGGTGACGGCCCTGACCACCACAGCGGTGACCACGGCCAGCTGGAGTGCCACGGACAGCGATGGCTTCAGCAGCGACATGGTGGGCAAGGTGGATACCACCAACAACGGCGGCAAGCTGACGGTAGCGATCGAGTTCCCGGCGGCAGGTTGTACGCTGGTGGGCGAGGGGAGTGCCGCTGCAGGGTTGAGCAAGCTGACCATGACCGGGTTTGGCAAGTGCAACTTCAAGCAATCCGCTGCCGCCACGCCGATCGAAAACCTCTGGAATGCTGCTCTGGCCCG
The DNA here is from genome assembly GCF_027705925.1 of Aeromonas sp. Y289-2. Lineage (NCBI taxonomy): Bacteria > Pseudomonadati > Pseudomonadota > Gammaproteobacteria > Aeromonadales > Aeromonadaceae > Aeromonas > Aeromonas sp. Y289-2. Next base: position 41,080 of record NZ_JAPDCH010000011.1, read on the forward strand.
GGCGATGGATAACCGCGTCGCTTATGTCACCACCTATACCACGGATGCCAAAAAAGAGGCGCTGGTCATCGGCTTCCCCGACACCAATGGCTTGCTGATCACCGCTGACAAGCGATAAGCAGCTAACGGCAGGGGTTGGCAAACGCGCCTGAAACAACAAGGGAGCCAGTGGCTCCCTTGTTGTTTTCAACGCACGGTTTACAGCAGGAACAGGGTCGCCAGCCCGAGGAAGATAAAGAAGCCTCCGGTGTCGGTGATGGCGGTGATCATCACGCTGGCCCCCACTGCCGGGTCGCGGCCGAGGCGGGTCATGGTCATGGGGATAATGACCCCCATCAGGGCGGCCACCAGCAGGTTGAGCATCATGGCCAGGGTCATCACGGCGCCGAGCGCCGCATCCTGATAGAGCAGATAGGTGGCGATGCCCATGGTGCCGCCCCACACCAGCCCGTTGATAAAGGCGACGCCAAGTTCCCGCAGCAGCAGGAAGGAGAGGTTGCCTGCCTGAATGTGCTGCAGCGCCAGCGCCCGCACTATCATGGTGATGGTCTGGTTGCCGGTGTTGCCGCCGATCCCGGCGACGATGGGCATCAGGGCCGCCAGCGCCACCAGTTGGGAGATGGTGTGCTCGAACAGGCCGATCACCCGCGAGGCGACAAAGGCGGTGCAGAGGTTGATGGCAAGCCAGGCCCAGCGGGTCTTGACCGCCTTGGAGACCGGGGCGAACACGTCTTCATCCTCGCTGATACCCCCCATCCGGCGCAGGTCGGTGTCACTCTCCTCATAGACCAGATCCACCACCTCTTCGACGGTGAGGCGGCCCATCAGCTTGCCCTTGCCATCCACCACGGCGGCGGAGAGCAGGTCATCCCGCTCGAAGGTGCGGGCGGCCGCTTCGTCGTTATCTTCCGGATCGAAGGTGACCGGATCCCGCTCCATCACGTCGCTCACCAGGGTAGCGGGTTTGTGCAGCAGCACTGTGGTGAGGGCCAGCTCCCCCAGCAGGTGGTTGCGCCGATCGATGACGAACAGCTTGTCGGTGTTGGCGGGGATCTTGCCGCGCAGGCGCAGATAGCGCTGCACCGTGGCCAGACTCACCTCGGGGCGGATGGTGATGATCTCGAAGTCCATCATGGCGCCGACGGTGTGCTTGCCGTAGCGGATCACCTCCCGCACCCGATCCCGGTCGGCGGGGGCCATATAGGTGAGGAGCCGCCCCATCAGGTTGCGTGGCAGGTACTGGCCCAGATAGATCTGGTCGTCGATATCCAGGGTGCGCAGGGCGTGCAGCAGCTCCTTGTCGCTCATCCCGCTGATGAGGCTGTCCCACACCGTCTCCGACGCTTCGACCAGAATCTGGCCGCGCTTCTCCTCCTCCACCAGTGCCCATAGGGCATGACGTTCATCGGGCGGCAGCGACTCCAGCGCATCGGCGACGTCGGCGGCAGGCAGCCCGTTGACCAGTGTGGTGAGTTCGCTGGTCTGATCGCGCTGCTCTGCATCCTGCACCACCTGCGGATCGAGCAGGCTGTCGGTGAGGGCATCATCGCGCAGCAGCAGGGTGAGAATGCGGGATCTGTCATCCGCGCGCTGCCGGGCGCTGTTCTTGATGGGAAGAGACATGGGATGAATTCCTGAGATGGTAGCCAAGGGCTCAATGCCCATAGGATACCAGACTTAAAACAACAGGTTATGACCGTGATGGGAGAAGAGAGAGGTAAAAGTGAGGCCACCTGCTGGTGGCCTCATGGTGAGTTGCCGAGGATCCCTCAGGCGAGGGCTTGCTGAACCTGCGGTGCCTCGCCAAACCAGGCGAGCCGGTCGGCAAGGGTCACCACGGATCCCACCATGATCAGGGCCGGGCTCTCGACCCCCACCGCCAGCGTGGGCAGCTCATCGAGGGTGCCGCGAATGACCCGCTGGCAGGGCTGGGTGCCGCGCTCGATCAGCGCCACCGGGGTGCTGCTCGCCTTGCCGTGGGCCAGCAGTTGCTCGCGGATGGTGGCGCAGGAGGAGAGCCCCATATAGAACACCAGCGTCTGCTTATCCTTGGCCAGCAGCGGCCAGTCGAGATCCCGGGCGCCCCCCTTGCCGTGGGCGGTGACGAAGCGCACGCTCTGGGCGTGGTCGCGATGGGTCAGCGGAATGCCGGCGTAGGCGGCGCAGCCGCTGGCCGCAGTGATCCCCGGCACCACCTGAAAGCCGATGCCAGTACCAACGAGCGTCTCCAGCTCCTCGCCGCCGCGGCCGAAGATGAAGGGGTCGCCCCCCTTCAGCCGTACCACCCGCTGCCCCTTCTTCGCCTCCTCCAGCAGGAGCTGGTTGATCCCCTCCTGCGGCACGCAGTGGTTGCCCGCCTGCTTGCCGACGAAGATGCGCTTGGCATCGCGGCGCACCAGCGCCATCACCTCGTCGGAGACCAATCGGTCATAGACCACCACGTCGGCTTGCTGCATCTGGCGCAGGGCGTGCAGGGTGAGCAGACCCGGATCGCCGGGGCCGGCACCCACCAGAACCACCTCGCCAGCGCTCTGGCTTTCGTCGGCAAACAGGCTGTCGGCCAGCTGGTGGGCAGAGGCACTATCGCCCCGCGCCAGCGCCTGACCGAGCCGGTCGGCTCCGAGCAGCCGCTCCCAGAAGCGGCGCCGCTCCCCCATGGTGGCGAAGCGGGCCTTGACCCGCTCCCGCAGGCTGCCGGCAAAGGTCGCCACGGCCCCCAGATGTTGCGGCAGCAGGGCTTCCAGTTTTTCCCGCAGCAAGCGGGCCAGCACAGGCGCCTTGCCGCCGGAGGAGATGGCCACCATCAGCGGCGAGCGGTCGATGATCGACGGCATGATGAAGCTGGAGCGCTTCGGGTCATCCACCACGTTGGCAAAGATCCGCGCCTGATTGGCGCTTTGGTAAACCAGTGCATTCACCTCGCGCCGATCGGTTGCTGCCACTACCAACCACTTGCCCGCCAGTTGTTCCGGCACAAATTCACCGGCCAGCCACTCGATGCTGCCGTTGGCAGCCAGTTCCGCCAGCTCGGGGTCGAGCTCGGGCGCGACCACTGTGAGGTGGGCACCGGCATCCAGCAGCAGGCGCGCCTTGCGCTCCGCTACCTCGCCGCCGCCGACCAGCAGCACGGGTTTGTTGTCGAGTCGGCAAAAGATGGGCAAGTAGTCCATGGGGCCTCCGGATCAGGCGGTTCGGGTCTGGTTGGCGGTGCTGGTGGTTTCGCTCACCGCGACCGGGCGCTCAGCTTTCGGGGTGGCATACCAGTAGCCGAGGCCCATAAAGAGGACGCCGGAGACGGTGTTGCCCAGGGTCACCCACAGCAGGTTGTGGCCGATGCCGCCCAGGGTGTAGGCCTCGGAGTGGGCGCCAAACCAGGAGAGGGCGAACAGGGTCATGTTGGCGATGGAGTGCTCGTAGCCGGAGGCGATAAAGGCCAGCAGGCACCACCAGATGGCGATGAAGCGGGCCGCCCCTTCGGTGCGCAGCGCCATCCAGATGGCGAGGCAGACCAGCCAGTTGCAGAGGATCCCCTTCATAAACAGGGTCAGGGCCGGAGCCTGGGTTTTGGCCAGCGCCACCTTGTGGGCCAGACTGCCTGCATCCGGTAGCAGGCTGCCGCCGTAGGAGTAGATGAGCGCCACCACGATGGAGCCAATCAGGTTGCCGGCCCAGGTCTGCGGCAGGATGCGCAGCAGGTCGGCCATGGTGATCTTGCCGCTCTTCACCCCGAAGGTGAGGAACATGGTGTGGCCGGTAAACAGCTCGGAGCCAGCGATGATGACCAGCGTCAGGGCGATGCCGAAGGTGGCTCCCATCACCAGCGGTCGGATGGCGGGATCCACCAGATTGCCGAGGGTGAAGATCAGGATGATGCCGAGGCCCACATAGGCCCCCGCCATGGCGGAGCTGAGCCAGAAGCCGAGCTTGTCGCTGCGCTCGAAGCGGTTGATGCGGGCTGCGTTGGCGGCGCACTTGTTAATGGTTTCCGTGTACATCTTGTGAGTCCTTGAAAGGGCTGCCCTCTGGCAGCCCGAAAGAGAGTGAAATCGGCGTTAGACGGCGACCCAGACCTGCTGATCGCGCACTTCAACGGGGTAGCTCTGCACCGACATAGCGGGGTTGTCGAAACAGTGGCCATCGCTCAGGCGAAAGCGCTGCTTCTTGAGCGGGCTGGCCACCCAGAGCTCGCCGTCGTGTTCGCAGATCAGGCCCCGCGACAGCACGTTGGCGGCGAAGAAGGGATCCCGGTTGTCGATGGCGAACACCTCGGCGGCCGCGCTCGGGCGGAACAGGGCGATCTGGCGACCTTCAATGAGTGCGCAGACACCGGTTCCCGGCAGGATGTCGTTGAGTTGGCAGGCAAGTTTCATCATTTGGTCTCCACCTCGATCTGGTAGACGGGGATGCGCTCGGCCGGGGTCGCCGGTCGGTGCTGGTCACGCTCGGCGACAAACTGGACGTCCGGATCGCGTTTGTCGCTGTTGATGAAGTGGCTGAAGCGCTTGAGCGCCTCCTCTTCATTGAGGGTGCGCGACCATTCGCACTCGTAGCTGTCGATGAGGGTCTGGATATCGCGCTCGAGCGTCTCGGCCAGTCCCAGCTTGTCGTCGACGATCACCTCGCGCAGGTAGTCGACGCCCCCTTCCAGATTGCCGAGCCAGACCGAGGTGCGCTGCAGTTTGTCGGCGCTGGTGACGTAGAACATCATAAAGCGGTCGATCAGCTTGATGAGGGTCTCGCGGTCGAGGTCAGACGCCAGCAGATCGGCGTGGCGCGGCTTCATGCCGCCGTTGCCGCCCACATAGAGGTTCCAACCCGCATCGGTGGCGATGATGCCGACATCCTTGCCCTGGGCTTCCGCACATTCGCGGGTGCAGCCGGAGACGCCGAACTTCATCTTGTGCGGGGTGCGAATCCCCTTGTAGCGGTTCTCGAGGAAGACCCCGAGGCCAACGCTGTCCTGCACGCCGAAGCGGCACCAGGTGCTGCCGACGCAGGTTTTGGCCATGCGCAGTGCCTTGGCGTAGGCCTGACCGGTCTCGAAACCCGCCGCCAGCAGCTTGCGCCAAATGGCAGGCAGATCATCCTTCTGGGCCCCGAACAGGCCGATGCGCTGGGCGCCGGTGATCTTGGTGTAGAGCTTGTAGTCGCGGGCCACTTCGGCCACCGCCAGCAGCCCCTCCGGAGTCACTTCGCCACCGGCCATGCGCGGGATGACGGAGTAGCTGCCGTCCTTCTGCATGTTGCCGAGGAAGATATCGTTGGTGTCCTGCAACGGGATGTTGCGCGGGCTCAGCACATGCTCGTTCCAGCAGGAGGCGAGGATGGAGCCGACGGTCGGTTTGCACACTTCGCAGCCATAGCCCTGACCGTGTTTGGCCAGCAGCTCGTCGAAGCTCTTGATCCCCTCCACCTTGACCAGATGGAACAGCTCCTGACGGGAGTGGGGGAAGTGGGCGCAGAGGTGGTTGTTGACCTCGATCCCCTGCTTCACCAGCTCGGCGTTGAGCACCTGACTGATGAGCGGCACGCAGCCGCCGCAGCCGGTACCGGCCTTGGTGTGCTGCTTGATGGCGGCAAGGGTGGTGTGACCTTCGGCCACCGCCTGAGCGATGTCGCCTTTGGAGACGTCGAAGCAGGAGCAGATCTGGGCGCTTTCCGGCAGGGCATCCACTCCCAGGGTCGGCTTGGCGCCGGCGTAGGCGGGCAGGATCAGGGTATCCGGGTGGCTCGGTAGCGGCAGGGCGTTGAGCATCATCTGCAGCAGGTTGCCGTAATCTTCCACATCACCCACCAGCACGGCGCCGAGCAATCGGCTGTTGTCTTCGCTCACCACGATCTTCTTATAGACGCCGGCCTGATCGTCCTGAAACACATAGCTGTGGCTGCCCGGGGTGCGACCATGGGCATCGCCGATGGAGCCGACGGAGACGCCGAGCAGCTTGAGCTTGGCGCTCATGTCCGCCCCCTCGAAGCGGCTGTCGTCGCCGAGCAGGTGGTCGACGGTGATCTGGGCCATCTTGTAGCCCGGCGCAACCAGCCCGAAGAAGCGGCCCTGCCAGGCGGCGCACTCGCCGATGGCGTAGATGTCGGGGTCGGAGGTGAGGCAGTGATCGTCGATGACGATGCCGCCGCGCTCGGCGATGGCGAGATCACCGTAGCGGCCCAACGTATCTTGCGGGCGAATGCCGGTGGAGAAGACCACCACATCCACTTCCAGCTGGCTGCCATCGGCAAAGGCGAGGCGGTGTTTCGCCTGCTCGCCGCCATGCATCAGGATCTCGCTGGTGCTCTTGCTGGTGTGTACCTGCACGCCCATGGATTCAATCTTGCGGCGCAGCAGCTGGCCGCCCTGACCGTCGAGCTGCTCGGCCATCAGCACAGGGGCAAATTCAACCACGTGGGTCTCGAGACCCAGTGCCTTGAGGGCACCTGCCGCTTCAAGGCCAAGCAGACCGCCCCCGATCACCACCCCGCTCTTGCCGCTCTTGGCGGCGCTGCGGATGGCTTTCAGATCCTCGATGGTGCGATAGACGAAGCACTCGTGGTGCTGGCTGCCCGCAATGGGCGGCACCCAGGGGTAGGAGCCGGTGGCCAGCACCAGCTTGTCGTACCCGACCACTGTGCCCTTGTTGGAGTGCACTTCACGGTTGGCCCTGTCGATTTTTTTCACCGCTTCGCCGAGCAGCAGGCGGATGCCGTGCTTGTCGTAGAAGCCGGGTTTGACGAGGGAGAGATCTTCGCTGGTGTGATGGGAGAAGTAGGAGGAGAGATGGACGCGATCGTAGGCGGGGCGGGGTTCTGCACCGAAGACGGTGATCTCGTAGCGGCCCGGCTCGGCCCGCTCGATCAACTCTTCGATGAAGCGGTGCCCCACCATGCCGTTGCCCACAACGACCAGTCTGACTTTGCTCATGATTGCCTCTAGTTTGGAGTAATAAAACATCATTCTGGGGCTAGGCTACCCAGTCAGTCGGGGCGGGCAATTGATGCAAATCAAGTGTCTATTTATATATCTCGTCAGGGGTAATTCGATAAAATTCAAAGATATACAAAAATAGGTATACCAGTTGATGATTTCTGCGCTGGCTCGGGGTGAGGGATGGTGGAGAGCAAGCCCGCTTTAGCAAAAGCCGGGGAGTGAAAACTTCTGGCGGAAAAAGGCCGGCCTCGCACTGGCGAGACCGGCATCAATGGGCATCAGCCGAGCAAGGCTGCGCGTCAGGCGATATGGCGGCGGAACATGGCGAGCGCCAGCGACAGGGTGACGCCGGCGATGGCGAGCAGCGGCCAGAGCAGGGGCCAGGCGGCCGACCAGTCAAACCCCTTGAGGAAGACCCCCTTGAGCAGCACGATGAAGTGGGTGAGGGGGTCGATGGCTGCCAGCCACTGGAACACCTGCGGCATGTTCTCCACCGGCGAGATGTAACCCGAGAGGATCACCGCCGGTACGGTGAAGGAGAAGACTCCGAGAAAGGCCTGCTGCTGGGTCGAGCAGAACGACGAGATGAAGAGCCCGATCCCGGCCAGTGCCAGCCCGTAGCAGACCATGCCCGCCATCAGCAGGCTGAGGCTGCCGGCAAAGGGGAGGTGAAAGACAAAACGGGCGGCCAGCGCGACTATGCACCCTTGCCCCACCGCCACCATGATGCCGGGCACCGCCTTGCCCGCCATGATCCAGCCTGCGGTGAGGGGGGAGACCAGCAGCTGATCGAAGGTGCCCTCTTCCCGCTCCCGCGCGACCGAGAGGGCGGTGACAATCAGACAGCCGGTGGTGGTGATGATGGCCACCAGCGCCGGCAGGATATGCCAGTGGAATTCGACGTTGGGGTTGTAGAGGTTGCGTACCGCCAGTTCGGGTTGCCCCTTGCCCTCACTTTGCCAGCGGGCGATCACCTGACTGATGTAGCCCGCCGCCACCTGACCACCGTTGGAGCGGCGGCCATCGATAATCAGCTGCACCTTGGCCGGTTCGCCCCGCGCCAGCCGGCGCGAGAAATCGCCCGGAATAATCAGCCCGAGCAGTGCCTGCTGCCCGGTGATGGCCTCGGTCATGCCCGCCTCGCCTTGCACCGGGATGATGGTGGTGAAGGCGGGCATATGGGTGAGGCGCTCCAGCAGCTCGCGGCTCTGGGCTCCGCCATCCTGGTTGTAGATGGCCAGCGTGTTGCCGGTCACCTCCAGAGTGGCGGCGAACGGGAATAGGGCGGTTTGCAGCAGCACCGGCATGATGAGCAGAAAGCGCCCCTGGGTATTGCCCATCAGGGCCTGCAGCTCTTTTCGGATCAGCCACCAGAGTCGGATCAGCATGGGTTACTCCAGAGTGCGCCGCGTCTTGCGGGCGGTCAGGGCCAGCCAGAAACCGGCCAGCAGCAGCAGACAGAAACCGTTGACCAGCAGGATCGAGAAGACGCTACCCGCCTGATAGAGGGTCTGCAAGGAGCTTGCGAAGTAACGGGCCGGAATGAGGTGGGTGATGGCCCGCAGTAGCGGCGGCATGCTGGCGATCTCGAACACGAAACCCGACAGCATCACGGCTGGCAGAAAGGCGGCGATCAGCGCCGCCTGCGCGGCATTGAACTGGCTGCGCATCACGGTGGAGAGGAACAGCCCGAGTCCAAGGGCGCTGCCGAGAAAGACGCTGGTGACCAGAAAGAGCAGCAGCAGGGAGCCGCGCCACGGCACCGCCATCACCGCCACCGAGAAGAGCAGGCAGAGCAGCATGCCGATGATGCCGAGGCCATAGTAGGGCAACAGTTTGGAGAGCAGCAGCTCCCCCTTGGTGACCGGGGTGGCGAGCAGCGCCTCCATGGTGCCGCGCTCCCACTCCCGCGCCACCACCAGCGAGGTGAGCAGGGCGCCTATGATGGTCATCACCACCGCAATGGAGCCCGGCACCAGAAAGTTGCGGCTCACCAGCGCCGGATTGAACCAGGCGCGGCTCTCTATCGACACCGGCATGGCGACCCCCTCGCCAGCGAGCCATCCCTGCCAGATCCCCTGCACATAGTTGGTGACGAAGTTGGCGGTGTTGGGCTCTGAGCCGTCGGTCAGCAGCAGCGCCTGCGGCGTGCCATTGCCCTGACCGGCCAGCGCGCGGGAGAAGCCGTCATCGATCACCAGCAGGCCGCGGATCTCGCCACGGGCCAGACTGGCGAGCAGGGACGCCTTGCTCGGCCCGCTGTGGATCTCCAGTGCGGTAGAGCCGCGCAGGGCCTGCTCCAGCCGCACCGCCGGGGCGCCACTGTCGGTGCGCCAGATGCCGAGGCGCAGATGGTCCACATCCAGATTGATGGCGTAACCCATCACCACCAGCAGCACCACCGGCATGATGAAGGCGATGAGGATGCTGCTCGGGTCACGGACGATTTGCAGCGTCTCCTTGCGGCAGAGGGCCAGCAGTCGCCGACGGTTGATGCTCATGCGTCCTCCTCGCTGGCCCGCTCGACCAGGGTGATAAAGGCCTCTTCCATTGTTGGCAAAGAACAGGTCGGCAAGGAACCGGTTGGCAAAGAGGTCGCCGCCTCTTTGGCCGCCAGCCCCTTGAGATCGTCCGGGGTGCCGAGGGCCAGCAGCTTGCCGCGATAGATGAGAGCAATGCGGTCGCAATACTCCGCCTCATCCATAAAGTGGGTGGTGACCAGCACGGTGACGCCGTGGTCGGCCAGCGCGTTGATGTGCGACCAGAACTCGCGACGGGTTACCGGATCGACCCCGGAGGTGGGCTCGTCGAGAAACAGCAGCGGCGGTTCGTGCAGCAGGGCGCAGGCGAGTGAAAGACGCTGGCGCAGGCCGAGCGGCAGGGATTCCGCCTTCTGATCGAGCCAGGGGGTGAGGGCAAAGGCAGTCACCATGGCGTCGATCCGCGTCTGCTGGTGGCGGCCGAACAGGCCGTAGATACCGGCGAAGAAGGAGAGGTTCTGGGCCACGGTGAGCTGCTTGTAGAGGGAGAACTTCTGCGCCATGTAGCCGAGGCGCTGGCGCGCCGCCGAGGGGCTGTGGGCCAGATCGATGCCGGTCACCAGCGCCTGCCCCTCGCTCGGGCGCAGCAGGCCGCACTCCATCTTGAAGGTGGTGGACTTGCCCGCCCCGTTGGGGCCGAGCAGGCCGAAGATCTCGCCGCGGCGCACCGCAAAGCTGACATCATCGGTGGCGGCAAAATCGCCGAAGCGTTTGGTGAGGTGGCGCGCCTCGATCACCGCCTCGGGGGAGACCCCCTGTGGCAGTTCTGCTTCGCGCATCCCGGCCGCCAGACTCGACTCTCCGCCGGGGCCGCCGCCGAGCAGGTCGATAAAGGCATCCTCCAGCCTAGGCTGGGCCGGTTGAAAGGCGCCGTTGGTCAATTGCAGCTCCGCCAGCGGCGGGGGCATCATGCCCGGGTACAGCAGCAGGCGAACCCGCTCCCCCGCCACAGCGCCATCCATCACTGCCGGGTGAGCCAGCGCCCGGCGCAGCAGGGCGCGCCGCTCGCGGCCATCCAGTTGCCCTGCCTCCAGCAGCCAGCAGCGGCTGGCCACGGCCCCCATCAGATCGGCTGGCGTGCCGCTGGTACGCACCTCGCCATCTGCCATCAGCAGCACGTGGTCGCACAGTTCCGCCTCATCGAGATAGGCGGTACTCCAGAGCACCGTCATCCCCCCCTTGGCCAGCTCGCGCACCATCTGCCAGAGGGCGCGGCGGGAGATGGGATCGACCCCGACCCCCGGTTCGTCGAGCAGCAGCACATCCGGGGTGCCGAGCAGGGCGCAGGCCAGCCCGAGTTTCTGCTTCATCCCGCCAGAGAGCTTGCCCGCCGGTCGTGCGGTGAAGCGGGCAAGATCGGTGAAGGCGAGCAGCCGCGCGAAGGTGGGCGTGCGCTCCGGCTCCAGTACGCCGCGCAAGTCAGCGTAGAGGGTGAGGTTCTCCAGCACGCTGAGATCCTCGTAGAGGCCGAACTGCTGGGGCATGTAGCCGAGGCGCTGGCGCAGCAGATCCCCCTCGCTTACCGGATCCAGCCCCAGCACCCGGATGGTGCCCGCTTCCGGGATCAGCAGACCGGCCAGCAGGCGTAGCAAAGTGCTCTTGCCGGCGCCGTCGGGGCCGACCAGCCCGGTGATGCCGCCAGCCGGAATGGTGGCCGAGATGGCGTTGAGGGCGACCCGCTCGCCAAAGCGTTTGGTGAGTCCCTCAAGGGAGATGGCGCAGCTCATAGCGCCAGCCTGACGGTGACCGGCATCCCTTGGCGCAGGGCCGGGTCGGGGTCCTGCACCACGATACGCAGCCGGTAGACGAGGTGAGTGCGCAAGTCAGGCGTCTCCACCGATTTCGGGGTGAACTCGGCGGTCGGCGAGACAAATCCCACCACCCCGTGATAGGGCTGATCCGGCCGCGAGTCGGTGGTGAGGGTCACTTTGGCGCCGCTCGGGAAGTGGCCGAGCCAGGGCTCCTCCACATAGGCGCGCACCCAGACTGGCGTGGTCAGGGAGAGGTTGAAGGCGGTCGCTCCGCTCTGCACCATGCTGCCATTCTCGATGGCGCGGCTGATGATGATGCTGTCGCTGGGGGCGGTCAGGCTGGCATCCGCCAGTGCCAGTTCGGCACTGGCGAGCGCCGCTTTGGCCCCTTCCAGCTGGGCATCGGACTGGGCGATTTCCTCCGGGCGGTAGCCGGTTTCGAGCTGGGCGAGCTGTTCGCGGGCGGAGCGTACCTGCGCCCGGGTCTGATCCCGCTGGGAGCGGGCGGTATCGAGCTGACCGCGGGAGATGGCGCCGGTGGCTGCCAATGCGCTCTGGCGGCGCCACTGCTGGTCGGCCTCCAGCGCAGCGGCTTCGGCGGCGGCCAGTGCGGCCCGGGCGCGGTCGGTCTCTTCGCTGCGATAGCCTTTGTGGATCAAGGTGTTGGCGGCCGTGAGCGCAGCCAGATTGGCGCGGGCGCTGTCGCGGCTATGGGTGAGGGGAACCGGATCGAGGCGGGCCAGCAGTTGACCGGCTTTTACCCTATCCCCCTCATCGACCAGCACCTGTTCGACGCGGCCGCCGACCCGAAAGGCCAGATTGACGTCGCGAATATCGACGTTGCCGTAGAGGATGGAGCCGTCGGCGGGTCGCCCCTGCCACCAGAGGTAGCCACCGATAACGGTTAGCAGCAGGGCCAGGATTGCAATGCGTTGTTTCATGCCGCTTTTCCTTCTTTCATATCGGTGGGGCGCAGGCCGCGCAGGGCCCATACCAGCCGTTGTCTGGCGGCCTCGGGGTTGTCTATCTGGCTGAGAAAGGGGGCGGCCTGTTCGGGCAGCCAGCCGAGTTGGCGACCGCTGCCGGCGATCACCAGCGGCAGGCCGACCGACCCCATGATGAAGATCATCAGCTGGAGCGGGTGACCCGCGACCAACGAACCTTCCGCCTGTGCCATCCGTACCTGTTCGATCAACAGCAGGGGGTGGCGGCGCGGCAGGCTGAGCAGAAAACGCTGGGCCGCCCCTTCGCCTGCCAGCGCATCGCCAAACAGGTGGTTGATAAAGCCGCGCTGGCGCGCCACCAGCCCGATCAGCGCCTCCATGGTCGCCTCGAACATGGCGATGGCAGAGGGGTAGGAACCTTTGGCTGCCACCGATTTGAGCTCGTCATAGAGGGGGGCGTACCAGAGCTCCACCAGCTCGTCGATAAAGGCGTCGCGGTTACCGAAGTGGTAGACGAAAGAGCCAAGGTTCACCTCGGCCGCAGCCGCCAGCTCGCGCACCGTCAGGCCGCGCAGCCCCTTCTCGGTGGCGATGGCGAGGCCGGTATCGAGCAGTTTTTGCCGGGTAGGATTCATCTGTCGGGTTCCTGTTGCGCAGATTTCGATCTGATTTATACGTATGTATAAATCAATCACACAGAAGTTGATAGATCTTTTTTTGAGCAGATTTCAGCAGGGATGAAAAACGGCGGGCGTTCGAAAGAGATGGTTTTAAAACGTCTTTTGATTGAATTGGTTGCCGCAGATAAGGGCCAGAGTCCGGGCGACGGAGACGGAATGAAATGGGCGGTGGAGAAATAAAAACGCCTCCACAAGGGAGGCGTTTTCAGGTCCATCGATCGCGCTTACAGAATAAAGCGGCTCAGATCTTCATCCTCGACAAGCGCACCGAGGTGGGCGTTGACGTAGTCGGTGTCGATGACAAAGGTCTCGCCGGACTTCTCGGAGGCGTCGTAGGAGATGTCTTCCATCAGGCGCTCCATCACGGTGTGCAGACGACGGGCACCGATGTTCTCGGTACGCTCGTTGACCTGCCAGGCCGCTTCGGCCAGACGGCGGATGCCATCCTTGGTGAACTCGATGTTGACCCCTTCGGTGGCCATCAGCGCCTTGTACTGATCGGTCAGGGAGGCGTTCGGTTCGGTCAGGATGCGCTCGAAGTCATCGGTGGTCAGTGCGGTCAGCTCGACCCGGATCGGCAGACGGCCCTGCAGCTCGGGGATGAGGTCGGACGGCTTGGCGATCTGGAAGGCGCCGGAGGCGACAAACAGGATATGGTCGGTCTTGACCATGCCGTGCTTGGTGTTGACGGTGCAGCCCTCGACCAGCGGCAGCAGGTCGCGCTGTACCCCTTCACGGGAGACATCGGGGCCCGAGCTCTCGCCGCGCTTGCAGATCTTGTCGATCTCGTCGAGGAAGACGATGCCGTTGTTCTCGACCGCTGCGATCGCTTTCTGCTTCAGCTCTTCCGGATTGACCAGACGGGCCGCTTCCTCTTCGATCAGCGCCTTCATGGCCTCTTTGACCTTGATCTTGCGCTTCTTCTTCTGGTTCTGGCCCAGGTTCTGGAACAGTCCCTGCAGCTGGTTGGCCATCTCTTCCATGCCCGGCGGGGTCATGATTTCGACGCCCATCGGGGAGGCTGAGAGTTCCAGCTCGATCTCCTTGTCATCCAGCTGACCTTCCCGCAGTTTCTTGCGGAAGATCTGGCGGGTGTTGGAGTTGTCGGCTTTCTCTTCCTCACCCCAGGTGTTGCGCGGGTTAGGCAGCAGGGCGTCGAGGATGCGCTCTTCGGCGGCTTCCTCGGCGCGATATTTCATCTTCTCCATCTCGGTTTCGCGCACCAGCTTGATGGCGGCATCGGTCAGATCGCGGATGATACTGTCCACTTCCTTGCCGACATAGCCCACTTCGGTGAACTTGGTCGCTTCCACCTTGATGAAGGGGGCGTTGGCCAGCTTGGCCAGACGACGGGCAATCTCGGTCTTGCCGACACCGGTCGGGCCGATCATCAGGATGTTTTTCGGGGTCACTTCATGGCGCATCTCTTCGTTGAGTTGCATCCGGCGCCAGCGGTTGCGCAGGGCAACGGCAACGGCGCGCTTGGCATCGGCCTGACCAATGATGTGACGATCCAGCTCGTGGACGATTTCTCTCGGGGTCATCTCGGACATGATGGTGTTCCTGTATCCGGGGCGGGCAGTGCCACCCCTTGGGAAATTGGGTTTGGCTGGCGGCCTTATTTGGCGGCGTAGTCCAGCACTTCGATGGTGTGGTTGCCGTTGGTGAAGACGCAGATGTCGCCCGCAATCTTGAGGGACTTCTCGACAATGGTCCTGGCATCCAGCTCGGTGTTTTCCAGCAGCGCGATGGCGGCAGACTGGGCGAAGTTGCCACCGCTGCCGATGGCGATGAGATCGTGCTCCGGCTGTACCACGTCACCGTTGCCGGTGATGATGAAGGATTTGTGTTCGTCGGCCACGGCCAGCAGCGCTTCAAGGCGGCGCAGGGCGCGATCGGTGCGCCAATCTTTGGCCAGCGCCACGGCGGCGCGCTCCAGATTACCCTGATGGGCCTGCAGTTTTGCTTCGAAACGCTCGAGCAGGGTGAAGGCGTCGGCGGTACCGCCAGCGAAACCGGCCAGCACCTTGCCGTTATAGAGACGATGAACCTTGCGGGCGTTGCCCTTCATGACGGTGTTGCCAAGAGAGACCTGGCCATCGCCACCGATGACGACCTGACCGTTGCGGCGAACTGAAACTATGGTAGTCACTTTACTTACCTCGCTTGAGCCGAATGACGGCCTGACTGTGCATGGCAAGAAAGATGGGGATGGCAAACGGGCTTTTCAACCCTGCCTTTGGTCGGGATAAACGGGGTAGTAAAGAGCGTGGGTGCGAGTGACACCAAAAGAACAGGGCCGGGTGTTGCCACCCGGCCCTGCGTCATCGGTAAGCGGATTACCCTTTCTTGGGAATGCAGCCGCTGATGCCGGAGCTCTGCAGCTTGCTGTTGGCCGCGTCGGCGGCCGCCTTGCCGTTGAAGGGGCCCACCATCACCTTGTAGACGGTGCCGTTGGCGCCATTGATCACCTGCAGGCTGGAAGAGAGGCCGGCGGTGAAGGCGATACGCGCCTTGAGCGACTCTGCGGAATCCTGCGAGCGCAGGGCGGCGCACTGCATCATGTAGCGACCGCTGTCGGCGGCTGCGGTCTGGGCTGGCGGGGTCGCCGCTTTGGCCTTGGCCGCTTCGGCGCGCTCCCGTTCCAGCTCGGCACGGATCTCTCGCTCCATCCGTTCCCGTTCTGCCTTGCGGTCGATCACCTGCTCTTGCGCGCTGGCAACCGGTGCACCCGAGGTGGAAGGGGTGGTCGCCGGATTGGGCTGATAGGGCTTGGGCTGGCCGATGGGCGTTCCCGGTTGGGGAATGTCGGTCGGCACCGGCTGTGGCAGTTTTTCCGGTTGCAGGGTCATGGTATCTGCCGGTGGTGGCGGCAGCACACCCGGCTGGGTCGGCGGCTCTATGATATCGACCTGCTTGTTCTCAAGCCGTTCGATGTAGCTCCACTTCTCCTGAGGCAGCCCGTTATTCTGCGCTTTTGGCTTGTTGGCCTTTACCTGCTCCTCAATGGTGGGGGCATCGTTGCCCTTGCCATTGATCATGTAAAGGAAGCCACCAAAGCCTGCCAGCAGTGCCACGACCAGCAGCACTGGAATAACAGGAAAGCGGCGAGGGGCCGCTTTCTTGGTATTGCGGCCACCCGCCCGACGTCGCGGGCGGCTGCCGACATAATCCCGGGTTGCCATCTATTACATGCGCTCCAGGGTATGGATGCCCAGTACGCCGAGGCCCAGTTTCAGCACCTTGGCGGTGGCGGCGCACAGCAGCAGACGGCTCTGACGGGTCGCTTCGTCCACGCCATCCTTGTTGATCGGACAGGCTTCGTAGAAGGTCATGAAGTTGCCGGACAACTCGTACAGGTAGGTACAGAGCAGGTGCGGCATGCCTTTGTCGGCCACGCCGTTGACCGCGTCGGAGAACTGGATCAGCTTCTGGGCCAGCACCTCTTCGGCCTCTTCGTTCAGGGTCACGTTGCCGGTCAGCGTCTCGGCATCGATGTTGGCCTTGCGGAAGATGGACTGGATACGGGTGTAGGCGTACTGCAGGTAAGGGGCAGTGTTGCCTTCAAACGACAGCATCAGATCCCAGTCGAAGATGTAGTCGGTAGTACGGTTCTTGGAGAGATCCGCATACTTGACCGCGCCCATGGCGATGGCGTTGACCACGTTGGCCTTCTCTTCGGCAGAGAGGTCGCTGTTGCGGCTCTCCAGCAGGGCGGCGGCGCGCTCTTCGGCCTCGTTCAGCAGGTCAACCAGCTTGACGGTGCCACCGGAACGGGTCTTGTAGGGACGACCATCCTTGCCCAGCATCATGCCGAAGGCGTGGTGCTCGAGGGGGACGGATTCCGGCACATAGCCCGCCTTGCGGGTGATGGTCCAGGCCTGCATCAGGTGCTGGTGCTGACGGGAATCGATGAAGTACATGACACGGTCGGCGCCCAGGGTTTCATAACGGTATTTGGCACAGGCGATGTCGGTGGTGGTGTAGAGGAAACCGCCATCGCTCTTCTGGATGATGACGCCCATGGCCTCGCCATCCTTGTTCTTGAACTCGTCCAGGAAAACAACGGTAGCGCCTTCGCTCTCGACTGCCAGCCCCTTGGCTTTCAGGTCTGCAACGATCTCCGGCAGCATGTCGTTGTACATGGACTCGCCCATGATGTCCTTGTTGGTCAGGGAGACATTCAGGCGGTCGTAGTTGATCTGGTTCTGTTCCATGGTCATGTCGACCAGCTTCTTCCACATGGTACGGCAGTACTCATCGCCGCCCTGCAGCTTGACCACGTAATTACGGGCGCGCTCGGCGAAGGCTTCGTCTTCGTCGTAGCAACGCTTGGCCTGGGTGTAGAAGGCTTCCAGATCCTTGAGCGCCATGTCGCTGGCGTGTTCGTTGGACATCTTCTCCAGATAGGCGATCAGCATGCCGAACTGGGTACCCCAGTCACCGATGTGGTTGGCGCGGATCACTTTGTGGCCGAGGAACTCCAGCGCGCGCGCAGCCACGTCACCGAGTACGGTGGAGCGGATGTGGTGCACCGCCATCTCTTTGGCCACGTTGGGGGCGGAGTAGTCCACCACCACGGTTTGTGGCGCGGGCAACCGTACGTTGGCGTTGGCAGAGGTCACCATGGCCTCGACCTGACCGGCCAGCCAGCGCTGGTCAAAGAAGAAGTTGATGAAGCCGGGGCCGGCGATCTCGACCTTGGCGATCAGGTCGGAGGCGGGCAGGTGCTCGATGATGGCAGCCGCCAGCTCACGGGGATTCTTGCGGGCCGGTTTGGCCAGCAGCATGGCCAGGTTGGTAGCCAGGTCGCCGTGAGCTTTTTCCTTGCATCGGTCTACTTGCACGCGGGCTTCCAGGTCCGCCGGCAGGACGCCTGCTGACTTGAGATTGGCTACCGTTTGTTCAAGTAGATGATGAATATGCTCTTTCATAACTGACCACCAAGGTTGCGCGTCGAAAAATGACTGATATATAAGGGCGTGAATTTTACCCGCATCGGCCCGAGAAAACTATAGGGATGACCCGCCGCTCGCTGTCGGGCGGATATTTCACTGCGTTTGGCACCATATTCCAGAATATTGGGCGGAAATTACGGTGCTTATCCATTTCTACTGCATATCGAAGCGGCTTGTCCAGGCTATTTTCCCCTGATTGTTAAGGGTTTTTCCTTTCCGCTGACGGGAATGATCTCCTCCCTCTGGCCCGGCGTATCAACAGAGGTTCCCAACCGAGGAGTTTGCGATGCGACTGGCGCTGTTTCCCCTATCTGCCCACCTGCTGCCCGGCGGCATCATGCCGCTGCGGATCTTCGAACCGAGATACCAGCGGATGATTGCCGAGGCGGGGGAGTACGGCTTTGCCCTCTGCATGGTGGACCCTCGTCAGCCCGACGCCCTGCGCAACATGCTGCCCATCGCCACCCGGGTCACCATCATCGATTTCGACCGGCTGCCGGACGGCATGCTGGGGATCACGGTGCAGGGGATGGAGCGGGTGCAGATAGAGGATCTGTGGCAGGAGCCCGATGGCCTGCGTATCGGCGAGGTGACGCCGCTGACGGCCTGGCCGCCCCGCCGGCTCCATCCCGATCAGCAACCGCTGGTCGAGGCATTGCGGGAGGTGTTTGCCGACTATCCCGACTATGCCGCCCTCTATCCCGCCCCCTGCTGGGACGATGGCAACTGGGTGGCCCAGCGTTGGCTGGAGGTGCTGCCGATCCCCCCTGAACAGAAACAACTGCTGCTGGCCGCCGCCGACAATCAGCCCGCCATCGCCCTGCTCAAGGGGGTGCTGGTGGCCAGCCACTGATTTTTTCTGACCCGCTGATCTGCCAGCGCCGCAGCGCCGTACAAGTCATCACCACAGCATGTTCGACAGCACACCAAAGGGATGGCGCAATGGCATATACTGGCCAACCACACTCGACCATACGCAGGACCTCGCCCGTGATGGATAACCCGGATGGCGATCTCAAATCTCTGCTGATCAGGGTGGCAGAGCAGGCCGACAAGGCTGCTTTTGCCCGCCTGTTCCAACACTTTGCGCCGCGTATTCGCAGCTACGGCCTGCGCCACCTCGGCAGCGAAGCCAACGCCATGGAACTGGTGCAGGAGACCATGCTGCTGGTGTGGCAGAAGGCGCGCCTCTACCACCCCGAGAAGGGAGCGCCGACCACCTGGATCTACACCGTGATGCGCAACCAGTGCTTCGACATGCTGCGCCGTCGTCGCGCCAGCAAGGAGGATCTCTGTGCCGAGGAGCTGTGGCCGGTGCTGGAGTTTCAGGCCGAAGAGGAGCACCTGAGCGGTGGTGAGGATGCGGTGCTGACTCGTCAGATGGCCCACTATCTGGGCACCCTGCCGGAGCCGCAACAGCAGGTGGTGCGCGGCATCTATCTGCAGGAGTTCTCCCAGCAGGAGCTGGCGGAGCGACTCGGCGTGCCGCTCGGCACCATCAAGTCCCGCCTCCGGCTGGCGTTACAGAAATTGAAAGAGCAAGTGGAGCAAGGCCATGATTAAAGCCCATCCGACCGACCCTATGCTGCGTGCCTTCGCCGCCGACGAGCTCCCTCTGCCGCTGGCGGTGGGGCTCTCCGCCCACTGTGAACTCTGCCCCGATTGTGCTGCCCGACTGAAGACATTCGAAGAGGAGTTGGCGCAGCAATATCTTGCCTCGCCAGCAGAGCCCGAGCTGGACTCCCGCGATGAAGCGGGACTGGACGCCGGGTTCGACGCCATGCTGGCGGAGATTCTGGCGCAGCCGCTGGCAGAGCCCTTCTCCGAGCCAACATATGACCAGCCCCGAGCCCAGCCCGGCGAGCTGGAGGTGGCCGGTCAGGCCTACCGTTTGCCGCGGGTGCTGGCCCGCTACCGTTCGCCCAAGTGGCGCCATATCGGGGCTATTCGTCAGCAGAGTCTGCCGCTGGACGAGATGGGGGCGCGCGCCAGCTTGCTCCATATCGAAGCGGGCGGCCGCATCCCCGAGCACACCCATCAGGGTTATGAGCTGACCCTGCTGCTGGCGGGCAATATTCAGGATGGCGATACCCTTTACAAGGCGGGGGATTTCATCTGGCGTGATGCCAGCCACTCACACAGTCCGCATACGCCCGATGGCTGCCTCTGCTACACGGTGCAGGATGCGCCGGTGCAGTTCACCAAGGGGTTGTCGCGGCTGCTGAACGGCATCAGCCAGCACCTCTACTGAGCACCATGACGCCATAGAAAAAGGGACCAAGTTGGTCCCTTTTGTCATTCCATGGCTGTCGGTCAGGCGACAAACACCAGATAGACGGCGAATGCCACGATAAAGCGGTAGATGGCGAACGGGATAAAGTCGATGCGGCGGATCAATGTCAGGAAGGTCTTGATCGCAAACATCGCTACCACGAAGGCGGTGATAAAGCCCACTGCAAACATCGGGAAGTCGGCCATCGAGAGGAAATCGCGGCTCTTGTAGAGATCCAGCCCGCTGGCCGCCACCATCATGGGCACTGCCATGATGAAGGAGAACTCGGCGGCGGCGTGACGGCTGATCCCCATCAGCATGCCACCACTGATGGTGGCGCCGGAGCGGGAGAAGCCGGGCCACAGGGCCAGACACTGGAACAGACCGATGCCGAACGCCTGTTTGTAGCTGATGTCATCCAGGGTTTCGGCTGTGACGGCCGGGCGAAACTTTTCGGCGATGATCAGCAGGATGCCCCCCGCGACCAGCGCGTACATGACGGTCTGCGGGCCAAACAGGTTGGCCTTGATCCAGCTGTGGATGGCCAGACCGACCACGATGGCGGGCAGCATGCCGAGGATGACGTGGATCAGCGACAGGGTGGCATGGCCCGGTTCCGGCTTCTGGCCGAAGTGGATGCCAATCAGGCCAAACAGGCGGCGCCAGAAGACGGCGACCACGGCGAGGATGGAGCCAAGCTGGATCACCACTTCGAAAGTGGCAGCCTTGGGCCCTTCAAAGCCCAGCAGATGGCCGACGATAATCATGTGGCCGGTGGAGGAGACGGGGAGGAACTCGGTCAGCCCCTCGACGACGCCCAGAATAAAGGCGACCAGCAGGCTATAAGTGTCAGTCATCGAACAAACAATCCTTAACTTCGTTGATGTAAAAACGCCCCGAAAGGGTCTCGGGGCGGCATATCTTGCTCGATTGTGACTGCTGAGGCTATGTAAAAATCATGAATTCTTTAAGTTAGTCGCGGATAAAGCGGTAGCGGGTCTGGTGATGATAACGCTCGCCAGGCAGCAGCCAGGGGTTGCCCAGCTCGGGGCGATTGGGGCTGTCCGGTAGCTGTTGCGCCTCAAGACAGAAGCCGTCGTGATCCCGGTGCGACAGGTCGCTGCGGTTTGGGGTGTTGGCCAGCCAGTTGCCGGTGTAAAACTGCAGCGAGGGTTGGTTGGTGTAGACCTCCATCGCCAGCTGCCTGTCCCCTGACACCACGCGAGCAGCCCACACTTGCGTTGGGCCGTTGAGCACAAAGGCATGATCGTACCCCTTGGCTTGTTGCTGCTGGGGATGACTCAGCCAATCCTGCCCGACAAGGCGCTCTTGGCGCAGATCGAATGGCCCCTCCACCGGAGTGATGGTGATCGGCAAACCGCTCGGGTCGGTCGGCAGGAAGTGGTCGGCATTGATGCTGATGAGGTGGTCACGGACATCTTCGCCATCGGTTTGCCCATCGAGATTGAAGTAGGCGTGGCTGGTGAGGCTGACCGGCGTAGCGGCATCCGTGCTGGCGATGAAATCCACCACCAGATCGCTCTGCTCCAGCCGGTACTCCAGGGTGACCCGCAGATTGCCGGGAAAGCCCTGATCCCCCGCCCGGGAGAGCAACGCCAGCTTGACCCGATCCGCCTCCAGCTCCCTGATTTGCCAGCGCTGGCGATGAAAGCCAGCCTGCCCGCCGTGCAGACAGTTGGGTGCCTGATTGGCATTCAGCGGCCAGTGCTGTCCATCACGCACCAGCTCGGCACCGCCGATGCGGTTGGCGAAACGCCCGGCCACCGCACCCAGCCACACCTGCTGGGTGGGATAGGCGTCGTCGGCACAGCCCAGCAGCACTTCACGCCGTTTGCCCGCCACCAGCAGGGTGAGGGAGGTGAGGGTGGCGCCGAAGTCGAGGCCGCGCAGGCGCAGCCCCTCTTCATTTTCCAGCTCGAACGGGGTCATGGCGCTGCTCATAGCTTGCCTGCACCGGCGCTGGCAGAGCAGACGTAGCAGTCGGCCTTGAGGCCGGAGAGGGCCGGATACTCCGCCTCGACGGCGGCAATCACCTCGGCCACTTTCTCGGGACGCAGCAGGGCGACCACGCAGCCGCCGAAGCCGCCGCCGGTCATCCGCACGCCGCCATCTGTGCCGATCCTGGCCTTGATGATCTCCACCAGACCGTCGATGGCGGGCACTGTGATCTCGAAGTCATCGCGCATGGCGGCGTGCGACTCGGCCATCAGCTCACCGAGACGGGTCAGGTCGTGGCTGGCCAGCGCATCGGCGGCCGCCAGGGTGCGGGCGTTTTCCCCTACGATGTGGCGGGCACGGCGGTAGCAGGCCTCATCCAGCCCGGCCTTGCCCGCTTCCAGTCCGGCCAGATCGAGATCGCGCAGCGCCTTGACCCCGTAGTGACGGGCGGCCGCTTCACACTGCTGGCGACGAGTGTTGTATTCGCTGTCTACCAGACCGCGGCGCACATTGGAGTTGACGATCAGCACCGCCAGATCCGCCGGCATGGGGATGAGGCGGGTCTCCAGCGAGCGGCAGTCGAGCAGCAGGGCATGATCCGTTTTGCCGCTGGCGGAGATCATCTGATCCATGATGCCGCAGTTGCAGCCGACGAACTTGTTCTCCGCCTGCTGGCCGTTGAGGGCGATCTCGGCCTGGCTGATGTCGAGCCTCAGCGCCTCTTTGAATGCCTGACCGATGGCTACTTCCAGCGAGGCGGAGGAGGAGAGCCCCGCCCCCTGCGGCACGTTGCCGGAGACCACCAGATCGAGGCCGCGCAGGGCATAGCCGCGCTCCTGCAGATACTTCACCACGCCGCGGATGTAGTCGCTCCAGCGCTGGCTGGGGTGGTGCTCGATGGGTTGGTCGAGGTCGAACAGGTCGCGCTGGTTGTCGTAGTCGGCGGCGATCACCTGCACTTGTCGGTCATCGCGCAGGCCGATGGCAACGCAGGTCTCGTAGTCGATGGCGCAGGGCAGCACGAAGCCGTCGTTGTAGTCGGTATGTTCACCGATGAGGTTGACGCGACCGGGGGCGCGCACCAGTAGATCGGGCGCTTTGGCAAATTGCTCGGCAAAAACGGTGCTGACGCGTTGGCTGGGGGTCATAGGGCCTCCTCATCGGTGTGGCTGGTCTGGTTGTAGTGAATGGGGCTCAGAGCACGCAGCCGCTCGGCAGCCTGCTCGGGGGTAAGGTCACGCTGGGTTTCGGCCAGCATCTCGAAGCCGACCATAAATTTGCGCACGGTGGCGGAGCGCAGCAGGGGCGGATAGAAGTGGGCGTGCAGCTGCCATGCCTCGGGGCAATCCGATTTGGGCGGCGCAAAGTGCCAGCCCATGGAGTAGGGGAAGCTGCACTCGAACAGGTTGTCGTAGCGGCTGGTGAGCTCCTTGAGCGCCACTGCCAGATCCTGTTGCTGGGTCTTGGTCAGGTTGAGTATGGAGGGGACGTGCGCCTTGGGCAGCAGCAGGGTTTCGAACGGCCAGGCGGCCCAGAAGGGGACCACTGCGAGCCAGTGCTCGGTCTCCACCACGATGCGCGAGCGATCCGCCAGCTCCCGCTCTACATACTCCAGCAGCATGGGGCGGCCGTGCTCGGCCAGCCAGCCGCGCTGGTGCTGCTCTTCGCGGGCGATCTCGTTGGGCAGGAAGTCGCTGCCCCAGATCTGGCCGTGGGGGTGCGGGTTGGAACAGCCCATGACGGCCCCTTTGTTTTCAAACACCTGCACCCACTGCCACTGGGCTGACAGTTCGGCGACCTGATCCATCCAGGTGGTGATCACCCCTTCGATGGCGGGCAGCGGCAGCTCGGGCAGGGTCTTGCCGTGATCCGGCGAGAAGCAGATGACCCGGCTGGTGCCGCGGGCGGCTTCCAGCTTCAGCAGGGGGTCGCCAGCGTTGTCGGCGGCCGGAGTATCCTGCATCAGGGCGGCGAAGTCGTTGGTAAAGACGAAGGTGCCCTGATAGTCGGGGTTGATGTCACCGGTGACCCGGGTATTTCCGGCGCAGAGGAAGCAGTCGGGATCGTGGGCCTGTTTGGGGGCCTGACTCACCTTCTCCACCTGTCCCTGCCAGGGGCGTTTGGCCCGATGGGGGGAGACCAGCACATACTGGCCGGTCAGCGGGTTGAAGCGGCGATGGGGATGATCGATGGGGTTGAACATCATCTCTCCTGAATAAGGTATTGAAAAATATGGTCATCTATTAACAGGGAGCAGGCAGGCCTACTCCTCGTAACCGTTCGGATTGGCGGATTGCCAGTGCCAGCTATCGGCGCACATGGCGTCGATGTTGCGGGTCGCCCGCCAGCCCAGCTCGCGCTCGGCCTTGGCCGGATCGGCCCAGCAGGCGGCGATGTCGCCCGGGCGACGCGGCTCGATGCGAAATGGCAACGGCTTGCCACAGGCAGCAGAGAAAGCGGCGACCAGCTGCAACACGCTCTGGCCCTCGCCGGTGCCCAGGTTGTAGGTGTGCACGCCACCCTTGCCGGCGCAGTGTTGCAGCGCCTTGACATGCCCTTCGGCGAGATCCATCACGTGGATGTAGTCGCGCACACCGGTGCCGTCCGGGGTGGGGTAATCGTTTCCAAAGACCGACAGGCAGTCGCGACGGCCGATGGCGACCTGGGTGATATAGGGCATCAGATTGTTGGGGATCCCCTGCGGGTCTTCACCCATGGTGCCCGATTCGTGGGCGCCGACCGGATTGAAGTAGCGCAGCAGGGTCATGCTCCAGTGGGGCTCGGCCAGCTGCAGATCCTCGAGGATCTCCTCGATGATCAGCTTGGAGCGACCGTAGGGGTTGGTTGCGCTGCGGGGGAAATCCTCGCGGATCGGCAGGCTGGCGGGATCGCCATAGACGGTGGCAGAGGAGCTGAACACCAGATTGTGCACCCCGGCCCGTTTCATCGCCTGCAGCAGGGTGAGGGTGCCGCCGAGGTTGTTCTCGTAGTAATCCAGTGGAATGCGAGTCGACTCACCGACCGCCTTGAGGGCGGAAAAGTGGATCACTGCGTCGATCTGCTGTTCGGCGAAGATCCGCTCCAGCAGGGCGGCATCGCGAATATCCCCTTGATAGAACAGGGGTTGCTGGCCGCTGATGGCGGCGACTCGAGTCAACACGCTGCGCTTGCTGTTGCCGAGGTTGTCGACCACCACGGGATTCATGCCTGCCGCTTGCAGGGCCAGACAGGTGTGGCTGCCGATATATCCGCAACCGCCGGTGACCAGAACGTTCATCTTGCTCTCCACTGAAAAGTGTCTGGAAGCAGTCTAGCCGAGGGTGTGGCGACCAAACTGTGAGCTTGCTTGCAAAATGGTGTAAACGATTACACTGTTTTTATGGTCATCCTGACGGCAGATATGCGTTTCACCCCTGTTTTCAATGGGTTTGCTGGGTATAATGGCGCTCTATTGCACAGTGAAAGAAGTGAAAACAGCATGAGCACCATCAAGGATGTCGCCCGTTTGGCCAATGTGTCGGTGGCAACGGTTTCACGGGTGATGAACAACTCCCCCAAGGCCAGTGCCGCGTCTCGCGAAGTGGTGCAGAAGGCCATGGCTGAACTGGGCTACACCCCCAACGCCAACGCGCGGGCACTGGTCAGCCAGACTTGCGACACCATGGGGGTAGTGGTCGGTGACGTGGCCGATCCCTTCTTCGGTGCACTGGTGAAGGGTGTCTCCGGCATCGCCGTCGAGCAGAACCTTCACCTGCTGATGGGTAACGGTTTTCACAAGGCGCGTCAGGAGCGTGAAGCGATCGAGCTGCTGATCGGCAAGCGCTGCGAGGCGTTGGTGGTGCACAGCAAGGCGCTGAGCGACGAGGAACTTTACGATTACGCCATGCGGGTGCCCGGTATGGTGCTGATCAACCGTGATATTCCTGCCCTCAAGGGGCGCTGCATCGCCCTCAACAACCGGCTGGGGGCGGCTACGGCGACTCGCCACTTGATCGAACTGGGCCACCGCCATATCGCCTTTATCAGCTCTGATCACGCCATCGAGGATGCCACCTTGCGTCTGCAGGGGTATCAGGATGGGCTGATGGAGGCTGGTCTGGCAGCCGATCCCGAGCTTATCGAGAGTGGCACCCCGAACGAGGAGGGGGGCGAGCGCGCCATGCTCAACCTGTTGGCCAAGGGGCTCAAGGTGACCGCCGTGGTTGCCTATAACGATGCCATGGCGGCGGGCGCCATCTCAGTGCTGGCCGACAACGGCCTGCGAGTGCCGGAGGAGGTCTCGGTAGTGGGCTTCGATGACATCATCTATGCCAGATACCTGAGGCCCAAGCTCTCCACCATGCGCTATCCCATCGAGCTGATGGCAGCCCAGGCGGCCAAGCTGGCCATTCAGCTGGCGGCGGGGGAGAGTGACGCGACCCAGAGCCGGATCTATACCCCCACCCTGATCAATCGCCACTCGGTGGCACCGGTTCGGGCCGGATAGCCCCCTTTTTAGGCCCTGTTCGGGGCCGTTTCTTGCACGGTTATTGTTTTACCTATTTTTAATCATTTTTACTCCGCTTTACTTAACAAAATCAGTGTAATCGTTTACATCTGTGTGAGCGAGATCGCCGTTCCCTGCGTCATACTTCTCTAGACTGAATACGTTTTCCAATCAGCAGGGAGAGAGTGAATGCTCAGGGAGATAGTGGCGCGTCAGGATTGGCAGACTCAGGCTATTACGTCGGTAAACCGGCTGGCAGCCCATACCCCCATGTTCAGCTGGCGCAGCGAAACGGATGCCAGGGGTGATCTGGCCTCTTCCTCCCGTCTCTTGCTCGATGGCGAGTGGCGCTTCTCCTTCTTTGCCGCTCCCGAATTGGTGCCCGAGAGCTGGCTGGCGCAGGATATGGTGGATGCCACTCCCATTACCGTACCGGGTAACTGGCAGCTGGATGCCGCCTATCCGGCCGCGCGGCCGCCCACCGATGGCCCCATCTATACCAATATCAAGTACCCCTTTCCTTGCGATCCGCCCCGAGTGCCAGCAGAGAACCCCACCGGTTGCTACTCACGCGAGTTCGAACTTCCTACCGACTGGCTGGCCAGTGGCCAGAGCCGGATCATCTTCGACGGGGTGAGCAGCGCCTTCTACCTCTTCTGCAACGGCCGCTGGGTCGGTTACTCCCAGGACAGCCGGCTGCCCGCCGAATTCGATCTGACTCCTTATCTGCAGAGCGGTCGCAACCGGTTGGCGGTGCTGGTACTGCGGTGGTCTGATGGCTCCTATCTGGAAGATCAGGATATGTGGTGGCTGTCGGGGATTTTCCGCTCCGTCAGCCTGTTGCACAAACCGTCCCGCCATCTGATGGATATGCGGGTGACCCCCGAGCTGGATGCCTGCTATCGGGATGGCCGTCTCAAGATTGCCCTGCAAGTCGCCAATGGGGCCGGTCTGTCGGTAGAGGCCAATCTCTATGACGGTAGCGAGCGGGTCGCGACCCTGCGCCAGCCGATAGGCACCCAAGCCATTGATGAGAAAGGGGCGTATGACGATCGTGCCGAGCTGTGGTTCGACGTGGTTGCGCCGCGCAAGTGGAGCGCCGAGACGCCCCATCTCTATCGCCTGACCCTGACCCTGCTCGACGAGCAGGGTCAGGTTATCGAGAGCGAGGCGTGCGATATGGGCTTTCGGGTGGTGGAGATCCGTGGCGGCCTGCTGCGAGTCAACGGTCAGCCGCTGCTTATTCGCGGTGCCAACCGTCACGAGCATCACCCTGCCAAGGGTTATGCCATTGATCGCGCCACCATGGAGCGGGATCTGCTGCTGATGAAGCGCCACAACTTCAATGCGGTGCGCTGCTCCCACTATCCCAACCACCCCGACTTCTATCGCCTGTGCGACCGGCTCGGTCTCTATGTGGTGGACGAGGCGAATCTGGAGACCCACGGCATGACTCCGATGGGGCGGCTGGCGCGGGATCCCGCCTGGAGCAACGCCTTTCTGGAACGGGCGACCCGCATGGTGGCACGGGATTTCAACCACCCCTCCATCATCATCTGGTCGCTCGGCAACGAGTCGGGTTACGGCCCAGTCCACGATGCCATGTATGGCTGGATCAAGCGCAGCGACCCGAGCCGTCCGGTGCAGTACGAGGGGGGCGGGGCCGATACCCCGGCCACTGACATCATCTGCCCCATGTATGCCAGAACCCATCAGGATCAGCCCTTCCCGGCGGTGCCCAAGTGGGCGCTGGCCAAGTGGATCGGCCTGCCCGGCGAGCACCGGCCGCTGATCCTCTGCGAATATGCCCACGCCATGGGCAACAGTCTCGGGGGCTACGCCCACTACTGGCAGGCGTTTCGCGATCATCCACGTCTGCAAGGCGGGTTTGTCTGGGATTGGGTCGATCAGGGGCTCGACAAATACACCGCTGATGGTCGCCACTACTGGGGCTATGGCGGCGATTTTGGTGATGTGCAAAACGATCGCCAGTTCTGCTGCAACGGCCTGCTGTTCCCGGATCGCACTCCCCATCCCGCCCTGTGCGAGGCGAAGCGTGCCCAGCAGCCGTTCCGCTTCACTCTGCTTGAGCACACCCCGCTGCGGGTGCGGATCGAGAGTGAATACCTGTTTCGGGAAACCGACAACGAGCGGCTTTGCTGGCAGCTGTGCGAGAACGGTCATGTGCAGCAGCAGGGGGAGGTTTCCCTCATGCTGGTGCCGCAAGGGGTGGTCGAGTTGACCCTGAGCGAGAGGCTGCCCCCCTTTGCGGCAGGCTCACTGACCTGGCTCGATCTGGCCATCGTGCAGCCACAGGCTACCCTGTGGTCGCAGGCGGATCACAAGGTCGCCCGCCAGCAGTTCACCCTGCCGAGCCCCCTTGCCCTGCCAGCGCCAGTCGCTGCCGCCACCCTGAGCGAGCAGCCGGATGGCTGGCGGATCACCGCCACAAACAGCCAGTGGCGGCTCGACAAGCTGAGCGGCCGTATCACCAGCTGGCAAAAATCGGGGCAGGAGCAGTTGCTGGCGCCGATCATTGATCACTTCTATCGCGCACCGCTCGACAACGACATCGGCACCAGCGAAGCGGATCACGCCGACCCCAACTCCTGGATTGCCCGCTGGCAGGCGTGTGGTCTCGGTCAGTGGCAGCACCGCTGTCTGGGGATCGCGGTCGTCGGAGGGGATATCCGGGTCAGTCATGGCTACTTCCACCGCGATGAGCTGCAGCTGGTGAGTCACTGGCATCACCGCTTTACCGACGATGGCGCTATGAGCCTGGAGATAGAGACCGAGCTGGCGCAGGCGCTGCCTTCGCTGCCGCGGATCGGCCTGCTGCTTCATCTGGCCGAGGTACCGGCGCGAGCCGAATGGCTGGGACGCGGCCCTCACGAGAACTATCCGGATCGCCTGCTGGGCGCCGATCTGGGGCGCTGGAGTTTGCCGCTGGAGGCGATGCACACCCCTTACATCTTCCCGAGTGACAACGGCTTGCGCTGCGATACTCGTCAGCTGCAGCTGGGCAGCACGACGGTGAGCGGCAGCTTCCATTTCAGTGCCAGCCGCTTCAGTCAGCAACAGCTGGCCGCTGCTCGTCACCAGAGCGATCTGGTGGCCGAAGAGGGATTGTGGGTCTGTCTCGATGGCGCCCACATGGGGGTGGGCGGGGATGACTCCTGGAGTCAGAGCGTGCGTCCCGAGTATCAACTGCTTGAGCGTCGTTACCGTTGGGGCTGCACTCTCTGTTAAGCCAGCTATTGAGGCGACGGCCTAGCCAGTGCGGCATTTTGACAACAGACCAGTAACGACTAGCCTCAATGCTGTGGGAAAGATTGAGTCTCAAATTTGATTTTTAGTTATATGTATTTGAAAAATAAATATAAAGTTTCAATGTAACAGAGTGTAAACGTTTTCATTTTGTCGTCATGATCACAGAAGAAATGACAACAAACTGATTACATTGATTGGCGCTTGCTCAATTGCTCGCCACCCTACAACACAGATAGACACATCGGAGCACACATAATGAAAAAACTGACCACAGTTGCCGCCCTGCTGATGGGCATGATGGCTGGAGCCAATGCCCAGGCTGACACCCGTATCGGGGTAACCGTCTACAAATACGACGACAACTTCATGGCGGTCGTGCGCAAGGCCATCGAGAAGGAGGCTGCAGCCACTCCGGGGGTGGAGCTGCTGATGAACGACTCCCAGAACGACCAGTCCAAGCAGAACGACCAGATTGACGTGCTGCTGGCCAAAGGGGTGAAGGCGCTGGCCATCAACCTGGTAGACCCGGCTGCGGCACCGGTGGTGATTGAGAAAGCCCGTGGCGAAGATATCCCGGTGGTCTTCTACAACAAGGAGCCGAGCGCTACCGATCTGGCCAGCTACGACAAGGCCTACTACGTGGGCACCGACTCCAAGGAGTCAGGGATCATCCAGGGTCAGCTGATTGCCAAACACTGGAAAGCCCATCCGGAGTGGGATCTGAACAAGGATGGCGTGATCCAGTTCGTGTTGCTGAAAGGGGAGCCGGGCCACCCGGATGCCGAGGCGCGCACCTCCTACGTGGTCAAGACCCTGAACGATGGTGGCGTCAAGACCGAGCAACTGCACATGGATACCGGTATGTGGGATACCGCCATGGCGAAAGACAAGATGGATGCCTGGATCTCCGGCCCCAACGCCAACAAGATCGAAGTGGTCATCGCCAACAACGACGGCATGGCAATGGGCGCGGTTGAGTCACTGAAAGCCCAGGGCAAGACTGCCATTCCGGTATTCGGCGTCGATGCGCTGCCGGAAGCGCTGGCCATGGTCAAGAGCGGTGCCATGGCGGGTACCGTGCTGAACGATGCGGCCAACCAGGCTAAAGCCACCTTCGAGCTGACCAAGAACCTGGCTGAAGGCAAACCGGCCGGTGAAGGCACCAAGTGGAATATCGTCGACAAGGTAGTACGTGTTGCCTACGTCGGTGTGGATAAAGACAACCTGTCCCAATTCGAGTAATTCCCTCCTCCAGGGCAAGGGAGATCCCCTTGCCCTTTTTTCAACCAGATGTGATGGCTGATATGACAACACAGCAACAATCAGAATGGCTGTTGGAGATGATTGACGTCAGTAAGAGCTTTCCCGGCGTCAAGGCACTCGATAATGTCAATTTACGGGTCCGTCCTCATTCTGTGCATGCGTTGATGGGCGAGAACGGAGCGGGAAAATCCACACTGCTCAAGTGCCTGTTCGGCATTTACGAGAAGGATCAGGGCAAGATCTTCTTCAAGGGGCAGGAGATCAACTTCACCTCCTCGAAAGAGGCGCTGGAAAATGGCGTCTCCATGGTGCATCAGGAGCTCAACCTGGTGCTGCAGCGTACCGTGATGGACAACATGTGGCTCGGCCGCTACCCCACCAAGGGGTGGTTTATCGACCACGGCAAGATGTATGACGACACCAAGCGCATCTTCGATGAGCTGGATATCGACATCGACCCCAAAGTGAAGGTCGCGACCCTGTCGGTCTCACAGATGCAGATGATCGAGATCGCCAAGGCGTTCTCCTACGATGCCAAGATCGTCATCATGGACGAACCCACCTCCTCCCTGACCGAGAAAGAGGTGAACCACCTCTTCAAGATCATCAACAAGTTGAAGGATAAGGGGTGCGGCATCGTCTACATCTCTCACAAGATGGAGGAGATCTTCCAGCTCTGTGACGAGATCACCATATTGCGGGATGGCCAGTGGGTGGCAACCCAGCCGCTCAAGGGCATGACCATGGATCAGATCATCGGCATGATGGTCGGCCGTGAACTGACCCAGCGCTTCCCGGAAAAGACCAACCAGCCGAAAGAGGTGATCCTCGAGATCGAACACCTGACGGCGAAGAACCAGCCCTCCATTCAGGATGTGACATTCAACCTGCACAAGGGGGAGATCCTCGGCATCGCCGGACTGGTGGGGGCCAAGCGCACCGACATCGTCGAGACCCTGTTCGGTATTCGTGATCGCAGTCAGGGCAGCATCAAGCTGCACGGCAAAGAGGTAGCCAACCACAACGCCCACGAAGCGATCCGCAACGGCTTTGCGCTGGTGACGGAAGAGCGCCGCTCCACCGGTATCTACTCCCGGCTCGATATCGCCTTCAACTCCCTGATCGCCAACATGGACAGCTACAAGGGCTCCATGGGGCTGCTCAGCGACAACAAGATGAAGAGCGATACCCAGTGGGTGATCGACTCCATGCGGGTCAAGACGCCGACCCAGCAGACCCAGATAGGTTCCCTCTCCGGGGGCAACCAGCAGAAGGTGATCATCGGCCGCTGGCTGCTGACCCAGCCGGAGATCCTGATGCTCGACGAGCCCACCCGCGGCATCGACGTCGGGGCCAAGTTCGAGATCTACCAGCTCATCCTGGAGCTGGCGAAGAAGGACAAAGGGATCATCATCATCTCGTCAGAGATGCCGGAATTGCTGGGGATCACCGACCGCATCATGGTGATGAGCAACGGCCGGGTCGCCGGGATCGTCAATACCAAAGAAACTGACCAGAGCGAGATACTGCGCCTGGCATCTCTGTACCTCTAGAGACAGGAAGACATTTATGGAGTCGGCTAAAAATTTCAATCTGATGCAGGCGCTCAAGGAAAACGCCATCTATCTGGTGCTGCTGGTGCTGCTCATGGTCATCGTGATCCAGGAGCCCTCCTTCCTGAGCCTCACCAACTTCAGCAACATCCTGACCCAGTCCTCGGTGCGGGTCATCATAGCGCTGGGGGTGGCGGGCATCATCATCACCCAGGGGACGGATCTCTCGGCCGGTCGTCAGGTTGGTCTGGCGGCACTCATAGCGGCAACCATGTTGCAGGCGCTGACCAACGTCAACAAGGTGTTCCCGACGTTGGGGGAGGTGCCCATTCCTGCGGTGATCCTGCTGGTGTGTGTGGTGGGGGCGCTGATTGGTCTGGTCAACGGTCTGATCGTGGCCTACCTGAACGTCACCCCGTTCATTACCACCCTGGGCACCATGATCATCGTCTACGGTATCAACTCCCTCTACTTTGACTCGGTAGGGGCCTCGCCGGTGGCCGGGTTTGATCCCCGCTTCTCCAGCTTCGCCCAGGGCTTTATCCGGATAGGAGGATTCAAGCTCTCCTATCTCACCTTCTATGCAGCCATCGCCAGCGTCTTTGTCTGGGTGCTGTGGAACAAGACCCGCTTTGGCAAAAACATCTTCGCCATCGGCGGTAACCCCGAGGCTGCCAAGGTCTCCGGCGTCAATGTGGCGGTCAATCTGGTGATGATCTATGCGCTGGCGGGGGTCTTCTACGCTTTCGGCGGCATGCTGGAAGCGGGCCGGATCGGTAGCGCCACCAACAACCTCGGCTTCATGTACGAGCTGGATGCCATCGCGGCGTGCGTGGTGGGCGGGGTGTCGTTTGCTGGCGGGGTGGGAACGGTCGCGGGTGTGATTACCGGCGTACTTATCTTCACCCTGATCAACTATGGCTTGACCTATATCGGGGTCAGCCCTTACTGGCAGTTCATCATCAAGGGCGGCATCATCATTCTGGCGGTGGCCCTGGACTCCATGAAGTACGCCAAGAAGAAGTAACGATTGGCAGAGAGGGTTGGCGTTGCCAGCCCTCTCTTCTGGAGGGAACCCATGCCATTCAAGGTCAAGATTTACCTCTTGCTGCTACTGGCCATTCTGGTCACCATCGGCACCGCCGGGCTCAGTGTCAACCACTTCATCAGTGGCTACATTCGCACTCAGGCCACCCACAACATCAACGAGCAGATCACTCTGGTCAAAGAGAAGCTGGCCAGCGACATCAATCAGAAGATCCTGTTGGCCGCCAACCTCAACTTCGGGGTGACCAACGTCAAGAAGACCTTGCAAGAGACCGGCTTTCACAACATCGTCAAGGTGATCGGCGACATGGCCTTCGATGTGAATGGGGTCATCAACGACAACGCCAAGGTCGATGCCCTGCGCAAGCTGATCCCCGCCGCCCACAACCAGATCACCGTCAGCCCGCTGCAACAGGTGGATGGCAAGCCGGTCATCACCATTCTGGTGCCGCGCGGTACCGATTCCGCCTATCTCTACTACCTCGACATGAGCGAGTTCAAAAGCCTGCTGGAGAAGATGAGTGGCGATGGCCGCTACTTCTCGTTGGCCGACAGTCAGGGCAACAACCTCTATGACAGCAAGCCGCAGGGGGAGAGCGAAGCGCGCCCCAACCAGCTGGATATTCGCGGCAGCAGCTGGACGCTGGCCGGCTACATCGATCTTGACTACATCCGGGCCATGACCCGAGCCCTCAACGGCCAGATCATCATGGCGCTGTGCGGCGTGGCGATTGTGGTGATGGTGCTGGCCATACTGGCGCTCAACGTGGCCTATCGCCCCATTCTCTCGTTGCGGGATCTGGTGCTGGAGCTCTCTCGCGGCAGTGGCGATCTCACCCGCCGACTGGCGGTGACCAGCAAGGATGATCTGGGCCAGATCTCGGCCGGGATCAACCGCTTTATCGAGCGGTTGCAGGAGATGATGGGGGAGGTGCGACAGGCGAGCGGCCAGCTCAACAGCGGTATCGAGGGGTTGGCCAACCAGACCGGCGCCGCCCAGTCCCTGCTGGCGGAACATGTACGCGAGACCGAGCAGGTGGTGACTGCCATCAACGAGATGAGCCGCACCGCGGTCTCCGTCTCCGAGAGTGCGGCCAGCACCGCCCAGCTTACCGGCCAGAGCCAGCAGCTGGCGAGCCAGTCCCGTCAGGTGGTGGATCAGGCCATGGCCAGCGTGATGGCGCTGGTGGACGAAGTGGAAGCCACTGCTCGCTCCATCGAGGCGATGCAGCAGGATGTGCAGCAGATTGGCTCAGTGCTCGGGGTGATCGGCAGCATTGCCGAACAGACCAACCTGCTGGCCCTCAACGCCGCCATCGAGGCGGCCCGCGCCGGTGAACAGGGGCGAGGTTTTGCGGTGGTGGCAGACGAGGTGCGTTCCCTCGCGGCCCGTACCCAGCAGAGCACAGCCGAGATCCAGACCATGCTGGCCAGTTTGCAGCGCGGCACCCGAACTGTGGTGGATGCCATGGGCAACACCAAGCAGAGCTGTCAGGGGGCGGCCGAGAACACCACCAGGGTCAACGAGTCGCTGGATCTGATGGCCGGAGAAGTGGTGGAGATCAACGATCTCATCAGCCATATCGCCACGGCGGCGGAGCAGCAGAGCGCGGTAGCCGAAGAGATCAATCGCAACATGAGCGCTATCGCCGAAGTGATCCGTCAGCTGACCCACAATGGCGAAGCGACGGTTGCCAGCTCCGCGGCGATGCAACAGACCTACGACCGGCTGCGGGAGATCGTGGGTCACTTCCGGCTGGAGTGAGGCCGGTGTTCAGTCAATAACAAAACAGGGCCATCCGGCCCTGTTGTTGTTTTCCTGTCAGCCTGAATCAACCGGCCTTGCGGCGCAGATAGACCCCGGCTTCCATGTGATGGGTCCAGGGGAACTGGTCGAACAGGGCGAAACGGGCGATCTCGTGGGTTTCGCCCAACACTGCCATGTTGGCCTGCAGGGTTTCTGGGTTGCAGGAGATGTAGAGGATGTTGTCGTACTCCTGCACCAGCTTGACGGTGGCATCGTCGAGACCGGCGCGGGGCGGGTCAACGAAGATGGTGTTGCACTGGTAGCTCTTGAGGTCGACCCCCTTGAGGCGGTTGAACTCCCGCTCGCCACGCATCGCCATGGTGAACTCCTCGGCTGACATGCGCAGGATGATCAGGTTGTCGACGCCGTTGGCGGCGATGTTGAACTGGGCGGAGTCGACGCTCGGCTTGGCGATTTCGGTGGCCAGCACCTTGCGGAAGTTCTGCACCAGCGCGATGGAGAAGTTGCCGTTGCCGCAATAGAGCTCCAGCAGGTCCCCTTCGCTCCCCTTGGTCACATCCAGCGCCCAGGCCAGCATCTGCTCGTTGATGGCGGCGTTGGGCTGGGTGAAGCTGTTCTCCACCTGCTTGTAGATGAGCTGGCGACCCGCCACGTTTAGCTGTTCGATGACGAAGTCATCCCCCAGACAGATCTTCTGCTTGTGGGCGCGGCCAATCAGCTGTAGCTCGAACCCCTTGGCGCGCAGATCGGCCTGCAGCGCTTCGGCGGCTTGTTGCCATTCAGCCTCCAGCTTGCGGTGATAGAGCAGGCTGACAATGATCTGGCCGGACTGGGTGGAGAGGTAGTCGATCTGGAACAGCTTGCGGCGCAGCACCGGGTTTGGGCGCAGCCCCTCCAGCAGCAGCGGCATCAACTGGTTGATGAGGCGGCTGGCGGTAGGGAAGTGGTCTATCTTGATGATCTCTTTGGTCGCCGGGGCATACATGCAGTGGAAGAGGTCATCCCCTTCGTGCCAGATGCGAAATTCGGCGCGCATCCGGTAGTACTCCGCCGGTGAGCTGTGCACTTCCAGCGCCGGGAGGGTGAAGCCGGCAAACAGCTCGGTGAGGCGAGCGCGCTTTTCGTCGAGTTGGGCCTGATAGTCGGCCGCGGTTCTAGGCGCCGGAGCGTTCGCGGAAGGCTGTTGGGATTGGGTCATAAATACCTCACATGCACACCGGCCGGGCCGGGTCGAAATCGGGGGAAGGCAACAGGCCACCCAAAGGGGCCCGATTTTAAAAGCCAGCCGCAGATTGTCCAGCATTTTGTGGTCAAGAAGTGTTCAGTCAGGCCGATAGCTGATCTACAGGCATGGTGGGAGGACACATTATGCAGATCGAAGGCGTGGGCGCAGCCCAACCCAAGGGAGTGGGTGTTTCTCCCAAATCGCCCCAACAGGCGGAGCAGAAACAGGTCAAGAGCGAGGAGGCGGTCTCCTTGCACAAGCCGCCCAAGTGGGCGCAGGTGCTGATCCAGCAGGCATTGCAGTTCTCGCTGGAGATCAACGGCCAGGGCTATCAGGCGCCGAAGGTGAAAGAGCCCGAGGAGATCACCCCGGAGACCCTGTTCGACTTCCAGTCGGTGGCGGACAACGTGCTGCAGTTCGTGACCGGGCGGCTTGGTGCCGCACGGGCCGATGGCAAATCTGACGACGACCTGACCGGGATGATGGAGCAGGCCCGCAAGGGGGTCGACAAGGGCTTTGACGAGGCGAAGAAGCAGCTCGGCAAGTGGGCGACTGACAACGACGATATCAAAACCGGTATCGATCAGAGCTATAAGTTGATCCAGAAGGGGCTCGAGGAGTTCGAGAAGGAGTTCTTCGGCAAGGTCTCTCCGACCGACATGGGACAGGCCGAGATGGCCAGTCGCCAGCAGGGTTATCTGGAGATCCAGACCAAGGATGGCGACAAGGTGGTGCTGCGCTTCAACGACAGCTGGCAGACCAAGTCCCAGACCAGCGAGAGTGGCAGCCAGTTCAGCCTCAAATCGAGCCAGAGCTTCAGCTTCTCGCTGGAGGGGGATCTCAGCAGCGACGAGATGGAGTCCATCGGCAAGCTGGTCAAGGGGATCGACGAGCTGGCGGGGAACTTCTTCTCCGGCAACTTCGAGGATCTGCTGGACAAGGCGGGCGAGCTGAAACTGGATGACAGCCAGCTGGCCTCCTACTCCCTCAAGCTCAAGCAGAGCGTCAAGCTGAGCCAGACCTATCAGGGGGCCAGCTCCCTGCAGGATCTGCTCAAGCCGTTTGCCGACTACCTGCCGAAGCTGGATCAGGTACAGAAACAGGCGGATACCCTGCTGCCACCATCCCAGCAACAAGCGCTGACCCCGGCCGTGCTGGCCGCGAGAGGTGAAGAGGAACCGGCGCAGGTCGATCGCTTCACCAGCTTCAACCAGCGGATGCTGGAGGCGCTGCGGATGATCAGCCAGTTCCAGCCCTCCACCGAGCCCGCCAGCAAGCGCGTCTGAGCCACAGCGCGTTACGCAAGTAATGACCTGCCGTTTGCCAGCCCTTCTCGGGGCTGGCAAACTGGCCTTTTCTCCAATCCGGTTGCCCCATGAACCCCAAGAAGCCAAGAGACAAGCGCGAGCTCTGCTACCCCTTTATCTTCGAAACCTCGTTCAAATGTGATTTTGAAATCGCCACCGACGAGCTCTGCTGTCAGGTCGGGGCCGTGCTGTCACACCTTGCGCCGGATGCGGATACCGAGCCCATGCTGGCGGATCTCGCGGCGTTGCAGCGACTTATCTACAACCTAAACGGCTCGGTACGCGGCAAGCTGGGGATCTTCGATGCAGATCTTGAGTGGCTCAAGGCCCGTTACGACCACTACAACGAGGCGAGTCGCGGCAGCGTCACCGGTTTTGTGTTGCCACAGGGGCCGCAGCCCATTCCAACCCTCCATCTGTGCCGCTGCGGCAGCAAGAAGGTGGTGCGGCTGCTGGTCAGGCTGGAAGAGAGCGAGGTGGCCTTCGATCCCATTCTCTATCGCTTCGCCAACCTGCTGGCCAACTTCTTCTTCGTGCTCACCGTCTACCTCAAGCAGCGCTGGCAGGTGCTGGAAGTGCCCTACGTCAGCATCAATTACTGATGGCGGCTGGTTAGCGGCCAGACGTCATGGTGGATTGAACGGAATAAAAAACCGGAGCCTTGGGCTCCGGTTTTGCTTTTCAGCGCGTCAGTTGCCCGCTCAGCTGGAGATCAGCACCCTGGCCGAGTTGGCGGGGATGGTGAGCTGCACCTCGCCCTGCACCACTTCAAACTTCTCGCCGTTGAAGGCATCGGTGAAACGGCTGGCAGGGCTGGCGGTCTGCCACAGGGGCAGGCTGATGGTGCGCGGCTCGCTCGGGTGGCGGTTGCAGGCTACTACCACCTGATCGCTTTGCAGGGTACGGGCGAACACATAGCTGTGGGGCCCGGCGTAGAGGGTCTGGATATCGCCACGGCGCAGGGAGGGGCGCTGGCGGCGGATCTGGATCAGCCGACGATAGTGGTCGTGCAGCACGTGATCCCAGTCTGTGGTATCCCACGGGAAGCAGCGGCGGCAGTCTGGGTCGTTGCCGCCGGAGAGCCCCACTTCATCGCCATAGTAGATGGAGGGCACACCGATATAGGTGAGCAGCAGGGTGGCGGCCAGTTGCATCCGCTGCTTGTCCTCGCCCAGCAGGTGGAGGAAGCGGGCGGTGTCGTGGCTGTCCAGCAGGTTGAACTGGGCCAGCTGGTTCTTGAACGGGATGTGGGCCCGCGCCAGCTTGAGCCAGCGATCCAGCTCTTCGGCGCTGATCTTGATGGGGTGGTAGGCGATGTCCTTGCCAGCCAGGAAGGCGCGGATCGGGTGGGCGAAGCCATAGTAGTTCATGGCGCCATCCTCCTGATCCCCTTGCAGCCACTGGCTCGCCTCGAAGAAGTGTTCGCCGAGCACATAGGCGTCCGGGTTCTCCTGCTTCACCGCCCCGCGAATGGCGCGCACGTGACTGCGGTTGCCCTCGGCGGTGCCGCGCTCACCCAGCATGTGGATGACGTCAAAGCGCCAGCCATCGATCTGGTAGGGGGCGCGCATCCAGTAACGGAGGATGGCGTCGTCGGCCCGATAGACGGCGTCTTGCACCTTCTCGCAGGAGAAGTCGAGCTTGGGCAGGCTGCGAATGCCCTTCCAGCTGACATAATCCCCTTCTTTGTCAAAGGTGTAGAAGCTGCGCCACGGGGAGTCCGGGTTGCTCTGGGCTCCCAGTGGCGGGCAGAACCAGGGGTGCTCGGTAGAGGTGTGGTTGACCACTGCATCGAGGATGATCTTCATGCCGCGCTGGTGCAGGTTGCGGGTCAGCTCGGCGAACTGCTCGTTGCTGC
This sequence comes from Aeromonas sp. Y289-2, assembly GCF_027705925.1. Taxonomy (NCBI): domain Bacteria; kingdom Pseudomonadati; phylum Pseudomonadota; class Gammaproteobacteria; order Aeromonadales; family Aeromonadaceae; genus Aeromonas; species Aeromonas sp. Y289-2. The sequence continues at coordinate 80,883 of NZ_JAPDCH010000011.1, forward strand.
CGAGGTGGGCATCCACCTTGAAGTAGTCCTGAGTGTCGTACTTGTGGTTGCTCGGCGAATCGAAGATGGGGTTGAGGTAGAGCGCCGTCACCCCGAGAGATTGCAGGTAGTGGAGCTTGGCATCGATCCCCGCCAGATCGCCACCGTAAAATTCGCAGGCGCCGTGGCCCTCTTCGTGGCGACTGACCGGCTCGCCCCACGCCTTGCTGATCACCGCTTTGCCGCGATATTCGTACTCGTGATGCTTGACGCTCAGCGACGGATCGCCGTTGCAGAAACGGTCGGGGAAGATCTGGTAGAACACCTGATCCTGCACCCAGGCCGGTGGCTGGTGCAGGCTGTTGAAGCGAAAATGCTGTTCCCGTGGCGGCATGGACGCGCTGACGCCCGCACCGTGCAGCCACCACTGCTCCTCGTCGGTGAGGCACTTGAAGCTGTAGAGGTGGATATCCTGTCCCTTGATGAGCGGCAGGGTCGCCTGCCACACCTGCAGCCGATCGCGGGTGGAGACCGCTGTCATCGGGATCAGGTACTCCTCGTTATCCGGCTCGTGGCGCAGCCACACCTCGCGGATCGGCGCATCCAGCTCGCTAAAGAGGGTCAATTGCAGTGCGTCGGCGCTCTCTTTGAACCAGGGCGCCACCTGGGGATGAAACAGAAACGGATGGGTCATGATGCTTATTGAGTCAGAAGATCGGCGAGGGCATTACCCTGTTCATGCAGTGTTTCGAGCTGGCCTGCCAGCGACTTGGGATCCAGTCCCAACTGGTCGGCGAGCGGCTTGGGGAAGCGGGCGATGATGGCCTGGGCAGGCACGCCCGCGTTCCAGGCGAAGGAGATAAAGACCGCCAGACGGATCAGCACCGCCTCCTTGCTGACCGGATCGTGGGAGAGCGGGTCAAGCTGTTGGGAAATGGCATCGACGAAGGCCTCGGAGAGGTTCCAGCGTCGCGCCAGCTCGGCGCCGAGCTGGGCATAGTCGTAGCCCAGCATCTCCCGCTGGGCCTCGACCCGGCTGCTGCCGTTCTGGATCGCCATGTTGATGAGCTCGGCCTCTTCCGGCAAGGTGCTCTGGATAAGCAGTTCGCCGATGTTGTGGATAAGAGCACAGGTGAAGGCGGTCTCGGGATCCATCACCTTGGCCTCCTGGGCCAGCGTTTTGGCGATGGTGGCGACCTGGAAGGTCTCGGTCCAGAACTTGTTCTTGTCGAAGCTGGGCGGGGCCTTGAAGGTGCCGATGATGCCGGAGGCGACCACCACGGAGCGCAGCCGGTTGAAGCCGAGCCGGATCACCGCCTGTTCGATGGAGGTCACTTCGTTGCCCCGGCGCAGGGCAGCCGAGTTGGCCATCCGCAGCACCTTGACGCTGATCACCTGATCCATGGCGATCTTGGCCGCAATCTCGTCGATGCGGGCATTCTCGTCGTTGAAGCTCTGCATCAACTCGTGCAGCAGCTTGGGAATAGTGGGGAGTTGTTTGATCTTGTCAAACAGGCGATCCATCGACATGGCTGAGGCAGCCTCCATTGCGAACTCTGCCTCATATTGTGCCACAGCCGGACAACATGTTCCTGTTTGTGATGCGGCTTTGTGAGCGCTAGAACACCCAGTCGCGCAAGGTGTATTCCAAACGGTGCTGTTTGCCCTGCAGGATCAGGTTCTGACTGGTGCCGCTCAGGGTCGCCCCCTCGGTAAGGGTAGTCAGCACGGCCTGCTCTATGGTGTCGAGCGGCGGCATGCAGGCCATTTCGGTGCTGCCCAGACTGGTGACCCACAGTTTGTCATCTTCCAGATGGCCCTGACCGAAGTAGCGGTTGCAACCGGCGATGCCGTTGACGGTGAAGTGCTCGCCGATCTCGAAATCGGGGGGATTGTCGCGGGGGGCCTTGATCGGCTGGCCATCCAGTTTGCTCAGTACCCAGTGGTGGTGTTGCAGGTCTTGCTGAACAAAGGCGGTCGAGCTGCAGCCAGCGAGCAGTAACAGGGGGATCAGCAAAAAGGGCAATCTGGGCATGAGGGGGCTCCGGTTGGGGGAGCGTCAAGAATACCCTTTTTGGGCAGTCGGGAGCAGGGCGGGAGAGGGGACGACCGACCGCTTCTGTCGCCCCTTGTCCCGCGCGACTGTCGCTTAATGGCAACACACGGGTGATGTTGCCATCGATTTACGCTATCTCAGGGCTCAGTTGGCGAACAGCCGCTCGGCATAACGGGCAAGACCGGCAGCCACCGAGCCGAAGTCATCGCCACCCTCAAGCGGGATGGAGGGGAGCTTCTGGCGGATAAAGCTGGCGATCAGCGGCGAGCGGGCGCTACCGCCGGTGACGAAGATGCGATCCGGCTGCACACCGGCGGCGGCAATCGCTTCGTCCATCAGCTCGCCAATCTTCTCCAGCAGCAGGGCCGAGGCGTTGGCCAGCTGTTCGCGGGTCAGTTCCGCTTCCAGCCCTTTTTCCAGCTCGGCCAGCGACTGGCGATTGAGTTCCTGCTCCGAGAGGGCGATCTTGCCCTGCTCGGCACGCCACACCAGCTGGTGGCTCAGCTTGTGGGCCCGCAGGCTGGCCAGACGCCCCAACTTGCTGCCGGGCTGGCTGTCGAGCTGCAGATCCTGCAGCTGGCGGGCGGTGTCGAGGCTGTAGAAGCGGCTCTGGGCGCTGACGTCGTTGATGGCGGCCGCATCCCAGAACAGCGGGTGGGGCAGCGGCTTGCCGGTCTTGAGGGTCTCGTGCATGCCGAGCAGCGGCATCATTCCTTCCACCGTCAGGCGGATATCAAAGTCGTTGCCGCCGATCCGCTGGCCGCTGTGGCCGAGCAGATCGCCGCTGCGATCCAGCTGATCTCGGTAGCTCGGGCCCATCCGCAGCATGGAGCAGTCGGTGGTACCGCCGCCGATATCCACCACCAGTACCACGGCGTCTTCGGTGAGGCGCGCCTCGAATTCAAACCCGGCGGCCACCGGCTCGTAGAGGAACTCCACCTGCTCGAAACCGGCCAGACGGGCCGCCTCGGTCAGAATAGCGATAGCTTGCTGGTTGCTCTCTTCCCCCGCCAGGCCCTGGAAGTTGACCGGACGGCCGATCACCGCTTGACGGATCGGGGCGCCGAGCTGCTGCTCCGCCTGCCGACGGACGTGGAGCATCATGGCGCAGACGATGTCTTCAAACAGGGCGATCTGGGGGGCCTTGAGGCCATAGGCACCGAGGAAGGATTTCGGCGATTTGATGTAGTAGCCGTCGTCCGGCTCTTCCAGATAGCGCTCCAGCGCAGCGCCACCAAAGCTCAGCTCGTCGATCAGTCCCTCTTCGCGCATCTGGCGGCGAACCATCTGGGCGCGGGTGACCACGGGGCCGCGCAGCTTGAGGTACTCTGCCTGCTGGGCGGGGGCCAGCCCTTCGGCCAACAGACCGGCAATAGCATCCCGGTGGGGGGCATGCAGGGTGGAGGGGAGATAGCGGGATGCGCCAAGATTCAGCAGCCTGGGGCTACCTTGTTCCATCACGGCCACGGCACAGTTGGAGGTGCCGTAATCAAATCCGATAAACATGGGCGCCAGACTCCTGAATAAAAAAGGGGGGCTAGCCTACCCGAAGGCGCCGGGTCTCACAACCCGGCGCGTGACGAAGAGAGGGCGAGCCCTTATTCCACTTCGTTGTCGCAGCGGCCCTGGCTCTCGATGGCGCGGATATTGCCGAGGGTGGTGTCGGCGATGGCGTGCAGCGCCTCGCGGGTCAGGAACGCCTGATGGCCGGTGAACAGCACGTTGTGGCAGGCTGACAGGCGGCGGAACACGTCATCGGTGATCACCTCGTTGGACTTGTCGGAGAAGAAGAGGTCCTCTTCCTCTTCGTAGACGTCCAGCCCCAGCGCGCCGATACGGGAGGTCTTGAGCGCCTCAATGGCGGCGTTGGAGTCGAGCAGGCCGCCCCGGCTGGTGTTGATGATCATCACCCCGTCCTTCATCTTGGCAAATGCCTCCTTGTTCAACAGGTGGTAGTTCTCTTTGAACAGCGGGCAGTGCAGGCTGATGATGTCGGATTGGCGGAACAGGGTATCGAGATCCACGTACTCGGCACCCAGCTCGATGGCTGCCGGATTCTGGTAAGGATCGTTGACCAGCAGGCGAACCCCGAAGCCCTTGAGGATGCGCAGGGCGGCCAGACCGATCTTGCCGGTACCGATGACGCCAACGGTCTTGCCATGCATGTTGAAGCCGACCAGCCCTTCAAGCGAGAAGTTGGCGTCGCGGGTGCGCTGATAAGCCTTATGGATGCGGCGGTTGAGGCACATCATCATGCCGACAGCATGCTCGGCGGTCGCCTCGGGGGAGTAGGCGGGCACCCGCACCACTTTCAGCCCCAGCTCTTTGGCGGCGGCCAGATCCACGTTGTTGTAACCGGCGCAGCGCAGGGCAATCACCTGGGTGCCGTTGGCAGCCAATTCGGTCAATACCTCGCGGTCGGCATCGTCATTGACGAACAGACACACCACCGGGAAGCCGTGAGCCAGTCGGGCAGTTTTGGCCTCCAGCCGCACATCGAAAAACTCCAGGTCGAAGCCGTACTGGCTGTTGGCCTGGTTGAAATGCTCTTTGTCATAGCTCTTGGTACTGAATACGGCGACTTTCATGGTATGTGCTCCGCAGCGTGTGTGTCGTCAAATTACAACAAAATGGGTCAGCTATCACCGGACAAACCGGCTGGTTATTGTCCCCACGGCATAATGGGAACGGCGCTGACTGCACTCTTGTACGAACCATCCACCAGTTTGGTGCTGTAGGTCAGGTAAACCAGTGCATTGCGTTTCTTGTCGTAAAAACGCACCACTTTCTGCTCCTTGAACACCAGCGAGGTGCTGACATCGAACACCTCTTCCCCTGCCTTCAGCTTTTCGGGCAGGGTGATGGGGCCGATCTGGTGGCACGACAGGGAGGCGTGGGAGGGATCTTCCGCCAGGCCCAGCCCGCCCTTGACACCGCCGGTCTTGGGGCGCGCCAGATAGCAGGCGACGCCGTCGATGCGCGGGTCGTCGAACGCCTCCACCAGGATCTTGTGGTTGGGGCCAAACAGCTTGAAGGCGGTGCTCACTTCACCGACCGGGTCGGCCTTGTCGGCCAGTGCCGGGCCGGCAAACAGGGCCCCCAGCAGCAAGGGCAGGGCGCGGCGCAGGGCGTTATGTCGCGTGTGGTTATGTGTCATGGTCTCTCCTGTTGGCCCGGCACTCCTCAATAGGGAATGCCCAGGCGACGATAGAGGCTGGCAAGCACCCAGGCGGGGCCTATCAGCAGAAATTGCAGGTCGGCGAGGAAGGAGGGGCGCTTGCCCTCGATCTTGTGGCCGACAAACTGGGCTATCCAGAGCAGCACGAACGCTGTCACGGCCGGCCACAACAGCGGCCCCTGCCATTGGTGGCAGAAGGCCAGCCCGAGCGCGGTCAGCCCGGCCATCCCCGCGAACAGCGAAAACGACAGCTGCAAATAGAACAGCAGCACCGGAATGGCTGCCACTGCCGCCCAGTTGAGGGGCTCTGGCAAGGGCCCGTGTGGCAGAGACCAGAGCAGCGCCAGCGAGCAGAGATAGATGCCCGGCACCGCCAGCTTGTGGATGGCGACGTTGACCGGATGGCGATGGCTCTGGCCATACTCCGCAAACCACTCCTGGATTCCTTTCATGGCACCTCCCTGGCGCACTGTGTTCTCGCAGCCTGACCTTCGTGGTCAGGCGCTCGTGATGATTATCCCTGTGGTGGATACTCCCAATATTGGGCCGGAATGGATTTTAGCAACGGGGTCATATCCGGATTGGGCAGGGCGATGGTGACCCGCTGATCGAGGTTGGCGCTGGCGAGCGCTTCGCGGATCTTGGGGTTGTCATTGAAGAACTTCATAAAACTGCCATCGGCATAGGCCCGCTCCAGCCCGGTCTGAATCGCCTTGGCCAGCTTGGGGTATTCGGGGCTGACGAAGAAGAACTGGGCGAAGGGGTAGCGGATCAGCAGATGCTGCTCGATGGCGAGGTTGGGATACTGCGCCACCAGCTCGCTGCGCTCGGCGAAGATTTCCACCAGGGCGCGCGGGAAGAAGTCGATCTTGTCGCCGTCGTTGATAAGGCGAAACAGACTGCTGTATCGGCCGGAGAAGGTCGGGATGCCTGCATTTTCCAGAATTTTGTTATCGGCCCAACCGACCCCTTGCGCCGCCTTCAGCTGTTTGAGGTCGGCCAGGGTATTGATCTGGTTGAACTTCTCCTGAGCGTCCGCGTGGATGAACGACAACCGCAATCCTTCCAGCCCGCGAAACAGCGGAATGGGGACGGCAATCAGGGAGGATTCGAGTGCGCTGGAGGTGCCCATCCAGAAGACGTTGATGGTCTTGCCCTTGCTCAGTTGCTGCTGGAGGGTGAACTGGTTGAGGTCGAGTTCGACAGGCTGGATGCGAAAGGGTTGCCCGGAGCGGGTCAGGGCCAGTTCCAGCAGCTTGTACTGGTACTCCTGGTCAAGATTGTTGACGGGACGGCTGGGGACCTTGACCGTCAGAACCTGTGCTTGTGCCAGCAGTGGCAGGCACAAACACAGCTTGATGAGCCATTTCACTCTCTGTTCTCCTGTAGATTCCGGAAGGTGTCCGGAGTCTAACAGAACTTGTCACCATCTTGCTGCGAGGCGTTGTGCAAGGTTTGAGCGCGGGGCCCTGCCTTGTTGGCGTCTGTTGCACCAGAATGGTGACGGTTCTTCGAAGAATCAGGCGACGCGACGGAACACGTGGGTATCGTTAAATTCCTTGGTGCTCTGGCATTCGACGCAGAAACGGGATTCCGGACGGGCATGCAGCCGCTTGAGGGAGATCTCGTCACCGCAAGATTCGCAGTAACCAAAATCCCCTTCGCTGATGCGCTTCAATGCGCCCCGCAGCTTGCGCAGGTGCAGCTTGTCGTGCTCGATGCGGTTCAGCTCCAGACGGCGGGCTTCCTCGATACTGGCACGGTCAATTTCATCAGCCATCTCGTTGGTGTCGGTGGCGATGGCCTGGCTGGCCTGGGAGTTCAGGCGCTCTTCGAGCTCGACGATCTGTCGCTCGATCTGCCCCTTGTAAAAGGCCAGTTGGTCTTCAGTCATGAAATCACACATACGATTAACTACCAGTCAGTTTACTAACCCAATTATCCCTGTTTATGGGGGCTGTCTGCCTACAGACCAAGCCCTTGTATCCCGATTTGCACCTGTTTCATGCAAGAGAGTGCAAATCAGGGCGGGCCTTGTACCAAAAAAATGCAGCCAAGCAAAGCAAATAGGATAAGGATTGTGCGCCCTTGCAAAAAAATGGTCCGTTCCTGCGGGGGATTGGTCGGGATCTGGCGCCTGCTTCACCCTCTGTTGGCATCGCCTTTGCAACGATGAGAAGGGTGGGCTTCGTACGGATTTGAGTGTTTAGTATTTGGTGCCGCCTTGGTCATTATATGCGCCGTTATTTATAGTTTTTTAAACACGCCCGCTTGACATTGCCCTTGATGGCGGGCTTTTATGGTGATGTTGATTACAATTTTATAACAAGGGTGTTCCATATATTAGACACCCTTGCCAATGGCAACCGTAAAGTCGGGGTTTAACATGGACAGTATCAAAGGCTGGATGGAGAGCAATCGCATCACGGAAGTGGAGTGCCTGTTCCCGGATTTCACCGGCAACGCCCGGGGCAAGATCATCCCAGCCAACAAGTTTTTGCGTGAAGGGGGCATGCGTCTGCCCGAGGTGATTTTCACCCAGACGGTGACCGGCGAATATCCGGATGACGACAGCATGATCGACCCGCTGGAGCGGGACATGCAGCTCTATCCCGACCCCAACACCATCCGTTTTGTCCCCTGGGCGCTGGAGCCCACTGCCCAGGTGATCCACGACTGTTTCGACGTCAACGGCAAGCTGATCGACATCGCGCCGCGCTCCGTGCTGCGTCGGGTTCTGTCATTTTACGAGAAGCAGGGCTGGAAGCCGGTGGTAGCGCCCGAGCTGGAATTCTATCTGGTCACCCGCAACGAGGACCCCGACTATCCGCTGGTGCCGCCGGTGGGTCGCAACGGCCGCCCGGAGACCGCCCGCCAGTCGTTCAGTATCGATGCGGTCAACGAGTTCGACCCCATCTTTGAAGACATGTATGACTACTGTGAGGCGCAGGAACTGGAAGTGGACACCCTGATCCACGAGTCGGGCGCCGCCCAGATGGAGATCAACTTCCTGCATGGTGATGCCATCGATCTGGCGGATCAGGTGTTCCTGTTCAAGCGCACCATGCGTGAGGCCGCACACCGCCACGGCATCTATGCCACCTTTATGGCCAAGCCGATGAGCGACGAACCGGGGTCAGCCATGCACATCCACCAGAGTCTGGAAGATGTGAACGGCCACAACCTGTTCGGCACTCCGAACGGCGGCAACAGCGAACAGTTCATGCACTTTATCGCCGGTCTGCAGAAATACACCCCGGCGGTGACCGCCCTGCTGGCCCCCAACGTCAACTCCTACCGCCGCCTCACCTTTGGCGAGAGCGCGCCGCGCAACGTCCAGTGGGGGGTCGAGAACCGCACTTGTGGCCTGCGGGTGCCCTTCTCCGACCCGAGCGCGCGGCGGGTGGAAAACCGCTTCGCCGGTGCCGATGCCAACCCCTATCTGGCACTGGCCGCCACTCTGGCCTGTGGCTATCTCGGCATGATGGAGAAGCTGGAGCCGCTGCCGGAGATGAAGTCGAGCGCCTATGACCTGCCCTACAGCCTGCCCCGCTCGCTGGAGGAGGCACTCAGCCATCTCGAACAGTGCGAGCCCATCAAGGAGATGCTGGGTGAGCGCTTCACCCGCGCCTTCGTCGCGGTTAAACGCAAAGAGTACGAGACCTACTTCGGGGTGATCAGTCGCTGGGAGCGGGAGTTCCTGCTGCTGAACGTCTGATCCCCCTGTAACGGGGAGGCCGGAGTCGGCCTCCCCGGTCCCTGTATCGAAGAGACCGGAACGCGAGTCAGGTGGCGTCAGCCACCTGTGAGTGGTTGTGGCCGAAAGAGTGCTGCGACCTGGATTGATTAACGATTGAATCTTGCCAAATCGAAGGCGCAGGGGCGTAACGAATGCAGCAGACACGCCGTGAGTGACTGTGGCTGCGAACGTGCCAACGCACCTGACTATTTGACGACTGAATATTGCTAAATCGAAGGAACCGAGGAGCAACAAATGCAGCAGACAACCCGTGAGTGGCAACAACTGGATGCCAGCCACCACCTGCACCCCTTTACCGATTTTCAGGCCCTGAACAAGAAGGGCTCGCGCATCATTACCAAAGCCAGCGGCGTCTATCTGGAAGACTCCGACGGCAAACGCATTCTCGACGGCATGGCGGGCCTGTGGTGCGTCAATATGGGCTATGGCCGCCAGGAGCTGGTAGATGCCGCTACCCGCCAGATGCAGCAGTTGCCCTACTACAACCTGTTCTTCCAGACCGCTCACCCGCCGGTGATCGAGCTGGCGACCCTGCTGGCCGAGGTGACGCCAGCCCATCTCAACCACGTCTTCTTCACCGGCTCCGGCTCCGAGTGCAACGATACCGTGCTGCGGATGGTGCGCCACTACTGGGCCAGCAAGGGTCAGCCTGACAAACAGGTGATCATCAGTCGCCATAACGCCTATCACGGCTCCACCGTGGCGGGGGCGAGTCTGGGCGGCATGAAGGGAATGCATGCCCAGGGTGGTCTGCCCATTCCCGGCATAGTGCACATCGATCAGCCCTACCACTTCGGTGAGGGGCAGGGGATGAGTGCCCACGAGTTCGGGCTGGAGCGGGCCCGCCAGCTGGAGCAGAAGATTCTGGAGCTGGGGGTGGACAAGGTGGCTGCCTTTATCGGCGAGCCGATCCAGGGGGCGGGCGGCGTCATCATTCCGCCTGACAGCTACTGGCCGGAGATCCAGCGCATCTGCGATCACTACGGCATCCTGCTCATCGCCGACGAGGTGATCTGCGGCTTTGGCCGTACCGGCCACTGGTTTGCCAGCGAAGGGTTTGGCATCAAGCCGGACCTGATGTGTCTGGCCAAGGGGATCACCTCCGGTTATCTGCCGCTCGGCGCTGTGATGGTGAGTGACCGGGTTGCCAAGGGGTTGGTGGAGGAGGGGGGCGAGTTCAACCACGGCTTCACCTACTCGGGCCATCCGGTCTCCTGTGCCGTGGCGGTGGCCAATATCCAACTTATGCAGAAAGAGAGCATAGTTAAGCGAGTGCATGATACTATCGGCCCCTATTTGCAGCGCCGCTGGGCGGAGCTGGCCGATCATCCGCTGGTGGGAGAAACCCGAGGCAAAGGATTGGTCGCCGCGCTGGAAATCGTTGAGGACAAGCAGACCGGCCGGCGTTTCCCGGCTCAGGCAAATGCGGGGATGACTTGCCGGGAGTTCTGCTTTAACAATGGCTTGGTGATGAGGGCGGTAGGCGATACCATGATCATATCGCCCCCCTTGGTCATCACCGAGGAACAGGTTGATGAATTGGTCGATCTGGCCAGGCGCAGTCTGGATCTGACAGCCGCAAAGCTGAAGGGTTGAGGCAGGTCGGGCAGGTTGGCATGCGCATACAATTTGCTTAGGAGACAAGGATGATGTCTTTCAAAACAGGAGTGATCGCTGCCTCTGTGGCTCTGGTCATGGCAAGTGCCGGAGCAATGGCTGAAGAGAAGGTGCTGCACGTCTACAACTGGAGCGACTACATCGCGCCGGATACCCTGGATAACTTCCAGAAGGAGACGGGGATCAAGGTGGTCTATGACGTGTTCGACAGTAACGAGGTACTGGAAGCCAAGTTGCTGGCGGGTAGTTCGGGCTACGACATCGTGGTGCCATCCAACCCCTTCCTGGCCAAGCAGATCAAGGCGGGCGTGTTCCAGAAACTGGACAAGTCCAAGCTCTCCAATTGGCAAAACATGGATGTCGACCTGCTCAAGGCGCTCGAGCCGAGTGATCCGGGCAACCAGTACTCCATCCCCTATCTGTGGGGCACCATCGGCTATGCCTACAACGCCGAGAAGGTGAAAGCCGTGCTGGGGGCCGATGCCCCGGTCAACTCCTGGGATCTGGTGTTCAAGCCGGAGAACATGGCCAAGTTGAAAGAGTGTGGCGTCTCCTTCCTCGATTCACCGACCGAAATGCTGCCGGCTGCCCTGCAATATCTGGGCTTCAAACCGGATAGCCAGAAACCGGCCGAGCTGAAGAAGGCTGAGGAGCTGTTCCTCTCTATCCGTCCCTATACCGCCTATTTCCACTCCTCCAAGTACATCTCGGATCTGGCCAACGGCAACCTCTGCGTAGCGGTCGGTTACTCCGGTGACTTGCAGCAGTCCAAGGCGCGGGCAGCCGAGGCCAAGAATGGCGTCGCGCTCACCTACACCATTCCGAAAGAGGGGGCAGGCAGCTTCTTTGACATGATCGCCATTCCGGCGGATGCCAAGAACGTCGAGGCGGCCCACACCTTCATCAACTACCTGATGAAGCCCGAGGTGATCGCCAATATCACCAACGTGGTGCAGTTCCCGAACGGCAACAAGGCGGCGACCCCGCTGGTGGATGAGGCGATCCGCACCGATCCGGGTATCTACCCTGATGCGGCGACCCTGCAGAAGATCTACACCTTCCCAGATCTGCCGGCCAAGGTGCAGCGTCTGATGACCCGCAGCTGGACCAAGATCAAGTCCGGCAAGTAAGTAACGAATGCCCCTCCCGGTCCGCAGTTCGGCCGGGAGGGTAGTGATGCCATCCATCCGGATGGGCCGCGCGAATGGATGCGCAGACGGTCAACCACTGAACAGGAGAACTGACACCGTGAATACAACCAGATTGCTAACCATAGCGCTGACCATGGGATTGGCGAATGTGGCCCAGGCTGCCCCTGTGCTGCATTTTTACAACTGGTCTGACTATATCGGCGAGACCACCCTCAGCGATTTCCACCAGGCGACCGGGATCAAGACCGTCTATGACGTGTTTGACTCCAACGAGACCCTGGAAGGCAAGTTGCTGACGGGGCGGACCGGTTACGATTTGGTGGTGCCCTCCAATAATTTCCTGGCCAAGCAGATCAAGGCGGGAGCCTTCCAGAAGCTGGATAAATCCCTGCTGCCCAATCTGGCCAACCTGGATCCCGTGCTGCTCAAGCAGCTCGACAAGGTGGATCCGGGTCATCAGTACGCGGTGCCCTATCTGTGGGGGACCAACGGCATCGGCTACAACGTCGACAAAATCAAGGCGGTGCTGGGGGTCGACAAGATTGACTCCTGGGCCACTATCTTCGAACCGGAAAACATGGCGAAACTCTCTCGCTGCGGCGTCGCTTTCCTCGACTCTGCCGACGAGATGATCCCTGCTGCCCTCAACTACCTCGGGCTCGATCCCAACAGTCATGCGACGGGGGATATCAAGCAGGCCGAGGCGCTGCTGCTCAAGGTGCGGCCCTATGTGGCCTACTTCCACTCCTCCAAATACATCGGCGATCTCGCCAATGGCGACATCTGCGTGGCAGCCGGTTTTTCCGGCGACATCCTGCAAGCCGCTGCTCGCGCCGATGAAGCTGGCAAGGGGGTGAAAATTGCCTACAGCATTCCGAAAGAGGGGGGCAATCTCTGGTTCGACATGATGGCGATCCCGTCCGATGCCACCAATGTCAAAGAGGCGCACGCCCTCATCAACTACGTCCTGCAGCCCGAAGTGATCGCCAAGGTCAGCGACTATGTGGGCTACGCGAATCCCAACTCAAGGGCGGGCGAGTTTATGGATGAGGCGGTGCGCAACAATGAGGAGGTTTATCCCCCTCAGGCCGTGCTGGAGCGACTCTATGTGCAGGAAGCACATCCCCGCTCGGTACAGCGTCTAATCACCCGGAGTTGGACCAAGATCAAGTCCGGTACCTAACCTTGGTGCCCGTTCGGGGGCGCCAAATCGCTTTTATGAATCGGCCGCAAGGCTGGTATCACGTTGGGGAGTTTGGTAATGGCGATAGCCTCCAGTGCCTACAAGAAAGCCCTCGAGGGCAGTCAGCAGCGCAAAGAAGTGCTGGTGAAAATTGATCGGGTAAGCAAGCAGTTCGACGAAACGCTGGCGGTCGATAACGTATCTCTCAATATTCACAAGGGGGAGATTTTCGCCCTGCTCGGCGGGTCCGGGTCCGGCAAATCGACCCTGCTGCGGATGCTGGCCGGTTTCGAGCGCCCGACCGAGGGGCGGCTGTTCCTCGACGGGGTCGACATCACCGACATGCCCCCCTATGAACGCCCCATCAACATGATGTTCCAGTCCTACGCCCTGTTCCCCCATATGACGGTGGCCCAGAACATCGCCTTTGGCCTCAAGCAGGATGGCCTGCCCAAGGCCGAGATCGATGCCCGGGTGGAGGAGATGCTCAAGCTTGTGCAGATGACCCAGTATGCCCGTCGCAAACCACATCAGCTTTCCGGTGGCCAGCGTCAGCGGGTGGCGTTGGCTCGTTCCCTGGCCAAGCGTCCCAAACTGTTGCTGCTGGATGAACCCATGGGGGCGCTCGACAAGAAGCTGCGTTCCAAGATGCAGCTGGAGCTGGTTGAGATCATCGAGCGGGTCGGGGTTACCTGCGTCATGGTGACCCACGATCAGGAAGAGGCCATGACCATGGCGGAGCGGATCGCCATCATGCACCTCGGCTGCATCGAGCAGATCGGCAGCCCGATGGATATCTACGAGACTCCGGCCAGTCGGCTGGTGTGCGAGTTCATCGGCAACGTCAACCTGTTTGACGGCCTGCTGGTGGAGGATGAGCAGGACCACGCCACCATCGCCTGCGCCGATCTGGAGCAGCCCATCTATGTGGGCCACGGCATCAGCTCCCGCGCCGAGAACAAGAAGGTGACCTACGCCCTGCGGCCGGAAAAACTGCTGATGAGTCTGCAAAAACCGGAGGAGATCGAGCACCCGGACTTCAACTGGACCAAGGGTGAGGTCTATGACATCGCTTATCTGGGCGGTCACTCGGTTTATCACATCCAGCTGCCCTCGGGCAAAATCGTTCAGGCTTTCATCGCCAATGCCGAACGCCACGGCAAGCGGCCAACCTGGGATGACCAGGTGTTCCTCTACTGGGAAGATGACAGCGGCGTGGTGCTGCAATCATGAAGTTCTTGCAACGACTGAAGCGGGTCGGCGGGCGCCGGCTGGTGATCGGCATCCCCTTCTTCTGGCTGTTCCTCTTCTTCCTGCTGCCCTTCGTCATCGTGGTGAAGATCAGTTTTGCGGAAGCGGATGTGGCGATCCCGCCCTACACCGACGTGGTGAGCTGGGCCGACAATCAGCTCACCATACTGCTCAATATGGGCAACTACCTGCTGCTGCAGGAGGATGAGCTCTATATCGCGGCCTATCTGGGCTCCCTCAAGATGGCCTTCGTCAGCACTTTGCTCTGCCTGCTGATTGGCTATCCGATGGCCTACTCCATCGCCCGGGCCAACAAGGAGACCCAGACCGTTCTGCTGCTGCTGATCATGATGCCGACCTGGACCGCTATTCTGATCCGGGTCTATGCGTGGATGGGGATCCTCAGTAACAACGGCCTGCTCAACAGCGTCTTGCTGGGGATCGGGGTGATCGACGAGCCGCTGCAGATCCTCAATACCAACCTGGCGGTCTATATCGGCATCGTTTACTCCTACCTGCCCTTCATGGTGCTGCCGCTCTACGCCAATCTGGTCAAACACGATCAGAGCCTGCTGGAGGCCGCTTCCGATCTGGGGGCCCGCAACCTGACCCGGTTCTGGCAGATCACGGTACCGCTCTCCAAGAACGGCATCATCGCCGGCTGCATGCTGGTGTTCATTCCGGTGGTGGGGGAGTTCGTTATTCCGGAAATGCTGGGCGGCCCGGAGACCCTGATGATCGGCAAGGTGCTGTGGCAGGAGTTCTTCAACAACCGCGACTGGCCGGTTGCCTCTGCGCTGGCGGTAGTGATGCTGGCGGTGCTGATCATTCCGATCATCCTCTTCAACCGTAACCAGGCCAAAGAGCTGGAGGGCAAGGCATGATGAAGCGTTTCGGTTTTGCCAAACTGATGCTCTGGCTGGGACTGCTGTTTATCTACCTGCCCATGATCATCATGGTGATCTACTCCTTCAACGCCTCCAAGTTGGTGACGGTGTGGGGTGGCTGGTCGCTCAAGTGGTACTTCGGCCTGCTCGATAACAAGCAGCTGATCGGGTCTGTGTTCCGCTCACTGGAGATCGCCTTCTACACCGCGATCGCCGCGGTGGCGCTGGGGACGGTGGCGGCCTTCGTGCTGACCCGTATTCCCCACTTCCGTGGTCGCACCCTGTTCGGTGGCATGGTGACGGCGCCGCTGGTGATGCCCGAGGTAATTACCGGTCTGTCGCTGTTGCTGCTGTTCGTGGCGATGGCCCAGCTGGTGGGCTGGCCCGCCGAGCGGGGCATGCTGACCATCTGGATCGCACACACTACCTTCTGTACCGCCTACGTGGCGATCGTGGTATCGGCGCGCTTGCGGGAGCTGGATCTCTCCATTGAGGAGGCGGCAATGGATCTCGGTGCCAAGCCGTGGAAGGTGTTCTTCCTGATCACCATCCCGATGATCGCCCCCTCGCTGGCGGCAGGCGGTATGATGTCGTTCGCCCTGTCGCTGGATGATCTGGTGCTGGCGAGCTTCGTCTCCGGCCCGGGCTCCACCACCCTGCCGATGGAGGTCTTCTCGGCGGTGCGGCTAGGGGTGAAACCCGAGATCAACGCGGTGGCCAGCCTGATCCTGTTGTCGGTATCGCTCTTTACCTTCGGCAGCTGGTATCTGATGGCCAGGGCGGAGAAGCGCCGTCGTGCCGAGATCGCCATGACCACCCAGATGCAGGCCGTCGTCTGACGCCATGATAAGATCCGCCTACTCTCGTCAACCTGGAGGATGAGTATGCGGATCTCCCTTTTTAGCGGTTGTGGCACCGAGCTGGTGCCCGGCCTCACCAGCGCTATTCACAAGCAACCGATCTCTGCACCAGTTCGCTGTACCTTTGCCGGTCTGGAAGGGGATGAGCAGTGTGACCTGCGCCACCACGGTGGCCTGGATCGGGCGCTCCACTACTATCCGGCCGATCACTATCTCTGGTGGCAGACCTGGCAAACCGCGCTGAGCTTGCCTGCGCCACGTACAGCCTGGCAACCTGCCGCCTTTGGCGAGAACCTCTCCGGTCTCGGGCTGACCGAGGCGCAAGCCTGCATTGGCGATGTCTATCGACTCGGCGACGCGCTGATCCAGATAAGTCAGCCAAGATCCCCCTGCTTCAAGCTCAACCAGCGCTTTGGCTATGGCCAGATGTCCCAGGTGATGCAGCTAAATGGCCGTTGTGGCTGGCTGCTGCGGGTGCTGGAGGAGGGGATGGTGTCGCCGGAGTCGGCCATGGAGCTGGCAGACAGACCCTATCCCGAACTGACGGTGAAGCGCACGGCGGACATTCTGTTCAATCAGGTGCGCAACGAGACTGACCTGCTGCTGTTGCTGGAGAATCCGGCCCTCTCACCCAACTGGCGCCAGCATGCAGCCGACTGGCTGGAGCATGGCACTGTGGCTGACTGGCAGCGCCGTCTGCTGGGGCCCGCATCCCTGCGCCTGGCCTGACGGCTGGTTGCCGGAATGTCACCAGCTGGCTGCAGCCCGGTAAATGGGTGAAAAGAGTGCTGAATAGTTGAGCGAACGGCACTTTTTTTCCTGTCAAACGCAAAAAAGGCTTGTGTCGGGTCGGGGCTTTCGGTAAATTCCCGTCCCGCAGACATCGGTGTGTAGCGCAGCTTGGTAGCGCACTTCGTTCGGGACGAAGGGGTCGGAGGTTCGAATCCTCTCACACCGACCAAATTTGAAAAGGCCGCTCAATAGAGCGGCCTTTTTGCATTTATCCTTCCTGTTTTCCCGATTTTCTTTAGCTGCTGACCTGTTACCTGGCCAAGTGATCTGACTTGCAGTATGCAGGGTCGAAGCAAGACCACAAACATTAAAAGGGCCACCGCTCGGTGGCCCATCGGTGGAGTCTGATCCTGACTCCGGCACTCTAGATTGTGGCAATCTCGCTATGGGTCTTGTCTATGGTGCCCTCCTTGCGCGCCAGGCGCTTACTCAGATATGCCAGTGCTGATGCCGCAAAGCCTTGAAACTGTGTTGAGGCAGCAAGGCCGCGTGCTTGGGGTACTCACTAATGAAATGTTCTATTCCCTCCATCAGTTGTGCACGTAATGAAATCACGGGCTCATGCCAGGCTTGCAGGCATAGATGGCCGGGGATCAACTGCTCCTGATAATCTTCCAGCAGCTGTTCTGGCCAGGGTTCAATACCGGAATTGCGTTGCAGCAAATAGTGGGCGGCGGGTTCACGGGCATAAATGAACTGAATTTGGGCCAGATCGCGTTGGCATAGCGTTTGACTGTTGATGTGACAGGTCAAATATTTTCCCGTTTTCAAATCCAGAAAGTGACCGCGTTGCCGACAGGGAACGATGCGATACCAAGGCAGGGGTGAGGAGAGAGAATACCCCTCAAGCTCCTGTTCCAACCAGTGGCGACACTCGGGTGTCTGCACCTCGTCGAGCATGGACTCGAGCTGTGTCAACAAGGCTCTGGATGGTTTGGTGGCCAGTTTCGCACTCATCGCCTGCAATCCTCCCTCTGCACACAATCCCGACTATCAGTATGGACCTTGTTCGGCCAGAGGGGGTAAGGAATCTAATGATTAAAAGTGGATTAGCCGCGTGGTTTTTATGCACTAACTTGGTTCAACCCACCAGATAGGTACCAGTGCCGAAGGCGATGTGGGTGCCCTCTTCGTTGTGCAGCTCCATCCGGGCGACGGCCACCTTGCTGCCAGCCCGGATGATGTGGGCGGTGGCGATAAACTCGTTGCCGCGCCCCGGCCGCAGGTAATCCACCCGCAGATCTATGGTGCCTAGGCGGGCGAAGCGCTCCTTGAGATAGCTGGGGGAGAACTCCTCCAGCTCGTCGATGCAGGAAGCGGCGACGATCATGCCACCCGCCACATCCAGCAGCGTGGCGGTGACGCCGCCATGCAGGATGTTGTGGAAAGGGTTGCCGATCAGCTTCTCATCCATCTTGATGCGCAGCTCCACCTTGTCGAAGTCGTAGTGGGTCACCTGCATGCCGATCAGCTTGTTGAACGGCATCTTCTCGGCAAACAGGTTGGCAATGCCACTGAGCGCCATCTTCTTGAGCATCTGTTTCATTCTCTGATCCCAATCCTTGTCATCAAAGCCGAGTAAAAACTCCAGCCAGTCTGCAACAGTTCCTTAACAGTCGCAATGGCAGGTTTATTGTGGGCGGCGGCTGCTTTAGAATGGCGACCCCAAAGGAGAGCCCATGACCGCGATTGCCGAAACCCTGCCAGATCCTCAGCCAGAGAGTCCGCTTGCCCTGCTGCAGGCGGTCTTCGGCTATCAGCAGTTTCGGCCGGGTCAGCTCGAAATCATCGAGCAGATCGTCGCGGGGCGCGATGCACTGGTGCTCAAGCCCACTGGCGGCGGCAAGTCGCTCTGCTACCAGATCCCGGCACTGCTGCGGCCCGGGCTCGGTGTGGTGGTCTCTCCCCTAATTTCGCTGATGAAGGATCAGGTCGACAGCCTGCGCGCCAACGGTGTGGCGGCGGTCTACATCAACTCGGCCCTGAGCCGGGAGGAGATGATCCAGAACTTTGCCGCCATGCGCCGCGGCGAGATCAAGCTGGTCTATGTCTCCCCCGAGCGACTGTTGCAGCACGAGTTTATGGATCGGCTGGCCGAGCTGCCGCTCGGGCTGTTCGCCATCGATGAGGCGCACTGTGTCTCCCAGTGGGGCCACGATTTCCGGCCTGAGTATGCGGCGCTGGGGCGGCTCAAACAGTGGTTCCCGCAGGTGCCTGTGGTGGCGCTGACCGCCACCGCCGACGAGGCGACCCGCAGCGACATGCTGCACCGCCTAGAGCTCAACGATCCCTTTATTCACACAGCCAGCTTTGATCGCCCCAATATCCGCTACAGCCTGGTGGAGAAGTTCAAGGCGGCCGAGCAGCTGCTGCGTTACGTGCAGAGCCAGAAGGGCAACTGCGGCATCGTCTACTGCTCCAGCCGCAACCGGGTGGAGGAGGTGGCCGAGCGGTTATCCCGCCACGGCTGCAAAGCCGCGCCCTATCATGCTGGGCTGCCGCTCGAGCAGCGTCAGCAGACCCAGGATGCTTTCCTCAAGGATGACATCGAGATAGTAGTGGCGACGGTGGCGTTTGGGATGGGTATCGACAAGCCTAACGTACGCTTCGTGGTGCACTACGACATTCCGAAGAACATTGAATCCTACTATCAGGAGACCGGCCGTGCCGGGCGTGATGGCACCCCCGCCGAGGCGCTGCTGCTCTACGATCCCGCCGACATCGGTCGGGTGCGCCGTCTGCTCGACAACATCGAGAATCCCCAACAGCTGCAGGTGGAGCAGTACAAGCTCAACGTGATGGCCGCGTTTGCCGAGGCGCAGACCTGCCGCCGTCAGGTGCTGCTCAACTACTTCGGCGAGTACAACGACAAGCCATGCGGCAACTGCGATATCTGTCTCGATCCGCCCAAAAGTTATGACGGCACTGAAGATGCCCAGAAGGCGCTCTCCTGCGTCTGGCGGGTGGGGCAGAATTTCGGGGTGGGTTATGTAGTGGAAGTGCTGCGCGGGTCGCTGAACCAGCGCATCAAGGATCACGGCCACGACAAGCTCTCGACCTACGGCATCGGCAAGGATCAGAGCCACGAATACTGGATGAGCGTGATCCGCCAGCTGATCCACAAGGGGCTGCTGACCCAGAACATCACCCGCAATCTGGTGCTGCAGCTGACTGAAGCGGCCCGCCCAGTACTGCGTGGCGAGGTGAAGCTGGAACTGGCGGTACCCCGCCTGCAGCCTATCTCCAGCCGCAAGGAGAAGCGCAATGGCCTGCTCGACAACGCCAACTACGACAAGCGACTGTTCAAGGAGCTGCGCGGCCTGCGCAAGCAGATTGCCGAGGATGAAGAGGTGCCGCCCTACGTGGTATTCAACGATGCGACCCTGGTTGAGATGGCTCAACTGATGCCGATGACCGAAGACGAGATGCTGGCTATCAACGGCGTCGGTCACCGCAAGCTGGAACGTTTTGGCGAAGCCTTTATGGACCTGATCATCGACTACTGCCGTCGTTAGGGTCGATTAGGCAGCCTAATCGACCACGGTAAGCGCGGCTCGGAAGAACCTGGGGTCAGACGCGAGGTTATTTCAGGCTGGCGTAGAAGGCCGCCAGATTGTCGATATCCGCATCGGTCAGCGGCGCCATGAAGGGGTCCATCAAGGGCTCTTTGCGAGTGCCATCCTTGAACGCTTTCAACTGTTTCACCAGATAGGCGGCATTCTGACCCGCCAGATGGGGATAGTTGGGGATCATCGCCTTGCCTTCCACGCCGTGACAGGCGGCACAGACCGCCGCCTTGGCCTTGCCTGCCTCGATATCTGCCGCCTTGGCCTGATGACCCCACGCCAATGCCAGCAAGGGCAGGGCATATACCCATTTTTGCATCTTCTTCTCCTTGAATTGAAAAATGATGGTTGCCAGTGAGCACAAGCATGGCTGACGGCAGTATAAAGAGTGACACGAGCATACGCAGGGACGAATGGCACAACCATGAAGTTGATCAACACTTTTGCGACCGAGCTGCCTTGGGCCTGTGAACCCGTGGTCCCCCAGCCGCTGCAGCAACCCCGGTTGCTTCATCTCAACCGGACTTTGCTGGATGAGCTGGGATTGGGAGGCGTCAGCGAGGCTGACTGGATCGCCTGTTGTGGCGAGGGAAAAGTGCTGCCCGGTATGCAGCCGGTAGCGCAGGTCTATGCGGGCCATCAGTTCGGGGGTTATAGCCCCCGGCTTGGGGATGGTCGCGCGCTGCTGTTGGGTGAGCAGCAGGCGCCGGATAGTCAGCGCTGGGATCTGCACCTGAAGGGGGCAGGAAAGACGCCGTTTTCCCGCTTTGGTGACGGCCGCGCCGTGCTGCGCTCGAGCATTCGCGAATATCTAGCCTCCGAGGCGCTCCATGCCCTCGGCATACCGACCACCCGGGCGCTGGTGCTGGTGGGGAGTCAGGAGCCCGTTTACCGCGAGCAGGTGGAGACGGGAGCGACCGTGCTGCGCACCGCCCCCAGCCATCTGCGCTTCGGCCATATCGAGTATTTCGCCTGGAGCGGGCAGGGAGAGAAGATCCCGCCACTCATCGACTATCTGCTGCGCCGCCACTTCCCCGAGCTGGAGAGTGGCGCCGAACTGTTTGCCGAAGTGGTGCGCCGCACCGCGCGGTTGATTGCCAAATGGCAGGCTGCGGGGTTCTGTCACGGGGTAATGAATACCGACAACATGTCGCTGCTTGGCCTGACGCTGGATTACGGGCCATACGGCTTTATCGATGCCTATGTGCCGGACTTTGTCTGCAACCACTCGGATCCGGCGGGCCGCTACGCGCTGGATCAGCAGCCCGCGGTCGGTTATTGGAATCTGCAAAAGCTGGCGCAGGCGCTGGCTGGCCATGTAGACGGTGATGCGCTGGCTGCTGCGTTGGCCCAGTACGAGCAACAACTGATGCTGCACTACTCCGAACTGATGCGGGCCAAGCTCGGGCTGGCAGTGTGGGAGGAGGATGACCCGGCGCTGTTCCGCGAGCTGTTCCGGTTGCTGGCGGCCCACAAGGTGGATTACCACCTGTTCCTTCGCCGTCTCGGTGAGGTGACGCAAGAGGGGGCGTGGCCTGCATCTCTGCTGGCCCTATTGCCTGAACCACTGGGTTGGCAGGCGTGGCTGGAGCGCTATCGGGCGCGGCTAATGCGCGAAGGCAGCGAGGATGCCGTGCGCAAGGCGCAGATGGATGCCATCAATCCCAAGTATGTACTGCGTAATGCGCTGGCCCAGCAGGTGATAGACGCCGCCGACGCAGGGGATATGCAGCCGTTCGAGCGGCTGTTCGCCGCCTTGCAGCGCCCCTTTGATGAACAACCCGAATATGAGGATCTCGCCACCCCGACTCCGGCATGGTATTGCGGTGGTGAGCTCTCCTGCAGTAGCTGAGAGATTGGGCATGAGTTGGCAAATCAAACAGGTAGATAGCGAAGCTGGCGTAGTGACGCTGGATTGTCCGGCGCTCGACTGGGACACGTTTCCGCTGTTGGCGCAGGCCTTGCTACGAGATTGGGAGCTGCAGCCGCTCGAGCAGGATGCGGGGGCCGACCGCCATAGCTGGTTGCTGGCGTTTGAAGGGAGCCAGTTTCGGCTGGAGTACGAACACTACAGCGGCTGCTGGCTGGAGGCGGTGCGCCCGGCGGATCGGGAGGCGCTGCTCTGGCTCGCCAGACAGCACAAGGCGTGAATATCGACCACAAGGCCAGCTCTACCACTGGCCAACCTGGATGAGCGTAATCGCATAAAGATTGAACTATCGGTTTTGGGGCGTATAATCTCGCCCCTCGATTATCGCCAATGGTGGCGATATGGGTTCCCTAACCCCATTAACCAAAAAGGTCACAAGATGAATCTGACCCCTGCTCAGTACCAAACGGCGCTCGTTCGCCTGTCGTTGTTCCACATCCTGATCATTGCCAGCAGCAACTATCTGGTGCAGCTGCCGATCACCGTGTTTGGCTTCCACACCACCTGGGGTGCGTTCAGCTTCCCGTTTATCTTCCTCGCCACTGACCTGACGGTGCGGATCTTCGGTGCCGGTCTGGCGCGCAAGATTATCCAGACCGTGATGCTGCCAGCACTGGCGGTCTCCTATGCGCTCTCCGTACTCTTCTTTGAAGGGAGTTTCCAGGGTGTTGGTCATCTGGCCGAGTTCAACCTGTTCGTAGCGCGTATCGCGCTGGCCAGCTTTATGGCCTATCTGGTAGGGCAGTTCATGGATGTGGTGGTGTTCAACCGCCTGCGTCTGCTCAAGCAGTGGTGGATTGCACCTGCGGCCTCCACCCTGTTCGGTAATCTGGTCGATACCATCGCTTTCTTCAGTGTGGCCTTCTGGCGCACGACAGATCCTTTCATGGCAGAGCACTGGGTCGAGATCGCAACCGTCGATTACGTATTCAAGTTGCTGATAAGCCTTGGTTTGTTCGTGCCGCTCTACGGTGTCTTGTTGCGCTACCTCAGCCGCAAGCTGGTGGGCGAGGCCGGATTATCCAGCCTGCAAACGGCCACCCGGCAAGCCTGACCAGATTGACCACCCTTCGCGGTGGTCAATTTTTTTGCACTTTCTGCAAATAGCGCTTGCCTAGTTAAATGAGAATGATTATTGTTAACTTGTTTTCCGGGAAAGACTTCATTCGTTCCAACGTGATGGACTTCTTGTGAAGGCACGACATTGCTCACATTGCTTCCAGTTAAGGGCCAGTTTATCTGGCCCTCTTTTTTTGTCATTTTTCAGCAAGTTGCAGGCATAAAAAAACGGGAGCCAAGGCTCCCGTCGTCACGCTGTTTGTGGCTTACTCGATATCGAGTGCCTCGGGGGAGAGGATCACCCCTGTGGTATCGGCGTAGAGGTGGTCGTCAGGCAGGAAGGTCACGCCACCGAAGTTGACCGGCAGATCGGTCTCCCCTACATCCTTGCTGTCGGCACCGACCGGAATGGCTGCCAGTGCCTGAATGCCGATATCCAGATCTTCCAGAATATCGACTTCGCGGACGCAGCCGTAGCAGACAATCCCCTCCCAATCGTTCTCGGCCGCCGTGGTGGCGATGTCGCTGTCGATCAGAGCTCGGCGCATGGAGCCACCGCCATCGATCAGCAAGACGCGTCCCAGTCCGTTCTCTTTGACGAGTTCACGGATCAGGCCATTCGATTCGAAGCATTTGACGGTGGTGATGACGCCGCCGAAAGAGGCGCGGCCGCCGAAGGAGCAGAGCATGGGTTCAAGCACATCCACCATGTCCTGATAGATGTCGCACAGTTCAGAAGTATTGTATTCCATAGTGTCAAATCCACGGCTGGAAACAGGTGCAACCAGTATAAGGAGTGGGTGTGGCATTTCAATGAATATTCCTTGCACAGATCACCTGTCGCCGCTTTTCTGCATAAGCTCAATGCAGTTCACTGCCTGTTTGCGAGAGGTCCATCGTGCTTATCCGTCATAAGTTGATCCTGAATACCGTGCTGGTTGCCGTTGCCATGCTGGTACTGAGCGGCCTGTTTATCTACTCCAGCCAGGTGCACCGTCACCTGACCGAAGCCCAGCGCAATATCGACCAGCTGGAGATCGCCATGCTCAACCTGCGGCGGGCCGAGAAGGATTTTCTGATCCGCAAGGATATGGCCTTCGTCGAGCGCTTCAATCAGGGGTTGTCAGATTTTCACCAGCACAATCGGGAGCTGCTGACCGATGACAACCTGGTGGCCGTCGAGGGGGAGCTGACCAGACTGGATCAGCAGATCAGCGGTTATGGCAAAGCCTTCAACGATCTGGTGGCCCAGCAGCAGAAGATTGGTCTGGGGCCGGAGGAGGGGCTCTATGGCAAGCTGCGAACGGCGGTGCATGAGGTGGAGAATGGGCTCAAGCAGCTGGATCAGCAGGGGTTGCTCATCACCATGCTGCAACTGAGGCGGGCGGAGAAAGACTTCATGCTGCGTTCCGATATCCAGTATCTGGAGCGTTTCGAGACCTTGCACAAGAGTTTTCAGGATAGCCTTGCCACTTTGCCGGAGGCGGGTCGCGGCAAGCTGGAGCAGGCCAGCAAGCAGTACCGGCAGGACTTTGTGGCGCTGGTGCAGGGGATGCAGGTACTGGGGCTGAAAGAGGATGAGGGGCTGCGCAACCAGATGCGGGATCTGGTGCATCAGACCGAACAGGGGTTTGCCGCCGTCGATCAGCACATTGTCGCTGAGCTGGAGCGGCAGAGCGCTCGCCTCAACAGCCTGATGCTGGTCTGTGGCGGGGTGATTGTGGTGCTGATCGGCATCATGAGCGTGCTGCTGGGGCGCAGCATCGACCGTCCCATTACTCAGGTGAATGATACCGTCAACCGCATTCGCCAGGATAATGACCTGCGCCTGAAGATAGAGCTGCGCGGGGCAGATGAAATGGCCCAGCTGGCAGGCAATCTCGACGTGATGCTGGGCGGGTTTCGCAACCTGATTGGCGATGTGAAGCAGAGCGTGCACACCCTGACCGAAGCGGCGGATCACCTCTCGGCCAACGTCAAACGCACCAGCGAAGGGGCGGCGCGCCAGCTGCAGGAGACCGACATGGTGGCGACCGCTTCCACCGAGATGGGCTCCACCATCGAAGAGATCGCCCGCAACACCGAGCAGGCGGCCAACAATGCGCAGGCGACCAACAACAAGGCGATGGAGGGGCGGACTGCGGTCGAGAACACTGTCGAGCAGATCCGCTCGCTGGCGGGCAATCTGGAGAGTTCATCCCGCGAGGTGAGCCAGCTGCAAAAAGAGAGCGAGACCATCGGCTCCGTGCTCGATGTGATCCGCGGCATTGCCGAGCAGACCAACCTGCTGGCCCTCAACGCAGCCATCGAAGCAGCTCGGGCAGGAGATCAGGGGCGTGGTTTTGCGGTGGTGGCCGATGAGGTGCGCAATCTGGCCATCCGTACCCAGAAATCGACCCAGGAGATTGCCGGCATCATCAGCTCGCTGCAGAAACAGACCGGCAGCATCGTCGAGGTGATGGCGACCTGCCGCGAGCAGGGCAACCGCAGCTCGGATCAGGCCAGTACCGCAGGGGAGTTGCTGGGGCAGATCACTCAGGATGTTACCAACATCATGGACATGAGCACCCAGATTGCTGCGGCTATAGAACAGCAGAGTCTGGTGGCCAACGAGGTGAACCGCAACGTCAACAACATCCGCGACATCGCCCAGGAGTCGAGCATCATGGCAGAGGAAAATGCGAGATCCAGCGAGGGTCTCAACGAGCAGGCCCAGCTGCTCAACAAGGCGGTGGCAAAATATCGGGTTTAGTGAGCGGACTGGCATCCTTGTGAGGTTTTTGCACCAGAGTGGCAATGATTTGATCGTAGTGGCTGTTATTGGGGTAATTCGCTCATATAATCGCCGCCACTATGATGATTCGGAAGGATTCGATGGCAAAGTTGCTGGTGGCCGTATTCGGGCTGCTCTGTTCCTGTCTGGTGTTGGCAGGTTCGGCGCCTCAGGCTACCCCACTCAAGCCCGGTATGGAACCGCTGCTCAGCTGGTTCAACGGGGCCTTTACGAGCCGGGAGCAGGCCAGTTACGACAGCCGCTTTACCAGTGCCGAGCTGCGTCTGATGGAGATTTGGCCCGGCTATCAGGGCTATCGCTGGGTCTATGCCGAGCAGTATCTGAGCATGCGCTCCGTCCGTCCTTTCCGCCAGCGCATCTATCGCTTCTCACCCGCCCCTGACGGGCGGATCCTGATGGCAGAGCTGACCATGCCCCGTGCCACCGATTTTGCCGGTGCCTGGCATGATCCCGCCCTGCTCGACAGTCTGACCCCGCAGCAGCTCTCCTTGCGCCACGGTTGCGAGATCTGGCTAACCCGTACCCCCTCCGGCGAATATGCCGGTCACACCCGGGTGGGCCACTGCTCCACCGATTTTGGTGGTGCCACGACGCTGGTGCAGCATATCTGGATTGGCCCCGACAGCGTCAGATTGCTGGATCGCGCCTATGACAACGCAGGGAGCCCGCGCTGGGGCAGCCCGGGTGAGGGGTATGTCTATTTGCGTCGTTCCAAAGGATTTGGCCAGTAGGGGAGAGTGCGTCTGGCTGCGGGAACATGAAGGATGAAAAACAGGGATCGTAAAAAAGGCGCCCATTGGGCGCCTTTTTCAGAATTCTTCAGAAGTAAAATTACTTCTTGGTGGTCATCGCACCGAAACGCTTGTTGAACTTGTCTACGCGGCCGCCGCTAGAAACTTCTTTCTGCTTGCCGGTGTAGAACGGGTGGCACTCGGAGCACACGTCCAGGTTCAGATCTTTACCGATGGTAGAGAAAGTGTTGATGACGTTACCGCAAGAGCACTTGGCGGTGATGGCTACGTAGTCAGGATGGATACCAGCTTTCATGGACAACCTCAATTAATAGGCCGTGTCGCCATCCGATCTCTTGTCGGACACCACACGATTGTTGAACACAGTTTCAAAGGCTGCGAATAATATAGGAAATGCCTGAGATCAGGCAAGTGGCTTCGCAGAAAAAATAGGCAACCCCTGGTGAATTCTTCCCAAACGCTGGATCTGGTTCGTGTCGCTGTCCCGGTACCGTTACGCCGTCACTTCGACTATCTCTCTCCCCTGCCGTTACCTGCCCCCGGTTGCCGGGTCGAGATCCCTTTCGGTCCCCAGATCCTGGTCGGGCTGGTGGTGGATCATCCGGCTGACAGCCAGGTGCCCCGCAACAAGCTCAAGCCCATCAAACGGGTATTGGACTCGGCTCCGGTGCTGGGGCCGGATATTTTGGCGCTGATGAACTGGAGCGCCAGCTACTACCAGCATCCGCTGGGGGAAGTGCTGCCCCACGCCCTGCCGGTGCTGGTGCGCAAGGGGGAGCCTGCCGCTTATCGTGAACTGGAGTTCTGGTTTGCTACCGAGGCTGGCATGGCCATCGACCTTAACGAGCTCAAGCGGGCGGCCAAGCAGCAGCAAGCGCTCGCCTTGCTGCGCAAGGGGCCGCAGACCCCCTCCGCCCTCAAACAGGAGGAGATCCAGAGCGCAGCTCTCACCGCGCTGGAGAAGAAGGGGCTGCTGGAGAAACGCTCGCTGGAGCCAAGCCATGATGGCGACTGGGCCGCCCGCTTTGAGCCGGGGGAGGGGTTGCGCCTCAACGGCGAACAGGCGCTGGCTGTCTCTGACGTTACCAGCCAGAGCGACAAGTTCGGTGCCTTCCTGCTGGATGGCATCACAGGCTCCGGCAAGACCGAGGTTTACCTGAGCATCCTCGAGCCCTTGCTCAAGGCGGGCAAGCAGGCGCTGGTGATGGTGCCGGAGATCGGCCTCACCCCGCAGACCATCAACCGCTTCCGCCGCCGCTTCAACGTGCCGGTGGTGGCGATGAACTCCGCCATGAACGACAGGGAGCGGCTCGATGCCTGGCTCGCCTGTCGAGACGGCGCCGCCGCCATCCTGATCGGCACCCGCTCTGCGGTGTTCACCCCGTTTCACAACCTCGGCATCATTATCATCGACGAGGAGCACGACGGCTCCTTCAAGCAGCAGGACGGTTTTCGCTACCACGCGCGGGATCTGGCGGTGATGCGGGCTCATCGTGCCGATATTCCCATCCTGCTTGGCTCGGCCACCCCGTCGCTGGAGACGCTGCACAACGCCCGCACCGGCAAGTATCACCACCTCACCCTGACCCGCCGCGCCGGTAACGCCCAGACCGCCCGTCAGGTGATCCTGGATATCAAGAGCGTGCGGCTGCAGGCCGGGCTCTCTCCCCAGCTGGAGCAGCTGATGGCAGAGCATCTAGCGGCGGGCAATCAGGTGATGCTGTTTCTCAACCGCCGTGGCTATGCCCCGGCTCTGATCTGTCACCAATGTGGCTGGAGCGCCGCTTGTGAGCGTTGTGATGCCTGGTACACCTGGCATCAGGCCGGACGACGGCTGCACTGCCATCATTGCGACAGCGTGCGCCCCTTGCCCCACCACTGCCCCGAGTGTGGCAG
Organism: Aeromonas sp. Y289-2; assembly: GCF_027705925.1. NCBI lineage: Bacteria > Pseudomonadati > Pseudomonadota > Gammaproteobacteria > Aeromonadales > Aeromonadaceae > Aeromonas > Aeromonas sp. Y289-2. The sequence goes on from NZ_JAPDCH010000011.1 coordinate 109,594, forward strand.
CAACGAGCTGATCGGATCGGGAGTGGGCACCGAACAGCTGGAACAGCTGCTCACCACGGTTTTCCCTCAATATCCGGTGGTGCGCATCGATCGGGACAACACCCGCCGCAAGGGGGAGCTGGAGACCCATCTTGGCGACATCAAGGCGGGCAAGTACAAGATCCTGATCGGCACCCAGATGCTGGCCAAGGGCCACCACTTCCCGGATGTGACGCTAGTGGGTCTGCTGGATGTGGATGGAGCCCTGTTCAGCGCCGATTTTCGCGCCGCCGAGAAGCTGGCCCAGCTCTACACCCAGGTGGCGGGCCGCGCCGGTCGCGCCAGCAAACCCGGGTTGGTAGTGCTGCAGAGCCACCATCCGGAGCACGCCTTGCTGCAGGATTTGACCCAGAACGGTTACGGCCACTTCGCCGATACGGCGCTGAAAGAGCGCCGCTTGCTGGGGCTGCCGCCCTTCAGCTATCAGGGGCTGTTTAGGGCCGAGGCCAACGGCCGCGACGAGGTGCAGCTGTTCCTCGCCCGCCTCGCCGATACTCTGCGCAGCGCCCGCTATCCCCACGTTCAGGTGCTGGGGCCCATTAGCGGCTTTATGGAGCGCAAGGCGGGCAAGTTTCGCATGCAGTTGCTGGTGCAGGGGTCGAATCGGGCACCGCTGGCCCAACTGCTGGATTGGGCGGTGAAGGAGCTGGAAGGCTGGCCCGAGACCAAAAAGGTGCGCTGGAGTCTGGATATCGACCCCACCGAGCTGAGTTGATGGTGGCTCGGGAGCCGGTCGCTGGCAGTTATCGTCAGCGACCGATGGGTGATTTCATTTCAAGGCTCAGACCCGCAGATCGATCTGCTGCACCCAGCCTCCTTTACCCTGTTCGGTGAGATAGAGGCCGGATTGGCGCAGCACCCCCTGATTGCCGCTCTCCCCCAGATGGTTGAAGGGGGTGTCGAGGGGGCGCAGCAGGATGGCGCCGATCCCCAGCTCCACCAGAGCGATAGGGGCGTGCTCGGGATGCCAGAACTGCAGGGCTGAAAACTGGCTATCTCCCTCATCCAGCACCCCGTTGCCATCCTCATCCAGGGTCGCCAATTCGCCGAAGCCATTGCCGGAGCGAGCGCCAAACAGCTCGCCCCCATCGTCTATGGTGCCGTTGCCATTGCGATCCAGCGCCACAAAGCCGCTGCCTTCACTCAAGCCCGGCAGGCTATCCTCTTTGCCATCCTGATCAATATCGAAAGTGACTCTAGCCTCGGTCAGATCGGCAATCTTGCCATCCAGACTGAGCACCAGCGGATCCTTGAGGGCATTGAGGGTGGTGCGCCGCTGGCTCACCTCCAGCTGACGCCAGTCGAGCACAAAACCGAGATCGAGCTGAATAGTCTGACCATCCCGAGTCGCTACGCTGGCTGACGCCACCACGTTGAGCTGCTCCTGTTGCAACAGGGTGTCAGTCACCTCCAGCAGTTGATCCGGCTCGGCGGCCTGAGCTGCGGCTTCTCCTTCGCCCCCCTCTTCGGTGGGCTTGATCGGCTTGGGCAGCTCGATTTCGTGGCCTAGCATCGCTTCAATCATCAGCTTGATCAGCCGCTGGCGGTTATCCAGCCCATCGTCGGGAATACCATCCTGCTCTTTGCCGACGTCCGCTGCGGGTGGGGCGGGAGGTGTTGCTGCTTGCTGACTGGCGGCGGATTGCCTCGCGGTTTGCAGCGTCAGGGCGCTGGTGAGGGTCAGGGTGCTGCTGCGTTCGCCGCTCACTGCCGCGTTGTTGCCTTCCGGTGGATTGACGACGGGTGGCACTGGCCCGAGGTTGCGCACCTTGCGGCTCTGGGCCTGTTGTTGCCGGTATTGCACCTCCCCCTGGAGGTCGTAGTGATCGATGCGCATATGATCGCCCTCGGCGCTATACATCTGGTCAGTTATCGACCACTTAATGCACAGGGCTTAACACCAAATCGGACTAATCAGGGAGGTGGTTAGTACTAGGTTGCAAGGTGGCGGCGTGGCAGGATGGCAAGAGACTGGATGGTGGCGCTGTAGTTGAACATTTTCAGGTAACGCGGCGCACTCTGGCTGACAAGCGGCATCGGTGAGGATAGGGAGAATTACATGGGAAATTGTCTGGTGATGGACGTGGCGGGCTATGGTGGATTCCTGTCTGGCGCCCCTTGCATCAATGATGTTGAGGGTTGCACTCATGCGTAACTGTCTGGTGATGGGAGCGGCGGGCTATATCGGTTCCTATCTGGTGCCCCACCTGCAAACGCTGGGCTACAAGGTGATTGCCGGGGCGCGCCGTCCCTGCCGCTTGCCGGAGGGGGTCGAGTTTCGCCTCGCCGACAGCCTCAAGCCCATCACCCTGCTGCCTGCGCTGGCGGGCATAGATACCGTCTTCTATCTGGTGCATGCCATGGGGGCGGGGGCTGATTTTCACCGACTGGAGCAGCAGGGGGTAAAGAATTTTGCCGCCGCCGCCCGTGCCGCCGGGGTGCGCCGCATCATCTATCTCGGGGCAATCCAGCCCGAGCAGTGTAACAGTCGCCATCTCAACTCCCGCCGCCATTGTGGCGAGTTGTTTCGTGACTCCGGCGTGCCGACGGTGGAGCTGCGCGCCGGTATCATCATCGGGCCCGGTTCGGCGGCGTTCGAGGTGATGCGGGATCTGGTGTTCAACCTGCCGATGATGGTGACGCCCAAATGGGTGCGCTCGCGCACGCCGCCGATTGCGCTGTCAAACCTGCTGCACTATCTGGGCGGGCTGGTAGAGGCCGACGAGGTGGATGGCCGCATCTTCAATGCGGTCGGCCCCGAGCTGCTCAGCTATCAGCAGCAGTTGCAGAAGTTTGCCGCCCATATCGGCAAGCGCTGCCCCATCATTCCTATCCCGTTTCTGAGTCCGCGCCTCTCCGCCTGGTGGCTGCAGTTTGTCACCTCTGTGCCGCAGCCGGTGGCCAAGGCGCTGGTGGGCGGTCTCAAGCACGATATTCCGGCCGACGATGGCCCGCTGCGCGCCTTGCTGCCGCAGACCCTGCTCAGCTTCGACGAGGCGCTGGCGGAGAGTCTGGCGCTGGAGCAGAAGCTGGGTGCGGAGCAGCAGGGGCAGGAGACGCCGCTCGGCCTGCGCTGGCGCCATCCCGAATATGGTTTCTACGATCGCATCGCCAGCGGCGAGGCCATCTGCCTCGCCTCGCCCGAGGTGGTGTGGCAGGTGTTGCAGCAACTGGGGGGTGAGCAGCGCTACTTCTACATGAACCAGCTGTGGGTGGTGCGCGAATGGATGGATCACCTGATCGGCGGCCCGGCCCGCACCCGTGGCCGCACCAATCCGGATCGCTTCGTGAAGGGTGACATGCTCGACTCCTGGCAGATCCTCGGGGTGGATGAGGGGCGCAGGCTCGATCTCTTGTTCAACATGAAGGCTCCGGGCGTCGGGCGGCTGGAGTTCAACATCCTGCCGGAGGAGTCCGGGTTGACCCGCATCCGGGTCACCGCTCATTGGCACCCGCAGGGCGCCTGGGGGCTGGCCTACTGGCTCGCCATGCTGCCGTTCCACCTCTTTATCTTTCAGGGCATGACCGAGGCCATCGCCCGTCAGGCCGAAGCGAGGGCAGGTATCCCGGTGATGGATTAACCCTCTTCACATCATTCCCGCTGATAGAGTGCCCCGTTCGGGGCACTTTTTATGCGGCGGCCATGCCCGGTTATGGCAGATAGTGGTAGGCGTCTCATGGCAAAGGCTGGCATCATGCCGCGGTCTTGTTTACCGCGGATAGATAATCAGTCAGAAAAAGAAGGGATTATGAAGAAAAAACCGTCAATTTTGGGGGGCGCCTGCATCATTGCCAGCGTCTGCGTGGGAGCTGGCATGCTCGGTCTGCCGAGTTCGGGGGCGGGGGCCTGGACCCTCTGGTCGGTGCTGGCGCTGACCGTCACCATGGTGATGATGACCCTCTCCGGCTGGATGCTGCTGGAATCCTTCCAGCACCACGACATGCGCGTCTCCTTCAATACCGTAACTCGCGAGCTGCTGGGGGAGAAGCTCAATCTCCTCAACAACCTCTCGGTCTACTTTGTTGGCGGCATTCTGCTCTACGCCTATATCACCTCCTCCGGTGCCATCCTGCAGGGGATACTGGGGATCGACAGCAAGCTTGCATCCGTGCTGTTCGTGGCACTCTTCTCTGCGGTGGTGTGGCACTCGACCCGCGCCGTTGACCGTATTTCGGTGGTGCTGATCGCCTTCATGATCCTCAGCTTCGCCCTCGGTGTGGCCGGTCTGCTCGGCAGTATCAAGCTGCCGACCCTGCTCGATCTGGCGGGCAGCGAGAGCCGCTATGCCCCCTATGCCATGGCGATGTTGCCGGTGGCACTCACCTCGTTCGGCTATCACCACTCGGTGGCCTCTCTGCGTGCCTACTATCAGAACGAGCAGCAGGCCAGATGGGCCATTCTGGGGGGAACCCTGATCGCGCTGGCGCTCTACGTGCTCTGGCTGCTGGGGATTTTCGGCAACCTGCCCCGTCAGGATTTTGCCCCCGTGATTGCCAAGGGGGGCGATGTGAGCGTGCTGCTCTCCGCGCTTTCAGGGGTGATCGAATCGGAGAAGGTGGCCAGCGCCATCAACGGCTTCTCCATGGCGGCGATCCTCTCCTCCTTTATCGGGGTGGGGCTCGGGGTGTTCGACTATCTGGCTGATCTGTTCAAGTTCGACAACAGCCGCGCCGGTCGCTGCAAGACCTGGGCGGTCACCTTCCTGCCGCCGTTGGTGCTCTCCCTGCTCTTCCCGTTCGGCTTCCTGCTGGCCATCGGCTATGCCGGTGCCGCAGCCACCATCTGGACCTGCATCATCCCGGCACTGCTGGTGCTGCGCACCCGGGCGCGGGCCGAGCGGGGCGAAGTGACCCCCCATTTCGTCACCCCTGGTGGCAAGCTGATGGCCTGGCTGCTGATCCTGTTCGGATTGGCGACCGCGCTGTTCCACTTCCTGTCGATGGCAAATCTGTTGCCGGTCTATCTGGGCAACTGAGTCAGGTCTACAGCACTGACAGAAAGGGCGGCAAGGCCAACTTGCCGCCCTTTTTGCGCCATTTTCATCCCATGCGGCAGAATCTATAACTAAAGTGGTAGGTGCGAGTGGGGTAAGGTGCTGAAATAACTGGTCTGATCTGGCTGGCGGCAGCATGATCTGCTGGGCATGCTCAGCGCTTTCTTTTATGATCCCCGCCCTTCTGTGTGCCCCCTGTCGGCACCTCATTTGCACCAACCACATCGGGGTCCCCCATGTCCGATCTGCGTCAAGAAGCACTCGATTACCACGCCCAGCCCGTACCGGGCAAAATTGCCATCGCCCTGACCAAGCCTGCCGAAACCGCCCGCGATCTGGCGCTGGCCTACAGCCCGGGTGTTGCCGAGCCGGTGCGCGAGATCGCTGCCAACCCGGCCGATGCCTATCGCTATACCGGCAAGGGCAATCTGGTGGCCGTCATCTCCAACGGCACCGCCATTCTGGGGCTGGGTAATCTGGGGCCGCTGGCCTCCAAGCCGGTGATGGAGGGCAAGGCCCTGTTGTTCAAGCGCTTCGCCGGTATCGACGCCATCGACATCGAGGTGAAGCACGAGACCAGCCAGCAGTTTATCGACACGGTGGCGGCTATCGCCGATACCTTCGGTGGCATCAATCTGGAAGATATCAAGGCGCCGGAGTGTTTCGAGATTGAAGAGGCGCTGATCGCGCGCTGCGACATTCCGGTGTTCCACGATGACCAGCACGGTACCGCCATCGTCACCGCCGCCGGTCTGCTCAACGCGCTGGAAGTGCAGGGCAAGCAGATCAGTGACAGCCGCATCGTCTGCATGGGGGCGGGGGCTGCCGCGACCGCCTGCATGGATCTGCTGATCAAGTGTGGCGCCAGGGCGCACAACATCTTCATGCTGGATCGTCAGGGGGTGATTCACACCGGCCGCACTGATCTCAACAAGTACAAGCAGCGCTTCGCCAACGAGACCCCGCTGCGCACCCTGATGGATGTCATCGAAGGGGCGGATGTGTTTGTCGGTGTCTCCGGCCCCGATGTGCTGCCCGCCGAGGCGGTCGCCCTGATGGCGCCCAATCCGGTGATCTTCGCCTGCTCCAATCCGGATCCGGAGATCAAGCCGGCGCTGGCCCACGGGGTGCGCAGCGACCTCATCATGGGTACCGGCCGCTCCGACTACCCGAACCAGATCAACAACGTGCTCTGTTTCCCCTTTATCTTCCGCGGTGCCCTCGACGCCCGTGCCAGCCGCATCAACGATGCCATGAAGATTGCTGCGGTCGAGGCGATCCGCGCGCTGGCCAAGGAGCCGGTGCCGGCCGAGGTGCTGACCGCCGCCGGGGTCAGCGAGCTCGCCTTCGGCAAGGATTACGTCATTCCCAAGCCGATGGATGCCCGTCTGCTGCCGCGCGTAGCCCGCGCCGTGGCGCTGGCGGCGGTTGCCTCCGGCGTCGCCCGCATCGAGCTGCCTGCGGACTACATGCTGTAATCCGGCGTTGCAAACGGCCCCATAGCGGGGCCGTTTTTATCTCTGCTTCTGGCGACAGCCAGAGACGCCAGCCGGGTAACAGGTTGGGGCATATGGAGGCAAATCGGGTGCAAAGGTGGTCAAACAGCGCTCTCCTCTGACACAATATTGCCACTATGACGCTAACGAGAATCAAGATGCAGCAGCCTGTCAGCGGCCGTTTGGCCCACGCCCTCTCCTTCTTGCGCCATGATGGTCGCCACTTTGCCCAGTTTGTCTGGGGCCGTTTCCAGCAGGACAGATTGACGGTGACCGCCGGCTATCTGGCCTATGTCACCCTGCTTTCACTGGTGCCGATGATCGCCGTGGTCTTTGGCATGATGTCCGCCTTCCCGGTGTTCCAGAGCCTCAAGCAGGCGATGGAGCAGTTCGTCTACCACAACTTCGTGCCGACCGCGGGAGAGGTGCTCAAGGAGTACATCGACGGTTTCGTCGCCAATGCCACCAACACCACGGCGGTGGGGATCGGGGCGCTGGTGGTGGTAGCGCTGATGCTGATCTCCGCCATCGACAAGAACCTCAACTACATCTGGCGTTCGACCCAGGGCCGCCCGCTGGCGCAGGCGTTTGCCATGTACTGGATGATCCTCACCCTGGGGCCCGTGCTTATCGGGGCCAGTATCGCCATCTCCTCCTACATCTTCTCGCTGCGGCTGTTTGGCGCCGAGAGCCTGTTCGGCATCGGCTATCTGCTGCTGCGCGGCTTGCCGTTCCTCTTCTCGGTGCTCACCTTCCTGCTGGTCTATACCGTGGTACCGAACTGCAAGGTGCGGCTGGCCCACGCCTTTATCGGCGCGCTGGTAGCGGCGACCCTGTTCGAGCTGGCCAAGCGCGGTTTTGCCATCTACATCACCAGCTTCCCCTCCTATCAGGCCATCTACGGCGCGCTGGCTACCATCCCGATCCTGTTTGTCTGGGTCTATTTGAGTTGGCTGGTGGTGCTGCTTGGTGCGGAGACTACCGCCTGCCTTGGCGAGTACGAGAAGCCGGCGAGCGAGGAGCTTGGCTAAGCCATCGCCTTGGCCATCGGTTTATTGGTAGCATCGACGACCGCCCCTGCAATCGAGCCGGGGCGGTCGTTCTGTTTTGAGAGGAGAGGGATGTGATTGCACTGATTCAGCGGGTCTCCGAGGCCAGCGTGACTGTCGAGGGGGAGGTGACCGGCGCTATCGGTCAGGGGCTGCTGGTACTGCTCGGGGTGGAGCAGGGGGATGACGAGGCCAAGGCCGACAAGCTGCTGCACAAGGTGAGCGGCTATCGGGTCTTCTCCGACGAGAATGGCAAGATGAACCTCAATGTCAGCCAGATCGGCGGCAGTCTGCTGGTTGTCTCCCAATTCACGCTGGCGGCGGATACCAAGCGAGGGATGCGCCCCAGCTTCTCCTGCGGTGCCCACCCGAGCGAGGCCGAACGCCTCTATGACTACTTCGTGGCCAAGGCCGCCGCCAGCGGCATCCCGACCGCAACCGGGCGTTTTGCCGCCGACATGAAGGTGGCGCTGGTCAACGACGGCCCGGTTACCTTCTGGCTACAGGTCTGAGGATGCCTGATCCCGCGGTATGACGTGGACGATCACGTTGATGAGCCCAGCGACCGGATAGGGGGTAGCCGGGCCAATCCACTGCTCGATCAGCGTCAGGGCGTGGGTTAGCTCCAGCTCGGTGCGCGGCAACAGGTTGATCACCAGGGTGCCGCAGAGGCGGGGAGCCAGCGTCCGGTAGAGCCGCTCCTGAAACAGCAGCAGCGGGTTGCCATCCTGACTGAAGAGATCGAGCAGGATGAGGTCGTACTGCTGCTCACTCTGCTCGAGAAAGGCGAGGGCATCGGCCTGATGGAGTGCCGGAGCGGCGTGTTCATCGCTCTCCTGATGCTGGAAAAACTGCTGATAAACGGTCAGCACCTCTTCGTCGAGGTCGACGCACTCGTGGCGAGCATCTGGCCAGCGTTGGCAGAGATGGCGGGTGAGATCGCCGCCACCCAGACCCAGTTCTAGGATCCGGGTGGCCTGCTCCGGCAGCAGGCAGGCGATGACCCGTTGATGGGGCAGACAGAGGGTCGCGGGGTCGGCGAGCAACATGGCGGATTGCACCACGCCGTCTATCTCCAGCCAGCGGTGCTGGTCATTTTCCTGTACCGTGAGGCGGCGCTGGGGTTTGACGCTGAGGTGCAACAAGTGATCGGCTTGGTACGCTTGCAGATTGAAGTCCATGAATTTGCACGGCAAGATGGTTTCCGACCAGTGTAACTCAAGGATGAAACTATGTACCGGGTAGTCACCCCTCAGACAGTCGCCGAGCTGGATGCCTACTACCAGTTGCGCTGGGAACTTCTGCGTAAACCCTTCAATCTGCCCGTCGGTTCCGAGCGGGACGAATACGACACCGTTGCCATTCACCGGCTGATGCTGGCACCCGATGGTACCCCTATTGCGGTGGGGCGCCTCTTTATCGGCGGCGACGAGGCGCAGATCCGCTTTATGGCGCTGCGGCCCGAATATCGCGGCCAAGGGCTGGGCGCCCGAATGGTGGAGGATCTCGAGGAGCTGGCCCGCAGCGAGAAGGTGAAACGGCTGGTGATGAACGCCCGTCAGGAAGCGGTGGAGTTCTATCGCAAGTGCGGCTTTCTCGAAGTGGGGGGCGGCCCCGTCTCCTTTGGCCGGATTCCCCATCGCCAGATGATCAAATCCCTGAGCCCGTTGCAGACCATCCAGTACCGGCCGGAGTGGTGTCAGGATCTCACCACCCGCTGGTCGCGCGGGGTACCCATCAGCGAGAAGATGGGGATGCACATCAGCCACTACGATGGCCAGACTTTCCACCTCAAGGCCAATCTGGCGGCCAATTTCAACGTGCATGGCAGCATGTTCGCCGGCAGTGTCTACAGCCAGTGCGTGCTGGCGGGCTGGGGGCTGATCTGGCTGCAGCTTAAAGAGGAGGGGCTGGTGGGCGAGCCGGTGCTGGCCGAGAGCACCATCAAATATCATGGCCCGGTCGATGAGGAGCCCGAGGCGCGAGTGGCCCGCGAGGGGATGCCCGCCGTGCTGCAGCCGCTCAAACGGGGGGAGCCTGCCACCTTCAGCCTCAAGATCCAGCTGTTCAGCGGCAGCAAACTGGCGGCGGAGTTCTGCGGTCACTACGTGGTGCAGCCGCCCCGCCGTCCGGGCCAGTAACCGCGCCATTTCCCCATCAAACAACAAGGCCTCATCATGAGGCCTTGTCTGTTTTTACCCCTGCTGGCTGTTGCTTGTCGGCCCGGCTTGGGTCTGCACTTGGGCTTGGGCTTGGGCTTGGGCTTGGGCTTGGGCTTTCGGCGCGGGAGCCGGTCGCCAGAGCGGGGCGCTGTTGCCTTGCGGCGGATAGCGTACTCCCACTTCCCAGCCGCAGGCGTCCTGCTTCTGCGGGAAGCTCCAGGCCAGTGTGGGTTCCGTCAGCGGCCCGCGCCACTGGCCGAGCAGCTCGGCGCAGCGGTTGCCGTTGAGGATCCCCAGATCGAGCTGCCACTGTTCGTTGACCAGATCGATCCCCCCTTGCAGCGCCAGCAGATGAGTGATGGTGGAGGCGCCAGCCTGCTCGACTTGTAGTTGCCCCTTGTCGATCTTGCCCTGCAGCTTGATACGGTAGAAGGGGGTGTCACCCTCCTGCATCGCCTGCCACAGCTGATCCGGCGTCAGGGTGGGCGGGGTCGCGCCCTTGAACCACTCATCCAGCAGCGGATCTATCTTCACCTTGTCCCAGAAAGGCTCGTCGGCATCGAGGGCAAAGCTCCCCTGCAGGGTCTGGCGCCACTCGCCCGCCGTTTTGCCATGTTCGGCTTGCAGATCGGCGCTCACGTCCGCTTTGCCGGCAAAGGAGACCGGGGAGTGGAGTATCTTGCCCCATTGCTGCAGATCCAGCTTGGTCGCCTGCAGTTGGAGGCGGCTGCTCTGGCCCGGTTCGCGGCCCCACTGGCCACTCAGGCTGAGAGTGCCCTCATCCGGCAGCGAGCTGGTGAGTTTGCCCAGTTGCCAGGAGCTGGGGGTCAGCTCCCCATCCAGCTCGCCGTTGCGGGCGCTGAGGCCATCCCACACCAGCTCGAACCACTTGCTCTCGATACGGGCACGGCCGAGCAGCGGGCCGGGTTGGTTATCGCGCAGGGCGAGATCGCTCAGATAGAGCTGCCAGCCGGTCAGCGACAGGGGCAGGGTATCGTCGAAGGAGAGCACCTTGAGCTTGTCGAACGCCAGCTTGCGGATATCCACCTGCTGCGGGCGCCAGCTCTGCCAATCCTGCCACCAACCCTGCGGCAGGCTGATATCCATGCCGCTCAGCGCCACGTCTTTCAGGGTCAGCTTCTGCTGCTGGGTATCGAGGGAGAGCTCGACATTGAACTCCCCTTCATAGGCCTTGCCCTGCAGTTCGCCGTCGATCTGCTGGGGCGAGAAGGCGAGCTTGCCCTTGATCTCCTCCAGCTGGAACAGGCCACGGCCCATGTCGCCCAGGGTGCCGCTCAGATAGCCGGTGGGCTGGTTGCCCGCCTGCCAGTTGAAGGCGGTGAGCAGGCCGCTGAAGTTGTTGAAGGAGAGCTCCTGATTGATGTCGTTGAGGCTGACGCCGTCCAGCTGGCCGCGATCCAGCGACACGCTTTGCAACGGGAAGCCTTGTTGTGTCAGATCGCCCAGCTCCACCCGCATGCCGCGCGCCTTGAGATCGTGCAGTTGCAGGGTGCGGGCGGGCCAGTCCAGCACCATGCCGGTCTCCAGCAGACCGTCGAACAGGTTGGTCACCAGCTTGTCGGTGCGCAGCACTTCTCCTTCCAGCCGTCCTTGCAGGTTGAGACGGGCGAAGGTGAACTGCGGGGTCTCCAGCTGGCCGATATTGAGGCTCAGGTTGGCCTGTGGCTGCCGTTTCGGATCGATCAGCTCCCAGTCGCTCAGGGTGGCGTTGAGACCGCGCAGGGTCAGCTCGGGGCTTTCCAGACTGAGCCGGTCTATGGTGCTGTCACTGATGATGAGGGAGTGCACCGGCAGGCTCGGTAGCTGGTTGGGCAGCGGCAGCTTGATGGCGGGACGAATGAGATCGAGATGGGCGATGCGCACGTCGCGGCTCAGCCAGTCGATGCTCTCGATCTCCAGATAGATCTTGTCGAGGGAGACCGCATCGCCGTAACGCACCTGCTCAGCCAGCAGGGTGTAGGGGTGCAGCGGGTTGAACACCAGTCGCCCTATGGTGACCGGCACGCCGGTCTGCTGGCTGATCCAGCTGGCGATGGGGCCTTTGGCGCGCTCGGCGTCGAACAGGCCGAGGGCAACCCAGACAAACAGCAGCAGGAAGGCGAAGGTGTAGAGCAGGCCGCGTAGCCAGGAATTCATGGGTGCTTTCCTCCTGTTTTGGGATTGGTTGTCAGGCGTTTGAGTAGTGGTCTCGCAGACCGAGCCAGCGCCGTATCAAGGGTTCGACATGACTCGGATGCCTATCCATAAGGAGATGTGCCCATCTTCTGCATCTATTTCGATCAGGCATTGGAATAGTGATCCCGTAAGCCGAGCCAGCGCCGTATCAAGGGTTCGACATGGCTTGGGTGCCTATCCATGAGGAAGCGCGCCATCTTTTGCACCTGCGGAATAAGCGGTTGATCCCGCACCAGATCGGCGATCTTGAGATCGGCCAGACCGGTCTGGCGAGTGCCGAGCAGTTCCCCCGGGCCGCGCAGTTCCAGATCGCGCTGGGCGATGAGGAAGCCGTCGTTGGTCTCCCGCAGCACCCCGAGCCGGCTCTGGGCCGTCTTGGACAAGGGGGCATGATAGAGCAGCACGCAGTGAGAGGCTACCGCCCCCCGGCCAACCCGGCCGCGCAACTGGTGCAACTGCGCCAGCCCGAGCCGTTCCGGATTCTCGATGATCATCAGGCTGGCGTTGGGCACATCCACCCCCACCTCGATGACGGTGGTGGCGACCAACAGTTGCAGTATGCCCGCCTTGAACTCCTCCATCACCCGCTGTTTCTCGACCGGACGCATCCGGCCGTGCACCAGCCCGATATGCAGGCCGGGCAGCAGGTTCTGCAGCTCGGCGGCGGTATCCTCGGCGGCCTGACACTCCAGCACCTCCGACTCCTCGATCAGGGTGCAGACCCAGTAGGCCTGCTTGCCCTCGGTGCAGGCGAGCTTGACCCGCTCGATCACATCGCCGCGGCGGCTGTCGGGCAGCGCGACTGTGGTGATGGGGGTACGGCCCGGCGGCAGTTCGTCGATGACCGAGGTGTCGAGATCGGCATAGGCGGTCATCGCCAGGGTGCGAGGGATGGGGGTGGCGGTCATGATGAGCTGATGGGGATGCACCCCTTCCCGCTCCCCTTTCTCGCGCAGGGCGAGGCGCTGATGCACCCCGAATCTGTGCTGTTCATCGATGATGACCAGCGCCAGACGCTGGAACACCACCTGCTCCTGAAAGATGGCGTGGGTGCCCACCACCATCTTGACTCTGCCATCGGCGATGGCGGCCAGCGACTCTTCCCGCGCCTTGCCTTTCTGTTTACCCGCCAGCCAGCCGACTCCGATGCCGAGCGGCTCCAGCCACTTGGCGAAGTTGATGGCGTGCTGTTCCGCCAGCAGCTCGGTCGGCGCCATCAAGCCCACCTGACAGCCATTGCCGATAGCCTGCAGGGCGGCCAGCGCCGCGACCAGGGTCTTGCCGGAGCCCACATCCCCCTGCACCAGCCGCATCATGGGGTGGCTCTGTTGCAGATCCTTGCTTATCTCGGTCACCACCCGGTTCTGGGCGCCGGTCGGCTTGAACGGCAGGGCGCCGAGCAGCTGTTCGACCAGCTCGGGCGCCGGTTTGAGGGCGCGGGCCAGCTGGGTTTGCGCCTGAGCGCGCACCTTGAGGACCGAGAGGTTGTGCGCCAGCAGCTCCTCCAGTACCAGTCGCTGCTGGGCCGGATGTTGGCCGCTTTCCAGCAGCGGCAGCGCTACCGAGGGGGGCGGACGGTGCAACAGGCGCAGGGCGGCGGCCAGTTCAATCTGGTGGGGATAGAGGCCGGCGGGCAGCAGCTCCTCCACGCCGTAGAGGTCGAGCTGGGCCAGCGCCTGATCGGTGAGGTTGCGCAGGGTGAGCTGGCGCAGCCCTTCGGTAGTCGGGTAGACGGGGGTGAGCGCCTCTTCGGTCTGGCCGGCTTGCTCCTCGCCGAGCAGCTTGTACTCGGGGTGGGCCATCTCCAGCCCGTATTTGCCGGGGCGCACCTCGCCAAAGCAGCGGATCAGGCGGCCCGCCGCCAGACTGTTTTTCTGGGCGGCGGTGAAGTTGAAGAAGCGCAAGGTGAGGGTGCCGGTGCCATCGCTGATGCGACAGACCATCATGCGGCGGCGCCCCATCACCAGCTGAGTGTCCTGGATTTCGCCCTCGACGGCGCCGTGCAGGCCGGGCGGCAGATCGCCGATTGGCCACACCTGGGTGCGGTCCTCGTAGCGCAGGGGGAGGTGGAACAGCAGATCCTGTACCGTGGCCAGCCCCAGCCGCTCGAGCTTCTCCAGCATCTTGCTGCCGACACCCTTGAGGCTATCGAGAGGAATTTTATCCAATTTCATCAATTAGATGCCCGAAAACACTGTAAATATGTCCAGATGATAGGGGTTGTTGAGGGGCCGATGCAAGCCGAGTTGCTGCTGGCAGGGCCGTCAAGGCGGGGGAAACGGCGGATATAACAAAGGCCTGCCGAAAACGGGAGGCCTTTGTGCGGCTGCCAACAGGCAAGGTACGGGCGCATGGCGCCCAGGGTCAGATAATCCGCTTGAGCAGCAGATGGGCCTTGACCCGGTGGATCCGTCCCAGCAGCTTGCGCACCTGTTCCGGGTAGTCCTGGATCTGCTCAACCTGATCGAAGTGGCTGATCCGCTTGGTGTTGGTCAGGATGTTCTCCCGCTCCGCGTTGAACTGGGGACGCAGCAGGTGGCGACGATCGTGTACCAGCAGGCCGTTCTCCAGATCCAGCGCCCAGGCGCGGGGGTTGAGGTTGTTGCCGGTGAGCAGGGCCCACTCGTCATCCACGAAGATCCCCTTGAGATGGTAGGAGTTGCGCTCGCAACACCAGAGCATCAGGTTGAGGCGACCGTCGTCGATGTGGCGCTGGTTACGCTCGGCAAACTTGCGCAGGTTGGTCTCGTAGAGATAGGGCAGGCCACCGATAGTGGAGAACTTCTCTTCCGGCGGAATGAAGAAATCGTTGGCGGTCTTGTCGCCCACTACGATGGTCACCTTGCAACCGCGCTGCAGCAGAGCCTCGATATCCTTGCTCAACTCCTTGGGCGGGTTGAAGTAAGGGGTACAGATGAAGATCTCCCGCTCGGTGGCGCGCACCAGATTGCGGATCATCAGGTTGAGCTGGTTGTTGCGCTTGCCCAGACCCACCATGGGGGTGACAGCCACTTCCTGAGTGTTGACCGGCATGGTGCTGAAGCGGTACTGGCTCTGGCGCAGGTTCTGCTTGAAGCGGCGGATTGGCCCCTTCAGCTGTTTGGCGCTGGGGATGTCGCTGTGATCCAGTCGCTGCACCGCGTCGCTCTTCACGAACAGGTCATCCACATAGTTGACCATGCTGCGGGCCAGCTCCGGGCTGGTGATCTGGTGATAGCGATCGAAGCGGTAGCGATCCTGCTGGTGCAGGTAGATGTCGTTGAGGCTGGCGCCGGAGTAGAGCACCACATCATCGAAGATGAAGCCCTTGAGGTGGAGCACGCCGAGCAGCTCGCGCCCTTTGACCGGCACGCCGTAGATTTCGATCTGGTGCTCGTGTTCGGCAGCCATGGCCTGATACATCAGGTGGTTGCCGCCCTGCTTGCCTTTGCCGATCAGGCCGCGCTGGGCACGGTGGAAGTCGACGAACAGCTTGATGTCGAGGGCCGGATTGCGCTGCTTGGCGGCGTAGAGGGCGGAGAGGATCTCCCGGCCTGCTTCGTCATCCTGCAGATAGAGCGCGACCAGATAGATGCGCCGGGTGGCACTGGCGATAAGCGCAAGAATGCGGCGTTTGAAATCCTGGGCGCTGTAGAGCACTTCAAACTGATCCGCTGCGACGGCGATCTGGGGCAGGCGCGCCAGCAGTTGTCGATAATGGGCCGATGAATGCATAGATAAACCTGAAATCACGGGGTTAAGCGTTCCACTCGGAGCGATGAATAGGCGATTCTAGCAATCTCGCCCTCTCAGCCAAAGAAAGAATCATCAGAAAGATGAAAAAGGCCTCACGAGTGAGGCCTTTTTGTCAGCATTTCGCCCTTGTCAGAGGAAGCTGTAGATGATCATCGCCATCACGCCGCCAGTGGTGCCGATGATGGTCTCCATCACGGTCCAGGTCTGCAGAGTCTGCTTCTCGGTCAGGCCGAGGTAGCGGTTGGCCAGCCAGAAACCGGAGTCGTTGACGTGGGAGAGCACGATGGCACCGCCGCCGATGGCGATGGTGACGGCAGCCAGCTGGGCGCCATTCAGGCCGAGCGGCTCCAGCATCGGCAGCACCAGACCGCAGGCGGTCAGCATGGCGACGGTGGCAGAGCCCTGAATCACCCGTACCGCAGCGGCCAGAATGAAGGCCAGCGCGACGATGGGCAGGCCGGAGTCGGCCAGCATGTTGCCCAGAGCGGCACCCACACCGGAATCAACCAGTACCTGTTTGAACACGCCACCGGCACCGGTCACCAGGATGATGACACCGGCGGGCTGGATGGCGCTGTTGCAGACGCTCATCACCTCGTCACGGGACATGCCGCGGCGAATACCCAGCAGATAGAAGGCGGCCAGACAGGCGACCATGATGGCGGTGAAGGGGTGACCGATGAACTCCAGCCAGTTGTGCAGGGTGGAGCCCGCCTCGACGAAACGACCGACGATGGTCTTGAGGCCGATCAGCAGCAGCGGCAGACCGATGAGGCCCATGGCCAGCCCGAAGGAGGGCAGGGATTTGCTGTCATCGTGGACGCTGTTCTGGGCATCGGCAGGCAGCGGTACATCGACGATCTTGCTGATGAAGTCACCGAACAGCGGGCCAGCCAGGATCAGCGCCGGTACGGCGGCGATCAGGCCGAACAGGATCATGTAGCCGAAGTCGGCACCCAGCTGGGATGCCACCAGGATCGGGCCCGGCGCCGGGATAAGGAAGGCCTGGCAAGTCGCGATACCCGCCAGCAGAGCGATACCGATCTTCACCACGCTGCCGCCGCCACGACGGACGATGGCGAAGGCGACGCCGATCAGCAGCACCACGGCCACGTCAAAGAAGAGCGGCAGGGCGCAGACAAAGCCGGTCAGGGCCATGGCCCAGTTGGCGCGCTTGACGCCGAACTTGCCGAGCAGAGTGTGAGCCACCCGGTCGAGGGCACCGGTCACTTCCATCACCTTGCCGAACATGGCGCCCAGCGCCACCACTACCGCGACGAAACCGAGGGTGCCACCCATCCCTTTCTGGATGGTGTTGGCGATATCGGCCGGGTTCATGCCGGCGGCGAGACCCGCCACCATGGAGACCAGGATCAGGGCTACCACGGCGTGGAGCCGGGCCTTCATCACCAGGAAGAGCAGCAGCACAATCGAGCCGGCGGCTGTCATGATCAGGGAGAGGTCAGACATTGTTATGCGTTCCTTTTTCCAAGTTCAGTCGTGACACCTTGCCGATCCGTCGGCAAACCATATCTTTATGATTTATTTAGATTTATGGCAAGGGCTCAACATCATATGCCCAGGTGACTATGGGTTTGCTCAGTCTGTGGCAGACTTCACATTTTCAATCGTTACCGGTAACATGTTACCGGTAACGTGTTAGATTAGAACCCATCAACAGCTGGTTTTTTGAAAAGTGGGACAGAGGTCAAATTATGGCGGGTAAGTGCATTATCGTGATGGGTGTGTGTGGTAGCGGCAAATCCAGCGTGGGTCTGAAAGTGGCCGAAGCGCTGGGCGCCAAGTTCATCGATGGTGATGACCTGCACCCCAAGGCCAACATCCAGAAGATGGCTGGCGGCAACCCCCTCAACGATGAGGATCGTGCCCCCTGGCTGGAGCGGATCCGCGACGCCGCCTACAGTCTCGAGCAGAAGAACGAGACCGGCATCATTGTCTGTTCCGCCCTCAAAAAGAAGTACCGCGACCAGATCCGCGAAGGCAACGAGTCGGTCAGCTTCATTTTCCTCGATGGCAGCCAGCCGCTGATCCTCGAGCGGATGCGTGCCCGCAAGGGCCACTTCATGCGTGAAAGCATGGTACAAAGTCAGTTCGATACCCTGGAGCGCCCGGATGGCGAAGCCGGTGTATTCCACATTGATATAGACGGCACCTTCGAACAGGTGGTTGACCGCGCCGTCACAGCATTGGAGCAAGCCCAATGATTCATCAGGTAATTTCCGACGTCACCGCCCGCATCCGCGAGCGCAGTGTCGTCCGTCGTCCGGCATTTCTGGCCCGCATCCAGCGTCAGGCAGAGCAGGGCAAGACCCGCGCCGCGCTGGCCTGCGGCAACCTGGCCCACGCCGTGGCCGCCTGCAGCAGTGACGAGAAGGGTCGCATTCTCGATATGACCCGCGCCAACGTCGGCATCGTCACCGCCTACAACGATATGTTGAGCGCCCATCAGCCCTATCAGGGCTATCCGGATCAGATCAAGGCGGTACTGGCCGAGCTGGGCCACAGCGCCCAAGTTGCTGGCGGCGTGCCCGCCATGTGCGACGGCGTGACCCAGGGTCAGCCGGGGATGGACATGTCCCTCTTCTCCCGTGACCTGATCGCCCAGGCGACCGCGCTCTCTCTTTCTCACAACACCTTCGATGCGACCCTGCTGCTCGGCATTTGCGACAAGATCGCTCCGGGCCAGATCATGGGGGCCCTCTCCCACGCTCACCTGCCGACGGCATTTGTTCCTGCCGGCCCCATGGCGAGCGGTATCAGCAACGACGAGAAGGTGAAAGTTCGTCAGAAGTACGCCGCCGGTGAAGTGGGTCGCGATGCCCTGCTGGAGATGGAGTGCGGCGCCTACCACGCGGCAGGCACCTGTACCTTCTACGGCACCGCCAACACCAACCAGCTGGTATTCGAGGCCATGGGCCTGATGCTGCCGGGCTCTGCTTTTGTGCACCCGCATAGCGAGCTGCGCCGCGCCCTGACCGCCGAAGCGGCCCGCCGCATCAGCGCCATGATCCCGGGCTCCCCGGCCTATCGCCCGCTGAGCGAGGTGCTGGATGAGCGCTCGCTGGTCAACGGTCTGGTGGCCCTGCTCGCCTCCGGCGGCAGCACCAACCACAGCATCCACATGGTGGCGCTGGCCCGCGCCGCCGGTCTGGTACTGACCTGGGATGACATCAGCGATCTCTCCGACGTGGTGCCGCTCTTGGTTCGCATGTACCCGAACGGCCCGGCCGACGTGAACGCCTTCGAACAGGCAGGCGGCGTGCCCGGCCTGATGCGCCGTCTGGCTCAAGAGGGGCTGATCCACATGGACGCCACTCCGGTCTTTGGCGAGATGCAGGATTACCTCAGCCGTCCGGCATTGGTCGATGGCCAGCTGGTATGGCAGCCGGTCGGCGAGAGCGGCGATGCGAGCGTGTTGTCGCCTTCCGGCAGCGTATTCCAGGCCACCGGCGGCACCAAGCTGCTGGCGGGCAATCTGGGCCGCGCCGTGGTCAAGGTCTCCGCCGTGGCTCCCGAGTATCGGGTGATTGAAGCACCAGCGCGGGTCTTCTCTTCCCAGCATGCGGTGGAAGCGGCCTACAAGGCGGGCGATCTCAATCAGGATGCCGTGATCGTGGTGCGCCACAATGGCCCGGCCGCCAACGGCATGCCGGAGCTGCACAAGCTGATGCCGGTGCTCGGCAACCTGCAGAAAGCGGGTTACAAGGTGGCGCTGGTCACCGATGGCCGCCTCTCCGGTGCCTCCGGCAAGATCCCGGCCGCCATCCACGTCACTCCGGAAGCGCTGCACGGCGGGGCCATCGGCCTGCTTGCTGACGGCGACCTGCTGCGGGTTGACGCGGTAAACGGTAGCCTCGACTGTCTGACCGATTTGAGTGGCCGTACCCAGGCCGAGATTGACCTCACTCTGGAACAAGAGGGGTGGGGCCGTGAACTGTTCAGCGTGATGCGTCGCGCGGTATCGAGCGCCGAGTGTGGCGCTACCATCTTTGACTAAGGAAGAGCTATGCAGAACTGGAAAGTGACCCCGGCCGAGGTGTTTGCCGCCTCCCCGCTGGTACCCGTGATGGTTATCAACGAGCTGGATCAGGCCCTGCCGATGGCCAAGGCGCTGCTCGACGGCGGCATCTCTGTCTTCGAAATCACCCTGCGCACCCCGGTGGCGCTCGATGCTATCGCCCTCATTGCCAAGGCGATGCCGGATGCCATGGTCGGTGCCGGTACCGTGCTCAACTGCGAGCAGTTTGACGCCGCCGTCGCTGCCGGTGCCCGCTTCGTCATCTCCCCGGGGATGACGCCGGCCCTGCTGGCCCACGCGGCCAAGAGCACTGCACCGCTGATCCCGGGCGTGGCGACTCCGTCTGAAGTGATGCAGGCGCTGGAAGCGGGCTACGACCATCTGAAGTTCTTCCCGGCCGAAGCGAACGGCGGCACCAAGGCGCTCTCCGCCATTGCCGCGCCGCTGCCCCAGGTGAAGTTCTGCCCGACCGGCGGTATCGGCCCGAAAAACGTGGCCGACTATCTGGCGCTCAAGTGCGTGGCCACCGTCGGCGGCTCCTGGATGCTGCCGGCCGATGCGGTCAAGAGCGGCAACTGGGAAGAGGTGACTCGCCTCTCTCGCGAAGCGGTTGAGCTGGTTAAACGCTAAGCGTCAGTTGTGCAGAAAACCAAACAGGCCACCCTCGGGTGGCCTGTTTGTTATCGGCGTGATTTAAGTGGGTGAGGGAAGGGATTACCCCAGACTCTCCCCGACATAGAGGGAGAAGCCGATATCCTTGCGGGTGTCGGGTTGGGATTGGCCGTTGAGACGCGCCAGCAGCATGGTGGCCGCCTCCCGACCGATCACTTCCCGCGGGGTGGCGATACTGGCCAGCTTGGGGGTCATGGCGTGGCCGATGTCGAGGGCGTTGCAACCGGCGATGGCGATCTGCTGGGGCACCGGGATCCACTTGGCCTGACACTGCAGCAGGGCGCCCACCGCCAGGTCATCGTTGGTGCAGAACAGGCCGTCGAGGTCGGGATAGCGCACCAGCGCCTGATCCAGCAGCTCGCCCCCCAGAGTGAAGCTGGAGGATTGTTCGGTCAGCAGATGCTGGCCGGTGAGGCCGAAGTCGGCCATCGCCTGATAGTAACCCTCCATCCGCAGCTGGGTACGCACGTCGAGCCGCGCTCCCAGATAGACCACCTTGCGTCGGCCCCGGTGCAGCATCTCTGTTACCATGGCCCGGGCCGCGGCTCTATGGTCCATGCCGACCACCATGTCGATGGGGGTTTGCGGCAGATCCATGGTCTCCACCACCGGAATGCCGGCGGTGGCGATCATCTTGCGGGTGCGTTCGGTGTGCTGGCTGTCGGAGAGGATCAGCCCATCCACGTGATAGGAGAGCAGGGACGCGACCTGCTCCTCCTCCCGCTCCGGGCTGTAGCCGTAGTGGGCCAGCAGGGTCTGGTAGCCAGCCGGTCGGGTCACCGACTCGATGCCGTGAATCACCGCCGAGAAGACCTGGTTGGAGAGGGAGGGGATCAGGATGCCGATCGCCTTGCTGGTCGCGTTGGAGAGAATATCCGGTGCCCGGTTGGGGATATAACCCAGCTCTTCCACCACAGCCGCGATCCGCTCGCGGGTCCCCTCCGCTACGGTCTGCGGGTCGCGCAGATAGCGGCTGACAGTCATCTTGGTCACGCCGGTCTGGTCGGCGATATCTTGCAGGGTGGGGCGGCGCTTGCGGGTAGGGCTCATAGGGGTGTCCAGCGTGGATGTTACATGTAACATTACCGTTTTTGGCGGATAAAGTCAGCATATGAAGCCGTTTTTGCAGGAGTTTTCCGATGATCAGAGGCAAGCAGTTCGTGGATGTCCGGTTCGAGCAAGAGGATGTGGAGGGGGAGCAGTTCTCGGAGTGCCGCTTTATCGGCTGCAACTTCTCCTGGCTGGATCTGAGCGATAGCCGCTTCATTGACTGCAGCTTCTACGATCGGGAGAGTGAACGGGGCTGCCTGTTGCAGGGTTGCGAGCTGCGCGAGGCCAGCTTCCTGCGCAGCGAGCTCACCATGGCCGACTGCAGCCGCAGCCAGTGTCTGGGGCTGGAGATGCGCGACTGTCAGGCGGTCGGCATCAACTTCAGCCATGCCAGCTTCGCCAACCAGATCACCGCGAAAAGCTACTTCTGCGAGGCCCATCTGACCGGCAACAACTTCAGCTACGCCAGCTTCGAGGGCTGCCTGCTGGAGAAGTGTGAGCTGACCGGCAACCGTTGGCAGGGGGCCAACCTGTTTGGTGCCTCGCTGGTGGGTTCCGATCTCAGCGGCTCCGAGTTTGGCCAGATTGACTGGACCAGCTTCAAGCTGCAGGGCTGCGATCTGCGCCAGTGCGATCTGCCGGGGCTGGATCTGCGCCGGGTCGATCTGCAAGGGGGGCAGATCAACGAGGATCAGCAGCAGACCTTGCTGGAGCAGATCGGTCTGGTTGTCTTCCCCTGAGCCGAGCGAAAAATTAGGTAATTTTTCATCAAATGGGACCGACAGTAGGGAGGGCACTCCTGAAACAACAAAAGCCTGCGTGAGGCAGGCTTTTGCTAGTGAGCGTGTGACGCGTTTGTCGGTCGGGTTGACTCAACCCTTGGCCAGCCATTTGGTCGGGTTGATCGCCTCGCCCTGATAGCGAATTTCGAAGTAGAGGCCAGGTCTGTCCTGACCGCCACTGTCACCGACCAGTGCCACCGGTTCACCCTGTTCCACATTCTGGCCAACCTGACGCAGCAGCGACTGATTGTGACCGTAGAGGCTCATATAGCCCTTACCGTGATCGATTACCAGCAGCATACCGAAGCCATCGAGCCAGTCGGCGTAAACCACTTGTCCCGGTGCAACCGCCTTGACTTGGGTTCCTTCGCTGGCGCCGATCAGGGTGCCTTTCCACTTGAGCTGGGCGGTGCGCGGTGAACCGTAGGATATGAGGATCGGCCCCTGTACCGGCCAGCGCAGGCTGCCATTGGTCTTGAGACCACTGTAGTGACCGGCACTGCTGATGCCCGAGCCGCGCTCCGGTTTGCTGCTGGCTACCTCTTCGGCCGGTTCTGCCGGTTTGACGGTTTTGTTCTGCTGAGCGGCGAGTCGTTGTTGCTCGGCACGGCGCTGTTCGGCCAGCTTGCGCTGACGCTCCTGCTCCGCTTTCAGCTTGGCCAGCCGTTCCCGCTCGGCCCGCTCACGGCGCTCCTGCTCTTCACGCTTGCGACGCAGCTCCTCCAGCCGGGCTTTCAGCGCTTTCTCCGCCTTGACCAGCTTGGTGAGCTTCTGCTCGTCATCTTGTACCGACTGCTGCAACTGGTTGCGCACCTTGGCCCGGCTCTGCTGGCTGGCCAGCAGGGTCTGGTGATGCTCCTGCTGTTCGGCAAGCAGGGTCTGCAGTCTGGTTTCGGTCTCTTTGGTGGCCTGCTGGTTTTTCGCCAGCTTGTCACGGGTGGCGCGCAGGGCGTCGATGGCCTCGATGCGGGCCTTGTTGAGGTAGTCGTAGTAGTCGAGCGAGCGGCTCAGTTTGGCCGGATCCTGCTGATTGAGCAGCAGTTTGAGGTAGTCGTGGTTGCCAGCTTGAAAGGCGCTCTCCGCCTGCTTGGCCAGCAACTGCTTTTGATGTTTGGCTTGAACTTCCAGCCCCAGCTTGTCTTTTTGCAGGGTCGCCAGCGTCTGCTGGTTCTGCTTCAACTGCTGCTTGGTCTGGTTGAGTTTGGCGGCGGCGGCCGAGATGGCCTGCTCGTCAGCCTTGAGCTGGGTATTGAGCTTGGCAAGCTCCTGCTTGCTGAGCTTGATGGTCTGCTGTTGTTCCTTGATCTGGGACTGCATGGTCCCCAGCTGCTGATTGGCGGCCAAAGCCGGTTTGCTGGCGCCAAATGACAGGCAAAAAAACAGCGCGCCGGCCAACAGGCCGACGCGACTGGTTTTCTGTGAAATAACTTCGCATCCCCGCATGGGGAAGGATTATTTCAGAATCATCAGGGGCTTGCCAGTCATTTCCGGCGGCACCGGCAGACCCATCAGGGTCAGCATGGTGGGGGCCAGATCGGACAGTTTGCCACCTTCAACTACCTCGGCTTTGCGACCGAAATAGATGAGCGGAACCGGCAGATTGGTGTGGGCGGTGTGGGCCTGACCAGTCTCTTCGTCCAGCATCTTCTCGGCGTTGCCGTGGTCGGCAGTGATCAGGCACTCGCCACCCACTTCGGCCAGGGCGTCGGTGACGCGACCGATGCAGTGGTCAACGGCTTCACAGGCTTTGACGGCGGCATCGAATACACCGGTGTGACCAACCATGTCGCCATTCGGGTAGTTACAGATGATGACGTCGTACTTGCCGCTCTTGATGGCCGCAACCAGCTTGTCGGTCAGCTCTTCGGAGCTCATCTCCGGCTGCAGGTCATAGGTCGCCACTTTCGGGCTGGCCACGATCTCGCGATCTTCGCCGGTGAAGCAGGACTCTTCGCCACCGTTGAAGAAGAAGGTGACGTGAGCATACTTCTCGGTTTCGGAGATGCGCAGCTGGGTCTTGCCCTGCTTGGCCAGCCACTCACCCAAGGTGTTGACCAGAGCGGTCGGCGGGTAGGCACAGGCAGTTTTGATGTCGGCCGCGTATTCGGTCAGCATCACGAAGTTCAGCTTCGGCTCGACTGCACGGGCGAAGCCGGTGAAGTCGGTGTCAACGAAGGCGCGGGTGATTTCACGGGCACGGTCGGCACGGAAGTTCATGAAAATCAGCGCATCACCATCTTCCATCGGTGCAGCTTCGCCGATGCGGGTGGCTTTGACGAATTCGTCGTTCTCGTCGCGGGCATAGGCGGCAGCCAGTGCTTCGGTGGCGCTCTCGGCGGTGAACTCGCCCTTGCCCTGGGTCATCAGGTCATAGGCTTGCTGCACGCGATCCCAGCGGTTGTCGCGGTCCATGGCGAAGTAACGACCGATCATGGAGGCGAAACGACCCTTGCCCAGCTTGGCGAACAGGGCGTCGAACAGCTCGATGGAGGACTGGGCGGAGCGCGGCGGAACGTCGCGGCCATCCAGGAAGGCGTGCAGATAGATCTTCTCGGCGCCACGCTTGGCAGCCATTTCGATCATGCCCATGATGTGCTCTTCGTGGCTGTGTACGCCACCCGGGGACATCAGTCCCATGATGTGAACGGCTTTGCCGTTGGTCACGGCAGCGTCAACAGCCTTGGCCAGCTCGACGTTCTGGAAGAATTCACCGTCCTGGATGTCTTTGGAGATGCGGGTCAGCTCCTGATAGACGATGCGACCGGCACCGATGTTGACGTGGCCTACTTCAGAGTTGCCCATCTGGCCATCCGGCAGACCGACATCCAGACCGGAGCCGGAGATCAGGGTGCTGGTGTAGTCACGGGCCAGACGATCGAGGTTGGGAGTCTTGGCGGCAGCGACGGCGTTGTGCTCTTGCTTGGTGCTGTAGCCCCAACCGTCCATGATGACCAGAACCAAAGGTTTCTTAGCTGTTGACATAAGACTATGTCCTCTCGGATTGGAAAAAATGCGGGAAATGAAACTAGCGTAATATTACTACATCTGCCGAAATAGTCACCTGATAGCCAAGGGGCGCTCCCGCGGCTCCGCAAGCCACGCTCTTCCTGCTATGCTCGCAGCCCAATGATGATGGGAGCCTGCTCGCGCTTTGCCGCCAAGATGGCTGATCTTATCAATACCCCCATGTATACTCGGGCCCTTGTCTTGGTCCCTGGATAGTAGAAGATGCAAGAGTATTTGGATTTTGCGGCCCGTAACCCGCTGCTGACCGCAGCCTGGTTGGGTCTGGCTGGCACCCTGGTTTACACCACTGTGCGTGCCCGTTTGTCCCCGGTAAAAACAGTCAACAACCACACCGCGACCCTGCTGATCAATCGCGAGAATGCCACCGTGGTGGATATTCGCAGTCAGGAAGAGTATGCCAAGGGCCATCTGGCCGGTGCCCAGCACCTGCCGCTGACCCAGATCCAGAGCAATAATCTGGGCCCGGTTGAAAAGCATAAAGATGCCCCCATCATAGTGGTGTGCGAGTCGGGAATGACTGCGGGCGGCGCGGGCCGTCAGCTGAGCAAAGCTGGCTTCAAGCAGGTTTATGTGCTCGGCGGTGGCATGGCCCAATGGCGTGCAGAAAATCTGCCGGTAACCAAGAAACGCTGATTTAAGCAGGGCCTGAGCCCACTTATCCATATAACAAGGAATCAAACGAAATGGCTGACGAGATCAACAACCAGGAAGTACAACCGGAATTCCACATCCAGCGTGTTTACACCAAGGATGTCTCTTTCGAAGCGCCGAACACCCCGCACATCTTCCAGAAAGAATGGCAGCCGGACGTCAAGCTGGATATGGATACCAAGACCAACATCTTGGCTGAGAACGTGTATGAGGTTGTCCTGACCCTGACCGTAACCTGCAAACTGGAAACCGAAACTGCCTTCCTGTGCGAAGTACAGCAAGCCGGTATCTTCACCATCGGTAACCTGCCGGAGCCGCAACTGGCTCACTGCTTGGCGGCCTTCTGCCCGAACATCCTGTTCCCGTATGCCCGCGAAGCCGTGGCCAACATGGTGAGCAAGGGTTCCTTCCCGCAGCTGAACCTGGCACCGGTCAACTTCGATGCCCTGTTTGCCCAGCACATGGCGCAAGCACAGGCCCAGCAGGCGACTGCGGAAGCCTGATAATGGCTGACCAGATCGCTATCTCGGTCTTGGGGGCGGGGTCTTATGGCTCCGCCCTTGCCATTTCTCTGGCGCGCAACGGTCATCCGACCCTGCTGTGGGGTCACGACCCTGCTCATGTCGCCGAGCTGGAACAAGACCGCTGCAACAAGGCATTTTTGCCTGATGTCCCTTTTCCCGCCGATCTGCAGCTGACTGCGGATCTGCAACGTGCGGTACAAGCTGCCCCCGTGCTGCTGCTGGTCGTGCCGAGCCATGTATTTGGCGATGTGCTGACCCGGATCAAACCCTTCCTGCGCCCCGATACCCGTATCGCCTGGGCCACCAAGGGTCTGGAGCCGGACAGTGGGCGTCTGCTGCAGGATGTGGCCCGTGAAGTGCTGGGTGACGAGATACCGCTGGCGGTGATCTCCGGTCCCACCTTCGCCAAGGAGCTGGCTGCCGGTCTGCCGACCGCCATCTCGGTCGCCTCGACTCACGACGAGTTCGCCGACGATCTCTCCCATCTGCTGCACTGTGGCCGCTCCTTCCGGGTCTATACCAATCCGGACTTCGTCGGTCTGCAGCTGGGTGGGGCGGTGAAGAACGTCATCGCCATCGGTGCCGGTCTCTCCGACGGGCTAGGGTTTGGCGCCAATGCCAGAACTGCGCTCATCACCCGGGGTCTGGTGGAGATGCAGCGTCTGGGTGCGGCGCTGGGTGCCGATGCCAAAACCTTTATGGGGATGGCGGGGCTCGGGGATCTGGTGCTCACCTGTACCGACAACCAGTCGCGCAACCGTCGCTTCGGGCTGGCCCTCGGGGCTGGCAAGGATGTGAACACCGCCATGACCGAGATCGGTCAGGTGGTGGAGGGGTATCGCAACACCAAAGAGGTGCATCTGCTGGCGGCCCGCTGCGGCGTCGAGATGCCCATCTGCGAGCAGATCTTCAAGGTGCTCTACGAGGGTAAGAACCCGAAAGAGGCGGCCATCGCCCTGCTGTCGCGAGACAAGAAGGACGAGTAATCTGCCGATTGCCCATGCAAAAGGCCCCGCCATCTGGCGGGGCCTTTTCTTTGCGCCGCAATGGCAACAAATCAATAGTAGGAGTGGTCGCCGCGCTGGTGCTCGGTGGCATCTTTCACACCGTTGAGCTCACCCGGGAACTTCTCCAGCAGTTGCTTCTCGATCCCCTCTTTCAGGGTGTAATCGACCATGGAGCAACCGTTGCAACCGCCGCCAAACTGCAGGATGGCCAGTTTGTCTTCGGTCAGCTCGACCAGGGTGACCTTGCCACCGTGACCAGCCAGCATGGGGTTCACTTCGGACATCAACACGTACTCGATGCGCTCGATCAGTGGCGCGTCGTCGGCCACTTTACGCATCTTGGCGTTCGGTGCTTTCAGGGTGAGCTGGGAGCCCATCTGATCGGTCACGAAGTCGATGGTGGCATCCACCAGGAAGGGGGCGCTCAGGGGATCAACCATGCAGTCGAAGCCACTGAAGGGCAGGTGTTGATCTTCCGGGTCCACGGCATCGGGCGGGCAATACGATACGCCACACTCGGCATTCTGGGTTCCCGGATTGACCACAAACACCCGGATATTGGTGCCATCAGGCTGTTTTTCCAGCAGTTTACGGAAATGGGCCTGGGCGGCGTCGGAAATGCTGATCATCACTATCCTCATAAACCTGAGTGTACGACTAGGGTATTCATGATAACGCGGTTATTAATGCTTGGGTAGCATGCCGATGGCTACTTGCTGTGCCGCAGGGTACGACAGATTGCCCACACTTCTACCTTTGTGATGCCGCTCTCATGGAGCAAACGGCTGAGCTGCCCAGCGGTGGCGCCTGTGGTCACGACGTCATCGAGCAGGGCGACATGACGGTATTGGTGGGAGCGGATCCGGAATGCCCCGCGCAGATTGCGCCGCCGCTGCCCGGCGCTCAGGGTTGTTTGCTGCGGTGTTGCCTTGATGCGCTGCAGTAGGGTGTTGTCGCAGGGAATGTCTGTGAACTCGCCAAGGGCTTGCGCGATCTCCTCCGCCTGATTGAACCCTCGCCGCCACTGCCGCCACCAGTGCAGGGGAACCGGAATGATCGCCTCCGGCGGCTCGCGGCCATCCAGATGATCGGCCAAGAGGCGTGCCAGTAGCGGCGCCAGAAGGATCTGGCCGGAATATTTGAGCCGGGGGATCAGCATGGGGTAGGGAGCCAGGTAGTCGCCGATCACCTGCAACCGCTCCCAGGGGGGAGGCCTGCGCTGGCAGCGACCACAGACCGGTGTGCTCTCTTCTATATGGTCAGCCAGCGGTGCGGCGCAGAGGTGGCATCTCGGCTGTGACTGGTGCAGCGCCTGCCGACACCAGCTGCAGAGCAGGGGAGCGTTGTCGCAAGGCTGATGGCAGAGCAGGCAACTCCCTTGCCAGTCACCGTGGCTGCCGAGCAGCGGGCTTGCTTTAGCGAGCAGTCGCTTTAACATGCTGACCCCAAGAGCATGAACAGGGATCTTGAGTCTAGATGAGCATATCGGTAGAGCAGTTTGGCCAGGGGCCCGATCTGGTGCTGTTGCACGGGTGGGGGATGAACGGTGCGGTTTGGCATGGTGTTGCCCAACAGTTGTCGTCCCACTATCGGGTTCATCTGGTGGATTTGCCCGGCTTTGGCAACAGCCCGCTGGCAGACGAGGTGGATTACAGCCTGCCCTGGCTTGCCGAGCAGGTGGCCGCCATCTTGCCGCAGAAGTGCCATCTGCTTGGCTGGTCGCTCGGCGGTCTGGTGGCAAGCCAGTTGGCGCTGACGCATCCCGATCGGCTGCACTCCCTGATCACCGTGGCCAGCTCCCCCTGTTTCATGGCCCGCGACGAGTGGCCGGGGATCGCCCCCAAGGTTCTGACCGGCTTCAACCAGATGCTGGCGGGGGATTTTCGCCAGACCATAGAGCGCTTTCTGGCGATCCAGGCGATGGGCAGCGAACATGCCCGGGATGATATCCGCCAGTTACGCCACTGGCTGGCCGAGCGCCCGGCGCCCCAGTTTGCCGCACTCGAGGCCGGGCTGACGCTGTTGGCCGACGTTGACCTGCGCGAACCGCTGCTGGAGCTGGATCTGCCCTGGTTGCGGATCTATGGCCGACTGGATTCATTGGTGCCCAAGGCGGCCATTCCCCTGCTGGATGATCTCTACCCTGCCAGCCGCAGCGTGACCCTTAATAAGGCCTCACACGCACCTTTTATCTCCCATCCTGACGAATTCATTGAAATCGTTCGAGATTTTGTTGGCTAAAAAACAGCCTGCAAGCTTCATTAATCCTCTGGTCTGGCGGATAATTAAGCTGTGACCAGAGGAGTAACACCATGCGTATTGATTCTGCTTTCAACAGCGGGGTTCAGGGGTTTCAGCGAGCCGAGCAGATTGCCGACAAGGCATCCAGTCAGATCGCCCGCCTTAACACCCCCAGCGGGGATCAGGTGCAAGTGACCGATGAGCTCGTCAATCTCAAGGTGGCCGAGCAGCAGGCTGGCGCTTCTGCCAAGGTAGTGCAGACGGCCAGCGAGATGATGGGAACCCTGATCGACATCCGGGTGTGAGATGAACATCAATGTCAGTCTGCCTCCCCTTATCCCGACACAGCTGCAACCCCAGGTGGAAGCGGCGAGGACGGATAATCGCCGGGCAGAACTGATCCCGCAGGCCCGAGCGGGCCAAGCCTCCGTTGCCGAATCCGAAGTCGGCTCCCAAAAAGAGAAATCCAAAGCCGGTCAGGCCTCCAGCAATCAGACCTCCCAGAACAGCCGTGAAACCGGGCAATTAGCGCCGACGACACTGCCAGACAATCGCTTTGTCGAGGCCACCGGTGAGGATGGGCAGCGCAAGCAGCAAGATCCCAAACAGCAGGAGCAGCAACAGCGGCAAGAGCAGCAGGTTCAGGATCTTGTCGAGCGTGACAAGGAGGTGCGTACTCACGAGCAGGCTCACCAGTCTGCGGGTGGAGAGTACGCCAGCTCGCCCACCTAT
The DNA here is from genome assembly GCF_027705925.1 of Aeromonas sp. Y289-2. Classification (NCBI taxonomy): domain Bacteria; kingdom Pseudomonadati; phylum Pseudomonadota; class Gammaproteobacteria; order Aeromonadales; family Aeromonadaceae; genus Aeromonas; species Aeromonas sp. Y289-2. Next base: position 139,990 of record NZ_JAPDCH010000011.1, read on the forward strand.
CAGTTTACGCAAGGGCCGGATGGCAAGCGTTATGCTACGGGTGGCGAAGTCCAGATCGATACCAGTGTCGTACCCGGTGACCCTGCGGCTACCATCGCCAAGATGCAGCAGATCCGCTCTGCAGCGCTAGCGCCTGCCGAGCCTTCCGCGCAGGATCTGGCCGTCGCGCGCAGCGCCGCCGCGAGTGAAGCCAAGGCGCGCAAAGAGCTGATGGCCGAGCAGAGCGCGAAATCGGGCGGTGTGCTGAGCGCCTATATGGACAAGCGCAACAGCGTCATCGCGGGCCACTATCGACAGGCTGTCAGCCCGGCCTCGACCCAGTCCCTCAGTCTGCATATCTGAGTCACCCTCGCCAAACTTTCAGCTCCTTTGCCTGTTTTGCAACTAACCTGAAGATCAGGCCCATTCCAATTTCACAGGAGCTGTCATGCATTTCGATGAAGTCAAAGCGGAAGATTTCACCACCTTCTCCCGTGTACCGCCCCCCCACCTGCAGATGGAGCAGTTTCTGATGCAGCTTGGAGGAGGGGGAACTGAAGGAACCAGTTTCAAGAAGAAAGTGATGCTGGCGGCTGGCTGGAGCCACACCGGCGTCGTCTCTTACGGCAAGTATCCGCAAGAGGCCTGCAAGGCATTCAACCGACTGCGGGAGGTGCTGGCCCAGCATGGAGAGCCCGAGAGCATTCTTGCTGCCCTGACGCAGTGATCCTGAGCTTCGCGTGTAAAAAAGCCCCTTGCGGGGCTTTTTGCATTTAGAGGCGTTCCGAAAGGTGTCGTTACTTTTTCGCTTTGGAGAGCGCTGCCGCGAAGGCGTTGCCCATGGCACCACCCATTGGGGCGCTTTGGCGCGGCTCATTTCTTGGTTTGGCGTTGCCGGCACTGCTGTTGCGCGCTTCAGCCGGCTTGCGGGCGGGCTGCCCTGCCTTTTCGTCGAGGCGCATGGTCAGGCTGATCCGCTTGCGCGGGGCATCCACCTCCAGCACTTTGACCCGCACAATGTCGCCCGCCTTGACCACCTCACGGGGATCCTTGACGAAACGGTCGGTCAGGGAGGAGATGTGCACCAGACCGTCCTGATGAACACCGATATCGACGAAGGCGCCGAAGTTGGTGACGTTGGTGACCACCCCTTCCAGTACCATCTCTGGCACCAGGTCGCTGATCTGCTCCACCCCTTCCTTGAAGGTCGCGGTTTTGAACTCGGGGCGCGGGTCGCGGCCCGGTTTGTCCAGCTCGCCGATGATGTCGGTGACGGTGGGCACACCGAATTGCTCATCGGTGTAATCGGCCGGTTTCAGGCTGCGCAGCAGGCTGCTGTTGCCGAGCAGGCTCTCCACGGTCTGCTCCAGCTTGGCGAGGATCCTCTCCACGACCGGATAGGACTCCGGGTGCACTGCCGAGCTGTCGAGGGGATTGCTGCCGCCGCGAATGCGCAGGAAGCCGGCGCACTGTTCGAAGGCTTTGGGGCCGAGTCGGCTCACTTTCAGCAACTGCTGACGGCTCTTGAATGCGCCGTGCTCATCCCGGTAGGCGACGATGTTCTGGGCCAACGTCTGGGAGAGGCCGGAAACCCGGTTGAGCAGGGCGACCGAGGCGGTGTTCACATCGACCCCGACCGCGTTCACGCAATCCTCGACCACCGCATCCAGCCGGCGGGCCAGCTGGCTCTGGCCGACGTCGTGCTGATACTGGCCCACCCCGATACTCTTGGGGTCGATCTTGACCAGCTCGGCCAGCGGGTCTTGCAGGCGGCGGGCGATGGAGACGGCGCCACGGATCGAGACGTCGAGATCCGGGAACTCCTGAGAGGCGAGTTCGGAAGCGGAGTAGACCGAGGCCCCCGCTTCGCTCACCACTATCTTCTGCGCCTTGGCGGCGGGGTAGCGCTCGAACAGGTCGCTCACCAGCCGGTCGGTCTCCCGCGAAGCGGTACCGTTGCCGATGCTGATGAGCTCGACCTTGTGCTTCTGGCACAGCTCGCTCAGGGTCTTTAGGCTCTGATCAATCTGGCGTTTTGGTTCGAATGGATAGATGGTGGCGTGATCGACCAGCTTGCCGGTGGCATCCACCACGGCAACCTTGACCCCGGTACGGATGCCCGGATCCAGCCCCATGGTGCAGCGCATGCCCGCCGGGGCCGCCATCAGCAGATCCTTGAGGTTCATGGCGAACACCTTGATTGCCTCCTCCTCTGCCGACTCGCGGATACGGCCGATCAGCTCGGTCTCCATCTGAAGCGACAACTTGATCTTCCAGGTCCAGCTCACCACCCCTTGCAGCCATTTGTCGGCCGGACGGTTCTGCAGATTGAGCTTGAGGTGGTGGGCAATGATCCCTTCACAGGGACTGGCAGCCTCATCCTCACCGGTGACCAGCGCCAGATTGAGGATCCCCTCATTGCGGCCACGCAGCATGGCCAGCACCCGGTGGGAGGGGGCCTTGTGCAGCTGTTCGTCGTGTTCGAAGTAATCCTTGAACTTGGCCCCTTCCTGCTCCTTGCCTGCTACCACGCGGGCGCGCAGGGTGGCATTCTGCCACAGGTAGTCGCGCAGCTTCTCCAGCAGGTCGGCCTGCTCGGCGAAGCGCTCCATCAGGATATAGCGGGCGCCATCGAGAGCCGCTTTGCTGTCGGCAATGCCCTGTTCGGGATTGAGGAAGGCGGCAGCCGCTTGCTCGGGATCCTGCATCGGGTCGCTGAGCAACAGGTTGGCCAGTGGCTCCAACCCGGCTTCGATGGCCATCTGCCCCTTGGTGCGGCGTTTGGGCTTGTAGGGGAGGTAGAGATCTTCCAGCCGGGTCTTGCTGTCGGCGCCATTCAATTCGCGCATCAGCGCGGGGGTCAGCTTGCCCTGCTCTTCGATGGAGCGAATGATCACCTGACGGCGATCTTCCAGTTCACGCAGATAGCCGAGGCGGCTCTCCAGAGTACGTAGTTTGCTGTCGTCCAGACCGCCGGTCACCTCTTTACGGTAACGGGCGATAAAGGGCACGGTCGAGCCTTCATCCAGCAGGCGCACTGCGGCCTGCACCTGCTCCGGGCGAGCATGGAGCTCACCGGCAATCTGTCTCTCTATGGTTTGCATCATGATGTTGTTGAGGGCCTCTGTGGTCGAGTCCGCGCCATCAGGCGCCAAGTGTGAGCACTATATGGGGTCGTGTTGCGGGATGCCACCCTGCGCCGGGGTCTGCACCCGTCAGACTGATAAAGTTGCAGGGGAGGGCGTTTATCTTGCCATTGCACCTGTGACTCAGGATGTGCCTGTGGCAAGCAGCTCACCAGTAGTCCGGCTATTTGGGGTAGCTGATCTCGTTGATATACCAGCAGACGTCACCAACTGGCGTACGGACGATGGCTTCATCACCGACCTCTTTCTTGAGCAGGGCGCGGGCCATGGGGGAGTCGATGGAGATGTAATCCTTGCGCTCGAAGATCTCGTCATAGCCGACGATGCGAAAGCGCTTGGTCTCGCCCTCTTCGTTTTCCACCTCGACCCAGGCGCCGAAGAAGACTTTGCCCTCCTGCGCGGGGGCATAGTCGACGATCCCCAGCTCTTCGAGGCACTTGCGCAGGTAACGCACCCGCCGATCGATCTCCCGCAGCCGCTTCTTGTTGTACTGGTAGTCGGCATTTTCGCTGCGATCCCCCAGGCTGGCGGCCCATGCCACCTTCCTGGTGACCTCGGGGCGCTCCTGGCGCCAGAGGAAATCGAGCTCTTCTTTCAGCTTGTTGTAGCCTTCGCGGGTGATCAGCTTTGTCTTCATGGTGATGCGGACCTGGTCAAAGAGGGGTATTCATCGCTAACTGCTCGGGAATATTAGCTTTTGTCCTCTTGCTGTCGAGGGAAATCGTGATGGTTCGGCTGGCGCCGTTCAGGGAGTCGCTGGCCAGCGCAGTGACTTGATGGCCGTCACGCTCTCGGGACGGGTAATAACCGGTAACATATTTGTGCTTTGCTCCCGCTATATCCCCCCCTAGTATTGGGGGCAGCTAAAGAATGAAGAGGCAAAGCAATGAGTCAGCAGCAATACAAGGTCCTGGTCGTGGACGATGACCTGAAATTACGTTCCCTGTTGGAGCGCTATCTCACCGAGCAGGGATTCGTAGTGCGCGGCGTGGCCAATGGCGAGCAGGCCGATCGCTTGCTGACTCGTGAAAACTTCAGCCTGATGGTGCTCGACCTGATGCTGCCGGGGGAGGATGGGCTCTCCATCTGCCGCCGTCTGCGGGAAGCGGGCAATCAGATCCCGGTGCTGATGCTCACTGCCAAGGGGGATGAAGTCGATCGCATCGTCGGGCTCGAGATGGGGGCCGATGACTATCTGCCCAAGCCGTTCAACCCCCGCGAACTGTTGGCGCGGATCCGTGCCGTGCTGCGCCGTCATACCGTCGAGTTGCCGGGGGCTCCCTCGGCTGCAGAGAAGGTGGTCAACTTCGGCGCCTTTCAACTCAATCTGGCGACCCGCGAGCTGAGTCGGGATGGCGAGCCGATGGCGCTCACCAGCGGTGAATTTGCGGTGCTCAAGGTGCTGGTCAGCCATCCGCGCGAGCCGCTCTCCCGCGACAAGCTGATGAATCTGGCCCGTGGCCGTGAATACACCGCCACCGAGCGCAGCATCGACGTGCAGGTCTCTCGCCTGCGCCGCCTGCTGGAGCAGGATCCGGCCCAGCCCCGCTACCTGCAGACTGTCTGGGGTCTGGGGTATGTGTTCGTGCCAGATGGTGACGGTGCATGAAAAAGGTCGGCAGCATGTTCTCGCGCATGCTCTGGTTTCTGGCTGCCGTCCTGGTGGTCTATCAAGCTGTCTCCTACGTCACCTTTTATAACTATCTGCTGGCGCCAACCGTCAAGCAGATCAGTCACTTGCTGGCCAATCAGGTCAAGCTGATCTTTCCGGTCAACACGGAACAACTGGCGCTGAGCGAAGATGCCGAGGCGCTGGTCTATGTGACGACCGGTACCGATATCTATACCCAGAGCGAGGCGGTGCAACATGGCTTCAACGATGCCAAGCCATACCCCTATCTGGAGGAGAACATCAGTCGCGAGCTGGGTGGCCCGGCCAAGGTGCGGGTCGAGATCCAGGATCACTACATCATCTGGATCCAGCCGCCGCAGGCCAGCAAAATCTGGGTGCGGATCCCGCTGACCGAGATTGAAGATGACGATATCGAACCCCTCATCATTTATCTGAGCGTGCTGCTGGTGATCACCCTGTTTGCGGCCTGGCGCTTTGCCCGGCAGCTGGTGCGCCCGCTCGAGGATCTCGAGGCTGGTGCAGTTGCGGTGGCCAGAGGCCATTTCCCCGAGGCGCTGGGGGAGCTGGGATCACGGGAAGTAAGGCGACTGACCCGCACCTTCAACCACATGTCGCACTCCATCAAGAGCCTGATCGAAGAGCGTAACCTGATGATGGCGGGGGTTTCCCACGATCTGCGCACTCCGCTGACCCGCATCCGGCTGGCGACCGAGATGATGTCCTCCGGTGACGAGTACCTCAAGGAGAGCATCAACGCCGACATCGATGAGTCCAATGCCATCATCGATCAGTTCATCGATTACATCCGCCCGGATGAGGGCCAGGATCTGGAGCCGATCGATCTGACCCAGCTGGTGCACGATACCTTACTGATCTACTCGGAGCAGGGGCTGGAGGTTGATCTGGCGCTGCCGCAAGAGGCGGTGCGGGTGGCCTGCAATCCGGTCAGTATCCGGCGGGTGTTGAACAACCTCTCAAGCAACTCGCAGCGTTATGGGGCGAGCCGCTTGTATGCCGAGTTGAAGGACGACGGGCACTGGGTGCGCCTGCGCCTATTCGATGATGGCCCCGGCATTCCGGAGCAGGACTACTCCCGGGTGCTCAAGCCGTTTACTCAGGGTAATGTGGCGCGGACTGTCGGCGGTAGTGGCTTGGGGTTGGCTATCGTGGCCAAGATAGTCGCCCAGCACCATGGCACTATCCGGTTGGGAAGTTCGGAGCTCGGCGGCCTGCTGGTCGAGATGCGGCTGCCGAAACATCAGCCACAGGAGTGGATGGATTGAGAGAAGGGCGTATCCGTGGATACGCCCTTCTGCATGGTCAGCTCTTTGTTTCGACTGATGCACGATAGCGTTTGCCGTACTTGAGCTGCTGGATCAGCAGGGCGGCAACGATGAGCGCTAACCCGATGGGAGTGGCTGGATGGATGGCTTCGCCGATCAACAGGTTGAGCAGCACCAGTGAGGCAAACGGCGAGATAAAGATGAGGTTGCTGATGGGGGCCGTGTTGGTGGCATGGCGCAGCGCCATCAGCCAGAGCACGAAACCGAAGCCCATTTCGAACAGTCCCACATAGATGGCACCAGCCCATCCCTGCCAGGCGGTCATGGCAAAATCGGAGAGCAACCAAGTCGCCACGACAATAAAAGGCAGGCTGAGCATAAAGCCGAGCAACAGGCTGACAATGGGATCGCCCTGATTGCGGGTGTTGAGGATCCAGTAGCTGGCCCAGATGAGGGTCGAGACCAGCGCCAGCGTCACGCCGAGGGGGCTGTCGAACTGGAGGCCGAATACATCCCCTCTGGTGGCGATCACCAGCGCGCCAAAATACCCCAGCACGATAGCAACGCCATCACGCCGACGCAGCTTCTGGCCGAGGAAGGGGACGGCCAGCAGACTGAGAGTAATGGCCCAGGTGTAGTTGAGGGTCTGTGCCTGCTGGGCAGGCAACAGGTCATAGGCCTTGAATAGCAACAGGTAATAGAAAAAGGGGTTCAGCACGCCCAGAGTCAGGTAGTAGAAAGGGCGGGCCTTGATGTAGCTTCCCAGCAGCGGCAGTTTGCCCTGTTTGGCGACGACGGCTGTCAGCGTGAGAGTCGAGGTGAAGGCGGCCACAAGCAACAGTTGCACAGGTTCGAAATAGGCGAGGGAGATCTTGAAGGCTGTGGCGACCGTCGACCAGAGGGCAACGGCGCAAAGGCCATACTGATAGGCTTTCTTTTGATCTTTGAGCATGGGATGTCGTTCCACTGACAGAGGCAAGCGCACAGTCTACCAGTCTGCTTGTAACATTGTCGTTACCTTGGTGTTGGCTGCAGAGTGCGTTGCCGCAGGCGAGATCCATCTGTCACATAAAACTGCGCATAATCTGTTCGCTCTCCCTTGCGCAAATTTGAAAAATCCGTATAATCCCCTCCGCTTACCCATGAGGTAAGCCAGACGATATGTCTGCTGCTGAGTTTCCTGTTTACAGGAGCCAGCCATACAGTCCTCCCGATATGGGGGGAAACGTGAAAAATCACACCTCTGGCGGGAGCAATCTCGGTCGGGCGGTGTTGATTTATGTTCTTTTATCTATTGGAGCTCTGTCAATGCAGAACCAAAGAATCCGTATCCGCCTGAAGGCTTTTGATCATCGCCTGATTGATCAATCCACTGCGGAAATCGTTGAAACTGCTAAGCGCACTGGCGCGCAGGTTCGCGGTCCTATTCCGCTGCCGACTCGCAAAGAGCGCTTCACCGTCCTGATCTCCCCGCACGTCAACAAAGATGCGCGTGATCAGTACGAGATCCGCACTCACAAGCGTCTGGTAGACATCGTTGAGCCGACTGACAAGACCGTAGACGCCCTGATGCGTCTGGATCTGGCAGCTGGTGTAGACGTCCAGATCAGCCTGGGTTAATTACGGAAAGAGGTTGATAACAATGACAATCGGTCTTGTAGGTCGCAAAGTGGGTATGACTCGCATCTTCACTGAAGATGGCGTTTCTATCCCGGTGACTGTTATCGAAGTTGAAGCTAACCGTGTAACTCAGGTCAAATCTGTAGAAACCGACGGCTACAACGCTATTCAGGTTACCACTGGCGCCAAGAAAGCCAGCCGTGTGACCAAGCCGGAAGCTGGCCACTTCGCCAAAGCTGGTGTAGAAGCCGGTCGCGGTCTGTGGGAATTCCGCCTGAACAACGGTGAAACTTTCACTGTTGGTAGCGAGCTGAAAGTAGATCTTCTCGCTGACGTTAAGCTGGTAGACGTTACCGGCACATCCAAAGGTAAGGGCTTTGCTGGTACTGTTAAGCGCCACAACTTCCGCACCCAGGATATGACCCACGGTAACTCCTTGTCTCACCGCGTTCCGGGTTCTATCGGTCAGAACCAGACTCCGGGTCGTGTATTCAAGGGCAAAAAGATGGCTGGTCACATGGGTGCTGAGCGTGTAACGACTCAGAACCTGGAACTGGTTCGTGTTGACGCTGAACGCAACCTGCTGCTCATCAAAGGTGCAGTACCGGGTGCAACCAACGGCAACGTGATCGTCAAACCTGCCGTCAAAGCGTAACGTCTGAGGAGATAGTAATGGAATTGGTAATGAAAGACGCCAAGAGCGCTCTTGAAGTTTCCGAGACTACCTTCGGGCGCGAATTCAACGAAGCTCTGGTTCACCAGGTCGTCGTTGCATATGCCGCTGGTGCCCGTCAGGGTACTCGTGCGCAGCTGACTCGCTCTGAAGTGTCTGGTGGCGGCAAAAAGCCGTGGCGTCAGAAGGGTACTGGTCGTGCCCGTGCTGGCTCCATCCGTTCGCCCATCTGGCGTTCCGGTGGTGTGACTTTTGCTGCTAAGCCGCAAGATCACAGCCAGAAAGTAAACAAGAAGATGTACCGCGGCGCTATCCGTAGCATTCTGTCCGAGCTGGTACGTCAAGAGCGCCTGATCGTTGTTGAGAAGTTCGGCATCGAAGCTCCGAAGACCAAAGAACTGATCGCCAAGCTGAAAGAAATGGAACTGACTGACGTTCTGATCGTGACTGCTGAAGTCGATGAGAACCTGTTCCTGGCTGCTCGCAACCTGTACAAAGTTGACGTGCGTGACGTTGCCGGTATCGACCCGGTCAGCCTGATCGCTTTCGACAAGGTTCTGATGACTGCTGACGCAGTTAAGCAAATCGAGGAGATGCTGGCATGATCCGTGAAGAGCGTCTGCTGAAAGTTCTGAAGGCTCCGCACATCTCTGAAAAGAGCACCATGGTTGCAGAAAAGCAGAACACTATCGTGTTCAAAGTTGCTGTTGATGCTACCAAGGCGGAAGTCAAAGCTGCAGTTGCGAAACTGTTCGAGGTCGAAGTTGAGACCGTCCGTACCCTGAACATGAAGGGTAAGACCAAGCGCGCAGGTGCACGCGTAGGCCGTCGTTCCGATTGGAAAAAGGCTTATGTGACCCTGAAAGCTGGTCAGGACATCGACTTCATGGGCGCAGCCGAGTAAGAGGAGTTCTCAAAAATGGCAATCGTTAAGTGCAAGCCTACTTCTCCGGGCCGCCGCCACGTCGTCAAGATCGTCAATCAAGAGCTGTACAAGGGCAAGCCCTTCGCCGCTCTGCTGGACAGCAAAAGCAAGTCCGGTGGTCGTAACAACAACGGCCGTATCACTACCCGTCATATCGGTGGTGGTCACAAGCAGCACTACCGTATCGTCGACTTCAAGCGCGACAAAGACGGTATCCCGGCTAAAGTAGAGCGCCTGGAATACGATCCGAACCGTACCGCTAACATCGCTCTGGTGTTGTATGCAGACGGTGAGCGTCGTTACATCCTGGCTCCGAAAGGCCTGAAAGCTGGTGACGCGATCGCTTCTGGTGCTGATGCAGCCATCAAGGTAGGTAACGCCCTGCCGATGCGCAACATCCCGGTTGGTTCTACCGTTCACGCTGTAGAGATGAAGCCTGGTAAAGGTGCCCAGCTGGCTCGTTCCGCTGGTACTTTCATCCAGATCCTGGCTCGTGAAGGTAACTATGTAACTCTGCGTCTGCGTTCCGGCGAAGTACGTAAAGTTCTGGCCGAGTGCCGCGCTACCATCGGTGAAGTCGGTAACTCCGAGCACATGTTGCGTCAACTGGGTAAAGCCGGTGCAAACCGCTGGCGTGGTATTCGTCCGACCGTTCGCGGTATGGCGATGAACCCGGTTGACCACCCGCACGGTGGTGGTGAGGGTCGTAACAAGGGCATGCAGCCTGTGTCCCCATGGGGCCAGAAGGCTAAAGGCTTCAAGACCCGTAAGAACAAGCGTACCGACAAGTACATCGTACGTCGTCGTAACAAGTAATTGTTAACATAGAGGAATCACCATGCCACGTTCTCTCAAGAAGGGTCCATTTATTGACCTGCACTTGCTGAAGAAGGTAGAGAAAGCGGTGGAAAGCGGGGATAAAAAGCCGGTTAAAACCTGGTCCCGTCGTTCAATGATCATCCCGAACATGATCGGTTTGACCATCGCTGTCCATAATGGTCGTCAGCACGTTCCGGTTTTCGTTACCGAAGAAATGATCGGTCACAAACTGGGTGAATTCGCACCGACTCGTACTTATCGCGGCCATGCTGCTGATAAGAAGGCTAAGAAGCGCTAAGGGATAAATGATGGAAGCTATCGCTAAACACCGTTATGCCCGTACTTCTGCCCAGAAAGCTCGTCTGGTAGCCGATCAAGTACGTGGTCTGTCCGTAGACAAGGCTCTGAATATCCTGACCTTCAGCCCGAAAAAGGCTGCAGTGCTGGTTAAGAAAGTGCTGGAATCTGCCATTGCAAACGCTGAGCACAACGAAGGCGCCGATATCGACGCGCTGCGTGTTGCTACTATCATGGTCGACGAAGGTCCCTCCATGAAGCGCATCCGTCCGCGTGCCAAAGGTCGTGCGGATCGTATCCTCAAGCGTACCGCTCACATCACTGTAGTGGTATCCGACGCTAAGGCTGGGAGATAAGCAATGGGTCAGAAAGTACATCCTAATGGCATTCGCCTGGGTATTACCAAGCCTTGGAATTCTACCTGGTTCGCGAACACCAAAGACTTCGCTGACAACCTGTACAGCGATTTTCAAGTACGCCAGTTCCTGACCAAGGAACTGAAAAACGCGTCCTTGTCCAAGATCACCATTGAGCGTCCGGCCAAGAGCATCCGTGTGACCATTCACACCGCTCGTCCGGGTGTTGTCATCGGTAAGAAAGGCGAAGACGTTGAGAAGCTGCGCAAAGCTGTAGCCACTATCGCTGGCGTGCCTGCTCAGATCAACATTTCCGAAGTCCGCAAGCCGGAGCTGGATGGCAAACTCGTTGCCGACAGCATCACTTCCCAGCTGGAGCGTCGTGTAATGTTCCGTCGTGCTATGAAGCGCGCCGTACAGAACGCAATGCGCCTGGGTGCCAAGGGCATCAAAGTGGAAGTTTCCGGTCGTCTGGGCGGCGCTGAAATCGCGCGTACCGAATGGTACCGTGAAGGTCGTGTGCCGTTGCACACCCTGCGTGCCGACATCGACTACGCAACTTCTGAAGCCCACACCACTTACGGTGTGATCGGCGTTAAAGTTTGGATCTTCAAGGGCGAAGTTCTGGGCGGTCTGGCTGCTGTTAACGCTGCCGCTGCTCAAGAGCAAGCTCCTGCAAAGCCCAAGCGTGACAACAAGCGCCGCGCTGCTAAGTAAGGAGATTCGGTAAATGTTGCAACCTAAGCGTACTAAATTCCGCAAGACCCACAAGGGTCGTAACCGCGGTCTGGCCACCTCTGGTAACGAAGTATCCTTCGGTACCTTTGGCCTGAAGGCGACATCCCGTGGTCAACTGACTGCTCGTCAAATCGAAGCAGCCCGTCGTGCCATGACCCGTCACGTTAAGCGTCAAGGTAAGATCTGGATCCGTGTGTTCCCGGACAAGCCCATCACCGAAAAGCCCCTCGAAGTTCGTATGGGTAAAGGTAAGGGTAACGTGGAATACTGGGTTTGCCCGATCCAGCCTGGCAAGGTTCTGTACGAGATGGACGGTGTACCTGAGGCTCTGGCGCGTGAAGCGTTTGCCCTGGCCGCAGCTAAGCTGTCTGTTCAGACCACTTTCGTAATTAAGACGGTGATGTGATGAAAGCCCAAGATCTGCGTCAAAAGAGCGTCGAAGAACTGAACCAGGAGCTGCTGGGCCTGCTGCGTGAGCAATTCAACATGCGCATGCAAGCGTCCACCGGCCAGCTGGCTCAGACTCACACTCTGAAACAAGTGCGTCGTGACGTCGCACGTATCAAGACTGTACTGACTGAGAAGGCAGGTGCGTAATGACTGACAAGATCCGTACTCTGCAAGGTCGTGTAATCAGCGACAAGATGGACAAGTCCATCACTGTTGCTATCGAGCGCAAGGTAAAGCACCCGATCTACGGTAAGATCATCAAGCGCACTACCAAGCTGCACGTGCATGACGAAAACAACGAGTGCAAAGCTGGCGACCTCGTGGAAATCCGCGAATGCCGCCCGCTGTCCAAGACCAAGTCCTGGACCCTGGTTGCCGTTGTAGAAAAGGCCTAATCGGTACTTTGTAGTCCAAGCGGCCCCTTTCAGGGGCCGTTTGTTTTTTAGGCTACCTTTTCTGAAAATCCTGTGTTATAGTTTCGCGCCTTTTGAAGGCAGCCAGATCCCATTAGGGATAAGAAGTAAACAAAGCGGAGCACTAAGATGATCCAGATGCAAAGTATGCTGGGTGTTGCCGACAACTCCGGCGCTCGCAGTGTAATGTGTATTAAGGTTCTGGGTGGCTCGCACCGCCGTTACGCCGGCATCGGCGACATCATCAAGGTTTCCATCAAGGAAGCCATTCCTCGCGGTAAAGTGAAGAAAGGTGATGTGTATAACGCGGTGGTCGTACGCACCCGTAAAGGCGTTCGTCGTCCGGACGGCTCTGTCATCCGTTTCGACAACAATGCGGCTGTGTTGCTTAACAACAACCAACAGCCAATCGGTACTCGTATTTTTGGCCCGGTGACCCGTGAACTGCGTAATGAGAAGTTCATGAAGATTGTGTCCCTGGCACCCGAAGTACTGTAAGGAGTCGAACGATGGCAGCTAAAATCCGTCGCGAAGACGAAGTGATTGTTCTTACCGGCAAAGACAAGGGCAAGCGTGGCAAAGTCACTCAAGTCCTGATTGCAAAAGGTAAGGTAATCGTGGAAGGCATCAACCAGGTGAAGAAACACCAGAAGCCGGTACCCGCACTGGGTCAGGCTGGCGGTATCGTCACCAAAGAAGCCCCCATCGATGTATCAAACGTAGCGCTGTTCAACTCTGCCACTGGCAAAGCTGACCGCGTTGGTTTCCGGATTGAAGACGGCAAAAAAGTCCGTTTCTTCAAATCCACCGGCGAACTTGTGAAGTAATTGGAGTTTAACGATGGCGAAACTGCATGATTACTACAAATCCGATGTAGTAAATGAACTGTCCAAGCAGTTCGGTTACAAGACTATCATGCAAGTCCCTCGGATCGAGAAAATCACCCTGAACATGGGTGTTGGTGAAGCGATCTCTGACAAGAAATTGCTGGAAAATGCTGCTGCCGATATGGCTGCCATTTCCGGTCAGAAGCCGCTGATCACCAAAGCTCGCAAATCTGTTGCGGGCTTCAAGATTCGTGAAGGCTACCCGATAGGTTGTAAAGTAACCCTGCGTGGCGAGCGTATGTGGGAGTTCCTGGAACGGCTGATCTGCATCTCCGTACCGCGTATCCGTGACTTCCGTGGCCTGAACGCTAAAGCGTTCGACGGTCGTGGTAACTACTCCATGGGCGTGCGTGAGCAGATCATCTTCCCGGAAATCGACTATGACAAAGTCGATCGCGTCCGTGGTCTGGATATCACCATCACCACTTCCGCGAATACCGATGAAGAAGGCCGTGCTCTGCTGGCTGCCTTTAACTTCCCATTCCGCAAGTAAGGTTAGGGTTATGGCTAAAACATCCATGAAAGCGCGCGAAGCAAAGCGTGCCAAGCTGGTAGCCAAGTACGCGACCAAGCGTGCCGAGCTGAAAGCTATCATCGTTGACATGAACGCTTCTGAAGAAGCGCGTTGGGATGCTGTACTGCAACTGCAACAGCTGCCCCGTGATTCCAGTCCGTCCCGCCAGCGTAACCGTTGCAATATTACTGGTCGTCCGCACGGTTTCCTGCGCAAGTTTGGCCTGTCTCGCATCAAGGTGCGTGAGCATGCCATGAAGGGCGAAATTCCGGGCCTGAAGAAGGCTTCTTGGTAACGAATCTCGGGAGTTAGACTTATGAGCATGCAAGATCCGATCGCGGATATGCTGACCCGCATCCGTAACGGTCAGGCGGCGAGCAAAGTTGCGGTTTCCATGCCTTCTTCCAAGCTGAAAGTGGCTATCGCCAAAGTGCTGAAAGAAGAAGGTTACATCGCTGGCTACTCCGTAGCTGGTGACGTGAAGCCGGAACTGGAAATTGAACTGAAATATTTCCAGGGCAAGCCAGTTGTAGAACTGATCCAACGCGTAAGCCGTCCAGGCCTGCGTATTTACAAGCGCACTACTGATCTGCCGAAAGTTATGGGCGGTCTCGGTGTTGCTATCGTGTCCACGTCTAAAGGTGTGATGACTGACCGTGCTGCTCGCAAAGCAAGCATGGGCGGTGAGATCATCTGCTACGTCGCTTAATAGGAGGTAGGAAATGTCTCGTGTTGCTAAGGCACCCGTCACTATTCCTGCTGGCGTAGAGGTGACTCTGAACGGCCAGGAACTGACCATCAAAGGTGGTAAAGGTTCTCTGGTTCGCTCTATTCACGCCGGTGTAGAAGTGACCAAAGAAGACAATGTACTGAAGTTCGCCCCGCGCGGCAGCATCGCTGGTGCTGACGCTCAGGCCGGTACTGCCCGTGCATTGGTCAACAACATGGTAATCGGTGTTACCCAAGGCTTCGAGCGCAAGCTGCAGCTGGTTGGTGTAGGTTATAAAGCCTCCATCAAGGGCAATGCTGTTGCGCTGGCTCTGGGCTTCTCTCACCCGGTAGAGCATGCGCTGCCGGCTGGTGTGACCGCTGAGTGCCCGACTGCTACAGAAATCGTTCTGCGTGGCGTCGACAAGCAGCTGGTTGGCCAAGTCGCCGCCGATATCCGTGCTTACCGCGCTCCGGAGCCCTACAAGGGCAAGGGTGTACGCTATGCCAACGAGCAAGTGCGTACTAAAGAAGCTAAGAAGAAGTAAGGTAACACTATGGACAAGAAAGCAGCTCGTCTCCGTCGTGCTACTCGTGCTCGGAAAAAGATGCAGGAACTGGGAGCTACCCGTCTGGTTGTTCACCGTACCCCGCGTCATATCTATGCGCAGGTTATTGCAGCCAACGGTTCCGAAGTTCTGGCCTCTGCTTCCACAGTAGAGAAAGCCATCAGTGAAGCTCTGAAATACACCGGTAACGCAGATGCTGCTACCGCTGTAGGTAAGGCTATCGCTGAGCGTGCTATTGCCAAAGGCGTTCAGAACGTATCTTTCGATCGTTCCGGTTTCAAGTATCACGGTCGCATCGCTGCCCTGGCAGCTGCCGCACGTGACGCTGGTCTTCAGTTCTAAGCTAGGAGTCGAAGATGGCTAAAGTCGAATCTCAAGCCGGCGAACTGCAAGAAAAGCTCATTGCAGTAAACCGTGTTTCGAAAACTGTTAAAGGTGGTCGTATCATGTCCTTCACCGCGTTGACCGTGGTGGGTGATGGTAACGGCCGTGTAGGTTACGGTTACGGTAAAGCCCGTGAAGTTCCGGCTGCTATTCAAAAAGCAATGGAACAGGCTAAGCGTAACCTGAACAAGGTTGAGCTGAACAACGGCACTCTGCACCACCCGGTGCGTGGTGTTCACTCTGGCTCCACCGTGTTCATGAAGCCGGCCTCCCAAGGTACTGGTATCATTGCAGGCGGCGCTATGCGTGCTGTTCTGGAAGTTGCCGGTATCCACAACGTGCTGGCCAAGACCTACGGTTCCACCAACCCAATCAACGTTGTTCGCGCTACTGTAGACGCTCTGGTTCACGGTCAATCACCGGAACAGATCGCTGCCAAGCGTGGTCTGCGCGTTGAAGAAATTCTGGGGTAATGCGACATGGCTAACACTGTAAAAGTAACTCAAACTCGCAGCTCTATCGGCCGTCTGCCAAAGCACAAGGCGACTCTGCGTGGTCTGGGTCTGCGTCGCATTGGTCACACCGTTGAGCTGGAAGATACTCCTTGCGTACGCGGCATGATCAACCAGGTTTATTACATGGTTAAGGTGGAGGGCTAAGCATGCGTCTGAACACTCTGTCTCCGGCCGCTGGTTCCAAGCCTGAAAAACAACGTCGTGGTCGTGGTATCGGCTCCGGCCTGGGCAAGACTGGTGGTCGTGGTGTTAAAGGCCAAACCTCTCGTTCCGGTGGCGGTAAAGTCCGCAACGGTTTCGAAGGCGGCCAGATGCCTTTGAAAATCCGTCTGCCGAAGTTCGGTTTCTTCTCTCGCAAATCTTTGGTTTCTGCCGAAGTGCGTCTGAACGAAATCGCCCTGGTAGAAGGTGATGTGGTCGACCTGAGCACTCTGAAGCAAGCCGGTGTTGTTACTAAGAACATCGTGTTCGCTAAAGTTGTTCTGTCAGGCAACATTGACCGTGCTGTGACCGTTCGTGGTCTGTCCGTCACCAAAGGTGCACGCGCAGCCATCGAGGCCGCTGGCGGTAAAATCGAGGAATAATCAGTACAATGGCTAAGAAACCAGGATTGGATGTTAAAGCACAGGGTGGTCTGAGTGAACTGAAGAGCCGTCTGCTCTTCGTTCTCGGGGCGATTATCGTTTTCCGTGCAGGCTCTTATGTGCCGATTCCTGGTATTGACGCCGCCGTACTGGCCGAGTTGTTCCAGCAACAGAAGGGCACCATCATTGAGATGTTCAACATGTTCAGTGGTGGTGCACTCTCGCGTGCTTCTATTCTTGCGTTGGGGATCATGCCGTACATTTCGGCATCGATCATTATCCAGCTGCTGACAGTGGTTCACCCCGCTCTTGCTGAACTCAAGAAAGAAGGTGAATCCGGCCGTCGCAAGATTAGCCAATATACCCGTTGGGGCACGCTGGTTTTGGGAACTTTCCAGGCCATTGGTATTGCAACCGGTCTGCCGAATATGATGCATGGACTCGTGACTAATCCGGGTCTGGGCTTCTATTTCACAGCGGTTGTGAGTCTGGTCACCGGTACCATGTTTTTGATGTGGTTGGGTGAGCAGATAACCGAGCGTGGGATTGGTAATGGTATCTCGTTGATTATTTTCACAGGTATCGTTGCTGGTCTGCCGCATGCCATTGGCGCTACGGCCGAACAGGCACGTCAAGGGGAATTGCACATCCTGCTGTTGTTGTTGCTGGGCTTGATTGTTTTCGCAGTGACTTACTTTGTGGTGTTCGTGGAGCGTGGTCAGCGTCGTATCGTCGTTAACTATGCCAAGCGTCAACAAGGCCGCCAGGTATTTGCCGCGCAAAGCACACACCTGCCGTTGAAAGTGAATATGGCTGGTGTGATTCCTGCGATTTTCGCATCCAGTATCATCCTCTTCCCGGGGACCATTACCTCCTGGTTTGGTCAGGGTGAGGGTAAAGTAGCTGATATCCTGCAACAGATCTCTATGGTCCTGCAGCCGGGTCAACCGCTTTACGAGATGCTGTATGCAGCAGCCATTATCTTCTTCTGCTTCTTCTATACCGCGCTGGTGTTCAACCCCCGCGAGACAGCAGATAATCTGAAGAAGAGTGGAGCCTTTATCCCGGGGATTCGCCCGGGCGAGCAGACAGCACGTTACATCGATAAGGTTATGACTCGCCTGACATTGGCAGGTGCGCTCTATATAACCTTTATCTGTCTGGTACCCCAGTTCTTGATGACTGCCTGGAACGTACAGTTCTACTTCGGTGGCACTTCGCTGCTGATTATCGTGGTAGTTATCATGGACTTCATGGCTCAGGTACAAACCCATATGATGTCTCATCAATATGGCGACGTCCTGAGGAAGGCCAACCTGAAGGGCTACGGCCGCTAAAGGTCGGCGTAGTTACGGAGTTAAGCAATGAAAGTTCGTGCTTCCGTTAAGGCAATCTGCCGTAACTGCAAAATCATCAAGCGTCACGGTGTGGTGCGTGTGATTTGCAGCGAGCCAAAGCATAAACAGCGCCAAGGCTAATTTTTTACGGTTAGTACTTGCAACAAATAGTTGTGCTGGCTAATATAGCCAGCCAACTTTTGTTGTGTATTGGTTGACCGCCACGTATCCGCTCACGGGCTTTGTGGTGGTCGTAATCTACTATATGTAGGAGTGAATAGTGGCCCGTATCGCTGGCATTAACATTCCTGACCATAAGCATGCAGTCATCGCTTTGACTGCGATTTATGGCGTCGGTCGTACCCGCTCCAAGGCCATCTGTGCCGCAGCCGGTATCGCTGAGAATGTGAAAATTAAAGACCTGGACGAAGCTCAGATCGAGAGTCTGCGTGAACAAGTAGGTAAATTCACCGTTGAAGGTGACCTGCGTCGTCAGATTTCCATGAACATCAAGCGATTGATGGATCTGGGTTGCTACCGTGGTTTGCGTCACCGTCGTAGCCTGCCTGTTCGTGGTCAACGTACCAAGACCAACGCTCGTACCCGTAAGGGTCCGCGCAAGGCTATCAAGAAGTAACGGGAAGGTAGAAAATGGCTAAAACTCCGACTCGTGCTCGCAAGCGCGTTAAAAAGCAAGTGAGCGACGGTATTGCGCACGTTCATGCATCTTTCAACAACACAATCGTGACCATTACTGACCGTCAGGGCAATGCTCTGTCTTGGGCTACTTCTGGTGGTTCCGGTTTCCGTGGTTCTCGTAAGTCCACCCCGTTCGCTGCTCAGGTAGCTGCCGAGCGCGCTGGTGAGATGGCCAAAGAATATGGCGTCAAGAACCTGGAAGTCATGGTCAAAGGTCCGGGTCCCGGTCGTGAGTCTTCCATCCGCGCCCTGAACGCGGCTGGTTTCCGCATCACTAACATTACTGATGTGACTCCGATCCCGCACAACGGTTGTCGTCCTCCCAAGAAGCGCCGCGTATAACGCTGTAGCTACTTGGTCTAGGATTGTTGGAGAAAGAAGATGGCAAGATATATCGGTCCTAAGCTTAAGCTTAGCCGTCGTGAGGGCACCGACCTCTTCCTGAAGTCAGGTGTTCGTGCGATTGATTCTAAGTGCAAGATTGACACCGCCCCTGGTCAGCACGGTGCGCGTAAAGCGCGTCTGTCCGACTACGGTGTTCAGCTGCGCGAGAAACAAAAAGTTCGTCGTATCTACGGCGTATTGGAAAAACAGTTCCGCAACTACTACCGCGACGCTGCCCGTCAAAAGGGTAACACCGGTGAAAACCTGTTGCAGCTGCTGGAAGGTCGTTTGGACAACGTTGTTTACCGTATGGGCTTCGGCGCTACCCGTGCTGAATCTCGTCAGCTGGTGAGCCACAAGGCCATCATGGTAAACGGTCGCGTTGTGAACATTCCTTCTTTCCAGGTTTCCCCTGAGGACGTGATCTGCGTTCGTGAGAAGGCTAAGAAGCAAGCGCGTATCAAAGCTTCCCTGGAAGTTGCTGGTCAGCGTGAGAAGCCGACTTGGGTAGAGGTTGACGCCGCTAAAATGGAAGGTGCTTTCAAGCGTCTGCCAGAGCGTTCCGACCTGTCTGCCGACATTAACGAACAGCTGATCGTCGAGCTTTACTCCAAGTAAAGCTAGCTTCTAAAGAGAGGACACAATGCTGGGTTCTGTAACAGATTTTCTTAAACCGCGGCTAGTTGACATCGAGCAAGTTAGCCCGACTCATGCGAAAGTGACTCTTGAGCCACTTGAGCGTGGCTTTGGTCACACGCTGGGCAACGCCCTGCGTCGTATTTTGCTGTCATCTATGCCCGGTTGTGCAGTTACTGAAGTCGAAATTGACGGGGTACTGCATGAGTACAGCAGCAAAGAAGGTGTACAGGAAGACATTCTTGAAATCCTGCTCAACCTGAAAGGTATCGCTGTGAAGCTGGAAGGCAAGGACGAGGTAACTCTGTCCCTGACCAAGTCTGGAACAGGCCCCGTTACCGCTGGTGATATCACTCACGGTGATGAAGTCGAGATCGTAAACCCGGAGCACGTAATCTGCCACCTGACTGGTGCCAATGCTGAAATCAGCATGCGCCTGAAAGTTCAGCGCGGTCGTGGTTATGTGCCTGCTTCTGCTCGTGTTCACAACGATGATGAAGAGCGTCCTATTGGTCGCCTGCTGTTGGACTCCGCGTTCAGCCCCATCGTTCGTATTGCCTACAATGTTGAGGCAGCACGTGTGGAACAGCGTACCGACTTGGACAAGCTGGTCATCGACATGGAGACCAATGGTACCCTGGATCCTGAAGAAGCCATCCGTCGTTCTGCCACTATTTTGGCCGAGCAACTGGAAGCATTCGTGGATCTGCGCGATGTCAGCGTGCCCGAGAAGAAAGAAGAGAAACCCGAGTTTGATCCGATTCTGCTACGTCCTGTCGATG
This sequence comes from Aeromonas sp. Y289-2, assembly GCF_027705925.1. Lineage (NCBI taxonomy): Bacteria > Pseudomonadati > Pseudomonadota > Gammaproteobacteria > Aeromonadales > Aeromonadaceae > Aeromonas > Aeromonas sp. Y289-2. The sequence continues at coordinate 160,321 of NZ_JAPDCH010000011.1, forward strand.
ATTTGGAGCTGACAGTTCGTTCTGCGAACTGTCTGAAGGCAGAAGCTATCCACTATATTGGTGATCTGGTACAGCGTACCGAAGTTGAGTTGCTTAAGACTCCTAACCTCGGTAAGAAGTCCCTGACTGAGATCAAGGACGTGTTGGCCTCCCGTGGTCTGTCTCTTGGCATGCGCCTTGAGAACTGGCCGCCCGCCAGCATCGCTGACGAGTAATCCAGATTACGGGTTTCACAGATTTAGTTAGAAGGATAAGGTCATGCGCCATCGTTTGAGTGGTCGTCAACTGAACCGGAACAGCAGCCATCGTCAGGCAATGTTCCGCAACATGGCCAGCTCCCTGGTTCGTCATGAGATCATCAAGACGACTCTGCCTAAGGCAAAAGAGCTGCGTCGTGTAGTTGAACCGCTGATCACCCTTGCCAAGACTGATAGCGTTGCTAATCGTCGCCTGGCATTTGCCCGTACTCGCGATAACGCGATCGTGGCTAAGCTGTTCAATGAACTGGGCCCGCGCTACCTGGAGCGCGCCGGCGGTTATACTCGCATTCTGAAATGCGGTTTCCGTGCAGGCGACAACGCCCCTATGGCTTATATTGAGCTGGTAGACCGCCCGGCCGCTGCTGAAGCAGCTGCTGAGTGATAAAGAAAAAGCCGGGCTTGTCCCGGCTTTTCTTTTAATCCATTCTGATACTGCCTCAACTGCCTCAACTGCCTCAACTGCCTCAACTGCCTCAACTGCCTCAACTGCCTCAACTGCCTCAACTGCCTCAACTGCCTCAACT